>JANWWI010000001.1 GCA_025056355.1 Casimicrobiaceae bacterium | reverse complement strand
AGATCGCATCGATCGCAACGCCCGCAACGACCAGCACTCGACCGGCCCAGCGAAAGTAACGCGCCGCTTGATATGCCGTCGCACCGGCCCGGCCTGCGGGGGCATGGTCGCGGATGCCTAAGTTGTCGAACGTGCCCTTCTGGTTCCAGTGATAGTCCACGGTGTTGGTGCGCACGTTGAATCCGTAGTCAAGCCGGAGGTGCCGCCTTCCCGTCGGATCCTGAATGAAAAGGGTCGATGTACTGCCCCCTCGCGGAACGAATCCCCGCGGGCGAAGTTCGATCGCCAAGCCGTTTGTTCCAGGCACTGGAATACGCACGATGCTCGCTTGCCCAACGGCATAGGGGATCGCGCCGGATGCGGGTGCATCGTCAGCGTCTCGCATTCGGGTCCAGTTTCCTTGGTCCATCTGAGCGACTCCGTACCGACATCAACGCGAGTCTATGCCATTGGCATGGATTGCTTCCCAGTGTGCGTACCGGGCAACCTGAGTTCGATGACGGGCGGTTACCGCTGGTTTGGTTGCAAGATGCGAACGTCACGCACTCCCGTCCTTGCGACCATGCGATCCGGGTGGCAACCAGCACATCTGAGCCCTTCACGATCCAGCGTCACTCAATCTTCGTCCGTGGAGGCTATGCCCCGCGGCCGCTCGCCGCGGGCAAGGCGCTCCTCAATACGGGCGAGCACCTCGGGCAGGTCGGCCACGGTGTCGATGAGCGCATCAGGATGCGCGGCATCGAGCCGCTCGGCGACGCGGCGACGCACCTGGGCGCGGTCGGCGGCGTTCATCGCCTGCCACGCCTCGAGCGTGAGTCCGGCTTCATTGCCCGAGGCAAGCACGCCCACCGTCCAGCAGCCGGCATGCGCGCCTTCGAGTAAGCCCGGCACGGTGTCATCGACCTTGACCACCGCATGCGCCGGCCAGACCGCCAGATCGAGCAGACAGCGATAGATCGCAAGCGGCGATGGGCGGCTTTCGGGCACATCCTCGGCGCACACCAGCGCATCCGGCGCAAAGCCCTGCGCCGTAGCGAGGGGGGCAAGCTCAGCCATCACGGCGCGGTTGTAGCCGGTGGTCGAGCCGAGCTTGAGGCCCGCTTCGCGGAGGGCCGCGACAAGCTCACTCACGCCGGGGACGAGCGTTGCATGCTCGCGCACCGCCGCCGCGCTCATGGGCGTGAAGCGCGCGTAGAGCCGATCGACGTCCTCACGAGTCGGCACTGCCCCCTTGGCCCGCGCCCAAGCCTCGGTAATGCGCGGCGCATTCAGGAGCGCCTCGATGTGCTCCCACTTGGGCAGGCCCATCGGCACGCGCGCCTCCTCGATCGAGATCGCCACCCCCTCTTCGGCGAAAAGCCGCACGAAAGCGCCCATCGGCGCATGCGAGCCGAAATCGATGACCGTGCCGGCCCAGTCGAACACGACCGCGCGCAGGTGCTGGAATTTGGGCAGATCAGGCATCGGCGAAGGTCTCCTCGGCGATCGCAAACGCGGTCGAAGCCCCGGTGCCGCTCGTGACGATGACCACATCGAGCCCGGGCTCGGGCTTGAGTTGCAGGCAGTCGCGCCCGGCACCAACCGGGTAGACTCCCGTCCAGCGCTCGACCACCTCCAGATCTTCGACGGCCACCGCATCGCGCAGATGGCGCAGGATCCAGCGGTCGATCGTCTCGCTGGCAAACGGCCACGGCGCAGCGTCGTTCTGGTGCGAGTCACCGACCACCAGCGTGCCGTCGGCCGATTGCACGGCAATCAGATGGATGCCGGCAGCGAGGCTCTCGGGTTCTTCGTACTCGAGCGCGACCCGGAGCGCCTGCGCCTCCGGCAGCGTGGCGTAGCCCGCATAGCGGACGAGCGACAGATCGCTCATGACGGCGCTGCCGAGCCGGATCGCGGGCAGCGGCCGCACGCGCAGCATCTGAAGCCGTGTGAGCTCAAGCGCAAAGTCGCGCAGGTACGGCGCGGCCACACCGGAGAGCTCCGTGCCGGGACAAAGCACGACGCGCCCGGCATCGAGCCGCCGATCGGGCGTGCGCACGCCGCGCGACGAGGCCTCAAGCACGCTCTCGCGCCAGAAGAAGCGCACACCGCGCTCGGCTTCAAGCCAGCGCGCAAGGGCCGGAATCGCCTCGCGCGATTCGACGCGCAGTTCATGCGGGCTCCAGAGCGCCGCCTTCGCCTCACGCAGGTTGAGCCAGGGCGCGCGCTCGGCGGCCTCGCCCGGCGAGACGAGTTCGCATTCGCGGCCCATGTCAGTTGCCGCGAACGCTTCAAGCACCGGCACCGAAAGCGCATGCCGCGCCACGACCCAGAGCCCGCGATGCAGGATCGCGATCCCGGCCCGCGGCGCGATTTGCTCCCAGACGTCGCGGCTGCGGCGCGCCCGCCGCCAGGTCTCACCCGCACGCTGGCCGGTCACGGTGACGAAGCCGAAGTTGCGGATCGAGGCGCCGATCGCGCGGGCATCGCGCTCGACCACCGCGACCGAGAGCCCGCGTTCGCTCGCGGCCCAGGCGTGGGCAAGCCCCACGATACCGGCCCCGGCAATGACCACATCGAAGGCGTGCTCGCTCATCCCCAGCACCTCACGCCGTGCGCAGCCGCCAACGCCCGGCGCGCGCGTTCGCCCAGCGCTCAACCGCCATGAAGGCAAGCCGCACGAGCGCGGCGGTCGCAAAGATCAGCACCGCCATCGCTGCCGCCGGGGCGATGTCGCCGGCATCGTCCATGTTGAGCACCGCCACCGAGGCAAGCTGTGTGTGCGGCGCATAGAGAAAGACCACCGCCGAGACCGTGGTCATCGCATTCACAAAAAAGTAGCCCCCCACTTCAAGCAGCGCCGGCAGGCAGACCGGCAGGTGCACCCGACGAATCGTCTGCCAGAACGGCACGGCAAGCGATTCGGCCACCGCTTCGAATTCACGGTCGAGCTGCGAAAGCGCGGTCACCAGCGTGAGATGCGCAACCGCGAAGAAATGCACGACCGTGCAGAGCACGAGGATCGTCATCGTGCCGTAGAGCAGCGAAAGCGGGTTGCCCGGGTGGTTGAAAAAGAAGATGTAGCCCACGCCAAGCGCGAGCCCCGGAATCGCAAGCGGCAGCGTCGCGAGCAGATTCACACCATCGCGCACGCGCGGATAGCGGCGCGGCTTGACCACGAGCCAGGCGCTCAGAAATGCGAGCACGGTGCCGACAAGCGCAGTGCCGAAGGCCATGCGCAGCGAATTCCAGTAGGTGACCCAGCCGCCGCCGTCCATGTTGTCGAAGTCGTAGTGGCGCAGCGACAGCGACAGGTCGTAGGGCCAAAGCCGCACGAAGGAGGCATAGATCGCCATCGCGATCACCCCGAGAAGCGCCACACTCACCAGCGCACAATAGCCCCAGGCCAACCGGTCGCGCAGCGCCCACGGCTCGGGCGTGTAGGGCACCGCGCGCGCACCGAAGGTGGCCAGCTGCCGGCGCCGCAGATGCCGCTCGATCAGAAACGCCCCGACCGCGGGCAGCAGCAGCACCGCGCCGACCACCGCCCCCATTGCGAAGTTTTGCTGGCCCACCACCTGCTTGTAGAGGTCGGTGGCAAGCACATTGGCCTGCCCGCCGATCACCTTCGGCACGCCGAAGTCGGTGATCACGAGCACGAAGACGACCACGAAGGCCATCAGAAGCCCGTAGCGCGAGGCGGGCAGCATCACGGTGCGAAACACCTCCCAGGGTGAGGCGCCCATCATGCGCGCCGCTTCGATGAGCCGCTGATCGATGGCCGAGAGGCTCGCCACGAGGATCAGGAGCGCATGCGGAAAGGTCCACAGCACCGAGGCCACAACGATGCCGAGTTCGCCGTAGATCGGCCGACCGAGCCACGGCTTGAGGATGCCCTGCTGGCCGAAAAGGTAGACCAGGCTGATCGCCATCAAAAGCGAAGGCGCAAGCAAGGGCACGAGCGCCACCGCGCGAAAAAAGCCCTTGTGCGGCATGCAGGTGAGGGTGAGCGCATAGGCGTAGAGGTAGGCGAGCGCCACCGTGATGAACGCGGAAAGCGCGGAGAGCCGCAAACTTCGCCACGCCGAATCGGTCAGCGCGGGCGAGGCGAAATAGGTCGCGAAGTTGGCCAGGCCCACGAACGCGCCCTGCGCATCAAAGAGCGCCCGGCCCAGGAGCGCAAGCATCGGTGCCGCGATGAAGAGCGAAGCCGCCGCAAGCAGCCCCCAGGCGAGCAGCCCTTCAAGCGCCGTCTCCACCCGAGGCAAGCGCGACGCCGCGGGCGGCGCGAGCGTGGGCGGGGGTAAAGCCGCGCTCGTCACGGTGCCACCTCGCGTAGCGCCTCGGCAGGAAGCTCGGCCCACAGCCGCTCGCCTTCGCGCCACGGGATGATTCCATCGGGTGGCGTGCTCACTTCCGCCTCAAGATGCGACTGAGCCTCGCCAAGAACTGGCGCCCGCAGGTAAACGCTGATCGAAGCGCCGCTGAAGGTGAAGCGCTCCACCCACGCGGGCACGAGGTTGAGCGGGAACGGGTCGGCCGCCTCCCCGTCCCCCATCCATGCCGCCCGTTCCGCTGCGGGGTCATAGAGCCGAAGCCGCACATGCGATGGACGGATCGCCACCTTGAGCACACCCGTACGCGCCGGCGGTGCCTCGAGGCGAAGCCAGGCATCGCCGAGACGGATTCGCCCACCGCCTTCGTGCACGGCCTCAAGCAAATTCACGCGGCCGATAAAGCTTGCCGCGAAACTGGTCGCAGGGCGCAGGTAGAGCGCACTGGGCGTGCCCTCTTGCTCGATGCGCCCAGCGTTCATGAGCACCACACGGTCGGCCATCGAAAGCGCTTCGTCCTGATCGTGCGTGACCATGACCACCGGCATCGAAAGCCGCTTGGCAAGCGCCCGGATTTCGCTGCGCAGCGTCACCCGCACCTGGGCATCGAGCGCCGAAAGCGGCTCATCGAGAAGAAGGAGCCGCGGCTCCGGCGCAAGCGCCCGCGCCAGTGCGACGCGCTGCTGCTGCCCGCCGGAGAGCTGGGCCGGGTACTTGTGCGCATGGCCCACGAGATCGACGAGTTCGAGCATCGCCCGCGCACGGGCCTCACGCGCCTCGCGGCCCATGTTGCGCAGGCCGTAGGCGACGTTCTCTAGCGCGGTCAGATTCGGAAAGAGCGCGTAGGATTGAAAGACGATCCCGAAACGCCGCTCGGCGGGTGAAGCGTGGGTGATGTCACGCCCGTCGCAGACCACGCGCCCGGCCTCGGGGCGCTCGAGGCCGCAGAGGATGCGAAGCAGGGTGGTCTTTCCGCAGCCCGAAGGCCCAAGCAGGCACACGAACTCATCTTCGGCCACCGTCAGATCGACACGGTCGAGCACGGTGGCTGCGCCGTAGCGCTTGAGGATGCCCTCGGCACGCAGAAATTCGTTGCCCGAGCCGCCGGTCACGGGCGCAGGTGCTGCGGGAAAACACGGATCGATTGTCGCGAGCAAGCCCGAGTGCGCGAAGCCGCGCAGCGAAGAGCGAGACATACCCTGAAGGTCGGCGAGCGATGAGCGAAAACGAAGTTTCGGCGAAGGCTAACCTCGGCGAAGCCGAGGTTAAGCGAAGCGGCCGAAGCCAACACGCGACAATGCAATCGGGCTGCGCAGCAAATCGAGCGGCGTTTTCTCAGCGCTTCTCAGCTTTCGCCTCGTAGCGCCGACTCCACTCGGTGAGAATGCGCTCGCGGTTGGCCGCAGCCCAGGCGAAGTCGTTTTTCACGAGCTGCTTTTCGATGTCGGCATCGATGAATTCGAGCTTTTCCTGGATGCCCGGAATCGCCACGATCGCGAAATTCTTGGCGTAGAGCTCGTTGGCCTTGCGCGAGGCCGCAAAATCGGCAAGCGCCTTGGCGGCCTCGGGCTTCTTCGTGGTCTTGAGGATGGCGGTCGCCTCCATGTCCCAGCCCAAGCCCTCGCGCGGCAGAATGATGTCGATCGGCGCGCCGTCTTTCTTGGTCTTGTTGGCCCGGTATTCGAAGGAAAGCCCGATCGGATACTCACCCGCGCCGGCCTGACGGCAGGGCTTGGACCCCGAGTGTGTGTAGACCCCAATGTTTTGATGCAGCGCATCCATGAAGGCCCAGCCCTTCTGTTCGCCCATCATCTGGAGCCACGCGCTCACCATCAGGTAACCCGTGCCCGAGGAGGCCGGATGCGGCATCGTGATCGCGCCGCGATAGACGGGCCTGGTCAGATCCTCCCAGCTCGTGGGCTTGGGCAAATTGCGTTTGGCCGCCTCAACCGTGTTGAAGCAGATCGCCGAAGACCACACATCCATGCCGACCCAGGTCGGCGGATTGCGCGGATCGCGCATGTTCGGCTTGATGGCGGCAAGGTTTTTCGGTGCGTAGGGCATCAGCATCCCCTCGCGGTCGAGCAGCATGAGCGAGGTGGCCGCCAGCCCCCAGATCACATCGGCCTGCGGGTTCGCTTTCTCGGCGAGGAGCTTCGCCGTGATGATGCCGGTTGAATCGCGTACGAACTTGAGCGAGATGTTGGGATGCTCTTTCTCGAAAGCCTCTTGATAAGCCTTGATCTGGTCGGCCTCAAGCGCGGTGTAGACGAGCAGTTCGGTCTTGCCCTGGGCGAGTGCGGCAACTGGAACAAGCGCGAAGGCGGAAAGCGCCCGTGTGAACGTGCGAAGAATGCGATGGAACATGAATGCGACTCCCGGAGAAAATCTCCTTGAGTCTCCCGCCCCTTGATGACCGGACCGTGACAGTCAAGGCTCCCGCATCGAGCGCCATCGCCTCCTCATCTGCGCCGCTTGCGTCGCTGCATGCACTGCTCGAAGCGCGTGGCGGCGAGCGCTACACCGGCGAACCGGTCTCGCACCTTGAGCATGCGCTCCAGTGCGCCCAGGTCGCTCAGCGTGCCGGGGCCGCGGCACCGCTCGTGGTGGCAGCGCTGCTGCATGACCTCGGGCATCTGCTCACGGGGCTGCCCGGCACGCCGAGCGCCGCGGGCATCAATGATGCGCATGAATGGCTCGGCGCGGCAGCGCTTGCCCCGCTTTTTGGCCCCGAGGTCGCCGAACCGGTGCGCCTGCATGTGCCAGCCAAGCGCTACCTCGCTTGCGACTCCGCCTACCTGCGCGCGCTCTCGGAGGATTCGCGGCGCAGCCTTGCACTCCAAGGCGGGCCGATGTCGGCCGATGAGAGAAGCCTCTTCGAACGCGAGCCCTTCTTCGAGGCGGCCATTCGACTGCGGCGCTGGGACGACGCGGCCAAGGTGCCGGGGCGGCGCACGCCACCGCTTGCTCAGCTTTGGCCGTCGGTCGAAGCGCTTGCCGCCGAGTTCGCGCGCAGCCAGTCAAGCACGACCGCGTGAACCTCGACCGCGCCTGGTTGGGTCACATGGCCCAGGCCAGCAAGCGTTCGTTCCTCGGCGCCGGCAAGCCGAGAGCTTGTCGGCGGCAGAACGAGCGTGTCGTGCCAGCCCCAAAGGCTCAGGAAAGGTACGCCCGTAGGCAGTGCCGTCGCGTTGAGCGCGCCAAGGAAGGCGCTGCCGGGGCGCATCTGGCGGCCGTTTTCGCCAAGCGCAAGGAAAGCGAGGCGCGAGCCGTGATGCGGCGAACCGATGGTGAGGACACGGTCGACCTTCTGCGCCCCATAGCGCGCAAGATAGCTGCGGATGATGAGCCCGCCCATGCTGTGGCCGATGAGCGTGAGCTGCGTGCGCCCGGTGGCCCCAAGCACGGCATCGATGCGGATCGCGAGGCGATCGGCGTAGGCCTCAATCGGCCCATAGAGCGGCTGATCGATCGTGAAAACCACATGCCCCGCCGCTTCAAGCGCGCGCACCATGCGCCACCAGACCGCGCCGTTGTTGAGGTAGCCGTGTTGCAGGAGCACCACGCGTGCGCCGGGCGGCACAGCAAGCCCTTCACCGCGCGCAAGCGCCCGATCGCCGCGCGAGCGAAAGAGCCACGGGAAAGGCAGCCGAACGAGCGCAGCGAGCAGGAACTGCCCGTACTCGCGTACGAAAAGCCGCAGCGCCTGCCCCGGCGACATCCGTACCTCGGGCGGCGCTTCGCGCCACGAGGGGCGCGCCAGCACGAGCACCACTGCGGCCACGAGCAGGCGCGTGCCGAGCACGCCGAGCAGGCCCAGAACGATCGCCCACAGCCAGCCGGTCGAAAATCCACGCGCAAAGAGGATCGCCCAAAGCGTCCATTCGCCATAGGCGAGCAAGAGCGCGCCGAGCCAAGTCGGCACGCCACCGAAATCGAGCGCTGGCGATTGCGGATGAACGGCTTTCACGTGAGGTCGTGGTTGTAGCGCAAGCGTGCGGCCATGGCAGGCTCGCTCAGGGTGGATGGGTCGCAAACCCCGCCGTCTTGCGCGGTGTTTTTTCGCATCGTCCCTTGGGGCGGGCACGGCCCCGTGGAAAAACCGCGCTCAGGGCTCGGGCGTTTGCTGCTTTCGAGCGCCGAAGCGGCAGCGCTTGAGCACGCCCGCGCAAGCGATGCCTTGGGCCAGTGCACGAGGCCCTCGCGCACTAACATTACCGCTCGTTCAGGGCAGGCGCACCGGCAGCGCTGATGCCGCTTGGCTCTGGACGGCTCCGACGCCTTCTTCTTCATTGACTCGCCCCTTCCCCGATGGATCGCATTCAAGCTGTCCGCGGCATGCACGATCTGCTGCCCGAGGACTCGGCTGCCTGGGAACACTTCGAACAGCTCGCCGCATCGATTGCACGCGCCTACGGCTACCGCAACATGCGCACGCCGATTGTGGAGCACACGCCGCTTTTCGTGCGTTCGATCGGCGCGGTCACCGACATCGTGGAAAAGGAGATGTACTCCTTCGAAGACCGCTTGAACGGCGAGGCCCTGACCCTGCGCCCCGAGATCACCGCGGGGCTCGTTCGCGCGGCCATCGAGGCCAATCTCACCTACCCCGGGCCGCAGCGCGTCTACTCGATGGGCCCGGTGTTTCGCCATGAGCGGCCGCAGAAGGGGCGCTACCGGCAGTTTCATCAATTCGATGTGGAGGCCTTCGGCTTCGAGGGACCGGACATCGATGCCGAGCTCATGCTGCTGGCCTGGCGCATCCTGCGCGCGCTGGGGCTCAACGACGTGCGACTGGAGATCAATTCGATCGGCAATCCGCCGGAGCGCGCAGCCTACCGGGCCAAGCTCATCGCGCATTACGAGAGGCATCTTTCCGCGCTCGACGAAGAGGCGCGGCGCCGCCTCTACAGCAACCCGATGCGCATTCTCGACAGCAAAGTGCCCTCGGTGATCGAGGTCAACGCAAGCGCCCCGAGCATTCTCGATGCGCTGGAGGCTGAATCCCGGGCGCACTTCGAGTCCGTGCAGGCGCTTTTGGCCGAGGCCGGGGTTCCCTTTGTCGTCAACCCACGCATCGTGCGAGGCCTGGATTACTACAACCGCACCACCTTCGAGTTCGTCTCCGAAGCGCTCGGCTCGCCGCTCACGGTCTGCGCCGGCGGTCGCTACGACGGCCTTTTTGAGCAACTCGGCGGCAAGCCGACGCCGGCCATCGGCTTTGGCATGGGCATCGAGCGGGTGCTGATGCTGGCCGCACCGATCCAGGCCCCATGGCGGCCGGATGCCTACATCGTCCATGCGGGCGAGGCGGCAAGCCGCGCTGCGCGCCGGCTTGCCGAGCAGCTGCGCGATGAGGGCTTTGCGGTGATCTTGCACGCCGGGGGCGGCAGTTTCAAAAGCCAGATGAAAAAGGCCGATGCAAGCGGGGCGCGCTTCGCACTCATTCTTGGCGATGAGGAGGCCGCCACGGGTCGAGTCAGTTTGAAGCCGCTGCGGGATGCCTCCGGCCAGGCGATTCAAGGCGTGCAAGTGATAATTCAGACTTCGGCCGCGCCCAGTTACCTGCGCTCGGTGACGGCGTAGACGTTGCTTCAAACGGGCGTATGAGTGGGGCGTGCGCCTCCTGCCCCGGCTTTTCCCGATCGTCTCCATGGCAGCCTACGACCTCGAAGAACAGGACAAACTCGCTGAACTCAAAGCCTGGTGGGCGCGCTTTGGCACCGCGATCACGGCGGCGCTTGTTGTAGTGGCGCTCGCGCTTGCCGGCTGGAACGGCTGGGCGTGGTGGCAAAACAAGCGCGCCGCCGAAGCCAGCGCGCTTTATTTCGCGCTCCAGGAAGGGCTTGCCAAGAACGAGCCGGCGCGCGTGAAAGATGCCACGACGCAACTACTCGAACGCTACGCCGGGACCGCCTACGCGGCTCGTGCCGCGCTCTTGGCGGCGAAGGCCGCCTTTGATGCCGGCGAGCTCGACCAGGCCCGCACCCACTTGGAGTGGGTGGTGGCCCACTCGAAAGAGGAAGAGCTTCGCGCCACGGCGCGGCTTCGGCTTGCCTCGGTGCTTCTGGACCTCAAAAAGCCCGAAGCAGCGCTTGCGGTGCTCGACGGCAAACGACCCGCCGCTTTCGAAGGGTTGTTCCTCGATGCGCGCGGGGATGTGTTCCTCGCAATGGGCAAATTCGCCGACGCCAAGGCCGCCTACGAGGCGGCGCTGTCCAAGCTCGACTCTCGCGGCGGGCTGCGGCAATACGTGCAACTCAAACTCGACTACGCGACGGAGGCGGCCAAGTGAGACCGCGATGCGAAGGCACCGGTCGGAGGCACCGTGGCCTGCTCGGGGCGTTGTGTGTCCTCCTGCTCGGCAGCCTGACCGGCTGCAGCTTGCTGCCCACTTGGCTTGGCGGTAGCACGGAAGCGAAGTTCCCCCCTCTCCCGCCGATCGAGGGCGGCACCGCCGTGCCGGTCCTCTGGCAAGTCTCGGTGGGAGCACGGCAGCAGTCGCTGCTTACGCCGGCGTTGCTCGGCGATCGCATCGTGGCCGCACACCCGGACGGCACGGTGGTCGTGGTCGATGCAAGAAGTGGCGCCGTCCAGCAGCGCTTTTCCACCGGCACAGCGCGCGGCGCGTTGGCAGGCGGTGTCGCGGCGCGCGAGGGGCTCATCGTGGTGACCACCGCTGGCGGCTGGGCACTCGCCTTCGATGAGACGGGACGGCGGCTTTGGGAGGCGCGCCTTCCCACCGAGGCGATTTCGCCGGCCGCGTTGACGGCCTCCACCGTGGTTGTGGTCACAATCGATGGCGGCGTCACGGGACTCGATGCGCGCACGGGGGCGCGGCGCTGGTTCCTGCAACGGCAACTGCCCGCACTCACGCTGCGGGCGGCAGCCCCTCCCAAGGCAGCCGGCGAGCTCGTCTACTGGGGAACGCCTTCCGGACGACTGCTTGCGCTCGATGCGAGCAATGGCGCCGTGCTTTGGGAAAACACCGTGGCTACGCCACGGGGTACCTCAGAGCTTGAGCGACTGATCGATGTGCTCGGTCAGCCGAGCCTCGGCAACAACCGCGTATGCGCGGCGGCCTATCAGGGCCGCATCGCGTGTTTCGATGCCGCACGCGGAACGCTGCTGTGGCACCGTGACATCTCTTCCCTCGTCGGCACGCTCATGGATGAGCGCTTCGTCTACTCGGTGGACGAAAAAGGCGTCGCGTATGCGCTCGACCTGTCGACGGGCGCAACCGTCTGGCGCCGCGACGTGCTCGCTGGACGGCGCGCGAGCGGGCTCGCGCTGCTTGGCGAGCGCCTCGCCATTCAGGACATGCAAGGACACGTGCATGTGCTTGACCGCGCTAACGGCCGGATCCTTGCCCGCGCGCTTGGCGAGGGGTTTGAATCACTTGCGCCGCTCGTTGCCAGTGCCCACGCGTTTGTGACGCAAACCCGCAGCGGGCAACTGGTGGCCCTGGCGGCACGTTAGCCTGAGCGGTCCGCCTAGGCCAGCTCCGGGAGCAAGCCGCCGTGCTGCCCTCGATCGCCCTCGTCGGACGCCCGAATGTGGGGAAAAGCACGCTATTCAATCGCCTGACCCGCTCGCGCGCCGCGCTCGTAGCGGACGTGCCTGGGGTCACTCGCGATCGACAGTACGGGCGAGGTCAGCTCGGTGAGCGCCGCTTCGTGGTCATCGATACCGGCGGATTCGAACCGGTGGCCAAAGACGGCATCCTGCGTGAAATGGCGCGCCAAACGCTCGCCGCCATCGACGAGGCCGATCTTGTGATCTTCGTGGTCGATGGCCGCGAGGGACTGACCGCACAAGATCACTCGATCGCGGATGTCCTTCGGCGCCGCCAGCGACCGGTGTTGGTCGCCGTCAACAAAACCGAGGGTCTCGTGCCGGAGCAGGCCGTCGCGGAATTCCACGAGCTGGGGCTCGGTGAGCCCTACGCCATCTCCGCGGCGCATGGCGACCGGGTAAGCGCACTGATCGAGCACGCGCTTGAGCGGCTCGCGCCGCCTGCGGTGGAGGCGGATCGCTGTGAATCGAGCGCGGAGACGCTCGAGGCGCAATCCGAGCCGAAACGCTGTGCCCTCGCCGTGGTTGGACACCCCAACGTCGGCAAAAGCACACTCATCAACGCGCTGCTCGGCGAAGCCCGCGTGATCGCATTCGACGAGCCCGGCACGACGCGCGATGCAATCCGCATCGACTGGAGTTGGCAAGGGCGCCCCTACGTGCTCATCGACACCGCGGGGGTGCGCAAGCGCAGCAAGGTGAGCGATCCCCTCGAGCGGTTTTCGGCGATCAAGACGCTACAGGCGATCGACGAAGCACAGGTAGTTGTCTTCGTACTCGATGCCGAGCACGGCGTGTCGGATCAGGACGTTCAATTGGCGGCCTACATTCAGGAATCCGGCCGGGGACTCGTCGTCGCGCTCAATAAATGGGATCGGCTCGATCGAGCCGCGCGCGAGCATCTCAAGCAAGACTACGCGCGCAAGCTTTATTTCCTCGACTACGCCGAGGCAATCCCGATTTCGGCGCAAGAGCGCATGGGCCTCGACGATCTGATGCGGGCTGTTGAGCATGCGCATGCGGCCAGCTTTGCGCGGCTTCCGACCCCGAAGCTCACGCGGGCGATTCAAGCAGCGGTGATGCGCCAGCAGCCACCGCGCGCGGGTCTCGTGCGGCCAAAACTGCGCTACGCGCATCAGGGCGGCAGCAACCCGCCCACCGTGGTCATTCACGGCACTGCACTCGATCGGCTGCCAGCCACCTATCTGCGCTACCTCGAAGGCTTTCTGCGTTCGAGCTTCGGTTTGCGTGGCGCGCCGCTCAGACTCGAACTCAGAACCGGGCATAATCCTTACGCACCCACTGCGCGTGTGCGTTCAGGGCGCAGCTCGGCTCGGCGGTGAAGGCAAGCCTTTGCCCGCGTGGAAACGTCGCAGTCAGTCCTGGCGGTGACTCGCGCCCCACGGCGGATGCTCATCGATCTTCCCTTGCGCCCGGAACGAGACGTGTTGTCAAGAATCTAACCCGAAAAAGACGGAGAACAACGAATGAGCAACAAAGGGCAAAGCCTGCAAGACCCGTTCCTCAACGCCTTGCGCAAGGAACACGTGCAGGTGTCGATCTACCTGGTCAACGGCATCAAGCTCCAGGGACAGATCGAATCATTTGACCAATACGTCGTGCTGCTCAAAAACACCGTCACGCAAATGGTCTACAAACACGCGATCTCGACGGTCGTGCCCTCGCGTCCGGTCACCATCGCGCATCCGGATGCAGCGCCACAATAACCGCAGCTTGCATGGCATCCGACGGACGCTCTGGCGACCTCGGAGCCTTTGAGGCAAGTGAGTCGAAATCCATCGAGTCCGAGCGAGGGGGCGCCGCGGGAAGCGCTGCGCCCGACGCACGCAGGCGAGCTGAGCTCACTGCAGCGCCGCCGCCGTGCCGAACGCGCCGTGATCGTGCAACTCGCCTTGGGCAAGGCCTCGGCAGCGCAAACCCAGGCCGACTTGGATGAGGCCAAGGCGCTTGTTCGCTCGGCGGGGGTTGAGGTGGCGGGCACTGTGGCCGGACGGCGAGATCGGCCTGATCCGGCGTTGTTTGCCGGTCGCGGCAAGGTCGAGGAGATCGCCTCGGCCTGCCGAGCCGATGCGGCCGATCTGGTGGTCTTCAATCACGAGCTTTCAGGCATCCAGGAGCGCAACCTCGAGCGCGCGTTGGGTTGTCGGGTCGTCGATCGCCGGGCGCTCATCCTTGACATCTTCGCGCAGCGCGCTCGTTCCGCTGAGGGCAAGCTGCAAGTCGAGCTTGCACAGCTGGAGCACCTGTCAACCCGCCTCGTACGCGGCTGGTCGCACCTCGAGCGGCAACGCGGCGGCGTCGGTTTGCGCGGACCCGGTGAGCAGCAGCTCGAACTCGATCGCCGATTGATCGCGACGCGCATCCGCGCTCTCAGGGAACGCCTCGAACGCATCGCGCGGCAGCGCAGAACCCAACGGCGACTGCGCCAGCGGCGCGAGGTCGTCAGCGTAGGCATCGTCGGCTATACGAATGCCGGCAAGTCAACGCTGTTCAATCGCTTGACCGCTGCGCGTAGCTTTGCCGCCGACCAGCTCTTCGCGACGCTCGATACGACCGTGCGTCGACTCTATCTCCCCGGAGCCCGTCCGATCGTCGTGTCGGACACGGTAGGCTTCGTGCGCGACCTGCCGCATGCACTGGTCTCGGCCTTCCGTGCAACGCTCATGGAGGCAACCGAGGCCGATCTTCTGTTGCATGTGGTCGACGGCGCAAGCGAGGAACGCGAGCGTCAGGTCGAGGCGGTCGAATCGGTACTCGAAGAGATCGGTGCGGCGCATATTCCGCGCCTGACCCTTGTCAACAAATGCGATTTGCCCCCCCTAGCCGATCAGGCTGGACGAGTCGAACGCGACAGCACAGGTCGCATCACGCGCATCTTCGTCTCGGCCCAGACCGGCGCGGGTATTCCTGCACTTCGGGCCGCGCTGCAGGCGCAGTTCCCCGACTCAACGTGCCGACCCGAGATGACCTTGCCAACCTGGAGCTCGTGTGTAGCTGCCCCCGCGGCTGCGCTGCTTGAGGCCAAGCGCTGCGACGAGTTCGATGACAGCAGTTCCCTATGAAAGTGTTTGCCGCTCGTGTGCTGCAATCGTGGCGATCGCTGTTTGATCGCATTCTGATGTCGCTCAACGATCCCCAGTGGGGTCGCAAGCCAAGCGCTGCCCGACCTGGCGCAACAAACGGCGCGGATTCGCCGTCGCCGGCACCGCCGGCCACTTCCCCCGCGACGGACAAACCGACCGAGTCGGCCGAAACCCGCGGAGAGTCGCGCGGCAGTGCGCCGGAAGGCGGACGTCCGGGCGGAAGCGGTCCATCGAGCGGCCCTCCTGATCTCGATGAGCTGCTCAAAAAGCTCAACGAGCGTCTCGGCGAAATCTTCGGCGGCAAACGACGCAGACGCCCGACCATGCGCGGAACCGGTGGTGGCGGTAGCGGCGCGGGAGGACCTCAACTGCCGTCGATCAACCCGCGCGCTGCCGCCGGCGGCTTCGGGCTGTTGTTCGGCTTAGCGGTATTGCTCTGGCTCGCCTCCGGCTTCTACGTCGTCGACGATCGCGAGCGCGGGGTCGTGCAGCGCTTCGGCAAATACCTCGAAACCACGGGTCCAGGTCTCAACTGGCGCCTGCCCTGGCCGATCGACACCGTCACCAAGGTGCGCTTGACCGATGTACGAAACGTCGAGATCGGCACGCGTGGCCCGCAGCGCAGCAAGGATGCCAAGCAATCGCTCATGCTGACCGAAGACCTGAACATCATCGATATCAACTTCACCGTGCAGTATGTGCTCAATGATGCGCGGGCTTATCTGTTCAACGACCGACGTCCCGATCAGGCCGTGATCCAGTCGGCCGAAAGTGCCATGCGCGAGGTGGTGGGCCGTTACAAGATGGACTTTCTGCTCTCCCAAGGCCGCGAGAAGGTGGCGGCCGATGCCCGGCAGCTGTTGCAGGAGATCTTGAACCGCTACGGAACCGGCATCACGATCCGCGCACTCAACCTGCAAAGCGCTGCCCCCGAGGCGGTGGTCGATGCCTTCCAGGACGTGGTCAAGGCGCAGCAGGACGCCGAGCGCGTGCGCAACGAAGGCCAGGCCTATGCGAACCGGGTCGTTCCCGAAGCGCGCGGCCGCGCTTCGCGCTTGCTTGAGGAGGCCGCCGCTTACGAGCAATCGGTGGTAGCGCGCGCCGAGGGTGATGCGGCGCGCTTTCGCTCGATTGTGGCCGAATACAACAAGGCTCCCGGCGTCACCCGTGAGCGGCTCTACATCGAAATGATGCAAACCGTGCTCGGCAATGCCAGTAAAGTGCTCGTCGATCAACGCTCCGGTGGCAACAGCCTGCTCTATCTACCGCTCGACCGGCTGATGCAAGCCACGCGTGAGGCGGCCGCCGCGAGCTCCGAATTACCCTCCTCGAGCGTCTCCCCGGCCCCCGCCGCATCGCCGGCCCCGGGGGCCTCGACGGCCACCGAGAGAACTAACGCGCGCGACAGCGGCCGCAGCGGCCGCGATAGCCGACCTTGACCTTGGAGCGTGCCGTGAACCGTTTCGCTACGCTTTCGACCCTCGCACTGCTTGCAATCTTCGGCCTTTCGCAGATCCTTTTCGTCGTTGACGAACGCGAGATCGCCGTCGTTCGACAGTTGGGTGAAGTCGTCCGCACCGTCGATCAGCCGGGCCTTTCGGCCAAGCTGCCGTTCATTCAGTCGGTCGATCGCTTCAGCAAGCAGCTGCTGACGATCGATGAACCGGAAAGCGAACGCATGATCACCAAAGACAACGAGCCGCTGCTTGTGGATTACTTCGTCAAATGGCGCATCACGGACGCGCGGCTCTACCGCCAAGCCGTCGGCACCGACGAGCGTCAGGCGCAAATCCGACTCTCGCAAGTGATCACGGCCACGATCCGCGAGGAATTTGGCAAACGCACGCTGCAGGAAGTCGTCACCACCGACCGCGACCGCGTCATGAACATCGTGCGCGAACGGGTGCAGCCCGATGCGGCCAAAATCGGTGTGAATGTGGTGGATGTCCGACTCAAGCGGGTGGATCTCGACGAGCGCGTCACCAACGCGGTGTTTGACCGCATGCGCTCGGAGCGTCAGCGGGTTGCCGCAGAGCTACGCTCGACCGGCGCAGCCGAAAGCGAACGCATCAAGGCTGAGGCCGACAAGCAGGCGCAGGTGATCCTGGCCGAGGCCTACAAGAAGGCCCAGGAACAAAAGGGCCAGGGCGACGCCAAGGCCACGGCCATCTATGCAAGCGCCTATGGCATCAATCCGGAGTTCTACGCCTTCTACCGCTCGCTCGAAGCGTACAAGGCCTCATTCGCGAACAAGAGCGACGTGCTCGTGCTCGATCCGAACTCGGAGTTCTTCCGTTTCTTGCGCCAAGGAGCCCGTGACGGGCGCGCGCGTTAGCCCACGGCAACGCTCGCGTGGCCTCCTCGGCACACGCCCCTGATGAGTGACTTGATCGCAGCGATCTGCCTGGTCCTCGTGCTCGAGGGCTTGATGCCCTTTCTCTTCCCCGCGCAGTGGCGCGAGACGATGCAGCGCGCCGCGCAGTTGAGCGACGGGCAGTTACGCACGGTCGGCCTCATGTGCATCGCCGCGGGCCTCATTGGCTACTGGCTCGTGCAGCTGTGGAGTTAGTCGCCGCAGGTTGGGCGCGCTGCGGCTTTAGATCACATTTCCCTCGACGAGCGGCCGCCCTTCGAAGAAGCGCATCGGCGATAGCGGCGCGAGCCACGGCACCGATTCACCCACAATCATCAGCGCGACCGCCTCGCCGACCGCCGGCGCCTGCTGCATGCCATGCCCGGAAAAACCGGCCGCCACCCACAAGCCTTCGACGCCCGGCCACGGGCCGACGAAAGCGTTGTGGTCGAAGCCGCTCATCTCGTAGTAGCCGGCCCAGGCCGATCGCACCCGAAGCGCCTCGAACCCGACGACCCGACGCGCAAGCGCCGGCCAGATGACCGCGTCGAAGAGTCCGTAGTCGATGGCCTCAAGCGGTGCTTCATCGGGATCCAAAGGCTCGCCAGGCCTTGCGCGCGGCGGCGCACCGGCCAGAAAGCCACCGCCTTCCGGTCGAAACCAGACCCCCGAAGGATCGATCACCAGCGGACAGCGCTCAAGCCGCGCCGGTGAATCGAGCACGAACACATCGCGTTTTTTAGGCGCGATGGGCAACACGTCCCCGAGCGTGGCAACGAGCGCCCCGCTCCACGCCCCGGCCGCAACCAGCACAGCGTCGGCGGCCATTCTCTCGCCCTCGGCGGTCTCGACCGCCACGACCCGCCGGCCGTCGGCGATGAGGCGATTCACGGTGACCCGCTCAAGCCGAACCCCGAGCGAGCGCGCTTTACGCAGAAAAGCCGCATGCAACGCCGGGCCGTCGAACCAGCCCTCCTCACGCTCGCCCCAGACGCCGGCGGCCAGATCCTCCACGATGAGCCAAGGCCACTGCGCAGCCAGTTCGCGGGCCTCGAGCCAGCGCACGGCAACGCCCTGCTCGCGTTGAAAGCGGTAGCGTTGCCAGAGGCTTTCGCGCTGTGCCTCGGTGGCCAGGTAGAGATAGCCCCGTTCCTCGAGAGCAAGCGCTGGGGCGATCCCGTCCACGGCAAGCGCCTCCGCCGCTTGGGCAAGAAATTGCCAGCTGCGGCGCGAAAGCTCGATGTTGACGGCGGTTGTGAACTGCTGGCGGATGGAACTGGCCGAGCGTGCGCTCGAGGCGCGTGCGAAACTCAGGTCGCGTTCGAGCAGTGTGGCACGCACGCCGTGGCGCGCCGCAAGAAAGTAGGCGCTCGCCGCGCCCATGACGCCGGCCCCGATGATGAGAATGCGCGGTGAGTCAGCCTCCTTCACCTTCGCACCCTCGCCCCGCCTGAATCATGCTTCGAGTCTACTCAGCCGCTGAGGTCCATGCCGCACTCGACTGGCCGCGCCTGGCCGCCGCGATCGAGCGCTTGTTTCTTGCGCAGCCAACCGTGCCTGTGCGTCATGTGCATGCGCTTGCCGAACGCGATCACTTGCTGCTCATGCCGGCCTGGGATGAACGCTTCGTAATCACCAAGCTCGTCACGGTGCTGCCCGCGGCAACGCCGTCGGTGCAGGCCACCGTGCTGGTCGTTGATCGAGCAAGTGGTGCGCCCCTTGCGGCGCTCGACGGCGAAGCGGTCACGCTGCGCCGCACTGCCGCCACTTCGGCCCTCGTGGCGGCGAGGCTTGCGCCAAGGCCCGAACGACTCCTCGTCATTGGCACGGGGCAGCTCGCGCCCTGGCTCGCACGTGCACACCTCGCGCTCAACCCGCGCATCGAATGCGTGAGCGTGTGGGGACGACGGCACGAACGCGCGCAGGCCTGCGCTGCCGCCATCGCCGCGAGCCCGGAATGCGCCGGCCGCCCGGTCGAGGTGGCCGATGTGCTCGCCGAAGCGGTGGCCCAAAGCGGACTCATCAGCGCCGCCACCACCGCCGACGCACCGATCATCTGTGGCGAGTGGCTCGCACCCGGCACACACCTCGACCTGGTCGGCGGCTTTCGACGCACGATGCGCGAAGCCGATGATGAGGCCGTGCGCAAAAGCCGCATCCTGGTTGACACCTATGCCGGGGCGCTCTCCGAAGCCGGCGATTTGGTGCAACCGCTTGAACAGGGGGTGATCTCACGCGATGCGATCAAAGCAGAACTTTCCGAATGGCTGGCAGGCGCTCATCCGGTGCGCGAAAGCGCAAGCGACATCACGCTGTTCAAGTCGGTCGGCACAGCGGTTGAGGATCTCGCTGCGGTGCACTGTTTGCTCGCCTGATGCGTTTATGCTCGAAATCGCAACGTGTCAGGAGGGAGGATCCATGAAACGCCCGCTTCGTGCTGCGCTGGCAATCGCTGGCAGCCTCGCGGTTGGTGTCGCCGCCGCGCAGATCACGATTCAGATCGGCCCCAGCCGCCCCGACCCGGTCCGCGACGGCCGACTCTGGAAAACCGGCTACATCGTCAGCGCCAACAGCGGTCTGTGCCTTGCGGTACAGGCCGGCTGGGGTGGCGAGGGCTCCAATGTCATCCAAGACACCTGTGGCAGCGCCGGCACCGTCTGGTCGCTGCGCGACCTGGGCGGGCGCGAGTTCGCCATCATCAACGAAGACACTGGCTATGCGCTCGATGTCACGCGCAGTTCGATGGAAGACGGCGCCAACGTCCAGCAGTGGGGCTGGAACCGCACCTTCGCGCAGCGCTGGCGCGTGGAAAACATGGGCCGGGATCTCGTGCAGATCGTCAACCAAGGCAGCGGCAAGTGCCTCGATGTCGAATTTCGGTCTCGTCAGCCCGGCGCGAACGTTCAGCAATACCGCTGCACGGGGGGTGCCAACCAGCTCTGGCAGCTGCGCCCTGCTGTGGCTGGCGGGCCAGCGCTACCCGGCCGTCCGCCGGCGGTCGTTTCACCGCCGGTGCCGCCTGTCGCGGTTGAAGCGCGTCCACAGGGACGCCTTGTCTACGCAGGCATGATCGTCTCGCGCGCCACCGGCAAATGCGTCGATGTGGAGCGATCGCGGCGCGAGGACGGGGTCAACATCCGTCAGTGGCACTGTAACGGCACCGACGCACAGCTCTGGGATGTGATCGACCTCGGCCGCGGCGAGCATGCGATCGTCTCACGCGCAAGCGGCAAGGTCATGGATGTCTACGGAGACTATCGCAGCGGTGCCAACGTCGCGCAACAGACCTGGTACGGCAGCGCGCATCAGCGCTGGCGTATCGAACCGGCTGGCCGGGGCTTTAGTCGCTTCATCAATGTGGGCAGCGGCAAATGTCTCGATCTCGAAGGCGGGCGCGGTGAGGACGGTGTGAACATCCAGCAATACGACTGCCACGGGGGCGAAAACCAGCAGTGGCGCATCGAAATTCGCGGCAGCGGCCCACAGTGGAGCGCGCGTCCTGATCCGAATCCCGTCGCAGGCAACTTGCATCAAAGCTGGGCTGAGCCGCCTCCGCCCTATGCAATTGGGGTGTTCACGGCTCATGCCGAGGAGTTCGGGGGAGCGGTCGAGCTCGCGGTTTACTCCGACGGCGTGGTCGCACTGATGCTGCCCAACCGGGCGCGGATGGATGGCTACTTCCGCAACGGCGAGCTCTACCTTGGCTTCAACCGCTATCAGGTCGAAGAGACCGGCAACGGCTTCCGCGCCCGCGCCGTCGGTGAGCGCGCCCCGCCGATTCAGTTCCGGCGGGTGCGCTGAAGCGAAGGCTCGCCACCCTCGCCTAGCGCTACGCGCCTGCCTTTCCCGGTGGGAGAGGGAGGACCGGGAAACGGCCAGGCTCTTCATCTCGATCTCTAGCAGTGTTTTCGAGTGACGCCGAAGCCGAGGGACAGCTCGAGCATTGCCTCCCCTTCGCTTGCGAGGGGGAGGTGGCCCGTGGAACGCCGGAGGGGTTGTGTGTGCGGTCGACCCCTCTGCCCACTGCGTCGGCATCTCCCCTACGGCTTGCGCCGCAGGGGAGAACTCGAAAGCCGTCCTCCGCACAAAATCGCTCTGCTCCGCGGTCAGTGGCGCTCGCGCCGCAGGGGAGAACTCGAAAATCGTCCTCCCCTTCGCTTGCGAAGGGGAGGTGGCGCGTGAAGCGCCGGAGGGGTTGAAGAGGCGACCTCTCGCTTTTCGAGGTCAGGCGCTCGAGCAGTTTGCGCCATGACCCCTCGTTCGGCCGCGCCGACGGCTGCCTTTGCCCCGGGAGGGAAGTAAGGCTTAGTCCGTGGCCAGCACCCGCTTCACGAGCGCCACCCAGAACGCCGCCCCCACCGCAATGTTGGCGTCGTTGAAGTCGTAGTTCGGGTTGTGCACCATGCAGGCGCCGGGTGAATCGCCATCGCCGTTGCCGATGAAGAGATAGCAGCCTGGGACCTTTTCCAGCATGAAGGCGAAGTCCTCGCTACCGGTCACGGGCGGTGCGTTCCAGCGCACCCGCTCAGGTCCAACCAGATCGCGCGCGACCTCACAGGCAAGCTCCGCTTCGCGCAGGTGGTTCACAAGCACCGGATAGCGTCGGTCGTAGTCGATCTCGGCGGTCACGCCGTAACTCGCTGCCTGCCCCTCGATCACGGCACGGATACGCCGTTCAAGCAGCCGATCGACCTCGGGATCGAGCGAGCGCACGGACAGCCTCATCTCCGCCGAAGCCGGGATCACATTGGGCGCCTCGCCCGCATGAAATGCCCCCACGGTCACCACCGCCATCGCCAGAGGATCGATGTTTCGCGCAACGATCGTCTGAAGCGCCATCACGATGCTCGAACCCGCCACAACCACGTCATTGGCATGATGCGGCATCGCGCCGTGGCCGCCTTTGCCGGCCAGACGCACGGTCACCGTGGTTGAAGAAGCCATGGCCGGGCCGGGCCGGATGGCAAAGTGGCCTTGCGGCAAGCCCGGCATGTTGTGCATCGCAAACACCGCATCACACGGAAAGCGCTCGAAGAGCCCCTCTTCAACCATGCGCCGCGCACCGCCTTGGCCTTCCTCGGCCGGCTGAAAGATCAGGTGGAGCGTTCCATCAAAGGGGGTCTGCGCGAGGTGCTCCGCCGCCGCAAGCAGCATCGCCGTGTGCCCGTCATGACCGCAGGCGTGCATCTTGCCCGGAAAGCGGCTCGCATGCGCGAAGCGATTGGCCTCCAGAATCGGCAGCGCATCCATGTCCGCGCGAAGCCCAATCGAACGCGCGCTCGTCCCCTTTTTGAGTACGCCGACCACGCCGGTCTTCGCCAGCCCCCGATGCACCGTGTAGCCGAACGACTGCAAGCGCTCAGCGACGAGCGCGGAGGTCAACTCTTCCTCGAAGCCCAGCTCGGGCTCGCGGTGGATCTGGCGCCGGATCGCGATGAAGGGTTCGGCCTTGGCCGAGAGCGTCTCGATGAGGGATGACATGAACACACTCCTTGCATTCAAAACGTCGATTCAGATGCGCCGTGCCTCTGGCCCCAGCCGCGCACCAAGCGACTGCAAACCTTCCATGAGCGCCGGCCAGGCGGCATCGACCGCCTCAGGCGGCCCCTTGAGACCGAGCTCGACATGGCGGCCCAATTCCGGATGGTCAACCGAGGGCAGGCTAAACACACGCACCTGCCGATGGTCGCGTTCGATCGCCTCCATGAGCGGGGTGAGTTGCGCCTCGTAGGCGCCGAATACAACCACCGAGCGCTCGAGCGCCGCGCCGCGGCGATGCAAATGCGCATAGCGGGTATCGAGCAGCCACTCGATCATCGGCCACGCCATCACCGGAAAGCCCGGCAGGAAGTGCACTTCCCCCACCGAAAACCCGGGGATCTTGTTGTACGGATTCGGGATGATCGTTGCGCCCTCGGGAAAGACGCCCATGTTGAGCCGATGCACATTGTCGGGCCGCTCGGGATCGTAGGGCTCACCGCGCTCGCGCGCCACCTCCTGCATGCGCTCGCGGATGAGCCGCTCGGCCTCGGGATGAAGCACGAGCCGCCGCCCAAGCGCTTCCGCGGCCGCCTGTCGCGTGTGATCGTCGGGCGTGGCTCCGATCCCACCGGTTGAAAACACGATGTCGCCGCTTGCGAAGGCGCGCCGCAGCACCTCCGCGATACGCGCGCGATCATCGCCCACGTAGTGCGCCCACGAAAGCGCAAGCCCACGGGCTGCGAGCAACTCGATCACCTTCGACAAATGCTTGTCGGCACGACGGCCAGTGAGGATCTCATCGCCAATGACGATGAGGCCAAAGACCGATGCTGCGCCACGGCTCATAGCGCGCGAGCATAGCGCGCAACCGAGCATGGCAAGCCCGCGCCGAGCGCTCAGCTCCGAAAAAGCCGCGGCACCACGGCCAGGAAGACAACCATTCCGCCGAGCTCGACGAGCGACTGCACGACAATCACCACCGCCGTGCCCTCCCATCCGGGCGGCAGCGCGAGCGCAAGCGGCAACACCACAAAGGAGTTGCGGGTGCCGAGGCTGAAGGCCAGCGTCCGCCCGGCTGGCGGCGCCAGTCCGCCGAATCGGGCCAAGCACCGGGCAAGAACAAGCGCCAATGCCAGGTAGCCGACGAAAACCGGCACCACCGCCAAAAGTGTGATCGTCTGGCCACGCACTGTGCCGACCTGCGCCCCAGCGATCAAAAAAACCACGAGCGCCAGAAGCGGCACCGGCCAAAGCGCCGCCCACGCCCGCCAACGCGCGCGCGTGGAAGGGGCCCCAGGCGCCTCGATCCAGCGCTCGGCAAGCCCCGCAGCGGCAAGCGGCACAGCGATCAACGCCAGGGCTGCCGGCAACACCTCGGTCCAAGCAAAGGCCCGCGCGAGATCGGCCGTCGGCACGAGTAGCCACAGGTACACCGGCAGAAGCAAGAGTTGCAACACGAGATTGACCGGTGTGACCGCAAGCGCTCGCGCCGCATCACCGCGGCCAAGCGCGGTGAAGGTGATAAACCAGTCCGTGCACGGCACCACCAGCACAAGCACCACGCCAAGCCGCACCGCGGGATCCTCCGGCAAAAGCGGCAGCACGAGCGCAAGCACTGCGGGGACCAAGAGGAAGTTGCCGATCAGGTTGGCGCTCAGGAACCGTCGGTCGGCAAAGGCTTCGCGCAGATGCAGAAGCGGGATCTGCAGGAAGGTCGCAAACAAAAGCAGCGCGAGCGCGGGCCAGAGCAAGGCTTCGAAGGGCTCGCGCAGCGTGGGCCGCACACTGCCCAGCCCAAGACCTGCGCCGATCGCGACGAGATAGATCGGAAGTTGATATCGCTCAAGCGCTGCCTGAATCATGCAGGGCCAAGTGTGCACGAGCGTTGCTCCGCCAACCCCTTCCCGCGCTTCGCGCGGACCTCCCCTTCGCAAGCGAAGGGGAGGACTTGTTGTTCTCCCCTGCGGCGTTAGCCGTAGGGGAGACGTCGGCGCGAGCCGACAGAGGGGTCGGTCAAAACAGCTCCGCCTGCTCGGGCGCTGAATCGGTTGGTGTGCGGCGCCGTGGCCGCCCGCGACGCAGGCCCTCGCGCCCCGGATGCCGCGAGCCGTGCTCGGCATAGACCCGCGCAGCTTCCGCCCGCGCCTGGCCCGTACGTCGAAGAGCGTGGATACGCGCGGCGGCCTCGCGACTGGCCGCCTTCACATCCACCAGCGGCGCTGGATAGCCGCGCGGCGGCACCGGTGCGAGCCACGGCTCATGCAGGTAGGGATCCGCAAGCGCACGCAGCTCAGGCAACCAGCGACGAATGAACTCACCCTCCGGATCGTGATCCCGACTCTGTTTGATCGGGTCATAGATGCGCACCGCGTTGATGCCGGTCGTGCCGGATTGCATCTGCACTTGCGGCCAATGGATACCGGGCTCGTAATCGATGAAAAGCCGCGCCAGATGCAGCCCCGGCGCGCGCCAGTGCAACCAGAGCGGATACGCCGCCACGCTCATGAGCATCGCACGCATGCGGAAGTTGAGCCAGCCGGTTGTGGCCAGTGCCCGCATGCAGGCATCGACCATCGGCCAGCCGGTCGTGCCCTCCGCCCAGCGCGCCAGGCGCTCGCGCTCGAACGCGGTGAGTTCGCCCTCGTTGCGCAGGCCGTCGTAGCTGCGATGCAGGTTGCGAAACTCAAGCGCCGGTTCGCTTTCCAGTTTCTGGATGAAGTGGCAGTGCCAGTGCAGCCGCGCCTCGAAGCTCTTCAGGCCCTCAAGCGCCCCAGGCGGACGCGCCTCACGCGGCAGGGCGAGCAGGCTGCGGCGGTGTTCGATGACCGCATGCACCGCCTCGCGAATCGAAAGCGTCCCCCACGCGAAGTGCGCCGAAAGCTGTGAGCAATCCTCCCACGCGGTCAAGGGCGAGGACATGCCGCGCCGGTAGCGGCTAAGGCGCTCGGTCAGAAAGCGCTCGAGCGCGCGCTTTCCCCCTGCCCGCCCCGGTGCGAACGGCGCTCGGTGCAGGTGGGGCGAGGCCCGCTGCGCCTCCTCGGCCGGGTCCACCGCAAGTGCAGCAAGCGCATCCGGCAGGCAGGCAAAGCGAATCGCACCCGGTACCTCCAAGGGCGGCTCCCGCATCCGCCGATCCCAATGCGCGCTCCAACGGTCGCGCGAATCGAGCCGCCGCACAACCGCGTTCGAGGGCCGCTCATGCCAGTCGATCCCGTGCTCGCGGCAGAAGCGCCTGACCGCGCGATCGCGGACGTAGGTCCAGCCGCTACCGGTCTCCTCATGGCTCCAGAGCGCAAACGGCCCAAGCGCCGAGCGCAGCCGTGCGAAGGCTTCCGGCGCATCAAGCGGCAACACCCACAACCGCCCGCCAAGCGCACGCAGCCGCCCGTCGAGATCGGCCACGCAGGCGAAGGACCAGGCGCGCTGCCGCGCCGAGACATCCTCCCCGGCCCAGTAACCGGGCTCATCGAGCCAGAGCGCAAGCACTGGCCCGCGTGCGGCCGCCTGAACGAGCGGTGCGTGATCCTCGAGCCGAAGATCGCGTTTGAACCAGAGGACTTGGGTGGTCATGCCCGAGGGAGGAGAGCCACGGCTTGCCCGGAGTCTGCCGCGTGCTGGGCTGAACACACAAGCGTGGACACCCGGGATCGTTGCGCTCTGACCTTTGAGGCTCGAAACACGCCGACGTTGGCTGCATTCGCGCGCAGCGTGCGGGACCGGCAGCATGGTGCGCGTCACAGCTCCGCCGTGCAAGCCGTGCGGGCCTGACTTCAGCCCGAAGTTCTCGCGAGTTCCGCGCGACCCACCATAAGCACGCCGCCGAGCACCAGCAGCAGGCCGACCCACGGCCCGCCGCCCGTCGGCTCACCGAGCACGAAGACGGCAAGCGCAAAGGCCACCACCGGTTCGACGAGCGCAAGCGTCACCGCTGTGGCCGGTCGAATATGGCGCAGCGCGGCGCTATAGAGCAGGTAGCCGATGCCTGCAGTCACCATGCCGGTGTAGGCCGTGGCGATCCACTCCGCTCGGCCAAGCTGCGGCAACCCGGCGTGGATGCCTGCGACCGGCAGCGCAACCGCAGCGGCCACGCTGAAGGCTGAAAGCGTGATCAAGGCAGCAGGAGCCTGCCCGACCAAGCGCTGGTTGAGCAGCGTGTAGACCGCGTAGGCGAGCCCGGAGACGAGGCACAGCGCGACGCCAAGCGCCGAGGCTCCCGCGCCCTCGCCGCCCGCGGTGAGGAGCGCCCCGCCCGCCACGGCCATCGCCGTGCCCAGCCACCACGCCGCCGTTGGCGGCTGGCGCTCGATCAAGCCCTGAAGGAGCCCCGCCCAGATCGGCCCGCTGCCGAGCGCGATCGCGGTGCCCATGCCCACGCCGGTCAGCTTCACCCCCGCAAAAAAGGCGAGGTTGTAGGTCGCCATACACAGCCCGGCACCGATCGCCGCACCCGGCGACAGCCCGCGCCAAGCACCGCGAGCGAGCACCCCGGTCACACCGGCAAAAGCGAGGAAGAAGACCGCCGCAAAGGCAAGCCGCAGCGCCCCGAACCAGAGCGCGGAGAGCGCCCCGCCGGTAAGCGCCTGCGCCGTGCCGGTCGTGCCCCACAGCGCGGCCGCTAGCAGCACAGCAAGGAGGCCAAGGAGCGGATGAGCGCGGGCGGGCATGGCGCCACATTCTGCCGCCCGGAATAGGCGCTGCCGGAAAATCCCTCGCTGTTCATCGCGACTCGCGCGCTGCCCGCGGTGCGCTCCAGCTCGCGCCCGCGTCCGCGGACGCCGGTTCGACATCGCGTCGCGTGCACCAACCAACACAAACGCCCCGCGAGGGGGCGTTTGTGTTGGTTGGTGGACCCGGCGGGAATCACCCAGCCAGCGCGCTTGCATGCGCGCTGTCGCTCGGCTCCGTCCAGCCGCACGCAGGTGCGGCTGGAGCCGCGGGCCTCGCCCCGCGTGGCCGCGGGTTCGATCCCCGCCTCACCAGCAGCGCCGCCCAAAAGCCAAAGGGCCGCCCCATGGCGACCCTTTGCATTTTTGGTGGTGGACCCGGCGGGAATCGAACCCGCGTCCGAAAGCCTTCGATGGTCAGGACTACATGCTTAGCCCGCTGGTTTGGGTCTCGCCCTCGGCGCGTGCAGGGGCACACTCGCCTCGGGCCAGTCCGCTCGATCTCGGCCGCGCGTCACGGACACCCGCGCAACCCAGCGTGGTTAGGGGATACCGCGTGCCGGTTGCCCGGCCCGACGTTCACGCCCGTCGGTGCGGCACTCGCGGACGTTGGTTAGGCCGCGAGACGGCTTTCGCCGTAGAAGCTGTCGTTCGCAGTTAATGCGAGTGGCAGGATTTACGAGGTATACCGCCTCGGCATGCCCCGAACCGATCTCCGTACTCCCGTCGAATCCAAGTTCGGGCCCGTGAAATCGTTCGTGCGTCTTCGAGCAATTCTAGGGCGATTGGTTCCCCGCTGAAGCAAAAGCAAGCTTGCAACACCGGCTCGACAAGCCAGGCGCGCAAGCCAAGGCCGCACGAGACCGAGCGCTATCCTTGCCGCCCATGTCGGCCTTCCTGATTCAGTCGTTGAATGGCCTTGCCTCGGCCGCCTCGCTCTTTTTGGTCGCGGCGGGGTTGACGCTGATCTTCGGCGTGACCCGGATCGTGAATTTCGCCCACGGCAGCTTTTACATGCTGGGCGTCTATGTGGCGCTCACGGTGGCGGAGGCGGTGGGTGGGGCGGCCGGGTTCTGGGCCGGGCTCGCGGCGGCCGCGGCCGCGGTGGCGCTTCTGGGGGTGGCGATCGAGACCACGATCCTCAGGCGTATCTACGCGGCGCCCGAGCTTTTGCAACTGACCGCCACCTTCGCGCTCGTGCTGATCCTCAAGGATGTAGCGCTTGCGATCTGGGGGCCGGAGGATCGGCTCGGACCGCGCGCGCCGGGGATGCTTGGCGGTGCGCTCACGCTGGGCGAGCGGGCGTTTCCGATCTGGGATCTCTGCCTGATCGCGATCGGCGTTGCGATGCTCGCGCTGCTCACCTTCCTCACGCGGCGCACGCGCTTCGGGCTCCTCGTGCGGGCGGCCACCGAGGACCGGGAGATGGCCTCGGCGTTGGGGGTCAACGAGCGCGCGCTCTTCACGGCGGTGTTCGCGCTCGGAAGCGCGCTTGCGGGCCTGGGCGGGGCGCTGCAGTTGCCGCGCGAGCCGGCCAGCCTCGCGCTCGATCTGGCGCTCATTGCCGATGTCTTCGTGGTGGTGGTGATCGGGGGCCTTGGGTCGATCCCCGGCGCGTTCGTCGCGGCGGTGATCGTCTCGCTTGTGAAGGCGTGGTGCATCGCGCTTGGGCAGGTGAACCTTGGCACGCTCACGCTCGATTTCACCAAGCTCACGCTGGTGGCGGAGTTTCTGGTGATGGCCGTGGTGCTCCTGCTGCGTCCCCATGGGCTCTTCGGCCGACCGCTTCGGCATGGGCCTGCCGATCGCGAAGCGCTCTACGAGCCGCGCCCTGCCCCTTCGGCGCGCACGCTCGCCTGGGTGGCGGGGGGCTGCCTGGCCGCGGCCGTGGTGCCGGTGGTGCTCGATGACTACAGCGCGGTGCTCGCCACCGACATCGCGGTGTTCGCGCTTTTTGCGGCAAGCCTCGCCTTCATCATCGGCACGGGCGGCATGGGCTCGTTCGGGCACGCGGCCTACTTCGGCCTTGGGGCCTACGGGGCGGCGCTTGCGGCGCAGGCCGGCTGGCCGTTTGCGATGGCGCTCGGCGCGGGATTGGCGCTTGCCGCACTCGCCGCGGCGCTTTTCGGGGCGCTTTCGGTGCGGCTCTCCGGCACCTACATGGCGATGCTCACGCTTGCCTTCGCGCAGATCGTCTGGTCGGTGGTGTTTCAGTGGGACGCGGTCACGGGCGGCAGCAACGGCTTGACCGGCGTCTGGCCGCCCGAGGCGCTGGCCGAGCGAAACCGCTTCTACCTTTTCGCGCTTGCGCTCTGCGGCGGCGGGGTGCTGCTCATCGCCTGGCTTGCGCTCACGCCGTTCGGGCATGCGCTGCGCGCGGTGCGCGATGCACGCGTGAAGGCCGAGGCGATCGGGCTTGCCGCCACGCGCCTGCAGTGGACAGCCTTCACGGTGGGCGGGGCGCTTGCCGGGCTTGCGGGGGCGGTGTATGCTTTCTCGAAAGGTTCGATTTCCCCGGATGTGCTTTCGATTCCGCGCTCGGTGGATGCGCTGGTGATGGTGCTCCTCGGCGGGCTGAATACGCTCTTCGGTCCGGTGCTCGGGGCAGCGCTTTTCACATGGCTTGCCGATGTTCTGGCGCGGGCGACCGAATACTGGCGCGCAGCCCTCGGGGCGGCCATTCTTGCCGTGGTGCTGGTGGCTCCGCGCGGGGTGTTGGGAACGCTTGCCGCGTGGCAGCAGCGCCAAGGCGCACGGAGGCAGCCATGAGCGCGCCACGGCTTGAAGCCACCGGGCTCGTCAAACGCTTCGGCGGCGTGCAGGCGGTGCGCGAGGTTTCCTTCTCGGTCGCGGCAGGCGAGGCCGTGGCACTGATCGGCGCCAATGGAGCCGGCAAGACCACCACCTTCAACCTGCTCAACGGCCAGCTTCGGCCGGATCGCGGCAGCGTCCGGCTCGACGGGCGCGACATCACGGCGCTTTCTCCGGCCGAGCGCTTTCACGTGGGCATCGCGCGCACCTTTCAGATCACCGCGAACTTTCTTTCGATGCGGGTGATCGACAATGTGCTCCTGGCACTTGCAAGCCGAGAAGGTTGGGCGTGGGCGCTGCGGTATGCCTTTGCTCGCCGAGGCGCCCACGAAGACCGCGCGCGAGCGCTTCTGGCGCGCCTGGGACTTGAGCGGCTGGCGGAGGCGCCCTGCGCGGCGCTGGCCTACGGCGACCTGAAGCGGCTCGAGCTTGCGGTGGCGCTGGCCGGGGCGCCGCGGGTGCTTTTGATGGATGAACCCACAGCCGGCATGAGCGGCGAGGAGCGGGGCGCGCTCATGCAGCTTGCTCGCGAAACGGCGCGGCGCGAAGGGCTTGCCCTGCTTTTCACCGAGCACGACATGGACGTGGTGTTCGGCTATGCCGACCGGATTCTGGTCATGCACCGCGGTCGGCTGATCGCAGACGGCCCGCCTGAGGCCGTGGCGGCGGATGCGACCGTGCGCGAGGTCTACCTCGGCGGCTCGCCCATCGCTACGGCGGCGGAGGCGGCACCATGAGCGCGCCACTGCTTGCGGTGCGCGATCTCTCGCTCTGGTACGGGCGAGCGCAGGTGCTCTTCGATGTGAGCTTCTCCGTCTCGGCCGGTGAGGTGCTTGTGCTCGCCGGCCGCAACGGCGCAGGTAAATCGAGCACGCTGCGCGCGATCATGGGCCTCGCCCGCAACGTGCGGGGCGCCATCGAGTTTGACGGTACGCCGATCCTCGGTCTCGCGCCGCATGCCATCGCACGGCTCGGCGTGGGCTATGTGCCAGAGGATCGGCGGATCTTCACCGAGCTCACCGTGGCGGAAAACCTGGAGGCCGGACGCAAGGCGCCTGCTTCGGGCAGTCGGCTTCGCCCCTGGACGCGCGAGCGGGTACTCGAGCTCTTTCCGAAGCTCACCGAATTGCTCGACCGGCCCGGCAGCGCCCTCTCAGGCGGCGAGCAGCAGATGCTCACGCTTGCCCGCACGCTCATGGGCAATCCGCGGCTGCTCCTGCTCGATGAGCCCTCCGAGGGGCTCGCGCCGCTTGTGGTTGAGCGCATCGCCGAGACGGTGCGCGAACTCAAGCGCGAAGGGCTCACCATCCTGCTTTCCGAGCAAAACGAGCGCTTCACGCGCGCAGTGGCGGATCGGGTCATTCACTTCGAACGGGGCGTTGCCAACGAACTCGTTTAGCGCCTTCACGTCAACTCCTTACCTCATCACCGGAATGAGACCGACAGACAAAGAGCGGGTTCTAAGACTTCTAGAGCAACTAGGCGGGCGAGCGTCCAACGCTCGCATCCAAGACCATTTAGGTCTTTCCGATGAGAGATATGCCGAGATCAAGAAAGCGCTGCTTGACGAAGGCTTGATCGCCTCGGCACGTGGTCGCGGTGGTGGTATTCGTCTTTTGGAATCAAAGACCTCGGCTGTTAGCACCGCAAAGCAGCCATCGGGCAAGGAATCGGACCTCTACGAGCCTTTTGTTCAGACGTTAAGACGTAACGCAGAGGACGACGAACTCAATTTGGTAGTGGCCGACATTTCAGCGATGCGACTTCGCGGTATGTGGCGCAATCCAGACATCGTAACGGTCGAAGTTCGGAATCACCAGTATTTGAGAACATCCGAAACGATTGTCACGACGTACGAATTAAAAGCAGCCAACGGCTGGAATCTGAACTCGGCCTACGAGGCGGCCGCGCATCGTCGGTTCGCCAACTACGCATACCTGGTCATCCCCGCGCATCCAGAAGACTCGGACGATGCGTACGAAGAGATAACCACCGCATGCGCCCGTCTGGGCGTTGGCCTCATCACGCTTCGCAAGCATTACCGAAGGTTCCGTCAGTCCGTCCTCGTCGAACCAGAGAACGCAACACCTGACCTGAGTGCGGTCAACGAGTTCTTAGCCCGAATTGCCGACTTCCGGTCAGGATTCGCTGAAGACTTGAGCAAGCTGTTTGAAGACGCCAGGAAACCGTAGACGCAACCCAAGCGCCAAGCACACGGCCTAAAGACGGGAGGGTCGACCTGAAGACACGGAGGACACGCAGCGAGTTACCCATACCGCCGCGCAAGCTCCGCGGCAAGGCCGGTGTAGGTGGCGGGCGTGAGCGCGGCAAGTTCTGCTTTCGCCGCATCCGGGATCGGCAGCTCGGCAATGAAGGCGCGTAAGGTGGCTGCATCGACTCGCTTGCCGCGTGTCAATTCCTTGAGCGCCTCGTAAGCACCGGCCACACCGTAGCGGCGCATGACGGTCTGGATCGGCTCAGCAAGCACTTCCCAGTTGGCATCCAAGTCAGCCGCCAGTGCTTCGGTGTTGAGCTCGAGTTTGTCCAGGCCGCGGGCGATCGAATCGAGCGCAAGGACGCTATAGCCCACCGCCACGCCCATGTTGCGAAGCACGGTGGAATCGGTCAAATCGCGCTGCCAGCGTGAAATGGGCAGCTTCTCCGACAGATGCCGCAAAAGCGCGTTGGCCAAGCCCAGGTTGCCTTCGGCGTTTTCAAAGTCGATCGGGTTGACCTTGTGCGGCATCGTTGAAGAGCCGACCTCCCCAACCTTGAGCTTCTGCTTGAAGTAGCCAAGGGCGATATAGCCCCAGAGGTCGCGGCAGAGATCGATGAGGATCGCATCGGCCCGTGCGATGGCATCGAAGAGCTCGGCCATGTAATCGTGCGGCTCGATCTGCGCGCTCATCGGCTGCCAGGTAAGGCCCAGGGATTCGACCACGCGCTTCGAAAGCGCAGGCCAGTCGACCGCCGGGTAGGCGGCTCGATGCGCGTTGTAGTTGCCGGTGGCGCCATTCATCTTGGCGCAAAGCGGCACGGCGGCCACGCGTTCGCGCGCGCTGCGCAGCCGATTCACAAAGAGCGCAAACTCCTTGCCGACCGTCGTCGGAGTGGCCGCCTGACCATGGGTGCGGGCAAGCATCGGTACTTCGGCATGTGCCTGCGCGAACGTAGAGAGCTTGTCGATCACGCGACCGAGCGAAGGCAGCCACATGCCATGCACGCCCTCGCGCAGCATGAGCGCATGGGCGACGTTGTTGATGTCCTCGCTCGTGCAGGCGAAGTGCACGAACTCGGCCTTGGCCGCGAGGGCGGGATACGGCGCAAGCTGCCGCTTGATCCAATACTCAACCGCCTTGACGTCGTGGTTGGTTTCGCGTTCGATGGCCTTCACCTCGAGTGCCGAGGCGGGCGTGAAGCACGCGACGAGCTGGTCGAGCCGCGCCAACTCCTCGGCCGAAAACGGGGGCAGTTCCACGATCCCCGGTTCGTCGGCGAGTGCTTTGAGCCAGGCGATTTCAACCCGAACGCGCTCGCGCAAGAGTGCGTATTCACTGAACGCCTCGCGTAGTGCTCCGAGCTTGGCCGCGTAGCGACCGTCGAGCGGCGAAAGCGCCTCGAGCGCGAAGGCTTCTTCCGCTGCGAGCCTCTGATGGTCCGTTTCAGGCGAAAGCTTCACGAAAGGAATTCCATGAAATAACGCACTGACATGGTGCATCGATCCTTGACTGCACTGTAGTGCAGCTGCCTTTGATGGTGATAACGATCGAGGTTACGCTCGAACGTCGCGAGGGCTTCGAGTAAGCTCTCTTTTGAATTATGACCCGACCCCTAAGGCCTCTCCGCCGTGTGCAGAAACCCCTCTGCCGACTGCGTCGGCATTTGCCCGACGGCATTCGCCGCAGGGAAGAACGACGCGGAGTTCTTCCTCCCCTTGGCCTGCGCGAAGAGGAGGCGCGCACGGAGCACCGGGAGGGGTTGTTTGGGGGGCGACCCGGTCCACAAGTTCTCGGCCCTGCTGCCCGCTTCGCCGAGGTCTGCCCGCGCGCTGTTGCCACAGCGCCGTGTCACGGTTGCGTTGCTCGCACCGCCCCGCTTGGAAGACCCAACCTTCTGCGACCGCTTCGACAGCGAGGTTTGTCGCTCACAAACTCGTCGTTGCGTCCTAACTGACGCACAAGCCGACTTGCTCACGATCGCTTATGCCCAAATTGCTCTACTCTCCCACGAGCCCTTACGCGCGCAAAGTGCGCATCGTTGCCGCTGAGAAAAAGATCGAGCTCGAGCTCGTCCCGACCGATCCCTGGCGGGACGCTGCCGAGCTCTTGCACGCCAACCCATTGGGCAAGGTCCCGACACTCGTGCTCGATGACGGTTTGACGCTGTTCGATTCGCGCGTGATCGTCGAATATCTTGATCATGTGAGTCCGGTGCATCGTTTGCTCTCGGAGGATAACCGCGAGCGGCTCTTGATCCGCCGCTGGGAAGCACTGGCCGATGGAGTCTGCGATGCCGCGGTGCTCGCGCGGCTCGAATCGCTGCGGCCTGATCAAACTGCCTCCTCGCTTGCTCAAATCGAACGGCAGCGTGGCAAGATCGTCTCGGCGCTTGATTTCATGGAGGCCGAACTCAATGGACGAGAACACTGCATCGGGCGAGCGTTTACGCTCGCCGACATCGCAGTCGGCGTCGCGCTCGGCTACCTCGATCTACGCTTGGCCGATCTCGCCTGGCACCGTAGCCGCCCGAACCTGGCGAGGCTCTACCAGAAATTGCAGCAGCGCCCGTCGTTTGCCGCAACGCTGCCGCCCGCTTCGTCCTAGACCAAGCGGTCTCAAGCTGCCACGAACCGTCCGCGAGCGGCGACGCAAACAAGCCACCTGCCCCGTCGATCGATTCAACCGCTCCGTCTGGCGCTTACGGCTTGCCCTGTTCCCGTTTGATGGCTTCAAGCAGCGCCTTGACAGCGTCATCCTCGGCTTTGGGAGGAGCCGGCGCCTCGCCTGTCCCGGGCAGACCCGGCGAGGGGGTTGTGAATTTCTTCTCGGCAGCTTCCTCGGCTTGCTCGCGCTTTTGTTCGAAGATTTTCATCGGGTCATCCTCTGATGTTCCCGAGGCGCCTTCTGCCGGCGGCAGCAACACCTTGTCCGGATCGATCTTCGGCCCGCTGTCGAGGCTATTGATCACCAGCCCCGGATTGAGCATTACCACCGCAACCATGATGAGCTGCAGCACGATAAAGGCGATCGCGCCACGGTAGATCTGCCCGGTCTTGACCGCCGGGATCAGCTGCCCTGTGACCCGATCGCGATAGTCGGCGCGTGCCGCCACGCTGCGCAGATAAAAAAGCGCGAAGCCGAAGGGCGGTGTCAAAAACGAAGTCTGCAAATTCATCGCCACGATCACGCCGAACCAGATCATGACGGCCGAAGGGGGCACGCCCGGCAGGATCTCTGCGAGCAGCTTTTCTGCCACAGGCGCCAGAAGCGGGATCACGATGAAGGCGATTTCGAAGAAATCGATGAAAAACCCGAGGATGAAGATCAGCAGATTGACAAGGATCAGAAAGCCCCAGGCGCCGCCCGGCAGGCCCTCGAAGAGTTGTTCGACCCACTTGTGACCGTCGGCCGCGTTGAAGGTGAAGCTAAATACGGTCGAGCCGATCAGGATGAAAAGCACAAAGCTTGCGAGCTTCGCGGTTGAGTCGAGCGCCTGCTTGAGCATCGGAAGCGTCAGCTTGCGTTTGAACGCGGCCATGACGAGCGCACCCACCGCACCCATGGCGCCGCCTTCAGTCGGCGTGGCAATGCCAAGAAAGATCGTGCCAAGCACAAGAAAGATGAGCACGAGCGGTGGAATCAACACAAAGGTCACTCGCTCAGCAAGCCGCGAAATCAGCTTGAGCCCGAGCCACCGGTTGCCGAGTGCGAGCACAAGTGCCACCAGCGAGGCCACCGTGAGCGAGAGAATGAAGACTTCATCGTTCGGCGCTGGCTGTGTGCGCTTGACAAGCGGGTTGATGATGCCCTCGTGCACACGCGACCACGCAAAGCCCGCCACGGCGGCAATCGCCAAGAGCACCGCGAGCGACTTGTGTCCCGAGGCACCGTTGTCTTCGCGGTAGATGCGCGCCTCGGGCGGAAGCGCCGGCATCCAGCTGGGCTTGAAGAGCGCCACGAGGCTTACAAAGATCAAGTAAAGCCCCACAAGCATGAGCGCGGGCACGAGCGCGCCGGCATACATATCCCCCACCGAGCGGCCCATCTGGTCTGCTAGCACGATCAGCACAAGCGAGGGCGGTACGGCCTGCGCGAGCGTGCCGGAGGCGAGAATGGTGCCCGTGGCCATCGAGCGGTTGTAGCCGTAGCGCAGCATGATGGGCAAGGAAATCAGGCCCATCGAAATGACCGCCGCCGCCACCACGCCGGTGGTGGCCGCAAGCAACGCCCCGACAAGCACCACGGCGATGGCAATGCCGCCGCGCACCGGCCCGAAGACCTGACCGACGGTGTCGAGCAAGTCCTCGGCCATCCCCGAGCGTTCGAGGATGATGCCCATGAAAGTGAAAAATGGAATCGCGAGCAGCGTGTCGTTTTGCATGATGCCGCCTGCGATTCGAAGGGGCAGCGCCTGGAAGAGCGCCTGCGGGAACATCCCAAGCTCCATGCCGAGCACGCCGAAGGCAAGCCCCACCGCCGCAAGCGAAAAAGCCACCGGGAAGCCGGTCAGCAAAAACACCAGCAGCCCGAGAAACAGCAGCGGCACGAAGTTTGCGACGATGAACTGACTCATGCGCGCGCCTCCTGGCCGGCCGCCGTCGCTGGCGTTTCCTTGAGGCGCGCCGCTTCGGAGAGCTCTTCGACGAGACGCTCCTCATCGCGTTTCTCCGTCTCGGTCACGAGCGGATCGGGAATGAGACCGCGCAGAAACGCAATGCGTTTGATGAGCTCGGAGATCGCCTGCAGCAAGAGCAAGGCAAAGCCCAGCGGAATGGCCAGGTACGCAGGCCAACGAATCAGCCCACCCGCGTTGAGCGACATCTCGCCCGTCTTCCACGCGTTGTGGAACAGCGGCCAGCCGAGCTTGATGACCAGCAGGCAAAACGGAATCAGAAACAGGACGATGCCCACCACATCAATCCAGTTGCGCGCCTTCGGCGACAAGCGTGCCGAGATGAAATCGATGCGCACGTGACCGTTTTTCAAAAACACGTAGCCCGCACCGACCAGAAAGACGTAGGCGAACAAATACCATTGCAATTCGAGCCAGGCGTTCGAGGAAAGATCGAAGAGCTTGCGCACCACGGCGTTGATGGCGCTGATCAAGGTGACCGCCAGGATCAACCACATGATGATCTTGCCGACCATCAGACTCAGGCCATCGATCAGTCGGCTGATACGCAACAGTGCTTGCACGGTTCTCCCCTTTGGACCAATCGCGCATCCCGGTGTCTGCGTCATCTGCCTCACCGCAGCAGCGAGGCGCGAAAACGCGCTTGCCGTCGCATCCTCCCGAGAGGCTTTGACTGCGGCGCATGGGCCAACCGATGCGCCGCAGCGATTCTAGGCGGGCTTTGCCGGAAGCCATTGCGGGAAACCCAACAAAAACCGAGCGCACACGCCCCCCGCGCGCAGAGCTCTCAACGAGCGCGTGTTAGGACTTCCGTTTTAGCGGCTCTCACGCGGAATCGGCAGCAAGAAAGCCGCGCCTCCCCTCGCCTGGCCGAAAGCGCGCTTGCGGCCACCCGATCCTCGCATGCGCGCAGGTGAGGGTTGAGTGTCCTGGCGGGGCTGACGGCCCGGGAATGCCTCAGTCGCCGGCAATCTGCATCGCCTCGATCCAGATCGAGCCAACATGGCGCGATCCGCGTCGGTCGATATCGCTGCCGACGGCCACGATGCGTCGATACAGCTCGAGCAAATTTCCCGAGATCGTGATCTCGGAGACCGGATGGGCGATCTGGCCACCTTCGACCCAAAACCCGGCCGCGCCGCGCGAATAGTCCCCCGTGACGAGGTTTACTCCTTGCCCCATCACCTCCGTGACGATGAGGCCGCGTTTCATCTCGCGCGCAAGCCCCTGGAGGTCCAGATCCGTGGTGGGCTCGACGATCAAGTTGTAGTGACCGCCGGCGTTGCCTGTGGTGCGCAGACCCAGCTTGCGGGCCGAGTACACCGAAAGAAAGTAGCCCTGCACGACGCCGCCCTCGACGATCAAACGCTGTCGGCCCGCGACGCCTTCGGCGTCAAACGGGGCGCTCGCTTGAGCGCGCGGGATGAACGGATCTTCACGGATCGTGAACAGGGGCGCAAAAATCGGCCGCCCGATCGAGTCGAGCAAGAAGGACGTCCGGCGATAAAGCGCCCCTCCGCTGAGGGCGCTCATCGCGTGGCCGATAAAGCCGCTTGCGATCCACGGTGCCAGTAGCACCGGCGCCATCTGCGTCGGCACTCGTCGCGCATGCAGTCGCGCCACGGCCTGCTCACCGGCGCGGCGCCCCACTTGAGCCGCCGGCTCAAGATCGGCGGGGGAACGCTCCGCGGTGTACCACTCGTCGCGCTCCATCGAATCGCCCTCTCTGGCCAAAACTGCACAGTCGAGCGAATGATGGGTCCCGGCATAGTCAGCCAAAAAGCCAAGCGAGTTGCCGAGACAGACGGCATGCTCGCTCACGCTGACCGTGGCGCCCTCAGAATTGAAAATCCGAGGATCGACGGCGAAGGCGGCCTCCTCCGCCTCAAGCGCAAGGGCCTGCGCCTGCTCGACGCCGATCGCCCAGGGATGGTGCAAATCAAGCGGCGGGAATTCGCGCGCAAGTTCGGCCGCATCGGGTAACCCGGCGCATGGATCGGGGTTCGTGTAGCGGGCAATCGTCAGCGCCTTTTCCACGGTTGCGCGGATCGCCTCGGTTGAAAAATCCGAGGTCGTCGCACTGCCCTTGGCGCCCTTGAGATAGGTCGTCACCGACAGGCTTTGCTCGCCAAGATGCTCGAGCGTTTCGAGCTTGCCCATCCGCACTCTGACGTTCAAGCCGCCCGACCGCGTGGTCTCGACCTCGCACTGCTCGGCGCCGCAACGGCGAGCAATTTCCAGGGCAAGCCGCGTTCGATCTCGCAGCAGTTCGGTCGTTGCAGTGTCGGACATCGGGGGACTGGCAATCGAATTCCGCAAGCCCATGAGCATATCGGACTGGCAGAATCTCACTGTATTGACGCCACCACCGCTCATCGCGATGACGCTACGCGCCAAGCATTACACGCGACTTGAACTTGCCGCCGCGAGCGATCGGGGCAATCCGCCGTCAAAATCGGCGCGCAAGCGTCATATGCATGCCTTGCAAAACCTCGGCGCTCGACTGGCAAGCCGGACGCCCGAGCAGTGGCGCGCGCTTGAGCTGCCCGAGTCACTCATCGACGCGCTCACGGAACTGTCGCGCTTGAAAAGTTTCGAGGCGCGCCGGCGGCAGCTTCAGTACGTTGGAAAGCTCATGCGCTCGATCGATCCGGCGCCGATCGAAGCCCAGCTCGCGCGCTGGGAGGCACAGCCGCGCGCTGAGCAGGCGGCCGTGCGAAACGCCGAGCTCTGGCGTGCACGGCTGCTCGAAGACCACGCTGCGCTCGAGGTCCTGCTTTCCCAGTATCCTGAGCTCGATCGTGCACGGCTCAAGACGCTCGTGATCGAAGCGCGGCAACGCGCCGGCACAAACGCAGGGACCACGGCAGCGCGGGCCCTGTTCCGTCTACTGCATCAGAGCTTCTCCCAGGCTTCATGAACGCGATGGATACGGTTCGCCTCGGTCTGGTCTCGATCTCAGATCGCGCCTCCTCGGGCATCTACGAGGACAAGGGCATTCCCGCGCTTCAGGACTGGATTTCGCGCGCCGTTTTGAATCCGGTGACTTACCTCACGCGGCTCATCGCCGACGAGGCGCCGCTGATCGAGCGGACCCTCATCGAACTGTCTGACCTCGAAGCCTGCGACCTGATTCTGACCACCGGCGGGACCGGTCCGGCGCGGCGTGACGTGACGCCCGAGGCGACGCTGGCCGTTGCGCACAAGATCATGTGGGGCTTTGGCGAACAGGCCCGGCAGATTTCGCTCGCCTTCGTGCCGACCGCGATCCTGTCGCGCCAGGTTGCCGTCGTGCGGGGGCGCTGCTTGATCGTGAACCTGCCCGGACAGCCGAAATCGATTCAGGAAACGCTCGAAGGCGTGCGCGGACCCGATGGAGCGCTCCGCGTGAGTGGGCTCTTCGCCGCGATCCCGTACTGCCTCGACCTGATCGGCGGCCCCTATCTCGAGACCGAAGCATCCATCTGCAAAGCCTTCAGGCCGAAGAGTGCCGTGCGGCCGTCGCCGCCGGCGTGAGGCCTGCCGTTTCGACCTGCGCGACCGGCCCCGCGCGCCAGGCCGCTACCAACAGCGTGGCCAAAAGCACCGCAGCGAAGAAGTTGTGTGCGGTAGCCAGCACAATCGGCTGATCAAACACCACGGTGCCGACACCAATGAGCAGTTGCACTAGCAGGGCCGATTTGATCCAGAGAGCCTCGCGCCTAAGGGCGGGTTGTCGCCGCATCAGGACCAGCGCGGCGGCGACGATGATGACGGTGACGGCCACGGCACCAAGCCGGTGCGCCCAGTGAATGGCCCGCAAGCCTTCAATCGAGAGCATCGTGCCGTCCGGGTTTCTGCCAAGCTCGCGCAACAGAGCGAAGCCTTCGGCATAGTCCACCTTGGGCAGCAGGCTGCCGTGACAGCCCGGGAAGTCTGGACAGGCCATGACGGCGTAGTTGGTACTGACCCAGCCCCCGAGAAAGATTTGCCCGTAGAGTGCGGCGATGGCCACCCACAGCCACAGCCGCACCGAGCCCGGTGCCCCGAGCCGCTGCGCCGAGTCCTCGCCCGCGCGGGCGCGCTCGCGCATCCAGAACCATACGAGCAGGGCAAACAGCGTCATGCCACCGAGCAGGTGCGCGGTGACCACAATCGGCATGAGCTTGAGGGTGACGGTCCACTTGCCAAACAGCCCCTGCACGAGCACCACCGCAAGCAGCAACAGCGGCCAGCCGAGCCCCACCGGCGCCATCGCCCGGGCGCGTGCGGCGGCATCGGCTGCGTGGAAGCGTGCCGCGGCGGCGCGGATCACCATCGCAACGATTAGAGCGCCGATAAAACTGGCCACATACCGGTGCAGCATTTCGATCCACGCTTTGCCGTGCGAGACCGGCCCGTGGGTGCCGCCCTGCTCGGCAATCGCCGCATCGATTTCGGCCTTCGCTTGGGTCGGCAGAAACTTGCCGTAACAGCCCGGCCAATCGGGACAGCCGAGCCCGCTGTCGGTCAGGCGAACAAAGGCGCCAAAGGCAATCAGATCTAGCGTGACGAAGGCCGTGACGGCAACCAGCCTCCCCCAGGAAAGCTTCCATCCCATCCAAAGCGCACCGGCCAGGATCGCCACCCAGGCAAGCAGGTTGAAGAACGTCAGCGAAAACTGCCAAAAAAGCGGGTCCTCTTGCGTCATAGACATCTCGGGCCGTGGTCCGGCCAACAGCGACACAGCATCAACTTGCCCTGTCTGATTCTAGAAATGGTGCGCTGTTTGCACGCTCGCTCCGAAGGGCTCGGCCGCTTGATCTCCCTAGAATCCGCCGCATGCGCCTCATTCGCCTTGCCCGAATCTTGCGCGTGTTTCGCCGCTACGGGCTCGATGAGTTCATCTTTTGCGAGGGCGCCAATCCGTGGCTTCGCGCTGCAGGGCGGCTGCTCGCCACGGGCCGGCATCGCGAGCCGCGCGGCGTGCGGCTGCGTCGCGCGCTCGAAGAGCTCGGTCCCATCTTCGTCAAGTTTGGACAACTCCTGTCGACCCGGCCCGACCTGATCCCGTCGGATATCGCCAGCGAACTGGCCAAACTCCAAGACAAAGTCCCGCCATTTCCAGCTGAACAGGTACGAGAAGTGCTTGAACGCGCCTATGGCGCCAAGGTCGAGCAGCGCTTCACGCACTTCGATTGGACGCCGGTGGCAAGTGCCTCGGTGGCACAGGTGCACTTCGGCCGTATACGGCTGCGCCCGGACGACCCGGACAGCGAACGCGAGGTCGCCGTCAAAGTCCTGCGGCCCAACATCCTGCCGATCATCGAGAGCGATCTGGCGCTCCTGCGCATCCTCGCCCGGTGGGCGGAAAAAATTTCCTTCGATGCCAAGCGACTGCGTCCGCGCGAAGTCGTGGCCGAATTCGACAAATATCTCCACGATGAGTTAGACCTGATCCGCGAAGCGGCCAATTGCTCGCAACTGCGCCGTAACTTCGAGGGTTCGCCCATTCTCTACATGCCCGAGGTGTACTGGGATTGGTGCGAGCGCGAAGTCATGGTGATGGAGCGCCTTCACGCCACGCCGATCAGCCAGGTCGACGCGCTTGTGGCCGCCGGGGTGGATTTACGCAAGCTCGCGCGCGACGGCGTGGAGATCTTTTTCACGCAGGTGTTTCGCGATGGGTTTTTCCACGCCGACATGCATCCCGGCAACATCGCCGTTCGCACGGACCCCGAACATCTCGGGCAATACGTCGGGATGGATTTCGGTATCGTGGGGACGCTCACCGACACCGACCGGCGCTATCTTGCGGAGAACTTCCTCGCCTTCTTCAACCGAGACTACCGGCGCGTGGCCGTGGCGCATCTGGAGTCTGGCTGGGTACCACCCGGCACGCGGGTCGACGAACTGGAAAACGCCGTGCGCTCGGTCTGCGAGCCGATCTTTGCCCGCCCGCTTGCCGAAATCTCCTTCGGCAAGGTGCTCATGCGCTTGTTCCAGGTGTCGCGGCGCTTCAACGTCGAAATTCAGCCGCAGCTTGTACTGCTGCAAAAAACGCTGCTCAACGTCGAGGGCTTGGGCCGGCAACTCGACCCGCAGCTCGACCTCTGGACCACGGCGAAACCGTTTCTGGAGCGCTGGATGCGCGCCCAGATCGGCCCTGAAGCTTACCTGCGCAAACTGCGCGAGCAACGAGCGTATCTGGCTGCGACCCTGCCCGACTGGCCCAGACTGATCCACGAGGCGCTCAGCCGCGCCGCCTCACCGCCGCCGCGTGAGATTGCCCTGCCCGCACCGAGGAGCGGTGGCTGGACCAACTTCTGGCTCGCCTTGATTTCGCTAGCCCTGTGGGGCTTCTTGATCACGCTGTGGTTCGGGTGAGGCCTCAGCGGTGCGTGCATCCGCCCCCGATCCGGGAGCCAATACCGACGGCAGCACCGACGCGCCCCTTGCTAATCATCGACCGCCCTGACCACTCGAGCCGTTCGGGATGCGCCCCGAGCGTCATCCGCGTCACGATTTCGCGCTTGTCGAGATAGACCGTCAAGCTGCGCTCGGCGGGGATGGCGATGCGGTGGGACTCTCCACGCTCATCGCGCGCCTCCACGAAAGCGGTCAGCTCCGCGTGCGCCGGTCAGACGAGCGGTTGACGCATACGCCCGGCATGGCGCGCGTCAGCTCCGCGCGCGCCGGTCAGACGTGGCCTCAGGCCGCACCGTCGGGCCATTCGATCCGCTATCCCGTCCGGTCCAACGCGGCCTGTCTCAGCAGAGCGTTGCATGGCTGTTGCCTCAAGTTTCACTGCCCTGGCTTCAGCGGCCTGAGAAACCTCAGCCGCGCGAGACTCGACCCGGCGCACGCCGGCCCGTCCACGCATCACGTGGACAAGCGGCGCGGCGTTCCCGACTGCTGCGATGCTCATTGTCACGCAGGGATCGCCGCCGTCGCAGCTGCTCCATCACGGCCAAAGGCTCGCTCCAGTGAGATCGCGCGCACAACAAGAACACCGACGCACCTGCCGCGCGCCACAGCAGCCTGCGCTCGAGAATGGCGCTCGGGTTTTGACCTCGCTCGACGATGCGGAAGACGCGAAGGCGCCCCGCCAAACGCTTCAGAGGAGCGCATGACCGCGCACGCTGATTTTCCGCCGCCGCGGCTAGTGACGTAGCAGCCTCCCGCCACCAACGCCGCCGCGCCTCAGCGCGGGAAGACATACGCCTCAAGAGTTGAGTTGCAGAGGGCAAGCAAGTGCGCTGTTGCCCGGAACACACACCCGCTTGACGCCGTGAGCGCTTTACAGGCAATCCATGCACGTTTGATGCCGAGGCACTCCTAGAATCCGGCCGTCACCGCGTCAAGACTGTCGTTCGGGGGACCCCTTTCATGCTCATTACCTCGATCATCATCTATTTAGCCGTCACGATCGCCATCGGCCTCTGGGCTGCGCGGCGCGTGCACTCGAGCAAGGACTACCTGATCGCCGGTCGGTCGCTGCCGCTGTCGATCAACATGGCCACCGTCTTTGCGACTTGGTTCGGCGCCGAGACGGTTCTCTCGGTTTCCGCGACCTTTGCCAAGGATGGTCTTTCAGGCGTGCCGGCTGACCCCTTCGGCGCCTCGGCGTGCTTGATCCTGGCCGCGGTGTTTTTCGCGCGGGCCTTCTACCGCATGAACCTGGTCACCCTCGGGGACTTCTACCGCAAGCGCTACGACTCGCGCATCGAAGTGGTCACCAGTATCGCCATCGTGGTGAGCTACCTTGGCTGGACGAGCGCCCAGCTCACGGCGCTCGGGCTTGTCATCTGGGTCATCTCGGGCGGGGCGCTCACACTCACCCAAGGCATCCTGATCGGTGCGGCCATCGTGCTCGTCTACACGATCTTCGGCGGCATGTGGTCGGTTGCGCTCACCGACATGGTGCAGGCCGTGGTCATCGTGATCGGGCTGTTCATCGTGGCCTACTTCGTCGGCGATCTTGCCGGCGGGGCAAGCAAAGTGATCGCGCAGGCCCATGCCGATGGCAAGTTGCAGCTCTTCCCATCCGGCGGCACCAAGGAGTGGCTCGCCTTCATCGCCGGGTTTCTCACCATCGCCCTCGGCTCGATCCCGCAGCAAGACGTGTTCCAGCGCATGACCTCGGCCAAAGACGAAGACACCGCCGTGCGCGGCACGGTCTTCGGCGCCATCATCTACTTCGCGATGGCCTTCGTGCCGATGTTCATCGCCTATGCGGCGCTCATGATCCAGCCGAATTTGAAAGATCTCTTCGCAAGCGACGATGCCCGGGTGATCCAGCGCATCCTGCCCGACATCATCCTCGCGCAGACACCGCTTGCCATCCAGGTGCTTTTCTTCGGCGCGCTGCTTTCGGCGATCCTTTCCACAGCGGCCGGGGCGCTGCTTGCCCCAACCGCGCTTTTTGCCAACAACGTGGTCAAGCCCTTCGTGCCCGGGATGAGCGATGAGCGGCTGCTGATGCTCACGCGCATCTGCCTGGTTGTGTTCACGGCGGCCGCGCTTGTCTTTGCGGTGAACTCCGAGCTCACGATGTATCAGATGATTCAAAACGCCTACAAGGTCACCTTGGCGGGCGCCTTCGTGCCGCTCGTCTTCGGGATCTACTGGAAGAAGGCCACCAACGCCGGCGCGGCCGCTTCGATCTTCTTCGGGCTGCTCACCTGGGGCCTGGCCGAGTTCGTCGGCTCGGAGACCATCCCACCGCAGCTGTTTGGACTGCTGGCGGGCTTGGTGGCCATGGTGGTGGTCTCCCTGGCCACACAGAAAACCTCACAAGCACCCCGCCACGCCTAGGGGCCCTATCAAGCGCTGCCGCGCCGTTGTCGCAAGAGGCGGCAGCGTGATGAGCTTGTCTTTTAGCGCGCTTTTAGAAGCGCCTCGACCTCGAGCAGGATGAACTCGTTGTCGTCGGCGCGGTTCGGATCCCGCGAGGATGAGAACGGCAGATTGTTGTCGTTGCCAACGATGATGTGCCGATCGTCCACACGATCCACATTCTCGATCGTGAAAAACGGGAACGTCAGCACCCCGTTCGTGAGCGGCTTGCGCGCCTTGCGGTTCGGGTCGCGGATGTTCATGAGATCCACGTAACCGATCTTGCGCACCGCCCCGCCGGCCATCGCGTCGGTCATTTCGATTTTGACCACACGCTTGAAGCGCGCGAGGTTGTGAAAGCAATTCGGGGCGGGCCTGCCATCGGCACAGGCGCGATCGCTTGTCCCCTCGCCGTCGTCACGCTCGATCACCAAGGCCGTGGTGGCATCAAGCATGTTGAAGTCCCCGATCGCGGTCGCGCCCGGCGAGAGCACATATTTCCAGTGCCGGCCGGTCCACTTTTCTTCAGCCACCGAAAACTCGAGGATGCGCAGCGCAAGCTGTCCGTCGACTCTCTCCCAGTCGTTTTTCCCCGCATCCCAGAGCGGTCCCTCGAGCATCGCGTAGAGGAAACCCCCATCGGGGCTTGCCGCCAAGCCCTCGAAACCGCGCGAACGACCCAGATTGACCCCCGCGGGGGCTCCTTGCCCTGGCGGAGAAGCAACCACGCTGAAGTGATCGGGCGAGCGCACCGGCTTGCCATCGGCCAGCGTTTCGAAAAACGCCTCCACTCGCCCATCCATCGAGGTGCGAATGAGGAACGGGCCGAACTCATCCCCGATCCAGATCTTGCCGTTGATGATTTGGAAGCCCTCGGGGTCGAGATCGCCGCCGGTCAGATAACGCTTGGCCGTGCCCTCGTGCACGATGCGAAACGGGATTTTTTTGTCCGGGTCATGGAGAAAAACCGTGCGTAACAACTGCACACGGCCGCTGTCCCAATCGATGCGGTAGTTCATGAGCATGAGCGCCGCATCGGGTGAATTGACCTTGCGGCCAAAGCCGTTGTCTGCAAGTACCCAGTAGGTGCCGTCGGCCATGCGTTTGATCCCCGAGTGGCCCTGCACCGGCTGCCCGCGAAACGGTAACCGGACGCCGGTCGGACGGCCCGCTGAGCGGCCCTCGACCGAACCGATCCGTTCATTGCGCACGAGCCCTTCGGTGAATTTGCCCGAGACGCGCAAATCCTCAGGCGCATCGGCCGGCGGCTCGATAAAGGTCTCTGCGGGCAGGATCGCGTGCCCCGCAAGGGTTGCGGGAAATTCCTGCAACGCGTGCGCTGTTGCAGCACCGAGCGCAAGTGCCGCAACGAAGGATTGAAGCGACCGTGTCTGCATGGCTTTTTTCTCCCCGTGAAATTTCTTGAGCGCACACCCAATGAGCGCCCATCTGGCCTTGGGGAGACTAGGGCTGCGCCGTTGAGCCGCGATGACAAAGCCCGCGGACGCGTGTCACGCGGCGGTCATGTTTGAGTATGATTCGGTTGCCCGAAGCGGATCGGCCCGATCGGCTTCGGAGTAAGCCACCACGCTGGGGGTGCTGAGCGGTTTGAATATGAGGCGCTCGGCTGAGAACATACCCCGGAACTTGACCAAGGTAATGCTTGCGCAGGGAAGCGTGGACGGCGAAGCGCCACGCTCCGGTGCGAGCACTCCGGCGCATCCCCGCCGCCCTCACACCCTGCCATCGACCAACAAGGAGTGTTTCGATGGCAACGTGCCTTTTTGTCCCGACCTCCCAACCAACGCCTTCGCCCGCGCTCAAGCGCCGACGGCTTGCCGCCGCGGTTGCGGCATCGCTTGTTGCGCTTGCGACACAGGCCCAAGAGAGCCCGGCCACGCTTCGTACCGAACCGGTGACCCTCACGGGCAAAACCACACCGGTACTTGAAGCCGAAGCGGCCGATGTGGGCGGCTTTTCCGCACCGCTTGAGCGCACGCCGCAGAGCGTGAGCGTGCTTTCGCGCGACCTGCTTGAGCTCACCGGCAGCCGCACGCTATCGGCCGCCGCGCGCTTGGATGGAGCGCTCGCCGACAGCTACAACGCGGTGGGCTACCTCGAAAACCTGGTGGTGCGCGGCTTTGAATTGCGCTCGCTCGGTAATTACCGCCGCGCGGGATTGCCGTGGCAGCCGCTCAGCCCGCTTGCCACGGAAAGCCTTGAGCGCGTTGAGGTGCTCAAGGGCGTGGCGGGCCTGCAGACCGGCGTGGCCGCGCCGGGGGGTCTTGTGCATTTCGTGCCGAAGCGGCCGCTTGCGGGGCGCACGGGTGAGGCCACGCTCGAACTCACCGAGCACGGCAACCGGCGGCTGCATCTGGACGGCAACGAGCTCTTCGGCGCAACCGCAGTGCGGGTCAACCTCGCCGCCGAAGGGCTCGACCCGCCGGTGGATCGGGCCGAAGGTCGCCGAGCGCTTGTGCATGCGGCGCTTCGCCATCGCGTCAGCCCGAAGACAACCCTTGAGCTTGAGGCCGAGTGGCTGCGCCATCGGCAGCCTTCGGTGCCGGGTTTCGGGCTGCTTGATGCCGACGGCGACGGAGTGGGTGAAACGCTTCCCAGGCTTGCACGCACCCGCTCGCCCGGCGCTTCGGTGCTCACGCCGCGCGACAACTTGAACGCTCAAGCCTGGTCGCTGCCCATGCTCTATGAGAACACGCTTCTGGGCGGGCAGTGGACCCAGGCCCTCGAGGGGGGCTGGACGCTGCGCCTCGCGGCACGCGAGCAGAGAAACCGTCTCGATGATCGGGTGGCCTTTCCGGATGGCTGCTCGGCGGGGGCGGTTCCGGTCTACCCCGGCTGGTGCGCCGATGGCTCGGTGGATCTCTACGACTACCGAAGCGAAAACGAACGCCGGCGCCTTCGCAGCGCACTTGCCGAGGCTCGTGGCACGCTCTCCCTGCCGGGGCTTCCGACCCAGCTGACCGTGGGCGTTGAGCACTGGGCGGCCCGGGCGCGGCTTGAGCCGTTTCAGGCGTACAACTTCGCCGGTACGATCAACGCGTTTCGGCCCACCCCGGTGCCAGCGGCCCCCGACAAGGGGGACCGCAACACCAACAGCGATGAACGCGCCACAAGCCTATCGGTGCGCGGCGAAAGTCGCCTTGACGCGCTTTCAAGCACGCTTTTCTGGGGGGCCAACGCCACCTGGCTCCTCCGCGCAAGCGCCCGCTCGGACGGTCGACGCGCGGTTCGGCTCGAACAGCAACTCACCACGCCGTGGCTTGGTCTTGCGCATGAGTTCTTGAGCGTGCCTGGCTTGATGGGTTACCTCTCGTGGGGCGAAGGCGTGGAGGCCGAGGTGGTGCCCAACCGCCCGAGTCTGTATGCGAATGCGGGCAGCGTGCTGCCTGCCGCGCGCAGCCGGCAGTGGGAGGCCGGGATGAAGTGGCGCCTGGGTCCGCGGCTCGCCGCCACGCTGGCTGCCTTCGATCTGCGAAAGCCTTCGGCGGAAGACGCGCCCGCAAGTGCCGAGCGGCTGCTGCGGGTGGCCAACGCCCGGCTTCAGCGCCACCGCGGCATCGAGTTCGGAGTCTCTGGCCGCATCGAGTCCCACACCTCGGTGCATCTTTCGGCAACCGTCCTGGAGGCCGAGGTCGTGCGCTCGCTGGATCCGCAACGCCTCGGTCTGCGCGCCCCCAACGTGCCGCGCCTGAAGCTTGCAGCCTTTGCCCACCATCGCTTCGCAAGCTTGCCCGAGTTGAGCGTCGATGCCTTGCTCACCCACGAGAGCGGCAAGCCTGTCGAAGCGCCGGGCAGCCCGCGGCTTCCTGCGCTCACGCGACTCGATCTTGGGGCGACTTACCGCTGGTCGCACACGCTTGGCACGAGCGAGCTGCGCGTGGCGGTCAGCAACCTCTTCGATCGCGTGGGTTGGCGCGAGGCGCCGGCCACTTACTGGGGCGGGGTCTATCTGTTCCCGACCAGCCCGCGCACGCTGCGCATTTCGCTCACACACCGCTGGTAAGCGCCAGGCGCAGGGAGAGCGCACATGCTCGAGCCGGCGTTTGAGCTTTGGGGCAACACGGTCAGCCGGCTCGAGCTGCTCGCCTTTGCCCTTGCGCTCGCCTGCATCGTGCAACAGGTGCGCGAGCGGCACTGGGCCTGGCCGCTTGCCTTTCTCGCAAGCCTGCTCTACGTGTGGCTTTTCGCGGCCAGCAAGCTCTACGGCGAGGCGGCGGTCAACCTCTTCTTTGCCGGGGCCGCGCTTTGGGGCTGGTGGCAATGGCTCTTCGGCCGCCGAAGGCATGAGACTGGCCCGTTGCGGGTCGCGGCTCTCACGCGCGGCGGGCGGCTAATTGCGGCCGCCGCATGGCTTGCCCTTTGGGCTGCGATTGCCTGGCTGCTTGCGCAGGCGACCGATTCCGATGTGCCGCTTGCCGATGCCTTTGTCACCGCCGGCAGTGTGGTGGGAACCGTGCTTCTGGGCCGCAAGTTCATCGAGAACTGGTGGGTTTGGCTTGTGGTCAATGCGGCAAGCGTCGCACTGTTTCTCTACAAAGCGCTTTGGCTCACGGCAATCCTCTATGCGATCTTCTTTGCCCTTGCGATCTGGGGCCTTGTGCGCTGGAGAGGGCAACTCGCCCATGCGTGAGCCCCCGCGCTTGGTCGCGCTCCTCGGGGCCGAATGCACCGGCAAAACGACCCTCGCGCAAGCCCTGGCTGAGCGCTGCGGCGGGCTCTGGGTGCCGGAATACCTGCGGGCGTTTTGCGATGCGCGTGGCCGTACGCCGCGGCGCGAAGAGCAAGCGCTGATCGCCGAGATGCAACACCTCACGATCCTTGCCGCACGGGCAGAGGCTCAACAGCGCCGCCTCGCCTGGGTATTTGCCGACACCACCGCGCTCATGCCCGCGCTCTACAGCATCCAGGTATTCGGCGATCACTCGCTCGTTGAGCGTGGATTGAGGCTCCAGCGGCGCTTCGATCTGACACTGCTTTGCGCGCCGGATCTGCCGTGGATCGCCGACGGCATCCAGCGCGACGGGCCCGAGACGCGTGCCGCCGTCGACCAGCTGCTACGCACCACGCTGGATGCGCACGGGATCGCCTATGCCAACGTCCAGGGCGCAGGGCCCGACCGCCTCGCCGCCGCGCTCAAGGCGCTCGAACCAAGCCGCACCGTCCGCTAGCCCCCTCCCACCGTAAGAAGTCGAAAACGCCGCCCGCGCTTTTTGGGCGTGACCTCCTCTTTCGCTCGCCTCCGCCCTCTTGCATTCCTTGCCGATCTATCATAAATTTCAATCATTCCTGAAATTGCGGAAGCCATGAAACTCACACCGCTCATGTCCGACTTCATCGCCCACTTTGGCGAAATGGGCAGCCGCTGGGGGGTCAACCGCACGGTTGGGCAGATCTACGCCCTGCTCAACGTCGCCCCGCAGCCTCTGCATGCCGACGAGATCGCGGAGACCCTGGGGATCTCGCGCTCAAACGTCAGCATGAGCCTGAAGGAGCTCGAATCCTGGAACCTGCTGCGGGTCACCCGCACGCCGGGCGATCGGCGCGACTACTACCGCGCCCTCGACAGTGTCTGGGAGATGTTTCGAGCGATCGCGGCCGAGCGGCGGCGGCGGGAGCTTGAGCCGATGCTGTCCATGCTGCGTCAGGCGCTGCTTGAGGGTTCAAGCAATCCCGAAGATGCCTTCGCGCTCAAGCGCATGACCGAGATGTACGAGCTCTGCGAAATGGCCAGCCGATGGTTCGATGAGCTGCAAAAGCTCTCGCCCGAGACGCTGGTCAAGCTCATGAGCCTGGGCAGCCGGATCGGCAAGCTGGTCGTGCTCAAGGAGCGGGCGGGCGAATGGCTTGCCGGGTCGGGTGCAGCCAAGGACGACAACCCGGCGCATCCGCCTCAACGATCCGAGACAGGTACCGATGGCTAGGACAAGACAAGCGATGCGGATTCAACCGTTTGGGCGCACAGGTGTCGACCGCCGGTTGGCCCATCTGGGCGCTTTGGCCAGTCTGTGCTGAATCAGAGTAAGGAGCGCTTCTTATGGAATGGCTTGGGCTCTACCCGCAGTTCTACGTCCCCGAGATCGGCACCGCCTGGATGATGGGGATCATCGCCACGATCCATGTGGTGGCCTCGCACACTTCGGTCGGCGCCTCGTTTCTGTTTGCGCTGCTGGCCACCAAGGCCTGGCGCGACAACCGACCCGAGCTCATGGACTTCGTCAAGAAGTACGGGGTCTTTTTGCTCGTGTTCTCCTACATCATCGGCTCCATCACCGGCCCGGGCATTTGGTACTCGATCACCGTGGCAAGCCCCCGCGGCGTGGGCGGTCTCATTCACAACTTTGTCTGGGTGTGGGCCGCGGAGTGGGTGTTTTTCGTCGTCGAGGTCATCGGCGTCTACGCGCTCGTCTACCTGATCGGCAAGATTGACCTCAAGACCCACATGAAGCTTTGCTGGAGCTTTGCGCTCGCCTCCTGGGCCACGATGTTGCTGATCGTCGGGATCCTCTCCTTCATGATGTGGCCCGGCAACGACGATTGGTATCGCACCGGGTCGACGAACGATGCTTTCTACAACCTGAACTTCTTCGCGCACCTTGGCACGCGCACTGGCGCCATGTTTGTGATGGCCGTGATCGTGGGCCTCATGGTCGCAAGCCGTCTGAAGGACGAGGCGCTGCGCCGCAGTGTGGTGCGGATGTTGGCCCCCATCGGTCTTGTGGGCGGGCTCTTCGCGGTGATGATGTTCATCTACTACCTGCAGACGCTGCCCTACAACGCCCTCGTGATGCTCAATGCCCATCTGCGCCCGCAGTATGCCGCCGGCATGGTGTCGGTGTTCGTGGTGGCCACCTTGTGGCTGCTTTTTGCCTGGTGGAGGCCGCAGCGCATCTATACGAGTTTGGCCGTGGCCGTCTTTGCCTATGTCTCCCTCATGGGCGTATGGCCCGAAGAGCGGATGCGCGAATCGATGCGCAAGCCCTTCGTGGCCGGGCAGTACATCTACAGCAACCAAATCATCGCGCGCGATGTGCCGGGCAAAAACATCGTCGCTGAGGTCGATCGCCTGGCCGAACACGGCTACCTGAAACTCCATCCGTGGATCCCGGCGCGGCTTCGCACGCTCACCGAGAACAACCAGCTTGAGGTCGGTCAACTGCTGGCCAAGACCGCCTGCTCGAACTGCCATGCACTCGAACCCGGCGCGCCGCTTCGCAATTTGCCGGACAAGTTCCACCGTGCCACGGATGAGGATTTGATCGCCGCGTTCCTGAACGGCGCGCTCAAGCACGGCACACAGCCCTACATGCCGCGCATCGACCTGCCCGAGCACGAGGTGCGCGCTCTGGCGCACTACTTGGCCGCGGTCAACCGCGGCGAGGATGTTGAGCGCAGAATCGCCGAGCAGCGTGCCAAAGAGCGCGCAGTTGTCGCACAACGCACCACGAAGGAGTAAAGCCCATGGACATCGGAAGTGTTCTCAATGCGATGCGCGACCCGGCCGGTGTGCCGGCGCACCCGGTTGTCTTCCAGGTGCTTTATGTGCTCACCTGGATCATTCACATCGCCTTCGTGCACCTGACGCTCGGGGCGGCCGCGCTCGCCATCTACGCCTTCCACCGGCGAGGCGACCCCGAGTTCTGGGTGCCACTCTCGGTGGCGATGACCAAAGTCGCCAAGGTCGGCGTCTCGCTGCTCATCGTCACCGGCGTAGCACCGCTGCTGTTCACTCAGGTCATCTACGACCCGCAGTGGTACACCTCCAACATCCTCTCGGCGAGCTGGGCGATGGGCTTTATCTTGACCTTGACCATCGCCTACTGCCTTTGGTTTGCCTTCTACTTCGGCAACAAGCCCGGGGCCAAGCGCCACATCGGCGTTTATGCCTGGCTCGGTTTAGGGCTCTTCTTGCTTGATGGGCTCATCATGCATGCCCTCTCCTACCAGCAGCTCTTCCCGGAGCGCTGGATGGAGTGGTACGCCCCCGGCGGGGTGGTTGACACCAGCGGCCGGCATCTGCATGCGATCGACTGGCCGCGCTTTGCTTTCATGATCGCCCTTTCGGCGCCGGCCATCGGTTTGTTCCTCCTCGCTTACGCGCAGTACTTCTCCGTGCGCTCGGACAAGCCGAGACACTATCTCGACCGTGTGCGTGCCCTTGGCAGGCAGATTGCGCTGTGGGGCTTTGGCTTGAGCCTCATGCCGCTGCTTGCTTGGCAACTCGGCCAGCCCTCGCAGCTGGGACTGCTTCAACATCCAGTCGGCTGGCTGCTTGTGCTCAGCATCGTCGCCATGACGGCCTGGGTGGCCCGGCGGCCGCTTGATGCGCAAGGCTACCTGCCATATGCCGCATCGCTGCTCGTCCTCGGGGTGCTCTCGCTGTGGCGCGAGATCATCCGTGTGGCGCACATGAGGCCCCACGGCTATGACATTGCCCAGTACCCGGTGCACTGGGACATCCCAAGCGGCGTGCTCTTTGTCTCCACGCTGCTCGGGATCGGCGGACTGGTCGGTGGCTTCTATGTGACGCTTCTTTACCGCAGCGGCCGGGTGGCAGGGCTGTTTGATGCCAACGCCGAGCGCACGACCGCACGCCTTGCCTCGTGGGCCAACATCGTCCTGCTTGCGTGGATTACCGTGTTTTTCGCCTACGGCATCGTCATTTGGGTCCGCAACAGCTTCCTTTGAGCGGAGGCGGGTTGCCTTTTCAAAAGGAGTCTTGCCATGAAGCCTTCTGCCCTCTTGAGCATCGCGATTGCTTTGGTCTTTGCGGCGCCGGCCCTCGAAGCTTCCATGCCGACCAACGCGCCCGCCGACGTCGGCGCCGGGAAAAAACGCGCCGCCACGTGTTTTGCCTGCCATGGTGAAGACGGCGTGTCGAAAATCCCCGGCACACCGCATCTTGCCGGCCAGGATCGGATCTACCTCGAAAAGTCGCTTCGCGCCTACCGTGACGGAAGCCGAAACGACCCGGCGATGACTGCGATGGCCAAGCCGCTCTCGGATGCCGACATCGCAAACATCGCCGCCTACTTCGCGCAAGCCCGGCGTCGCTCGTGAGACCTCCTCGGCCGCACGCACGCGTGAGCGCACACGCTCAGCAACGCACCCGCGGCCGGCAACACACTTGAGCCTCGGCTCGGCGTGCGGGAACGACCGGGTTCCCGTACGCCCGCATACGGGGAAAGCGCGCTACCGGCGCAGCGCGTAAAAGAAGCGGCCGTTGTTTTCGTCCCGTGGCGCCCGGAGGCGCGCTTGCGACCGGACCGCGAGCTTGAATCTTTGGGGACGGGCTGATCGCGGATGGGCAGCCCGCTTCCTACTACGGCTTGCAATGCGTTCCAGGCACAATGCGCGGCGCATGGAAGCCTGGTTCCACAGCCTGCTCACAGCGCTAGCCCTGCCGCAGTACGGGCTCACCACTCTCTTTCTGATCGCGCTCGTCTCGGCCACGCTCGTGCCGATGGGCAGCGAATTTGCCGTGGTTGGGTTGCTCAAGCTCAACCCCGAGCTCTTCTGGCCGGCCATGGTGGTTGCCACCGCCGGCAACGCGCTGGGCGGCGCGGTCAATTGGTGGCTCGGCTACGGCGCCAAACGCGCCTACGAACACTGGAAGCACCGTGAGGTGGAGGCGCGCGCACTGACTTGGCTCAAGCGCTTCGGACCGAAGGCCTGCTTTTTTGCCTTTTTGCCGGCAATCGGTGATCCGCTCACGACAGTGGCCGGCTGGCTCAAGCTGCCCTTTTGGCCCTGCTTTTGGTGGGGTGCGGCCGGCAAGTTTTGCCGTTATGTGGTCATGACGGCGGCCATCCTCTGGGTGTGGCCGGGAAAGTTCGCGGTCTGATCGAGCGCCGCACCTACAATCGGCTCGTGAATCGTAAGCCCCTCTCCGCCTCCCGCCTGCGTTCGGTCGGTTACGACGAGCGCGAACGAATCCTGGAGCTCGAATTCCGGGACGGCACGCTGCGGCAATATCTCGCAGTGTCCCCGGAGGTCTATCGGCGCCTGCTCGCCGCGCCTTCGCCGGATGCGTTCTACGCCGATGAGATCGAGGAGCGCTTTCCCGAGCGCCGGGTTTCGCGCGAAAGCAGGACAGGGGCCGCAGAGGCCTTCGATGCGCTTTTTCGCAAGGACTGATGCCCATGCCCTCCTTCGACACCGTGAGCGAGCTCGACTGGGTCGAAATTCGAAATGCGGTCGACCAAGCGAACAAAGAAATCGGTACCCGCTTCGACTTCAAGGGGTCGGATTCGCGGGTCGAACTCAAGGAGAAAGAACGGCAGCTCGTCCTGTACGCCGACGATGAATTCAAGCTCGGGCAGGTCGATGATGTGCTGCTTGCGAAATTCGCCAAGCGCGGGGTCGATGTGCGCTGCGTTGAAAAAGGCAAGCCCGAAAAAATCGGCGGTGACAAACTGAAACGGGTCGACACCCTCAAAGAAGGGCTCGGGCCGGAGCTTGCCAAAAAGGTCGTTCGCCTCATCAAAGAAAGTAAACTCAAACTGACCGCGTCGATTCAAGGCACGGCGGTGCGCGTCTCGGGCAACAAGAAAGACGATCTCCAAACGGCCATCGCGCTGCTTCGCAAAGAAGTCACCGAGCAGCCGCTACAGTTCAAAAATTTCCGTGACTGAGCATGCGGCAGATGAAACTCGGTCGGCTCGCCACTTTGTTGGTCATGCTTGCGCTTGTTGCGGGCTGCCAGCCCTCGAACCCCCCGCCCACTGCGCTTCCCACCAAGGAAAAAACCATCGACCGGGTCACCACCGAACTCGATCGCGCCGCCAAGCAAGCCGAGGAGCGGCTCAAAGCGGCCGATGCGCCCAACCCTGCCGACAAGGATCCCTACAAGTGAACCCGCCACCCGCGATCATGCGTAGGATCGGCGCGCTGTTGTCCGCCTTGATTGCGCTTTCTTACGGCTTCGTTCACGCACAAAGCGTTCCAACGGGCACGCTTCCTGCCTCCACCTCGGTCCTTCCTCAGCCACCGGTGCCGGGCGACACCTGGTGGCGGCCTGGCGACCGGCTCTTCGTCGGCTACTCGCTCTACACCCTGCATCGGAACAAAAACCCCGAGCACGTGAGCCGCAATCACCTGGTGACCTTTGAAATTCACTCCGACTTCGATCGCGTCTGGGGCGCCGACAAGACGCTCTTTGGTGTTTCGACCTTCAAGAACTCCTTCGGCCAGCAATCGGCCTACATCTACTGGGGCCAACGCTGGGAATTGAACGACTGGTTCTACGCGAAAGTCACCGCCGGGCCCCTCTGGGGGTATCGCGGCAAGTACCGCGACAAAATCCCCTTCAACAAGTTTGGTGTGGCGCCCGCCATCATCCCGTCGATCGGCGTCAAACTGAGCGGTGAGGCCTCGGCCGAGCTGATCCTGCTCGGCACCTATGCGCTCATGTTCGCAGTGGGCTATCGCTTCTAAGCGGGAGGTGCAAGCGATGCCTCTGCGTCCGGGATTCACGCTTGAGACGATGCGCGATCGCGGCCGAGGGCGCTTGCCCGGCCTCATCGGCATCGAGCTCACCGCCGTGGCCGAAGGCCGCATGGAGGCGCGTCTTGCCGTACGGCCGGAACTGCTTGCGCCCAACGGCTTTTTGCACGCAGCCACGGTGGTTGCGCTGGCCGATACGATGTGCGGCTACGGCTGTTTTGCGCACCTGCCCGAAGGCGCCGAAGGGTTCACCACCGTTGAGCTCAAAGCCAACTTTCTCGGCACCGCGCGCGAAGGAACGATTGCGACGGTTGCCACTGTCGTGCATGCCGGGCGCTCGACCCAAGTCTGGGATGCGATCGTCACGCAGGTCGAGGCAAACCGAACGATCGCGCTGTTTCGCTGCACGCAACTGATCCTGTGGCCCAAGCGCGAAGCACCCGGCTGATTGAAGCGGCGCGCGAGCTCGCCGCCGCGGTTGAGCCGCTCGCCTTTCCCTTGCCGGTGACGCATGTGCTCAATCCGCTCTCTTACGCCTGGGGGCCGCATGAGGCCTACCTGCGTCGCTACGGAACAACGGCCAAGCGTGTGGTCTTTCTCGGCATGAACCCGGGGCCCTTCGGCATGGTGCAAACCGGCGTGCCCTTTGGCGAAGTGGCCGCGGTGCGCGATTGGCTCGGCATTGAGGCAACGGTTGATCAACCGGGTCGACCGAACCCGTACCGGCCGGTGGAAGGCTTCGCTTGCGCGCGTTCGGAGGTCTCCGGCGCCCGTCTGTGGGGGCTGTTTCGCGCGCGCTTTGGCAGCGCCGAGGCGTTTTTCCGCGAGCACTTCGTGCTCAACTACTGTCCGCTGGCGTTTTTCGAACGCGGCCGCAACGTGACGCCGGACAAGCTGCCCAGCCGTGCAACCGAGGCGCTTTTTGCCGCCTGCGACCGGCATCTCATCGCCTGCATCGAGGCACTCGAACCCCACTGGGTGATCGGCGTTGGCAAGTTCGCGCAAGCGCAGGCCGAGCGCGCGCTGGCTGGCCGCTTGCGCGCGCTGCGGGTCGCCTCGATCTTGCACCCCTCACCGGCAAGCCCGGCGGCCAACCGCGGCTGGGCGGCGCAAGCGGGTGCCCAGCTTGAGGCCCTTGGTGTGTGGCCGGCGCGGTAGGCAGCCCGTGAGCCGCGTCTGCAACGGCGCGTCCTAGCGGGCGGCACTCAGGTCGATCCGATAAAGCGCGTAGCCGCGCTCCACCCCCTCGCTGGCTGACCACAGGCTCACCCCTTCGAGGCCCGCCTCGGGCAGGAGCCTCTGCGCATCGGCGCTCGAGCGAAAAAGCACCGGCCCGTTGGTTACCACCGGTGCAAAGCGCCATGAGCGGGCGCTGGCATGAGTGGCCCGCGTAAGCCGCGGCTCGCCCCGCAGGTAAGAGCTCACGACCTCGCGGCTTGTAACACCCGGTGCAAAGACGGTCTTCGAGCCGTCGAGCCCTGGAAATCCGCCGCCGCCGCTTGCGCGGTAGTTGTTGGTGGCCACGATGAAGCTGTCTTCGGGCGCCACCGGCCGCCCGCGATACTCAAGTCGCGTGATGCGCTCCCCGAGAGGCCGGGTCACATCGATCTCGTAGCGCAGTTCGGGGTCGGTGAAGACATCGAAGTTGAATCCCGGCACTGCGGCGATGAGCATTTGTGGCTCGGTCTTGCTCGGATCGATGCGGTTGAAACGCCGCGCCGAGGCTTCCAGCCAGGCTTTGAGCTCCGCCCCGCTCACGCGGACCGCCTCAAGGGTGTTGGGGTAGATGTAGAGGTCGCTCACATGATGCAAGCGCACTGCCCCCGGGGGAACGAAGGTGTAGTCCTGCGGCCCGGAAAAGCCCGTCTTGAACGGCGCGGCGGCGGAGAGCACCGGAAGCTGTGCCAGATCCGGACGCACGCGCGGCAGCTCGCGTGCCACGTAAGCGGCCTGAGCGCGGTTGATGAGCTCAAGGGCCGAGAGCTCACCCACATCGGCAAAGTAGGTCGAGATCGTGTAGTCGCTCTGAGTGAGCGGCTGAGACAGATGAGCAACGACGCGTTCATGGGCAGCCGCGGCCAGATGCTCGACTTCCGGGTCGGCCGCAACCGGCTGTCCGTCCGCAGCCACCGTCAGGCGCAGCTCGACCCGCGTGGCCTCGCGCACGATCTCGGCCGGGGCTTGCGCGTGGCCACGCCAGCGAAGTTGCAGCCGCACCACCCCGAGCGCCTGCCCCCAAAACCCGGGCATCACTGCAGGCACGCCATGCACGAACCCCCTTGCGGCATCGACCCCAGGCAACTGCGACCGCGCAATGGGGCCTTCGGGATCGGGAAACCGGCGATGGGCGTGGCCGAGCAAAAGCACATCCATGCCGCCCTGTTGGGCCAGATGCCAGGCAAAGTTTTCCATCGTCGCGCTATAGGGCCGCGCATCAAGCCCGCTGTGCACGAGCGCGATGATCAACTCGGCCCCCCTTGCTCGCATCTCGCGCTCGTAGCGGCGAAAGGCCTCTAGCGCATCGGTCGTCTGCACGACCCCGTCGAGCCAGCGCTTGTCCCACTCCAGGATGCGCGGGGGGGCGAAGCCTATGACCCCGATGCGAAGCGGTCGCTTGAGGCTTTGACCCGCGGGCGTCTTGGCCTCAAGCTCACGCTCGAGGATCACATACGGCGGGAAAAGCGGCTGCCCGGTTTTCGCCGACACGACGTTCGCAAGCACGAGCGGAAAGCCCGGCCCGCGGCAGCGCGTCTCTGGCAAGGGGCCATCGCCCGGCCGAAGCGTCACATCAAACATCTGCCCGGTGGCCCGGGCGAGGAAGGCAAGCCCGTAGTTGAACTCGTGGTTGCCGAGCGTACCGGCGTCATACCCGAGCGCCTTCATCGCGCGGTAGATCGTGAGCGTTTCCTGGCAGCCGATCGGACGCACACGCGCCTCGAAGTCGCCCAGGGCACTGCCCTCGATCGTGTCGCCGACATCGAAGAGCAAGCTGTTGGCAAACTCTCGCCGCGCGGCGCGAATCAAGCTTGCGGTGCGCTCAAAGCCATAGCTCGGCTCCGGCCGCAACTTGTCGTAGTCGAAGGAAAGCACCCGAGCGTGCAGATCGGCGGTTGCCAGGATCGCAAGTTCGGCATGAACCTCCTGCGCCTGTTGCGACCGAGGCGTCGAAATCGCCGTTGTCGCCGGCCAAAACAGCTCCGAGGCGAAGCTCCAGGCAGCAACAAGCGCCGAGGCCGCGGCAACTAAAGCGCCTCTGGCCGCACGAATCACCTCGGTGCGGCCAGGCCGGTCGGGCCTTCGCCCCAAGGGCGCAGACCAGCGGTTTTCCCCCGAAACCGGCCCTCCGCCCGCCTGACCCATCAACGCGACTCCAATCAGAAATCCGCGGTGATCGAGGCCGACACCATCCGCGGCGCACCGAGGTAATAAAACACCGTGCTCGGGCTCACGCCACCGACCGCCACCGCATGCGTGACGCCGTTCGAAGTGGGGTTCCGATACTTCGTGTTGCCGAGGTTGCTGACGTTGACCCGCAGCGTCAGGTTCCTGACGAAGTGAAAGTCGCCGAAGCGATAACCGGCATCGAAATCCGCCACCGTGTACTTGGGCACCTCCTCATCATTCATGAGCGTGGCGTATTGCTTGCCGGTGTGCTTGACCTTCAGGCGCGCATACCATGGCCCGCTTTGGTATTGAAGCGCAAGCCCGGCCATGAGCCTGGGAGTCAGCGTAAATTCCTTGCCGGCCGTGGGCAGCGTTCCAGTGGCCGAAAGACGCAGGTTGTTCTTGATCTGGCTCTTTTGTGCCGTGAGCGAGAGATACGCCGAAAAGCCCTCCCTCGCTTTGGTGCCGAGCTCGAACTCAACCCCGCGGTTACGCACACCGCCCGCGTTGGTGTAGACGCTTCGGTCGATGTTGGGATCGTAGGCGTTTGCCTGACGGTTTTTGAAATCGATGTAGAAGGCGGTGGCGGAGGCCGTCAGCAGGCGATCCTGATAGCGGTAACCGAGCTCGCTTACCCAAGCGGTCTCGGCTGCAATGGAACCGCGCAGCGTCGGCACGCCGTTGACCACCTGCACGAGGTTGTTGGTCGGCGCAAAGGCGAAATTCGGCGGCGCGCGGAAGTTTTTCGCCACACTGGCAAAGAGCTGCTGCTCACGGGTGAGCTGATAGCGCAGGCCTGCTTGCGGCAGGACATCGTCGTAGCTGCGCTTGATGGTGTAGGCCACCTGCGAGTTCGTGCCCTCGCTCGGGTAATTGGTGAAGTTGCGATCGATGCGGGGTAAGCGCACCCCAAGCAGCGCCTGGCCGCGATCACCGTCAAAGGCGATCGTGTCGGAGAGGTAGACCTGATAGGCCGGCGAGATCGTCTTCCAGTCGCGCAGCTGATACGGCGTCCCATCGGGTCGGGTGATTTGGCCGCGGCGCAGCCAGATGTCGAAGGCATTACCCTCGTTATCCACGGGCACGATCGGCCCGGTCTGGCGATGCCAGGCGCGCTCATACCACGCCCCAAAGCGCAGCGTGTGGGCACCGGCGGTGTAGATGAGCTCGGCGCTCACACCGGGGCGGTGGGTCTTGGTGACATTGCTGCCGGCCACGATGATCGAATCGAGCGTATCGCGGTCGCCGTTCAGATCACGTGCAGCGTTGACTCGCAGCGTCGTGCGGTCGAGGAAGGCGTTTTCGGCGATCACCCGCTGCTGCGTGCCACCGGTGCCGAAGCCGTACCAATAGTAGGGCTGAACCTTGAGGCGCAGGTTGTCCGACAGCTCGAAAGCACCGGAGACCGAGGCAATCAAGTTCTCAAATGGGTTCTGGCTCAGTTTGTAGAAAGCTGGAAACTGACTGGTCTCACGCTGTGCGGTGCCATTGACCGGCGGCAGATGCCCGACGAAAGTCGGCGAAAAGTCCCAGAAGTAGCCGTTGGCCGCAAGCTGCGCGCGGCTCATCGTGAGGATGTTGTGATTGACCGCCTTGTTCCAGTTGATGACCCCCACCAGCTTGGCTTTGGGCGTAGGGTCCCAAGCGAACGCGGCATCCACGTGGTCGCGCTTTGCGCCGCCGAGGCCTTTCCACTTGTCGACCTCGGTGTGGGAGTAGCTCAAAAAGACCTTCCCCTGATTGCCCGCGAAACGCCCCGAGTCAAACCGCACAAACGTGCGTGTGAGATCGCGCTGGCCAAGCGACTGTGCAAAACGGATGCGCTGCCGATCGAGCGGACTGCAAGTGGTCATGCCGATCGCCCCGCCTGTTGCCCCGATGTGCGGGGAATCGAGATCCGGCGCGCCTTGAGTGACCGAAAGCAGGCAGTTGTTTTCGTGATCGACATACTCCTGCGGATAAAGCGCGTAGTTGCCCGAGTCGTTGACCGGCACGCCATTGATCGTGAAGCCGATCTGCTCGCCCGAAAAACCGCGCACAAAGATCGCCCCGCCGAAGAGGCCGGTGCCGTCGTAGTCGTAGGTGTTGATCCCCGGAAGGAGGGTCAGCGCCTGGAAGGGGTTGGTCGTGGCGCGATCTTTCTCCATCGCCTCTTTGGTGACGGTTGAACGTCCCTTGGTCGCGTCCTCTTCGACAATTTGGCCGGCACCCAGACGGTCGCCCTGGCCGACCACCTCCACCACCCCCAGGCGAACCCGATCCTCTTGCGGACGCGGCACGGCCGCCTCGGTGCCGGTGGCGCCCTGCTGCGCCAACGCTCCACAGGCCAGACTGGTCACAACAAGGCCGACCGCAAGCGCTAGCGGCCGCAGACGAACTTGCGAAGAAGCTTCCTTGCGAAGCATTCAGAGCTCCCCTTGATCTTGAACAAACAAGGCGAGAAGTGTGAGTGCCTCGCACGACAGCATCGCGACGAAGCGTTGACGGTTCCGTGACAGCGATGCAGACGGTGATACCGGCGGTCTCAGGCGGGCGCGGCACGCAGGCGCCGTGCCCGGCTACGGCTCGAAGATGATGCGCGGCTCAGGCTCAAGCAACACCCCGAATTTCCGCGCAACGTCATCACGGATATCGCACGCGAGGCGCCAGATCGCTTCGCCCGTTGCGCCACCGTGGTTCACAAGCACAAGCGCATGCCGGTCGTGCACGCCGGCTGCGCCGCGCCGGTAGCCCTTCCAGCCGGCGCGCTCGATGAGCCAACCGGCTGCGAGCTTGACCTGCCCGGCCGGTGCGGGGTAGTGCGGGCAGTCGGGATGGCGCGCAAGAAGCGCCTCGGCCAGCGACTTCGGCACGATCGGGTTCTTGAAAAAACTGCCTGCGTTACCGAGCACAGCAGGATCGGGCAGTTTGCGTCGACGGATCGCGCAGACCGCCTCGGAGACCTCAAGCGCCGTCGGTTGCCGGATGCCGCGGGTGGCAAGCTCCGCCTTGAGCTCGCCATAGTCGAGCACAGGCTCGAAGCGCCTTGAGAGGCGAAAGCGCACCCGGGTGATGATGAACTGATCCGCCACGGCGTGCTTGAACACACTGTCGCGGTAGCCAAAAGCGCATTCGCCGGGCGCGAGCCAGCGAAACTGACCCGAGGCGAGGTCGAAGATCTCAACCGCCTCGCAAAGACGCTCGAGTTCCACCCCGTAGGCGCCGATGTTTTGCACCGGCGCGGCACCCACGCTGCCCGGAATCAGCGAGAGGTTCTCAAGGCCCGAAAGCCCTTGCGTGAGGCTCCAACGCACGAATCCGTGCCAGTTCTCGCCCGCGGCTGCCTCGACGAGCACCTGCTCGCCCTCATCCTCGAGGATCCTGCGACCGAGCAGTTCGATGCGAAGCACCGGCCGCGCGAGGCGCTCGGCCACGAAGAGCACGTTCGTGCCCCCCCCGAGCAATAGCGGCGGTGTGGAAGAGGCAGCCGCACGAAAGGCCGGCAGATCCTCGGGCTTGCGGATGTGCCAGAGGCAATCCGCAACCACAGGAACCCCAAAGCTATTGAAGGCGGCAAGTGATGCAGCGCGAGGGATCGCGGCACGCGCGGTCACGGCGTCAGACCCGCAGGAATGCCTTGCGGATAGCGCTCGCGAAGCGTTTGCTCGATGCGCGCGATGCGGTTTCCGATGTAGGGATGCGTACTCGCCCACTCCGGGATGCGTCCGCCACCGCCCGAGGCACGCTCGAGGATGCGCATGACCCCGATCATTGCCCGCGGGTCGTAGCCGGCCTCGGTCATCACACGCAGCCCGAGATCATCGGCCTCGTACTCATCCTCGCGGCTGTACTTGAGCATGAGCATCTGGCTCACCATGCTTGAGATCTGGGCGGCCTCAAGCGAGCCGGTGCCGATGGCAAAGGCTCCGGTCAGCCCCTGGTGAAACTGCGCCTTGGCGATGCGCTCGGCACTGTGGCGCGCCACCACATGGCCAATCTCATGGCCGAGCACCGCGGCCAGTTGGCCTTCGGTTTCAAGCCGCGACAGAAGCGCCATGGTGATGAAGATCTGCCCGCCGGGAAGGGCAAAGGCATTGACGGTGCGCGGATCGGCAAGCACATGAAAGCGAAATGGGTAGCCGGACTTGACGGCCGTTGACTGCTGCGCGAGCCGTTGCCCGACTCGTTCAACGAGGGCTCGGGCCTGCGGGTTTTGCGTGAGCCCACCCATCTGGGCGGCCATCTCCCGCGCCGCCTGGAGCCCCATGCGCACTTCTTGCTGAGGGGAGATGCCGCCCACGCGCTGCTTTTCGCCGGTGACCGGGTTGACGCTGCTCGAACCGAAGTACGAAAACGCCGAAAACGCAGCCATCACGAGTGCGATGATGAGCTGAATCTTGCTCATGGCTCAGCCCCGGCGACGAAACATCCGGTCACGGTCTCGTTCCAGCGCTTCGTAGATGCCGCCGCAGAGCGCGCCGAAAAGCACGTGAAACCCGACCATGAACCAGCTGCGGAAAAAGTAGAACTCGGGAAAAAAGCGGCTCATCGTGTAGGTGTTGATCGCATAAAGCGCGAGGCCGAAGAGTGCCCCACCGAACAGGCCCACCCAAAAGCCCCACCGGTGCAGCGCCACCGAGATCAGCAGCGCAAACAGCAGCCCAAGCACAAGATGTATCGCCAAGCCGACGACAAAGGCTTGCGACTCACTCACTACTTCGGGATCGAGCGCCTCGCGACCCAGCGCGATCGTGGCGATGAGCCGCGCAAGCACAATGCCATTTTCATGGAGGTGCTGCAACACGGCCATGCCTACCCCCAAACTCACCAGCGAGGCGAGCACCCCGGCGATCAAGCTGGCACGAAGATCAAGCATCATCGGCGTATCATCTTTCCGACCGCCGCGACGGACGGTTTGCCCGTCAGTCAAACAGCCAAGCCTTGGACACAAGGCATTCTAGGCAGGCCGAGGCCCACGGCACGCGCCGCTTTCCCGAGGATCCCGTCATGATCTGGGTTCAGAAACGCTTGAATCTAGTTTCTCCGGCCGAGACGCTCCCGGGCCGCGCCGAGGCCATGCCGGTGGCCAAACAGCACGTCGTTCTGGGCGCGCCGCTTACGCCTCCGTGGCCGCCAGGCATCGAAGTGGCCTACTTCGGCATGGGCTGCTTCTGGGGCGCCGAGCGGCTGTTCTGGCAGGTGCCTGGCGTCTACTCGACCGCTGTCGGCTACGCCGGCGGGCAAACGCCGAACCCCACCTACCGCGAGGTTTGCACGGGGCTCACGAACCACGCCGAGGTCGTGCTCGTTGTCTACGACCCGCTCAAGGTGAGCTTTGCCGAACTGCTCAAGCGGTTCTGGGAAGAACACGATCCGACGCAAGGGATGCGCCAAGGCAACGATGTAGGCACCCAATACCGAAGCGTCATCTACTGCACAACCGCTGCGCAACGTGAACTTGCCGAAGCCACGCGCGAGGCCTTTCAGCGTGCACTCACAGAGCGCGGCTACGGGGCGATCACGACCGAAATCCGCGGCGGCCGTGCGGAGGATCCCTGCCCCGAGTTCTTCTACGCCGAGGACTACCATCAGCAGTACCTTGCCAAAAACCCGGGCGGCTACTGCGGCCTGGCAGGTACGGGGACGAGTTGTCCAATGCCAACCGGGGTTGCGCTCGGGTAGGTGCAGTGCCTAAAACGAGCCACCTCGAGAGCACGCTGTATCGGGCTGGATCGCCTTCGAGGCTCACCTGAGCACACGCTCGGCCAGCGAACGCGGCGAGTGGATGGTCACGCCATGGATGACACGGCCGTAGGCCGAGCCGAGGTGGGTACGGTCACCGGTGACGAGGGCGTCGCAACGAGCATGGATCGCCGCGGCGAGGACCGGACGATCCTTCGCGGGCAGCCAGTCGACCTCCGCAGCATTCCGAGCGACGCTTGCGCTATGGGGGATGACGGTGAGGCGCGGTAGAAGTGCGGCAAAGTCAGCCAGCGCCGCCGGTCCCTTGGCCATCAGGTTGCGCCGCGCCTCAGCGATGACATAGGCGTCGGCGACAAGCACATGCCCTTGCTCCAGCAGCCGATGCAGCAGCACTCGCACCGCGCCGTCGCTCTTCGCAGCGGAAAAGAGGATGTTTGCGTCGAGGAAGATCCGCATCTCAGCGGGCGACCTAACGGCCCGCGCTCGTGCGGCTGCGTGTGCTTGCGCGACGCGTCGAGGCCGTGGAGCGTTTCTGCCGACGCGCCGCAAGTGCGGCAGCGAGCTCTGCCTCCGCTGCGTCGAATTCGCGCTCCCGCTCGGGCGTGTAAAGCTCGATCGGGAGCGTCACCGCCGGACGCAGCAGCAAACCCTCGGGCGTGACCTCGGCGATCAGCTGGTCGTTGGCCTTGAGCCCAAGCGCCTGGCGCAATTTCGCAGGGAGCGTGACCACCCCTCGGTGGGTTATGGTGAGCGTCGCGTTCATGGCCGCAAAGTAGCAGAAATGCAGAAATGCTGCAATACCGGATAGAGTCTGTTCAGCCGTCCTGCCGGGGCTGATCGACCGATCAGCCCCGGGAACGCGCATCGGGAGGCGCCTCATGTCGCCACCCGCCGCGCCGACATCCCCTCCTCAAGCCGCAGCCGGTAGCGCAAGCCTCGCGCGCCCCTGCCCAACCTCCAGGACGGCCCGCGCGCCCAGCGGGAGCGTCACTCGCCGCGCGCCGTGACCGAAGGGAAAGCCTGTGAAGACCGGTGTTGCCGTCATCGTGCGCAAGGCGGAAAGCGCATCCTCCATCGTGTGCGGGCCGCGCATGCCGGGCGAAGGGTTGCAGTCGGTGAACTCACCCAACACGATCGCGGCCTGCCGATCGAGGATGCCCGCGTGCTTGAGCTGCCAGAACATGCGTTCGACTCGGTAAGGGTATTCGCCGATGTCTTCAAGCACGAGAATGCCGCCCTCGATCGCGGGTAGATAGGGCGTACCGATCAGATGCGCGATCAGCGAGAGGTTGGTGCCCCAAAGCACGCCCTCGGCGCGAAAACCATCAGCCGCTGCGGCCTGATCGGCCTCGAATTCCGGCCACGACCAAGCGCTGGCGGTGGCAAGCGCATCGATCAGGCCGAGCCACTGCGCCTCGTTGAAGTCACGATCCTCGCTCGGGTCGCCGGCGAAGTCCCCGGCCAGCACCGGGCCCGCAAGGGTGGCAAAGCCCGCGCGGGCTAGGGCAGCCATGGAAAACGCGGTGACATCGCTGTAGCCGCAGAAGAGCTTGCCGCTTGCGGCGACCCGCGCCCAGTCGATGCGGTGCAAGAGGCGCGAGAGCCCATAGCCGCCGCGCGTGAAAAGCACGATGTCGGCGTCGCTTGCGAGGGCCGCTTCGAGCGCGGCCAGACGCACTTCGTCGCTGCCAGCAAAATACCCAGACGCAGCCCGCGCGGCAGCCGGCACGATGACCTCGAAGCCAAGCTCCAACAAGCGCTTCGCACCGCGTTCGATGCACCCAGGATCGGCGGCCCCGGAAAGCGAGAGCGCGTGCACGCGAAACGGCCGCCCGCGACGCTCTGGCCAGCGCGGAACGTTCGGCGCGACCTGCACGGTCGGCCTCAGCCCAGACGCGCCCGCTGCGCCCGCAGCTGCTCAAGCGCCGTGGAAAACTGCGCGAGCCGCTCGCGTTCTTGCGTCACAACCGCCGCCGGTGCGCGCTCGATGAAGGCTGCGTTGGCGAGTTTGGCTTGCGCTCTGGCGATTTCGCTCTCGATGCGAGCAATCTCGCGCTCGAGCCGCGCGCGCTCGGCTACCGGATCGACACGAATTTCGAGGAGCAGCCGATAGGGGCCCACCACCTGCACAGGCGCCTGTGCCGCCTCGGGCAAGCGCTCGACGAAGCGCAGTTCGGACAAACGGGCAAGCGCAAGCAAATACGGCCGCGCCTCTTCGATGGCCGAGCGCGCCACCGCCTGCCCGACTTCGACCACGAGCGGCACGCGCTCGCCGGGGGCGAGCTTCATTTGACTGCGCAGCGCACGCACCGCGGTGGTGATCGCCTTGAAGGCGTGCATGCGTTCTACGGCCGCATGATCGATGAGCGCCTCATCCGCTTCGGGCCACGGCGCCAAGCAAATCGTCTCGCCGCTTTTGCCGGCCAAGTCTTTGACCGCCTGCCAGAGCTCCTCGGTCACGAACGGCATGATCGGATGTGCGAGCCGCAAGATGGTCTCCAACTCGCGCACCAGCAGTCCGCGCGTGGCGGCGGCGCGTTCGGCGTTGCCCGCGCGCTCGGCCTCGGCCAGTTGCACCTTGGCACATTCGAGGTACCAATCACAAAACTCATCCCAGACGAGCTCGTAGAGCGCCCTGGCGGCCACATCGAAGCGGTAGTTCTCAAACCCCTCGGCGATCGTGCGCTTGGCCTCTTGCAACCGCGCGATCAACCAGCGATCAACGAAGCTCAGCGCTTCAGACGGCACCTTGGGGTAGGGACCGTCATGCCGTCCTTCGCAGTTCATCAGCACGAAGCGCGCGGCATTCCAGAGCTTGTTGCAGAAGTTGCGATAGCCCTCGCAGCGCGACAGATCGAAATTGAGCGTGAGGGTGAGGTTAGACAGCGCGCAGAAGGTAAAGCGCACCGCATCGGCGCCGTACGCCGGGATGCCGTTCGGATAGGTCCGCCGGATGTAGCGCTCGGCGCGCTCACGGTGCGCCGCAAGCATGAGATCTTTGGTGCTTTTTTCGATCAGGGGCTCAAGCGCGATGCCGTCGATGAGGTCGATCGGATCGATCACGTTACCCTTCGACTTGCTCATCTTGTTGCCTTCGGCGTCGCGCACCATGGCGTTGATGTAGACGTGGCGAAACGGCACGCGATCGGTGAAGTGCAAGGTCATCATGACCATGCGCGCGACCCAGAAGAAGATGATGTCGTTGCCCGTGATGAGCACGTCCGAAGGCAGATAGATCTGATCGCGCGCGAAGCGCTCTTCATCGGGCCAGCCGAGGGTGGTGTGGCAGACGAGCGCCGAGGAAAACCACGTATCGAGCACATCCGGATCGCGTACAAGCGGTGCATCGGCGGGCAGTGCCGCCTTGGCGCGCGCCTCGGCCTCGTCGCGGCCGACGTAGATGCGACCTTCGGGGTCATACCAGGCCGGAATTTGATGCCCCCACCAGAGCTGGCGCGAAATGCACCAGTCCTGCACGTTCTCAAGCCAGTGGCAGTAAACCTGCGCCCAATGATCGGGGAAAAACCGGACTCGCCCATCGCGCACGGCATCGAGCGCAAGGCCAGCTAAGCCGCGCGGGTGCTTGGCCGTCGGCCGGGTCATGGCCACGAACCACTGATCGGTCAGCATGGGTTCGACGATCTGTCCGGTGCGCGCGCAAATCGGCACTTGCAGCTTGTGCGGCCGCGTGGCCACAAGCGCGCCTTGCGCAGAGAGCTGCTCGAGCACGCGTCGGCGCGCCTCAAAGCGATCGAGCCCGTGTAGCTCTGCAGGGATGCTTGCTGCCTTGGCGCGCTCGTCGCTCACGATGCGCGCCTCGAGCGTCAACACCACAAGCATCGGCAAGCCATGGCGCTGACCCACGCCATAGTCGGTGAAATCATGCGCTGGGGTCACTTTCACGCAACCCGTGCCGAAGGTCGGATCGACTGCCGGATCGGCAATCACCGGCACCTCGCGGCCAGTGATCGGCAAGCGCACCCGCCGCCCAATGAAGCGCCGGTAGCGCTCATCCTCAGGATGCACCATGACCGCCGTATCCCCGAGCATCGTCTCCGGCCGCGTGGTGGCCACCTCAAGCGCTCCCGAGCCGTCGGCGAGCGCATAACGAATCGTCCAGAGCTCGCCGTCGACCTCGGTCGGATCGACCTCGAGATCCGACACCGCAGACATGAGCACCGGATCCCAGTTGACGAGCCGTTTGCCGCGGTAGATGAGCCCTTCCTCGTAGAGCCGCACGAAGGTTTCGATCACGCCGCGGGACATGTGCGCATCCATCGTGAAATAGCCCTGACCGGCGCCGGTCGCATCGGCGTAGCGCCAGTTGGCGGAAGCGCCGAGCCGGCGCATCTGCTGCGTGATCGTGGAGCCGGAATGCTCCTTCCACTGCCATACCCGCTCAAGGAAGGCCTCGCGCCCGAGGTCATGACGGGTCTTGCCTTCTGCTTGCAGTTGCCGCTCGACCACGATCTGAGTGGCGATTCCTGCGTGATCGGTGCCGACGATCCAATTGGCGCGCCGGCCCTTCATGCGGTGGTAGCGGATCAGCGTGTCCATGAGCGTCTGCTGGAACGCATGACCCATGTGCAAGGTGCCGGTGACGTTCGGCGGCGGCAGTTGAATCGTGTAGGGAGGCGAGTTGGGGTCGTCCTTGGGCGTGAAGTAACCCGAGGCTTCCCAGCGGGGATACCAATATGCTTCGATCGCTCTGGGCTCAAAAGCCTTGGCCAGGCGATCCAGACGAGGCGTGGCAAAGGTAGCGTCAGGCATGCGAAAAAACAGCGTAGCGAGCCGAGGCAAGACCCCAACAGACGGGGCAATGCCGCATCACACGAGAAGCTCTGATGCTAGCAAGCCAAGGCGCAGGACCCTCAGGGGCCCGCGCGACGCGCTTGCAAACGCTCGCGCAGCCGCCGAATTTCCTCTTCGACCGCTGTGGCAACTACCGTGCGCACTTGGGCCGCCGTCTCTTCCGCGACTTGCTGCGCAATTGCCTGGCTCGAGCGCTCAAGCATCGGCAAGAGCGCCTCGAGCAACCGTTCACGCATGCGGCCGCTGGCGTGCAGTTCGAGCTGCTGCATCGCCTGCACGAACACGGCGTGCTGGACCTCTTCGAGCTTTTCCGCAAGCCGCGCATCGAACTGCTCGCGACTCATCACGACCGAGCCCGGCGGTAGCGGCACGAGCCGGGGGCGCGTAGAAGCCTCGGCACCGCCACCCGCGGCGGCCGGTGCCGAGGCGACGGCGGACACCGCTTTCGACCAGGTCGGCTCGTCGATCGCCTGCGTCTGCGGTGGGGCCGCCGCAACGTTCTCCGTCGTGGCCGTGGCGGAGGATTGCGGCAAATCCTCAGCCCGCCGCGTCGCGGTGCTGGACGACTCCTCCTGCACAAAGTCGGTCAGCACGGGAAGGTCCTCCGCAGGCGAGCGCCCTCGACGCATCAGCCGCTCCGCCTGCGCCAGAAGTTCCCTGGCTGAGAGATTGCTCATGGGTCGCGGTTATAGCTCAGTGACGCGTAAGACGGAAGCTTGCCGGCGAACGGCCTTACGCCGCCCTTGCGTGCGAGAGTTCAACCCCTTGCGCGCGATAGAAGCGCCAGCGCTCCCGAGCTGCGGCCACAACCTCAGGCAAGCTGCCGACGATTTCGACAACACGGCGAAATGAGGCAAAAAACGGCGGCACCTGGAGCGCGAGGTTCACCAGCAGGTCGCCGATGCCGGAATGCTCGGGGCAATGGTCGACGATGATCGGCGTGGCCGCAGCAAGCGGTGAATCAAGCCGCACGTGCGGCAAAAACGACTCGCGCTCGCGCTCCCAGAGCAGGCGGTCGAAGCGCTGCGTCATCGCCTCATCGGCTGTGACGACCCGCACGCGCTCGCCGCGCGCGTAGGCCGCGGCTACTTCCGCGTAGGCCGCAAGAAGCGGCTCTCGCACGTCGGTCAAAAAATGCACCGCTGTCATGCCGCCTCCCCACGCTCGGCAAGCGCCTGGGCGCGAATCGCGGAAAGCGATTGCCCCGGCGTAAGGTCTTCCGGATCGACAACGAGCTCGATCAGAGCGCAGCGACGCTCGCGGCGCACCACGCTCAGCGCCTCGACGAACGCGGCCTCAAACTGAGCGGTACTTGTGGCCCGCGCGCCCCAAACCCCGAAGCTTTGCGCGAAGGCGGCAAAGTCCGGGTTGGTGAGGGCGGTACCGTAGACGCGGCCCGGATGCGCGCGCTCTTGATGCATGCGGATCGTGCCGTACATGCCGTTGTTGAAGACGAGCGAGACGAAAGCCGCCCCATAGTGCTGCGCCGTGGCGAGCTCTTGGGCCGTCATCAGAAAGTCGCCGTCGCCGGCCAAATGGATCGTGAGCCGCTCGGGCGCTACCAGCGCTGCCATCAACGCCGCCGGCAATCCGTAGCCCATCGCCCCCGAGGAAGGCGCGAGTTGACTTTTGCCGCAGTGTTCGATGCCGCGGTAGCGGAAAAACCGATGCGCCCAGGTGGCGAAGTTGCCCGCGCCGTTCGTGAGGATCGCATCGGCCGGCGCCACGCGTTCGATCGTTTGCATGACCTGCCAAAGGTTGAGTCGTGCCGGTTCCGCGCGATCGCGGTAGATCGGCGGTTCAGCACGCCAGGCTGCAAGCTCGCGCATCCAGGCGCGGCGTTGCTCGCGGCCCTCGGAGCGCACGCGCCGTGGTCGTGCCGCAAGCGCCCTCGCGAGCGCCAGGGCAAACGGGCTCACCCCCGAGCAGATGTAGCGTTCGGCCTGGTAGACGCGGCCGAGCTCCTCCGGATCCGGATGCACGTGGATCAGCCGTTGCCGAGGCCGCGGCACGGCAAAGAGCGTGTAGCCCGAGGTGGTGGCCTCGCCGAGCCGCGCCCCGAGCACGAGCACCCAGTCGGCCTCGCGAATGCGCGCCGCAAGGGCGGGATTGACGCCCAGGCCCACGTCGCCCGCGTAGTTCGGATGCGCGTTGTCGAAGATGTCCTGAAAGCGAAACGCGCAGCCCACGGGCAGCTCGAGCGCTTCGGCGACTTCGCGCAGCGCCCGTGCCGCTTCGCGGCTCCAACCGAAGCCGCCCACAAGCACGAACGGCCGCTCGGCCGCGGCAAGCGCATTGAGCGTGGCCTCAATCGCCTCGGGCGCTGGCCTGGGCACAACCGGCTGGTACGGCAAGGCATCCGGCACCGCGGCGCTTGCCGCAAGCATGTCCTCCGGCAGCGCGAGTACCACCGGACCGGGCCGGCCACTCGTTGCCGTCTGAAAAGCGCGACTGATGAATTCCGGCACGCGCTCGACGCGGTCGATCTGCGCCACCCATTTGGCCATCGGCCCGAACATGCGCCGGTAGTCGATTTCTTGAAAAGCCTCGCGCTCGAGCAGGTCGGTGCCGACTTGACCGACGAGCAGCACAAGCGGGCTGCTGTCTTGATGGGCCGTGTGCACGCCGATGGCTGCATTGCAGGCGCCGGGCCCTCTGGTCACCAAACACACACCGGGCCGCCCGGTGAGCTTGGCATAACTCTCAGCCATGAAAGCGGCCCCGCCTTCGTGCCGGCAGACGATGAAGCGCACGCGCTCAGAGCGCTCGGCAAGCGCATCAAGAAGCGCGAGGTAACTCTCGCCCGGCACGCCAAAGGCAATCTCCACGCCGTGCACGAGCAGTTGATCGGCGAGCAGCTCTGCGCCGCTACGAGGCAGTAAGGCGTGACGGATCATGCCCGAGAGCGTAGCGCACGAGCGCGGACGGCCCGGCGCAGGGCCCGCTTCTCAGGCACGCAAATCCTTGATCAGTTCGGCCAGCGTTTCCGGCGGGATCGCCACATGCATCGGATAGTGCGGATGATCGCAGCCGAGCGTGGCCCCCGCCCCGGCGAGCAGCGCGGCGCGCATCTGCGGCGTGAACTCAAAGCGCAGGAAGTGCACCGAAGAGGTTTTCTCTTCATTTTCGCGATCGAGGTCTTCGTCGGCGATTGCGTAGACACGCTTGTGCCCTTCGACTTCGACGAACATGCGATCCTCGATACCAATGAGCCGCGCAAGCGCCCGACGGCGTTCGTTGACGTCCGGATACTCGATCATCATCGTCGCTTTCCAATTCGTGCCGTCCGGGATGAGCGGGTTGTAGGCATCGAGCTCGGACTGGATCCCCTCCTCGTCGAAAATCTTTTCGATGCGCAGCATCTCCTGGATCTGGTAGCGAATCGTCGTTGCGTCTTCGAATTGCACGCGCACGTGTTCGCCGAGCTGCACCGAGCGGCGTTTACGATGCTCGACCATGGCGGCCTTGTTTTGCTTGATCCACTTGTGGTAGGCCTCAAGCGTCATCAAGTCGTCGCGGGTCAACGCGGGCATAACAGGTCTCCTTGAAAACGACGCGGTCGTGAACAATCATGCCGTCGCGGCTTGCGCCGCAGCTGTGGTGCCGTGCAGTCCATAGGCGCGCGCAACAAGGGAAATCGGATGCAACAAGACGGCTGCGCCGGAACGCTCGGCCGAAGCTGAGGCGGAGCCGAGAAGTTGCCCCTCGCGAATGCCTTGCTCGATGTGGTGCCCGGCAAGCTGACAATCCGAAGCGATAAAGTCGGGCGCTGCCCCGCCCGGTTGCGCCATCGCGCGAAAGACCGGCCGACCAATTTTCATGGCGGTTGCGTGGTGTTGCTTTTTGACGCCGTAGGTGCCAGCGTGGCCCGAACAGCGCTCCACCGTGTGCACGGTCGTGCCAGGAATCAACTTCAAAAACTCTTCGGTCTTTCGTCCCATGTTCTGCACGCGGCTGTGGCAGGGCACGTGGTAGCTCACCCGGCCCAACGCCACCGTGAAATCGGTTTTGAGCAGGCCATCCTTGTACCGTGCAACGAGATACTCGAAAGGGTCCCACATCGCCTCTTGGACTGCCTTGGCCTCGGCGCTCTCCGGCATAAGCAACGGAATTTCCTGCTTGAACATGAGCGAACAGGAGGGAATCGGCGCGAGGATGGCGAAGCCTTCGCGCGCGTAGCGCGCCAAAACCGGCAGGTTTTTGGCCGCCAAGGCGGCCACGCCCTCCAAGTCGCCGAGCTCCAGCTTGGGCATGCCGCAGCAGGCCTCCTTCTCGACGATCTCGAACGGAATTTCGTTGTGCGCAAGCACCGCGAGCAGGTCCATGCCGATGCCCGGTTCGTTGTAGTTCACGTAGCACGTGGAAAAGATCGCCACCTTACCCGGCGTGCGTTCCCCGTCGCGCACGGGAGCGTTGACCCGCGGCGCGCTTCGGGCCTGCGTGCGAAACCGTCGCGTGGCCAACTCGGGCAACCAGGCCTTTGCATCGACCCCGAGCACGCGCTCCATCGCGCGGCGGGCAAACTTCGTGCGGTTGACCGCATTGACCGTCTGGACCACGATCGGAATGCCCGAAAACTGGCCGTGAACATCGGTTGAGGCCAGAAAGCGCTCGGCACGGCCCACTTCCCCCTTTTTGAACTTGATCGCCTTGGCGCGCAGCATCAAGTGCGGAAAGTCCACGTTCCACTCGTGCGGTGGCGTGTACGGGCATTTGGTCATGTAGCAGAGGTCGCACAAATAACACTGATCGACGACCTTGCGATAGTCCGATTTGGCCACGCCATCGATTTCACCGCTTGCTGAGGCATCGACCAGATCGAAGAGCGTCGGGAAGGCGTTGCACAAACTCACGCAGCGCCGGCAGCCGTGGCAGATGTCGAAGACGCGCTCGAGCTCGCGGTTCAACGCCTCTTCGTCCCAGAAGGCGGGGTTTTTCCAGTCGATCGGATGGCGGGTGGGTGCTTCGAGGTTTCCTTCTCGTGTCATGGCAGTTGCGTCTGAGCCCTGGGCACAATCCACCGTGCCGCGGCACGGTGGATTCGACCCAGTCCGCTCGCGCAGCGAGCGGGCCTCTGAGCCGGCTTCGCTTTAGTCTTGCAAGGCCTCGAGCGCCTTTTGGAAGCGGTTTGCGTGCGAGCGCTCGGCCTTGGCGAGCGTCTCGAACCAGTCGGCGATCTCGTCAAAGCCTTCCTCGCGCGCGGTCTTGGCCATGCCCGGGTACATGTCGGTGTACTCGTGCGTTTCGCCGGCAACAGCCGCCTTCAGGTTGTCGCGCGTCGAACCGATCGGCAGATCCGTGGCCGGGTCGCCGACGAGGGCGAGGTAGTCCAGATGCCCGTGCGCGTGTCCCGTCTCTCCCTCGGCAGTCGAGCGAAACAGCGCAGCCACATCGTTTTGCCCTTCGACGTCGGCCTTGTTGGCGAAGTAGAGATAACGACGGTTCGCCTGGCTCTCGCCGGCGAAGGCCATCTTCAGGTTCTCGTGCGTCTTCGTGCCTTTGAGGTTCATGGAGACTCCTTGATCGAACACAGGGTAGGACGCGAACGGTCGGCCGAAGGCAACAAGCGCGACCGCACCGATTTCGCAGCGCGCATTGTGGCGCGCGCCCCGTCGTCTTGCATTGAAGTTTTTTGGCAATGCTGATCGATTGAACCGATCAGCACGGCCGCCCACCACGACAGCCCCGCCACCGTACAATCGGGTTATGACCGAGCTCACACGCTCGCCCCACTCGCCGGCGCTGGGTGAGGCGCCGACTTTTGCCCTCGCCGAATCGTCCGAGGCGGCGACACTCCCGATTGACGGTACGGCCGCGAGAGCCTCCTCTGAGCCTTCGGAGCCGGTGGCAGCAAGCTCCTCTGGGGCGATGCCGACCTCTTGCGCAAGCGGCTTCGAGGCACTCGGTCTGCCCGAGCCGATCCTGCGTGCCGTGCGCGAACTCGGCTACCTCACACCGACCCCCATCCAGGCGCGCGCGATTCCGGTCGTGCTCGAAGGACGCGACGTCATGGGTCGCGCGCAGACCGGCACCGGCAAGACAGCGGCATTTGCCTTACCGATCCTTGCGCGCTTGGCAAAGTACGCCAACAGCTCACCCTCGCCAGCGCGTCACCCCGTGCGCGCGCTCATTCTTGCGCCCACGCGGGAGCTGGCCATCCAGATTGGGCAGAACGTGGCCGCCTACGGCAAATACACCGGTCTTCGCTCAACCGTGGTCTACGGAGGCGTCGATATCCGCGAGCAAGAAAAGGCCGTGCGCGCCGGGGTGGAGGTCCTGGTCGCCACACCCGGACGGCTGCTCGACCATCACGAGCAGCGCAACGTGTTCTTGAACTACGTCGAGGTGCTTGTGCTTGATGAGGCCGACCGCATGCTCGACATGGGCTTTCTGCCCGACATTCACCGCATCCTCGCGCTACTTCCGCGCGAGCGGCAGAGCCTTCTTTTTTCGGCGACCTTTCCGGAGGAAATCCGCGAGCTGGCCGACCGCATGTTGCGCTCGCCAGCGGTCATCGAGGTGGCACGGCGCAGCACGGCCGCCGAGACCGTCACGCAGCGCCTGTACAGGGTGGCAGCGGAGGACAAACGGCGGCTTCTTGCCCACCTCGTGCGCAGCGAAAACCTCACGCAGGTGCTCGTCTTCTGCCGAAGCAAAGCGGAAACGGCGCGGCTTGCCCGGGCACTGGCGCGCGAGGGCTTTTCAACCACGGCGCTGCACGGCGATAAAACCCAAGAAGAGCGCCTGAAAGCCCTTGAAGCCTTCAAGTCCGGTGCAGCTACGATCATGGTGGCCACCGACGTCGCCGCGCGCGGGCTCGACATCGAAGAGCTGCCTGTGGTGGTCAACTACGAGCTCCCCTTCGTAGCCGAAGACTACGTACACCGTATCGGCCGCACCGGGCGCGCCGGCGCAAGCGGGATGGCGATCTCCTTCGTTTCGCCGGAGGAAGAGCGCTTACTCGAAGAGATCGAACGGCTCATCAAGCGCACGATCGAGGTCGTGCCGCTGCCCGATCTGGCGCAGCGACCCGAGCGCGGGAATGTGGCGACGCGCGCCGGTGCCTCCGAGGCGAAGGATCGTCCGCGCGACCCGAAGCACTTCGCGAACAACCCCGACCAACCCCCCGCGCGACCGGTCCCGATCGGCGCACGCACTCGCCGGCCTTCCGAGATCTGCGCCTTACTTCGGCCGCCTGCGCACACCTCCCCCGCGCCGTCGCCGCGGGCACCCGCGCTTGAGCGCGTCGAGCACGATCACTTGCAGGACGTTTCCGCGTGAGCGGCACACTATCACCCTCCGCGCAGCGCGTGCAGGATGCCTTGCGCGCCGCCGGATCTCGCGCGGTGGTGCGAGAGTACGCCTCGGCGTGCCGCACGGCCCAAGAGGCCGCCGCTGTTCTCGGCTGCGATCTCGCACAGATCGCCAAGAGCATCGTTTTCCGCGGCGAAGCAAGCGGCCGTCCGATTCTGGTCATCACAAGCGGCGCTCATCGCGTCGACCGCGACAAGGTCGCACGCCTCGTCGGTGAACGCCCGGGCAAGGCGGATGCCGACTACGTGCGCGAGCACACCGGCTTTGTGATCGGCGGTGTGGCCCCGATTGCACTGGCTCGGCCGGCGACCGTCTTGTTCGATGAAACCTTGCTGCGCTTCTCCACTATCTTCCCCGCAGGTGGAACCCCGCAGGCGATGTTCGAGATCGCCAGTGAAGAGCTCGTTCGGGTAAGCGGTGCAACCGTCGCCGATGTGATCGAACTCGCCCCATGAGCGTACCGCCTGGCGTGACTATCCGCGCCGCGCAACCCAGAGATGTAACAGCGCTACACGCTCTCGTGCGAGCGTTGGCAGTGTACGAGCGGCTCGAACACCTGATGGTGTCGACCCCGGGCGACTTCGAGCGCGAGCTCTTCGGTCCCGAGGCGCGCATCGAGTGTCTTCTGGCCGACTGGGACGGCCAGCCGGTTGCATTTGCGCTCTATTACCACAACTTCTCGAGCTTCCTCGGCCGCCGCGGGCTCTACCTCGAGGATTTGTTCGTCTTGCCGGAAATGCGCGGTCGCGGCATCGGCCGCGCCCTGCTCAAGACCCTCGCACGCACCGCCGTCGAACGCGGCTGTGGGCGTTTCGAGTGGGTCGTCCTCGACTGGAACGCTACCGCAATCGGTTTCTACGAGGCCATGGGCGCGCAGGTGCTGCCCGATTGGCGCCTCGTGCGCATGACCGGCGAGGCGCTCACGCGCTTCGCAGAAGCGCCGTGACCTTGGAGACCGCTCGAAACGTGATTTTCGGAACCCTAAGTTCCGTTTTTTGAAATTTCTGCGGCTTGCGCGCTCACGGCTCGCAACAATGCTCATCGTGCTCGAGCAATCCGGCTGCGGCTTGAGCAAAGCCGCCTCCGATTGATCCGCTTGAGCGATCCCACGGTCTCGGATTCATCTCTTCTCGATCATGACCTCCATCAACACACCTGCCGGCGTGGTCATTCACGCCCCCGTCAAACCCGACTACGCCGAAATCCTGACTCCCGAAGCACTGGCCTTTGTTGCCCGACTGCACCGCGAGTTCGAGCCACGGCGCAAAGCGCTACTGGCTGCGCGCGCCGAGCGCGCGAAGCGCATCGACGCGGGCGAGCGGCCGGACTTTTTGCCCGAGACGGCGCACATCCGCAACGATCCAAGCTGGCGTATCGCCCCCTTGCCGAAGGCACTCGAATGCCGGCGCGTCGAGATCACGGGCCCGGTCGATGCCAAGATGATCATCAATGCGCTCAACTCAGGCGCAGACAGCTACATGACCGACTTTGAAGACTCGAACACGCCCAACTGGGACAACCAAATCCAGGGGCAGCTCAACTTGAAGCGAGCGGTTCGCCGCGAACTGACCGTTGAGACGGGCGGCAAGCGCTACACGCTCAACGACACGATCGCCACGCTTCAAGTTCGACCGCGCGGCTGGCACCTCGATGAAAAGCACGTCACGGTCGACGGCGAGCGCGTCTCGGGCGGGCTGTTCGACTTCGCGCTCTTTTTCTTCCACAACGCCAAGGAGCAACTGGCGCGCGGTGCAGGCCCGTTCTTCTACCTGCCCAAGTTGGAGTCGCACCTCGAAGCCCGGCTCTGGAACGACATTTTCTGCGCAGCCCAAGATGAGCTCGGCATTCCGCGCGGCACGATCAAGGCCACGGTGCTGATTGAAACGATCTTGGCCGCCTTCGAGATGGAAGAAATCCTCTACGAGCTGCGCGAACACTCGGCGGGCCTGAACGCCGGGCGCTGGGACTACATCTTCTCCTGCATCAAAAAATTCAAACGCGACCGCAACTTCTGCCTGGCCGACCGAGCGCTCGTCACCATGACGGCTCCGTTTATGCGCGCTTACGCGCTTTTGTTGCTCAAGACCTGTCACAAGCGCGGCGCTCCGGCCATCGGCGGCATGAGTGCGCTCATCCCGATCAAGAACGACCCGGCCGCCAACGAACGCGCACTGGCTGGCGTGCGCGCCGACAAGCGCCGCGACGCCACGGACGGCTACGACGGCGGTTGGGTCGCCCATCCGGGACTTGTGCCAATAGCGATGGAAGAGTTCAAGGCCGTGCTCGGCGATCGTCCGAATCAATGGGGCAAGCAGCGCGATGACGTGCAGGTCAGCGCCGCCGATTTACTCAACTTCCAGCCCGAGCGACCGATCACGGAAGCGGGTCTGCGCATGAACATCAACGTCGGCATCCACTACCTCGGCGCTTGGCTGTCCGGGCTCGGCTGTGTGCCGATCCACAACCTCATGGAAGACGCAGCCACCGCCGAAATCAGCCGCTCGCAGGTCTGGCAGTGGATCCGCTCGCCCAAAGGCGTGCTCGAAGACGGACGCAAAGTCACCGCCGAGCTCGTGCGCGCGCTCGTGCCCGAGGAGCTCGCCAAAGTGAAAGCCACAGGCGCAGTCGGCAAGTTCGACCGAGCAGCGGAAATCTTTACCCAGCTCAGCACGCAGGAGGAGTTTGCCGAGTTCCTAACCCTGCCGCTCTATGAAGAGATTTAGAAGTCTGAGCCGTAGAGCCGAGCCGCTCTCTTTTGGGGCCAGGCCCGCCCCGCTTCATTCATCCTTTCGACCATGCGGGGCCCTTCAGGCCGTGCGGGTCTCCACCTCAATGCGCCGCTTGGGTGCGGCAAAATGTGCGTCGTGTCGACAAAACCAACGGGGAATCAGGCGTGAGCGAACAACACTCGGAAAGCTTCATCAAAACGCCCAAACAACTGATCATCGCCGGCGTGCTCGCCTTCGCGATTCCGGTGGCGGTGGCCTTGATCGCAGCCTACGCCGTGACGGGGCGCTTCGCTGCACCGCCGGCTGCGCCTCAAGAGCGTGAAGCGCAGATCAAGCCGGCAGGCGGTTTCTCGCTTCTGAACCGCGACGCTCCCTCACTCAAGGAGCTGCCGGCGAAGTAAGGGCAACAAATCGGGTCTCAAGCGCTGAGGCGGTCGACGCGATCGCGCCGATCGCCTTGCCACGTGTGTTTGCCTTGCCGATTGTCGCGTCGACTGCTTTCGGGCAAGTGCGCGCTGGTCCAAACCGCGCTCGTCCGAGCACTCGATGGAGAGGGCGGTTGAGCGTGTTTGAAAGGCGTGAGGGCGCGTGTCGCGCTGCTTTGTCACTTGAGGCACTTGAGGCTTGAAGCCCTGCGCCGCTTTGTCGATTGGCGCGCCCGACAGGAGTCGAACCTGTGACCTTTGGCTTCGGAAACCAACACTCTATCCAGCTGAGCTACGGGCGCCCATGCAAATTATAGGAAGCCGTACGATGCAAAGCGCAGACGGCTACGTATACTGAAGTGGCTTTTAACTTCATCTGCGCGTGCCGCTACGCTTGCCGCGCATGTACGCTCCATGAGTGGCGAGGGTTTCATCAAAACACCGAAACAGTTGATCATCGCGGGCGTTGTTGCGCTTGTCACGCCCGTGATGCTTGCGCTCATGACCGCATATCTGGTTGCAAGCAGCAAGCGCATCGACCCGAACGAATCGCCGGCAAGCGTCGAACAGCGCATCCGCCCGATCGGCGAGCTCGTCCGGGCCGGTGACCTCACGCCGGCCGCTGCAGTTGCACCCGTGCCGGTTGCCGCTGTTGCACAATCTGCACGCAGCGGTGAAGAGGTCTATCGGCTCGCCTGTGCGGCTTGTCATGAAGCCGGTGTTGCGGGCGCACCGAAGACCGGCGACAAAGCCGCCTGGGCCGCGCGCATCGCGCAGGGCATGGCAGTGCTCTACAAACATTCGATCGAGGGCTTCAAGGGCATGCCCGCACGCGGCGGAAACAGCTCGCTCAGCGACGAAGAAGTCAAAGCCGCAGTGGACTATCAAGTCGCTCGCTCGCGCTAAGCCCTGCGTCGCTGGCGAGGCAGGCCGTGCCCACCTCTGCCCGTGAGCCGCAACAGGGCCGCAACCGATGGCCACGTTCGTGATCGGCGACCTCCAGGGCTGCCACGAGGAGCTCGAGCGACTCCTCACGCTTATTCGCTTCGACTGCGCGCGCGACCGCGCCGTGTTCGTCGGCGATCTGGTCAACCGCGGGCCCGACTCCCTTTCGGTGTTGCGGCGCATTGCGGCGCTTGCCGAGCAAGGCGCGGCAGAAAGCGTGCTCGGCAATCACGATTTTTTCTTGATCCTCGCCTACTACGGCCTTGCCAAGCTCGCCCCGGACGACACGCTCGGCGAACTACTCGCAGCCGAGGATGCGCCGCGCTTGATCGACTGGCTTCGCCATCGGCCGCTGCTCGTCGAGACGGGCCAAACAGTCATCATCCACGCGGGTTTGCTTCCGAGTTGGAGCCTCGCGCAGGCCCGCGCACTGGCTCGAGAGGTCGAAACGGCGCTGCGCGTGCCGGACCCGCGCGCGTTTCTCTCGACGCTGTTTGGCAATGAGCCGCGCGCCTGGCGCGAGACGCTCGCCGGCAGTGATCGTGCCCGCGTGATCGTCAATGCATTCGCGCGGCTTCGCTTTTGTTCGGCCGCGGACGAAATTGAATTTCGCGAAAAACGCGACGCGCGCCACGCCCCGGCGGGTTTTGCGCCGTGGTTTGCCCACCCTGAGCGGGCAAGCCGCCATGCGCGGATCGTCGCCGGGCATTGGTCGAGCGAAGGGCTGCGCTTGTGGCCCAACGTCACGCTGATCGATTCGGGTTGTCTCTGGGGCGGCGCGCTCACCGCGCTGCGGCTCGACGACGGCGCGCTGTTTCAGGTGCCCAGCCTTCGGCCACGCTCGCTCGCGCTCGACTGATCGGCCCCGTCTCGGCGCACAAGGCTGCGAATGAGCCCTTCGGCCTGCGCCGCAAGCGCCCGACGGTGCTGCCCGCGGCAGGAAATCGCTGCAAGAAAATGAAGCTCGGCTCGAATCGGCCCCGCGCGAGCCATCGCCCGCAGCGTGTCGAGCAACGACAAATCCTCCACGTACGCCGGCGCCTCGGTCAAGGCTCCGTGCCCATCCCGGTAGCGAATCGCCACGACCCACAGCTCGCCGCCGGCAACGACGGCCGGCTCAAGCAAAGAGGCATGGAACTTGAGCACATCGCGGCCGCGGCTCGTCGTGCCTTCGGGGAACAACGCCACGGTCTCGCCTGCCTCGATCAGCCCCCGAATCACGGAGCCGAGGCGATACGTCTCGCGCCGGTCGCTCCGGTCGATGAACACCGTGCCGACGTTTTCCAGCAGGCGGCCAACGAGCGGCCAGGCGCGCAATTCCTTCTTGGCGACGAAATGGCATGCGCAGACGCTATTGAGCGCGAAGATATCCGTCCAGGAAATGTGATTGGCAACCACGGTCGCCGGCCGGCGCTCGGCCTCGGACGGAAAGCCAATTGCCTCGACCTCCATGCCGACTCGTTGCAAAAGCTCCCGTGACCAGCGCCGGACGATCTCGCGTCGCTCAAGGGGATCCGCCCGCCGGTATGCGGTTTCCGAGACCCGCCATCCTTGAACGAGCTTGCTTGCGACGCGCGCGGCCAGCCACAGCCCGCTCACGGATTCGCCCCCAAGCCTTTGCCGCCAGCATCACGCCGGTCCGGTGTGCGCAACATACCTCCACACGGGACCGGCAGCACAAGCGGCCTGGCATCTCTTCGCCGCAGATTCCGTCTATTCTTTCGTGCTGTTATGGGCACCCTCTCAAACACATGGAGCAGACGATGAAATCGATTCTTTCATTCGCGCTGATGGCCACCGGCCTGTTCCTCGTCGGCTGCGAGACGACTCAACCCCGCTTGGGCTCGGACAGTGCCAAGACCGTTGCCACCGGATCGGCCGGCGGCGCGGCCGCGCAAAACGTCAACGCCCAGCTCAGCCGCTGCGACCGCCCCTACGGCACGATCGCGTTGGTTGAGGACCAAAACCGAGACTGGTACCGTTGGTACCTCGAAACGTACCGGCTCGGCTCGACTGCGCCGGTTCTGCGCCTACTGATCCAGCAATCCAATTGTTTCATCGTGGTCGAACGCGGACGCGCGATGGCCTCGATGCAGCAAGAGCGTGCCCTCGAACGCTCCGGGGAACTTCGTCAAGGTTCGAACTTCGGGCCCGGGCAAATGGTGGCAGCCGACTATTCGCTCACGCCCGAGGTTCTGGTCAGCGCACGCGGCACAAGCGGTCTGGGGGCAGCGCTTGGCGGCTTGAGTGGACGACTCGGCGCCATTGGCGCCATTGCCGGCGCAATCCGTACCAACGAGGCTGCCGTCATGCTGACGCTCGTGGACAACCGCTCGGGAGTCCAAGTCGCCGTTGCCGAAGGTTCTTCGTCAAATACGGATTTCAACCTCGGCGGTCTTTTGATTGGCTCGCACGCCGCGGGCGGACTTGGCGGTTATGCAAACACCCCGCAAGGCAAAGTGGTCACCGCCGCCTTTACCGACGCCTACAACAACATCGTCACGGCGCTCAAGAACTATGTGCCGCAGTCGATGGGTGACCGCGGGCTAGGGACTGGGGGTCGCCTCCCCGTCGACGGCGCGCGGCGACCGTAGGCGCCCTACTCGCCCGCGTCTGGCTGCGGCGCCGTGACCGTCGAGGTCTCGATGAGCCCGTGTGCCGCTGCGTACTTGACCAAATCGACCACCGATTTGGCACCCAGGCGCTGTTGGACGGCGACTTTGTGGGTACTGACCGTTTTGACGCTCAAGTGCAACCGCTCAGCGATCTCGGTCACCGAGACGCCTTGTACGAGTAAGGCAAAGACCTCGTACTGCCGATCCGAGAGGCGCCGATGCGGCGCCTCATCGGTCTCAGACGCCGGCGGAGGGGCGCTGCGCGGCGGGCTCACCGCAGCGGCAAGCACCGTCGAGACGATCTTCTCGGGCGACGTACGTTTGTCGAGAAACGCGTAAGCGCCGAGCTGCAAGCAACGATCCGCGTAGATGGCGGGCTCGAAGCTCGACACGATGACAATCCGAACGTTCGGCGCCCGGGAACGCAGTTGACGCAAAAGCGCGAGCCCATCGCGCCCGGGCATGGACAGGTCAAGGATCACCACGTCGACCGGCATTCGGTCCAGTAAGCGAACGAGTTGCACACCGTCGCTCACTTCTGCGACGATCTCGATACTCGGCGAAGCTGACAACAGCGTGTTGAGCCCCGCCCGCACAATCGGGTGATCATCGGCAATGACAACACGGACAAGAGAGTTCGTTGCTGGGCGCATGATTCGACAAACGTGACGTTGATCGGCGCGACCGATCTGATCGCGGCCTCTGCTAAGAACTCGGATGTGCCCTGGGCTCTGTCTGGCCTAACCGAGTCGCGACTCACCGTTTTCGCGAGTCTGACTCACGCTCCACGCTTGCAAGCACCGGGCGACCGCGGCTCCTTTGCAGAGGGAGCGAATCGTACGCCTGCACCCAAGGCAAGAGAATTCCGTGCGCGGCAAATCCGGCTCACCCGAGTCAGAACCGGGCCACGCTCGGTGTCATCCGGCTCAGCCGCCCGAGACGCTTATTCGCCGAGAGCCAGCTCCCAGCGACGCAACTCAGCCAACGCCTCCTCGATGCGCTCGCAGAGTCGGGCCTCCTTGGCATCGGCTCGGCCCGCCAGAAAATCCTCGGCCGCTCGGCGGATGCGCTCGGCACCGAGCATCGAGGCGGCTCCCGCAATGCGGTGTGCACTCTCACGCAACGCGCGCGTGTTGGCGCTCTCAAGTGCCGCGCGCCACCGTGTGGCATCAACCGGAAGCGAATCCAACGCCACTCGGATGAGGCGGCGAATCGCCTCGGTTCGGGCTCGTTCGTCTGAGTGACGCCCAGCCGCGGCCAAAATCACTTCACGATCCAAGATCGCGGGCTCATTCGTCGGTGGCAACGCCGTGGCCCGCGCAACGCTTCCCGAGCGCTCGCCGAGCGCTCGCTCGATCGCCGCATGGATCGCCTCTGTGGTGGCTGGCTTGGTCACAAAGCCATGCATACCCGCAGCGGCAGCCTGGGCACGATCCGCATCGAGCGCGCTCGCCGTCAGTGCGATCACGGCCGGCGGCGTACGCCCCTCGCGCTCAGCCTCTTGGAGGATCCGTCGCGCTGTGTCAAAGCCGCTCGCGTCGGGGAGGTTCAGATCCATGAGCACGGCATCGAAAGCTCGCTCGCGGACGCGCTGCCGCGCACTGTGCGCACTTTCAGCCACATCGACCTCATAGCCGATCGCACGCAGGCGCGTGGCCACGATCTCACGGTTGAGCGCATGGTCGTCAACGACAAGAACCGCTCGAGGTCTCGCCACCGTCGATGGCCCGAGTGCCGTGGCAGTCTGCGGCGACAGCGCTTGAGCCTCCACCGCAACGTAGGGAATCGACAGCGTCACCCGCGTGCCTCGGCCTTCAGCCGACTCGATCGTGAGTTTGCCCCCGAGCGCAACGGCGAGCTGCCTCGACAGGTAAAGGCCGACGCCGTGACCGACCGCGCCGACGCGTTCACGTGCGTCGCTTTGAAACAGTTCGACCCTGTCCTTCCCCTTCACCGAGGGCATCCCAACGCCGGTGTCAACGACTGTGAAAAGCACTTGAGCGCCCTTGTCTTGTTCGACCCTCATGACCCGTACGTCGATCTGCCCCTCGCGCGTGAACTTGAGCGCATTGCTGATCAGATTGACAAGAATTTGCCGGATTGCGCCCGCGTTGCTCTGAATCTGCGCGGGCACGTCCGGATCGATGGCGAGCTTGACCGGCACGCCACGGCCCGGGGTTGCCGCAACCGCCAAACGGCGCGCATCCTCCAGACACTGCGCAAGCTGCACCGGCTCCTGCGGAAGCGCTAGGTGTCCTTGCTCATAGCGCGCATAAAGCAGCACGCCATCAACGATCGTCATGAGCGCTCGGCATGCCGCGTCGATCGTGGCGAGGCGCTCCTCAAACGCCTCGCTTTCTGAGCGCGTCGCGGCGGAGTCTCCAGAGCTGCCTGTTGCGCGTTCCCGCAAGCTCTCCGCGGTGCTCACCAGCGTCTGCAGCGGGGTACGGATTTCATGGCTCAGGTACGCCACAAAACGAGCCTTGAGCTCGGCCGCTTCACGCGCCGCCTCGGTCGAGCGCTCGAGTTCGCGCTCGTAGCGTTGTCGCCGCTCGACCTCGGCGCGCAGTTCTTCGGTCGTCTTCACGAGCGACTGAGTGCGCTCGGCCACGTGCAACTCAAGCGTGGCATTGAGCTGCTCGAGCTGATCGCGCCGCGCTTGGCTCTCGCGCCAGGCCTCACGCCACCGCGCAAACAGATCGTGAAAGGCATGCTCAAGCGCCGCAAGCTCCTCAAGCGCCAAGCGCGGTGGCGGAAGCGACTCCGTGGCCACGCTCGTCGACTCGGTGACGCGCACGAGGTGTCCAACATCTCGCGTCACCCGGCGCAGCACCCACAGGCCAAGACCAAGCGTGGCCACAAGCGCTGCGGCGATCGTCACGAAGAGGATCGTTGCATTGCGCACGACCGGCGCAAGGAAGTCGCTGCGCGGGATGGCCACGATCACATGCCAGTCAAGCCCGGGCACCTCAGCGATGCGCCGTGCTGCCACATCCACGGTCTGACGATCGACCTCCAAAGCCGCCACCAGCGGCTCGTTGGTGAAATACTTGTGCGGGGGCTGTTCGTCCCACCAACGCGCCGAGACGCTCACGAGCGAGACGGCGCTATCGCGTGCCAAGGGCATCTCCGCCGCTGCCTGGCCCCCACGCGCCTGAAGCTCTTCAAGCTGTCCGACCGACTGGGCCACGAGTCGGCCCGCGCCGTCGACAATGTAGGCCACCCCATGGTCGCTTACCTTGAGCCGGCGCATGAACTCCGAAAGCTCGGCAAGCACGATGTCAGCCGCGGCCACGCCAAGCAGCCGTCCCTCACCATCGCGCACGGGAAGGCTTGCCGTGATCACCAGTTCGTCGGACGGAAGAGAGCGATGAACCGGTGTCCAGGTCAGCCGTCCACTGGCCAACGCGGATTGAAACCACGGCCTTTCGCGTGCACGAAAAATTCGCGTCTCGGTCTCGACCTCGCGCAATCGTTGACCACGGGCATCGAGGGCGTAGACTGCGCGTGGCCGCTCGGGATCACGTTGCAAGCGCAACACGGCCGGTGCATCGGCCAGCGGCTCAGAACGATCGACCCCGACGAAGGCGCCGTCGGAGCGCGCAAAATACAGGTAGCTCGCCGAACGACTAGCCGTGAGCGCGGTAAAGATCCGGTCGGCAAGCGCCTCGATATCACTTTGTGCCGCCGCGATCGTCAACTCGGGACGACGCGGCGATGGAAACGCCGCTGCAAGCAGTAGCGCTGACTCCTGCAACTGGTAGACCGCGGTACGCTCGATGCGCTGCGAAATATCGGTCACGAGCTGCCGCGACAAGTGGTCCGCCGCCCGTACGCCCGTGTAGAGCGACATCCCCCCGATCAGCAACGAAGGCAAGAGCACCAGCAACACGAAGGGCACCGTGAGCAGCGTGCGCAGGCGCAGCTTCGATCGGCGGGCCGCAGGGTGTTGGCTCGACCGGAGGGCATCTAAGACAGGTTTGTCGGCACCGGCAGTCGAGGCAGACATCGAAAACGCGGACGAGGATCGGACATCGAAAAGTTGCGTTCGAGATGCAGATTCTGCCTTGGGGCTGAAGGCGCGCCCCCGGATCGATGAGGTTGCCCGCCGGCGCTGCCGCGGCGCGGCGCATGCCTTGCCGCGCCGCGGCAAGGCGCATCACTGCTTCCTACTCGAAAAAGGCGCGTATCCGATCGAAGAAGCCGGCCTCTTTGGGGCTTTGGCGCTGAGCGTTTTTCAGCCGAATCGCCTCAAACTCGCGCAACAGCTCTTTTTGCCGCGCCGTCAGGTTGACCGGCGTTTCGACTTGGACGTGGCAGTACAAGTCCCCGGCAACGCTGCCGCGCAGCGGCCGGATGCCCTTGTTCTTCAAGCGAAACACTTGCCCGGACTGCGTCTCAGGCGGAATCTTGACAATCGCTTTGCCATCGAGCGTCGGAATTTCGATCTCGCCACCGAGGGCAGCAGTCGTGAACGAAATCGGCATCTCACAATGCAAATCCGCCCCATCGCGCTGGAACACGGGGTGGGGCTTGATCTGCACGACCACATAGAGATCCCCGGGCGGACCGCCGTTGAGGCCCGGCTCGCCTTCCCCCGCAAGACGAATCCTGTCGTCGGTATCCACGCCTGGCGGGATGGTCACCTCGAGCGTCTTCTGGGTACGCGTGTATCCGGTTCCCTGACAGCTCTTGCACGGGTGTTTGATCAGCCTGCCTGTGCCATGGCAGGTCGGGCAGGTCTGCTGCAGGCTGAAAAAACCCTGGGAGATGCGAACCACCCCGGCACCACGGCAAGTCGGACAGGTCTCGGGACGATGGCCTGGCTCGCAACCGCTGCCATGGCAAACCTCGCAGGTCTCCGTGGCCGGGATGCGCAGCTTCGCTTTAGTCCCCCGCGCTGCCTCCTCCAGGGTGATCTCGAGGTTATAGCGCAGGTCCGAGCCGCGAAGCGGCATATCGGGACGTTCGCGACGCCGCCCCCCTCCGAAGATTTCGCTAAAGATGTCGCCAAAGGCTTCAGCAAAACCGCCGGCGGCAAAGCCACCCTCCGAGGCCGCAACGCTCGGATCGACACCTGCGTGACCAAATTGGTCATACGCCGCGCGTTTCTTCGGATCCGAGAGGATTTCGTACGCTGTGCTCGCCTCCTTGAATTTCTCCTCTGCTGCCTTATCACCCGGATTTCGATCCGGGTGATACTTCATCGCAAGCTTGCGATAGGCCTTCTTGATCTCCTCCTCGGAGGCGTTTCTGGCCACGCCAAGCACTTCGTAAAGGTCTCGTTTCGGCATGCGCTAGCGCGCCGCTTTAGACGGCGCTTGAGTAAACCCACTGAACGCTCGTGCAGTTTTGGGCGAAAACGCGCGCTTCAACCCGTCTCCAATTCGAGCCGCCCCCCGTCCCAACGCCACAGGCGAGCCACACACCCGCGAGGCAGCACTTCCCAGCGCTTGGCCATTGCCTCAAGGGTGGCGTGATCGACCCCATGAACGTTGGGCCACGCCCCAGTGCACTCGACCAAATCGACCTCAACGCCTGCAAGCCGCGCCACCCCGAGCGCGGCGGCCAGTTCCCAGCGACGCACATGGGTGTTGGCCACAGCCACCCGAGCGCCCGCTTCAAGCGCCTCGAGCGCCGCACGAACGCAAGCCGCATGCGCATCCGCCACCCGGGCTGGGTCGTAGCAGTACCCCTCGGGACGCTCGAAATGCTGGTCGGCCTCGAAAAGCCGAAAGCCGTGCCCTTGAGCAAGCAGTCGCGCCAGGGTCGTCTTGCCGCTTCCGGGCAGTCCGCGAAAGACGACAAAGCGTGCTTGCGCAAGCTGTGCGGCCGCGCGCTCAAGAGCCGCGGATGTCCCGAGTGCCTGGGTCGATGCTTCTGTCTGCATGGCCGAGTATGCGGCACGAACCGGCGTCCTCGTCGGGCCTTTGCGAGGCGTTACCGGAAAATTCGAACCACCCGTCCGAGACCGAGGCGCGTGGGACGCATCGGCCCTCAGCACCGGCTTGGCGATCACGATGCGCGCTCGACTGCCACCCGCCGCGGCCGAAAGGCGCAAATATCCACCGACGGTGCGATTTTTCCCGACCTCGATTTTTCTCACGGAACGTTGTTCAGGAGACCGCTTCGATGAGGGTTCGTTCTGTCCGCCGGGCGCTTTGCGCCCTCCTGCTTGCCGCCGGGCCAGTGGCGGCCCAAGCACCTGCGGCCCCCGCGTGGACGACCTCGCCTGCTCGCGACGTGCTTCGGCTTGAGGCCGCAGTGAGCACCGAGGTTGTGCCGGATGTGGCCGTCTTCACCTTCGCCGCCGAAGCTTCGGGAAGCGATGCGGCAGCGCTCACCCGCGAGGTGCAGCAGAGCCTGCAGGCGGGCCTGGCGGCCGTGCGTGAGATGCGGGGCATTGAGGCCCGCACGGGAAGCTTCACGACCCAGCCGCGCTGGAGCCCGCGCGGTATTCGCGACGGCTGGATCGTGCGGGCCGAGCTCGTGCTCAAGTCGAAGGACTTCTCCGCGCTCGGTGCGCTTGCCAGCAAGCTCGCGCAGCAGAAGCTCATGATCGTGAGCTCGGGCTTCGAAATCTCGCGGGAGCTGCGCGAGCGGGAGGAGTCCATCCTGATCGAGCAGGGCATTGCCGCGTTTCAAGGCAAAGCCCGAACCGCCGCACGAGCCTTCGGCTTTTCGAACGTGGGCCTGCTTGAGGTCAATCTGGGTGCAATCAGCAGCGAGGGGCGAGCGCTCGCGCGCGCGAGCCTGGCGCGCGCAGCTTCGGCCGAGGCAGCCACAACGGCGGCCGAACCGCTGCCCATCGAGGGCGGCCGGGTCATCCTCACCCTTTCGGTGAGCGGCACGGTTCAGCTGTTGCGCTGAGGTCAAAAGCCTGTGAAAGAATTCGGGCTTCGCGCACAAACCTCGATCTGAGGTCGCAGATGCGCTCGTTTTTTCGTCTCCTCGTGGCTCCTGGCGTTGCCGCGGGCCTAGTCGGTTGCGCGAGCGCCCCGCCTGAGCCGCCCCCCCGCCGCCTCCGGCGGTCACCCCCGCCCCCGCACCGCCGGCCATGCCAGCGGTTCGCTTGCCGATTGCCCAAACCGATCGCGGCGTGCAGTTCGTGTTGCCTGACGCATTGCTGTTCGAATTCGGCAAAGCGGAGCTTGACCTCAAGCAAAGTGGCCCATACCTGGACCGCCTCGCGGAACTGCTCAAAACCAAAACCGACAAGACCGTCTCTGTCGAGGGACACACGGACAACATCGGCAGCCAAGCCGCCAATCAGGCGCTTTCAGAGCGGCGTGCGGCAGCGGTGGCGCAGGCGCTCGTGCAACGTGGGGTTCCCGCCGCACGCATCACGCAGCAGGGCTTTTCCTTCACGCGCCCCGTTGCGCCGAACGATCTCGAAGCCGGCCGACGCCTCAACCGTCGCACTGAGGTGATCGTGCTCGGAGAGCGCATCGAGCGTTTCCTCGAAGGTGAACCGCCCGGTGCTTTCGAAGACGCGGCGGCGCGCGTGCGTGAGGCCTTGGAGGGCCGAGCAAGAAACTGAGGCGCCATGGTTCAGCGACGTGCGATGCTGCGCGGCGCCGTGGCTTTGGCGGCAAGCACCGCGTTGCCCGGACTCAACGCTCAGAGCGCTTCCACTGCGCGCCGAGCACGCATTGCGCTTGTGCTCGGCAGCGGCGGGGCGCGCGGTTTCGCCCATGTGGGCGTGTACAAGGCGTTCGAACGCGCCGGCATCCGCCCCGACCTCGTGGTCGGCAGCTCGGCTGGAGCGTTCGTGGGAGCCTTCATCGCCGCGGGCAAGTCGGCCGCCGAGATGGAAGAGCTGGCCCTAAAAACCCGCGAGATCGAGCTCGTGGACATGCAAGAGGGCCAACGCCGCGGGCTCATTCTCGGAGAGGCGCTCGAACGCTTCGTCGCCCAATCTCTCGAGCACCGCTTGATCGAGCAGCTGCCGATTCCGTTCGTGGCCGTGGCAACCGACTTCCGTACCGGCGAAGCGGTCGCGTTCCGGCGCGGTCCCGTGGCCCGGGCGGTGCGCGCTTCGTGCAGCATTCCAAGCGTGTTCGTGCCACTCAAAATCGATGGGGTCGAGTACGTCGATGGCGGCCTGGTGAGCCCGCTACCGGTCAAGGTCGCTCGCCGTGAACCGGTTGACATCGTGCTTGCGGTCGATGTGGCAGCCACGCCCACGCACCTGCCGCCTAATGGCGTCTATGAGCAGGTGATGCATTCCATCGATCTCATGTCGCGCGCACTCATCAAAATCGAAGCCCGCGAAGCCGACATCGTGATTCGGCCGGAGATCGGCCATTTCGCAAGCACGGATTTCTCGGCCCGCAGCGCCTTCATTCAGGCCGGATTCGCGATCGGGCAACGCTTCGTGCCGGTGATTCAAGAACGGCTTGCCAAGTGGGGCGCACCGGTCGCTCAGCCCCGGCGCCGTACTTAGCGCACCTCAGCGCGGATCCACCCCGTGCGCAGCCGTGGCGAGCTCCGCCCGCGCCTGCTGCCAGACCACGGTGCCCGAACGCAACGCGAGCGCGGCCATGAACGCGGCCACAAGCAGATCCGGCCACGCCGTCCCGGTGCCAAAGACGCCAAGGGCTGCGGCCATGACCGCGAGATTGCCGAGCGCGTCATTGCGGGAGCAAAGCCAGACGCTCAGCATGTTGGCATCGCCCTCGCGCCAGGCATAGAGCATCGCCGCCACCCCCACGTTCACGGCAAGCGCAAGAAACCCGATCACGCCCATCGTGAACGCTTCGGGCGGCGTGCCCACGGCTGCACGCCAGAGCGCCGCCAGAAGTACCGCAACGCCAAAGCCGATCATGCAGACAGCCTTCACGAGCGAGGCCTTGGCCCGCACCGCAAGCGCAGAAGAAAGCACTGCAAGCGAAACCCCGTAGTTCATCGCATCTCCGGCAAAATCGATCGAATCGGCCAGAAGCGACACCGAGCCCGAACGCTCGGCACCGATGAGTTCCACCACGAACATGAGGGCGTTCAGGATGAGCGCGATCCAAAGAACCCGCCGGTAGCGGGCCGGGTTTTGCAAACGTTCTGCCGCGGGCGGCTCGTGGGCACAAGCGCAGCTCGCTTGGGGCAAGGCGTGATGAAACGTCGGCCCTCTTTGCCTGTCCAAAGAGGGGTTTCGTCGTAGCGGCTCTGCCATGGCTATCAACCGTCGTCGACTACTTGCAGCTCCGGGGCTCCTGGGCCTCGCGCATGTTGTGACCTTACCAGCTTCGGCAACGCAGGTGCCTCTGGCGCCCACCCCTGAAGACTCCGAGGGCCCTTTTTACCCCGAAACCTGGAGCGGCGATGTCGACGGCGATCTGCTCGTCTTCGAGGGCCGACGGCACACGCTTGGCACCCCCCTCATCATTACCGGTCGCGTGCTTGCAACCGACGCTCGCCCGCTGGCGGGCGCCACCGTCGAGATCTGGCAAGCCGATACCGAGGGGGAATATCGTCACTCGCGCGACGGAGGCCACAGGCCCGCGCGCCGGGGCTTCCAGGGTTTCGGGCGCGTGCAGACAGCCGCCGATGGCAGCTACCGCTTTCGCACGCTCAAACCGCCCGCCTATGGGTTTCGCCCCCCGCATGTGCACTTTCGCGTCAAGGCGCCGGGGCGACGTACCCTTACCACCCAGATGTACTTTGCCGGCGAAAACGCCGAACGCGGCGGCTGGTTTGGCTTCTCGCGCGAGCGCGAGCGGCTGACTGTGACGCTTGCCCACATCGAAGACGAGGGCCGTGCGGCACTTGCGGCGCGGTTTGATCTGGTGCTCGCGTGAAGGGCGCCGTGAGCCGATCGGGGCCGCGTCAGAACGGCATCACGAGAAAGTCCGCGGGCGTGAGGATCGGAACGCCTCGCCACGGGTTCAAGGCAAGCCGGTCAATGTCGCTCGAGAGCATGAGCTCTGCATCGGCATCGAGCGCAAGCGCCAGGAACTTGTCATCGTTCGGGTCGCGACATTCGGCAATCCGGCTTGTCCCGGGGACGAATTCGGCGTGAGCGCAAATGCCCTCCACGAAAGCCTGTCGCAGCGCGCGTGGCGCGTAGGCCTCGAATTTGTCCCTGAGCAATACGCGCTCCAGCTCGGCGAAGGTCGCTTCACTCTGCAAAAGGGTGTGGGTCGCAAGCGCACGTTGCAGGGCAAGCGCAGGGATCGAGTGCGGCTTGATCGCGGCGCTTTCGAGCACCCCGGTGTCGATGACGATGCGGCGCACGGATGGCGATGTCAGCCCGCGCGTCGTGCTTCTTCGATGAGTGCTGCGAGCGCCTCGTCGGTTGGTTCGCTTCGCTCGGGTGTGGCGCTCATGCGCGCTCGATGGTCGGCATACCAGCGCGCTGCGGCCTCGCGGCGCGCCTTGACGTTCAAGAGCCCTTCCATGTCGTGACTCGACACGACATCGGCAATGACGCGGCCATGCCGTGTGATCTGCACCGGTTCACGCTGCGCGCGGTCCAGCAGTTCGCCAAATCGGGCCTGGGCTTCGGCAGAAGTGGTGGACGTCATCGGTCATGCTCCGGGAAGAGGAAATACTTGCCAACAAAAGCCAAAACATCGGTTTTGGCCGTTTCGTCCAGAACTCCTGTCTCACGCCTCCCACCACTGCTCGATCACGAGATCCACCCGCTCGCTGCCTTGCCATTCCGAGAGGTTCACGCGGTAGGCGGCACGCATGGGGTTGGGGGGCGGCTCGGTCGTGCCGAAGCGGATCGCCTCGAAGATGCGTCCGTCGCGCTTCAGGCGCATCTTCATGTGCCGCATAGCGACCACCCGGCAGTCAAGCACCGTGAATTCGTCATCGAAGAGCGGCGGCGGAAAGGCCTGACCCCAAACATGCCGGTGCAAGGCGCGCGCGGTCTCAAAGTCAAGCGCTTCCACCGGAAAGCTGCCATCGGATTCGATGGTGCGCTCAAGCATCGCATCGGTGACCAGTTCCCGCGCCACCGCCTCAAACGCCCGCGCGAAACGCGCGAAGTGGGCATTCACAATGCTCAAGCCGGCCGCCATCGCATGCCCGCCGAAGCGTTGAATGAGCCCCGGGTGGCGCTTGGCCGTAAGGTCAAGCGCATCGCGCAGATGAAAGCCCGGGATCGAGCGGCCCGAGCCCTTGAGCTCGGTGCCCTCGCCGGGCGCAAAGACGAGTGTGGGCCGATGCCAGCGCTCGCGCAGCCGCCCGGCCACGATGCCGATCACGCCCTGATGCCAGCGCGAGTCCATGAGGACGATTGCGCGTTGATCGGGCTCAATTTCGGCCTCGATCATGCGGTCGGCCTCATCGCGCATGTCGGCCTCGATCGCGCGACGCTCTTGATTGAGCTGATCGAGCCGCTCGGCGATTTCGGCGGCGCGGGCTGGATCGTCGGTGACAAGGCATTCAATGCCAAGCGACATGTCTTCAAGCCGACCGGCCGCGTTGATGCGCGGCCCCAGGATGAAGCCGAAGTCGTAGGTGGTCGCGTTCTCGGGCCGCCGCTCGGCCACTTGAAAGAGCGCAGCCACCCCAGGCTGCATGCGGCCCTCGCGAATGCGCCGCAGGCCCGCCTCGACCAAACGCCGATTGAGGCTGTCGAGCGGAACCACATCGGCCACCGTCCCGAGCGCGACCAGATCGAGCAGGGCGTTGAGATCCGGCTGCCCGCCGGCGGGCCAGGCGCCCTCGGCCCGAAGCTGCGCGCGAAGCGCAAGAAGCACATAGAACATAACCCCGACCCCTGCCATCGCCTTCGACGGAAAGGCGCAGCCAGGCTGGTTCGGGTTCACGATGTACGGGGTGGTCGGCAGGGCTTCGCCCGGCAAGTGGTGATCGGTGATGATCACATCGATGCCGCGAGCGCGCGCCGCCTCCACGCCCTCGACGCTCGCGATGCCGTTGTCGACCGTGATCAAAACGCGAGGTCGGTCTTCGGCGGCCAGTGCAACGATCTCCGGCGTGAGCCCATAGCCATGCACGAAGCGGTTGGGCACGAGATAGCCAACCTCGGCGCCCATCGCGCGCAGGCCGCGCAGTCCCACGGCGCAGGCGGTTGCTCCGTCGGCGTCGTAGTCGGCAATGATGAGCAGGCGCTCGCGGGCGCGAATCGCTCGGACGAGGCGGTCGACCACCGCCTTCATCCCTTTCATCAAGTCGGGTGGCGGCAACTGCGAAAGACGGAAACTGGCCTCGCTTGGCTCCCGCACACCGCGCGCCGCGTAGAGCCGCGCAAACAGGGGATCCACCCCGGCAGCCACCAAGGCACGCACGCTTGCCTCTGGCACGTCACGGCGAACCAGAATCGGGGCATTCATGACGGCTGACCCGCGGCGCGCGCCCGCCAGCGCTCGAACAGCGCCGCGGGATCGGGTTGGCGAAGCAAGCCCATCATGCGCAGCCCAAGGCTCGGCGCAGAGAGGGAGACCTCAAGCTGCGGCTGCGCTTCGCCGAGAATCAGCCGCTGCCCAGGCTTGAGCGTCTCAGCGAGCGCCGACCATGCCCCCTGCCACGCTGTTCGATCACCGTCGGCAAGGGCGGCGTGAAAGTCGAGCCGAAGCGCCTCGGAGGGCTCGGCCGGCAGTCCGTCGAAACCCCAGAGCCAGACGCCATTGACCGGCGCCAGTCCGTCGGCGCTTCGCGCGCGGTTGATCGGGTGCTCATGGAGGAGCATTTGCAGTTCGTTCATCCAGCGCTCGAGCCGGCGTGCGTCGGGGCCACGCGGCAAGAGCGGCCGGATCGGCTGACCGGCAAGGAAAAGCGGGCGTTCGCAGAAAGCCTCGATCGGCTGCTGCGTCTCGATGCGCCAAAGCGTTGCGGCGATCCACTGGAAGCGGATCCCCTCGGCGGCCAAGTGTTGTTCGCAGGCTGCACAAAGCCTCTGAGAATCAGCCTCGGAGAGCGACAGCCGGCGCGGGTCGGTGCCCGTCAAGTCGGTCAGCGCAAGCCCGAAGTGCATCGGTGTGGCATAGCCCATGCCTGGCCGGGCCGAGGCGCGACGGGCGGCAAGCGCTTCGCGCTCCCTATCGCTCCAGGTCCAGCCCGGTTCGAGCGCACGAGCGCGCGAGGCTGAAAGCGCGAGCAAAAGCCCTGGGGGCGGCCGCCAGCCTTCGAGGAGCTGGGCAAGCATGGCGGGATTTGCGGGAAGGGCACCGGGCAGAAGCAGCATCACCGGGGCATCATGCACTGCTCGAGCGGGGCACCACAAGCGTCTTTCACCCCGGGTGCCGACTGTGCGGTTTTGCCGCCACACGCCTCACTCGCCTTGAAAAGGCAGCACACCATGGCCGCGCTTGATTGGCGAACCGACACGCTTGCGCTTGTCTCTCCCGCGCCGCAAGGCCACGGCGAGGATCGCCTAACGTTGGCCTGCCCTGCGCCGAAAGGCAGAGGGAACGAGCCGCCGAAAGCGGCAGAGGGATCGACCGCCCCGGTCGACCTGCCTTCACCCCTTTTCGGCGAAAGAGGGAACCGCGCGAGCGCAACGGCGAAGATGGGTCTTGCTGACCACTGCAGTTTTGCAACCATCGGATCAGGCAAAGCAGCATGGAGCCACCGGTCGGCCCCGTAAATCGCCCTTTCGAGCCCCTATGCCGCGCCGACGGCCTCAATGGCTCGCGTTAGCCGCTCGCGCTCGCCGGGCGTGAGTCGCGCACCCGTCGCATGCAACGCGCCGAGTACGGTGCGAAGCGCCTGAATCTTCGCCTCAGGGGCCGTGGGCAGTTGTCGGCGCTCGGCGAGCCACTTGAGCTGCTGCGCGCGCCGCGCATTTGCAATCTCCGGTGGCGAATCGAGCCCCGCGATGAGTTCTGCATCGATGACGAGCGCCGCCGCCGTGGCTTCGCTGACTTCGACCGCAGGCACTTGCGCGAGCGTTGCTTTCATGGCCTCAACGAGGCTGCTGCGCGAGAGCTGGGTGGCCCGGCGCCGCGCGGCCAGGACGGCCTCATCAAACTTGCGCTCAAATTCTCGCGCGCGTTCGCGCTCCACCGGCGGCGCCTCTCGCCAGCGCGCGCGCACCTGCGCGACGGCCTGCTCGATCGATTTCGCATCTTCGCCGCTGGCCAGCGCGCGGACCTCGTCGATGAGTGCGAGGCGCTTTTTTGCCGCTTCCAGAAACTGCGCCTTCTGGGCTTCGCGCTCCTGATCGCGCGCCTTGAAGACGGCATCGGTTGCCCGCTTGAAGGCTTCCCAGAGTTGTTGTTCGTCCTTGCGGCGCAGGTGCGGAGCGTTGGCGATGCGTTCCTGCGTCCACCGACGCTGTAGCGCAATGGTGGCTTCGGTGACAGCTTTCGAGGGCGGCAGCTTCGCCTGTTCCTCGGCAAGGGCAATCAACCGCCTGCGTCGCGCGATTTCGGGCTCGCGCGCGGCATCGAAGCTTTTCTCGAGTCGAGCAACGGCCTCGTCGAAACGCGCCTCGAGCGTCTTCCAATCGGCATTGGCCACACCGCCCGCTTTTTTCCACTCCTCAAACAGAGCGAGCTTGCGCTTTTCGAGTGCCGGCCAGTCGGCGTCGCCCGCGGCGAGCGCCTGCGCCGCCTCCTCGGCCAAGGCATTCATCTGGTCGATGATCCTGGTGCGGGCCTGTGCGTTTTCGGCGCGCTGCTTCTTGAGCGCCTCGAAATGGGCTTGCGCGGGCGCGTAGGCCTCGCGGCACAAGGCGTTGAACCGCTCCCACTTCGGCTTCGGCGCCCCGCCGTTCTTCTTGTCCAGCGCCCGCCATTCTTCTTGCGCCGCGCGAATCGCTTTGACGAGTTCATCGATTGAGGCCGGCGGGTTGTTCTTGAGCGCCTCGACGCGCGCCATGAGCGCATCGCGCGCCTGCGCATCGCTCCATTTGAGCCAGCTCTCGAGCCGCTTGACCTCGCGGTCAAGCTCGTGCAGGCGGTCGTATTCGAGCTTCGGATAGCGCTTTGCCGTGAAAGCCTTGAACAACCCGGACGCACAGGCTCGTGCAGCGCGTACCTCCCCGGCCGCAATCAGCTCGGCCAGTTTGGCAAGCTCGGCGTTTGCGGCCAGCACATCCTCGGCACTGGCCTGCGGCAACGAAGGCCGCTCTGGTTTCGGCGTCTCGGGCGCCTCAAGCGCCGCGAGGCGCTTCTCGAATCGCTGTCGCGTCGCCACATCGACGGTCGCAAGCCAGGCCTCCCAGCGCGCTTGCCACGCAGCCATCGCGTCCTGCGCGGCAGGGGCCGCGTGCTCATCGGAGGCCGCCGATGAAGCCGCTTCCTGAGCAGGACCTGGTTGACGCGGCCGCTCGGCCAACAAGCGCTCGCCTTCGGCATAGCGTTCGCGTAGTTCGAGCTCTGCCGCCACTGCGGCATGCACGGCCTGGAGCTGCTGTGCGAGCGCGGCATCGAGCACGGGCGAGCCTTGCGCCTCAGTGGCCTCGGCCGCAAGCGCTGCAAGCGCTTCGCTTGAGAGCTCTGCCACCTGCTTGCTCCGCAAGACGAGCCCGGCAACCTTGAGCGCGAGCTGTTCATGCAGCCGCCGCGCGAGCGCTTCATTCTGAAGTTTGCGTTGGAGCCTCTGCGTGAGCGCCTCGAACCGGGCCTTACGTTCGGCATCCGGCGCGAGCTTGGCCCAAGCGCGCTGCACTTCAACAAGCTTGTTGAGCGGCACCTCGGCCGCCTCGAGCCAATGCTCGAGTTGCGTGATCAGCACGTCGGCTTCGCGCGCGGTCTGTTCCGCCGCGCGCAGCGCCTCGGCTCGTTCGAGGCAGGCCTTGCCGAGCCGCTTGTCGCGATCGCGCCACTTCAGATAGAGCGACTCAAGCCGCGCGGGATCTGTACAGCGCTCGATGGCAGCCTGCTTGGCCGCCATGGGCACATCGATCTCAAGCAGCTCATCAAGCCGGGCAAGCGCCAGCGAACGCGCTGCCTCACGCAGTGGCGGCGCCGCTTCCTCGGTGAGCAAAACGGCTAGCACGGCCAGCGGCGTATCCGGCTCAAGCTCACCCCCGAGTGCGGCCACCCAGGCGCGAGCGGCCGCCAAGCGCACGCTTGCCTCCGGGTCGGCAAGACCGGCCTCGAGCGTCTCGCGATGGCGCAGGCGCGCCATCGCCGCAGCCCGAACACTGGCGTCGGGATCGTGTCGAGCCAATTCAGTCAACGCGGCATCCTCGGGCGCAAGCTCGGCAACCGCGGCCCGCCGCGTGGCCGCATCCGGACTTTGCCAAGCGGGTGTGGCACCAAACAGGGTCTTGAGCACGAAGCTTCTCGCGCAACGGGATGGAAGAGTTCCGATTCTAGTTTTCGCGCTCGAACCGAGGCCTCACCTAGAATCGGCCTGTGCCCAACCCCGTCGTGAGCGACTCCCCGAGTGCGGCGCAAAGCGAGATCGCTGCGCTGTTCGCTCCCGACGGAGCACTCGCGCGGACAGCCACCGCCTATCGCTTTCGCCCCCAGCAAGTGGCCATGGCCGAGGCGGTGGCCAAAGCGATCGAAGAGCGTGCCGTGCTCGTGGCCGAAGCGGGGACAGGCACGGGCAAAACCTACGCCTACCTCGTCCCGGCACTGCGCTCGGGGGGACGGATCGTCATTGCCACGGGGACCAAGACGCTGCAGGACCAGCTCTTCGAGCGCGACTTGCCGCGCGTGCGTGCAGCGCTCCAAGTGCCGGTCACGGCGGCGCTGCTCAAAGGCCGTGCCAACTACGTCTGCCACTATCACTTGGATCGCACGCGCCGCGAAGGGCGTTTGCCCTCGCGCGAAGCGCTGCGCGATCTCGATCGCGTGACGGCCTTTGCCGAGCGTTCATCGAGCGGGGATCGCGCGGAATGCACCGCAGTGCCCGAACATTCCCCCGTCTGGCCGCTTGTGACCTCGACTCGAGAGAACTGCCTCGGCAGCGACTGCCCGTATCAGCGTGACTGCTTCGTGCTCAAAGCACGGCGCGAAGCGCTAGCCTCCGATGTTGTGGTGGTCAATCACCACCTGTTCTTTGCCGATCTCGCGCTCAAGGACGACGGACTCGGCGAGCTCTTACCCGCCTGCAACACGGTCGTGATTGACGAAGCACACCGAGTGCCGGAAGTGGCCTCGCTGTTTTTCGCCGAGTCGACCTCGCTCGGGCAGATCCTTGAGCTTTCGCGCGACGCCGAAGTCGCCCAGCGCACGGCCGCGCCGGAGGCTCACGCGCTGCTTGAGGCTACCCGTTTGACCGCGCTGGCCGGACGGCAGTTACGCGCTGCCATGCCCGCTGCCCCAGGGCGCCTGAGCGCCACGTGCGTCCTCGCTCAAGGCGAAGCCGAGCCAGCGCTCAAAACGCTCATCGAGCAGCTCTCGATCCTGACCGAGCAGCTCAAAGTCCATGCCGAACGCGAACGCACGCTCGCGGCGCTCGCCACCCGAGCCGGTGAGCTTGTGCGCCGCCTCTCTGCGTGGCAAGACGGGGAGCCCCGCGACGGCGTACGCTGGTGCGATCTGTCCGCAAACGGATGGACGCTGGTGAGCAGCCCAGTATCGGTCGCGCCGCTTCTGCGCAGCCGCCTCCAAGGCAAGGCGTGCGCATGGATCTTTACCAGCGCAACGCTTTCGGCCGGGGGTGACTTTTCGCTCTTTCTGCGCGAGCTCGGCCTTGAAGAGGCGAGGACGGCAAGCTGGCCGAGCCCGTTCGATTATGCGAATGCGGGGTGGATTTATGTGCCCCAGGGATTGCCGCCCCCAGACTCGCCCGAGCACACCCAAGCGGTGATTGCGGAGGCCGAAGCACTGGTTCGCGCCTCGCGCGGCCGCGCGTTTTTGCTCTTTACCTCACTGCGCGCGATGCGCCAGTGCGCCGAGCAGCTGCCCGCGCGCTTGCGCGCACGTGGGCTCGACTACCCGGTCCTTGTGCAAAACGAGCAACCCAAGGCGGAGCTGCTGCGACGGTTTCGCGCCTCGGGTCATGCGGTGCTCATCGGGTCGCAGAGCTTCTGGGAAGGGGTCGATGTGGCTGGCGAAGCGCTTTCGCTCGTGCTGATGGACAAGTTGCCCTTTGCGCCGCCCAACGATCCGCTGCTCGCCGCACGGCTTGAGCGGCTTGAGGCCGACGGCGGGGACGCCTTTCGCGACTGGCAGTTGCCCCATGCAGCAATCTTGCTCAAGCAGGGAGCTGGCCGACTCATTCGCTCGGAGTCTGACCGCGGCGTCATCGCGCTTTGCGACGAGCGCATCCTCACCAAGCGCTACGGCCGGCTTCTACGCGAAAGTCTCCCGCCGATGCCCTGGACGCGCGATCGCTCGCTCGTGGAGCGGTTTTTCAACACCGCCGGCGGGGCAAGCTCCCCCTAAATAAAGCCAAAAGGCTTCAGAGGGCGCGGGGGTTGCGCCCGATCGGAGCAAGCCTCACCAGATGCGCCACCACGGCCGACGTTCTTCGGTGGGCAAGCTCTTGTATGTGGCCACGTAGACGCGCTCGGCGTCGCGCGCCAACTGTTCGTTGCCAAGCGCACGGTGGCTGGCGATCAAAATCTTGAGCGCTTCCTGGTTGGCCTGCGTGTTGGGATAGGTGGTCAGCGATGCTTGGGCGCGGTTGATCGCGGCCTGGTAGGCGCCTCGATTGAAGTAGTAACGCGCCACGTGGACTTCGTTCATCGACAGCGCGTTGACGAGAAAGACCATGCGCTGCCGGGCATCGGCCGCGTACTTGCTGTTGGGAAATTTCTCGACGAGCGTCTTGAACGTATTGAACGCTTCGCGCGCGCTTTTTTGATCGCGCTCTGAGAGATCCTGCACGGCGATGAAGGACAGCAGCCCCAAATCTTCGATGAAGTTGGCCAGCCCGCGGATGTAGTAGGCGTAATCGACCGCTTCATGGTTCGGGTAGAGCTTGATGAAACGGTCGGCTGCCGCCACCGCCTGCGCCCGCTCACCGAGCTTGTAGTGCGCATAAGCGGTATCAAGAATCGCTTGCTGCGCCTGGAGGCCATACGGGAAGCGCGACTCGAGTGTCTCGTAGAGTTTGATGGCTTCGCTGTAGTTTTGCGCGTTGAGCGCGGTCTTGGCGCGGCGGTAGAGCTGTTCGACCGTCATTTGTTTCGGGTCGTCGGTCTTGGTGAAGAGCTCGCCAACCCAAGCGCAGCCGGATAGCGCGAAGGCACTCAGCGCGAGGAGCAAATACAACCGCCAGCCACGAGCGAGCTGCTGAGCACAAAGGAGTCGACAGATCGGGTCACGGGTCGGCATGAAGCCTCCGACACAAGAAGCGCGGCACCGCACGCGAACAGTCGCGGCAAAATGCATCCTCAAAGTGTAGAGGAGCCCACATGCGGCTCGTCATCCCCCATGAACTGGCGCACGTGCGACTCGACGCCGCGCTTGCGCGTCTGCTGCCCGAGCATTCGCGTAGCCGGCTCGCCGCTTGGCTTGAGGCAGGGCGCATTCGCGTGGACGGGGCGCACTGGCCCGGCAAACGACGCGTCGCGGGGGGCGAAACGATCGAGCTTGACGTGCCCGAACCCGTCGAAGCCGGACGCGATGAACCCGAAGCGCGGCCGCTTTCGATCCTCTTCGAAGATGAGGAGCTGCTCGTGCTCGACAAGCCGCCCGGACTGGTCGTCCATCCCGGCGCAGGCCACCCGCGCGGCACGCTGCTCAACGCGCTGCTTCACCATGCGCCGCAACTGTCCGCGCTGCCGCGCGCCGGAATCGTGCACCGCCTCGACCGCGACACAAGCGGCATCATGATGGTGGCCAAGACCTTGGAAGCCCATACTGCGCTCGTCCGCGAGCTGCAAGCGAGGAAGGTGCGACGCGAGTATCTGGCACTCGTGCATGGCTTGATCGAACGCGCCGGACGCATCGAAGGAGCCATCGGCCGCGATCCGCATCGCCGGACCCGCATGGCCGTGGTCGAGCCGGCCCGTGGCAAACCCGCCATCACGCACTATCGACCGCGCGAAGTCTTCGCCGCGGCGGACACGCGCCCAACCCTCACCCTGATTGAGTGCCGGCTCGAAACCGGTCGCACGCATCAGATTCGCGTGCACCTGGCCCATCTCGGTCACCCGCTCGTGGGCGATCCCGTCTACGGACGCCGGCGCGATCGGCTCCTTGGGCGGCAGGCGCTACACGCCTGGCGCCTGAGTTTGTCCCACCCGCGCTCGGGCGAACCGCTTCGCCTGAGCGCTCCCCTGGCGCCGGATTTCGCGGCCCTCGTGCGGGCGCTGCGCGCCGGTCAGCAGTGGCCTGGCACAGCGCCACGGCGCGGGCAGCGCTTGCATGATGAAGCTCCTCGGATCGATGATGCGCCCGCTTGAACCTGCCCACGAGCGAAATACCGTTTTCGAACCAGCGGTCCCGCTCATCCGTCCACGCATCTTCGGCCCCGGCATCCGTGCCGCAATGTCGACGCGCGCTGGGGGCATTAGCCCGCCGCCGTTTGAGTCGCTCAACCTCGGTTTTGGCACGGCCGATCGCCCTGAGCACGTCGCGGAAAACCTCCGCCGCCTGGCAGACGCGTTTGGCGTTGCCACGCAGGCGCTCAGAAGCGTACGCCAGGTTCATGGCCGCGCCCTCGCTGAGGCCGAAAAACTGCCCGCAGCCAACGGCGGCGGTGCCTTGATCGAGGCGGATGCGTTGATCGCCCAAACGCCTGGCCTGGCCTGTCTGGTCAACGTCGCCGACTGCGCCCCCGTGCTCGTGGCCGCCGACGACGCCTCGGCCGTGGCAGCGATTCACGCGGGCTGGCGCGGAACGGCAGCCGGCATCGTCGCCGCGACGTTCGCGGCGCTGACTCGACTTCGCCCTCGGGCCCGCTGGCGTGCCTGGATCGGGCCGTGCATCAGTCGCTCGGCATTCGAGGTCGGCGAAGAGGTTGCCCAAGCCCTCCGTCGCGCGGGGGCGGCCCCCGAAGACCTCGGCGAGCCGTACGAGCGCGAGGGACGAGTGCGCTATCGCGTGGATCTCAAAGCCGTGCTTGTGCGCCAGTTGCTAGCCTGCGGGCTTGAGCGCACCGCAATCGAAGTCGATCCTGCCTGTACCTACCACGACGCCGAGCGTTTCTTTTCGCACCGGCGCGCCTGCGAGTGTGACGGCGGGCAGGCAGGCCGAATGGCAGCACTCATCATGATTGAACCGACAGCGGTGAATCGCCCATGAGCGAGACCGAAACAAGCGAAACGAGCTTGCGCTGGCTTGAGGGAGAGCTCTCGGCAACCGACCGCGCGCGCATGCAGGCGGCGGCACAACTGGCCGCGCGGCTCAAACTCGATGCCGCTTCCGAAAGCGCAGCGGAAATCGCGGTACTGCCCGAATCGGCTGCACCGGAAGAGCGGCTTCGGGCGCACTGCTCGCCCGAGCTCGTCCAACTCGTGCTGGGCGTGCGTCGCATGGCAACCCTGCAAACGCTCTACGGCCAGCGTGAGCTGCAACCGGCTGAGCGCTCACAGCATCTCGAAGCGCTACGCAAGATGCTGCTTGCGATGGCCGAAGACGTACGCGTGGTGGTCATCAAACTGATCGAGCGCGTGGTGAGCCTTCGCACCGTGGCGCGTTCGCCCGACGCGCGGCGCGGTCGGCTCGCCACTGATGAGGCGCGCCTCGCGCTCGAAATCTTTGCCCCGTTGGCCAATCGGCTTGGCATCTGGCAGCTTAAGTGGGAGCTCGAAGACCTGTCCTTTCGGCTCCTCGACCCAGAGCGCTATCACGCGATTGCGCGCTACCTCGATGAGACGCGTATCGAGCGCGAGGCCTATATCGACACGGCCAAGGCCATCCTGCGCGATGCACTGATGCGCGCCGGAATCGAGGCCGAAGTCAGTGGGCGGCCCAAGCACATCTATTCGATCCACGCCAAGATGCAGCGCAAACGCTGCACGATCGAAGAGCTCTACGACATTCGGGCGCTTCGCGTCGTGGTGAGCGAGGTTCGCGACTGCTATTCGGTACTGGGCATCGTGCATGGCCTGTGGCAGCCAATCCCCGGAGAGTTCGACGACTACATCGCCAAGCCCAAGGCCAATGGCTACAAAAGTCTCCACACGAGCGTGATCGGTCCGGGCGGCCGCGCGCTCGAGGTGCAAATCCGCACCCATGAGATGCACCAGATGAGCGAATATGGCGTCGCCGCCCATTGGGGCTACAAGGAGGGCGGTGCAGCCACGCGCGACGCCGCGCTCGCGGCCAAGCTCGCACATCTTCGTCAGATGCTGTCGTGGGGGGATGAGCTCGCCTCCCCGGGCGAACTGCTTGCGGGCTTCAAGTCTTCGCTGTTCGAAGACACGATCTTCGTGCTCACGCCGCAGGGCAAGATCATCGATCTGCCCAAGAATTCAACCCCGATCGACTTCGCCTATGCCGTGCATACGAGCCTTGGACATCGCTGCCGGGGCGCGAAAGTCGACGGCGCGATGGTGCCGCTCAACACGCCGCTCAAAAACGGCCAGCGCGTCGAAATCATCGCTGCCAAGGAGGGTGGTCCGTCGCGCGATTGGCTCAACCCCGATCTGGGCTATCTGCACTCCAACCGCGCGCGGGCCAAGGTACGCCAATGGTTCAACGCGCTCGATCTGGCCGAAACGCTCGCACAGGGCCGCGCCACGGTGGAGCGCGAGCTGCACCGCCTCGGCCAGGACGGTCTCAACCTCGAACGGCTTGCCCATGAGGCAGGATTCAAGACCCTCGACGAGCTGTTGCTCGCCGTCGGACGGGCCGAGATCACCCAGCGCGAACTGGATCAGGCCATCCGCCGCGCGGCCGGTGTTGCCACGAGCGAAACCGCGCCCGATACGCGCGAAGTGCACACGGCCAAAACCCGCGCCACGGGTTCGGCTGGCGGCATCCTGATCGTCGGTGTGGACAAACTCATGACCGGACTTGCGCGCTGCTGCAAACCCGTCCCGCCCGATCCGATCGTGGGCTTCGTCACGCGCCTCAAAGGCATCACCATCCACCGCATGAATTGCCCGAACGTGGCGCGTCTGGAAGCCCGTGAACCGGGTCGACTCGTCGCGGCCGAATGGGGCGCACAAAGCGCAAACGATCTCTTCAGCGTCACAATCGAAGTCATCGCAAGCGACCGCCAAGGGCTCCTGCGCGATGTCTCCGATGTGCTCGCGCGCGAGCGAATCAACGTCACCGCCCTGAACACGCTGACGCGCGACTTACTGGCCAAGATGAAATTCACGGCTGAGGTCAAAAGCCTTGCGCAACTCGACCAGGCCCTGCGCCTGGTGCGTCAGGTCAAAGGCGTGCAGTCGGCCCGGCGGATCTAGCCCATGCGGGCAAGTCCCGCGCCGCGCTGCGCCGCACCCCAAGCGCCCACGTCCCGCGTTGCCTGCCGATCGGTTCGCCGCGGCGCCTCATCGGGCCTCACGAAGGCAACTTCACGAGATCGTCACGGTGCCACGCTCCACTCGGTCATCCACAACCGGAAGCATTCGAGCCACAACAAGCAAGCAGATGAGGATGAGCCTGACTGCCCTGCTCCTCAGCGCCATCCTGATTGGCGCAGCAGCCCTTGCCCTGCGCTGGCTGTGGAGGTCTCACCGACGCGAAGCGGTGCGCGCGCTGTCCGAACGGCTTGCCTGGATTGCGCGGTACCGATTTCCGCCCGCGCTTGAAAACCGGCTCGTCGAGGCGCTGCCGCAACTCGACCGGTCGGCCCGAGAACAAGTGCTCGAACACTTGCGTGCGTACTTCCTGCTCGTGGCAACGCGCCCCGGGGAACGACTCGGCATGCCAAGCAAAGCGGTCGACACGGCTTGGCATGAATTCATCTTGCTCACGCGCGACTACAGCGAATTCTGCGCCCGCGCCTTCGGCCGCTATTTGCACCACGCGCCGCACGATGGCGACCTCGCGGCGCGTGATGCAGCGCTCGGTCAAACACGCTACGCGATCGAGCAATCGCGTGTGCAGCTTGCAGCGCTCGGCGCTGGCCCGATTGCCGGCGGCGCGGCCATGACGCTTTTCGAACTCGACGAGCAACTCGAAATCCACGGGGGCTTTTCTTACACCGCGGAAGACTTCGAGCGCTTCGAACGCGCTCGCCAGGCGGCGCGGAACTCCGGCAGCGCCGAGACATTCGTGGCCGACGGGGAACGAGCGGCCGAGAAAGGCCCGAGCGGCCAGGGCCCTGGCGGAGACGACGGCGGCGGTTGTAGCAGCGGCTGATCGTGTTCTGGCATGATCTGAGCCATGCCGGGCAAGAGGCTTTCCAAGCCAGCCGAACAGGCGAGGCTCTTTGCAAGCGAGGAGATCGGATGCGCGGGTGTGACACGCGAGCCCCCGCGGCGCCCTTGCCGCGAAGCGACTCGAGTCGCGCCGATCGTCCCGAGCGAAGCGCTCTCGGCGCTTGGTGCGGCGCTGCCGGAGAAGCTGTTTTTCGGGACCTCCTCATGGAGCTTTCCGGGCTGGGCCGGCATCGTCTACGCGAGCGCGGCCAGCGAAGCAGAGCTCGCCCGCGCGGGGCTGAGCGCCTACGCCGCGCACCCGCTTATGCGTGCCGTGGGGATCGATCGAACGTTTTACGCGCCGCTTAGCGAGGCCGCCTATGCCGCATACGCCCGGCAGGTCAGTCGGGTACGTCGCGATTTCCAGTTTCTCGTCAAAGCCCCGATGGCGGTGACCGCGCCGCGGCTGCGCGACGAGACTGGACGCTGGACCGACAACCCGCTGTTTCTCGACGCACGCTTTGCGGTGCGCGAATTCATCGAACCGGCCAGTGCCGGTCTGGGCCGGCACTGCGGTCCGCTTGTGTTTCAGTTTCCGCCGCTGGGTCCGCGCTGGGTCCGTGATTCGCTTGCATTGTTTGATCGGCTCACAGAGTTTTTGCTGGCCGTGCGGGAGGCGAGTCCCGCCGCGGCCGAACGCTGCCTGGCCGTTGAGCTGCGCGACCCCGAACTGCTCGACAGCCATTACCTCGCGGCGCTGTGCGCCGGAGGCGCCGCGCCTTGCCTCGCCATCCACGCCCGCATGCCCCCGCTGACCGAACAACTCGACCTCTGGCGCGCGGTCGCAGCGGCCCCGCTCATCGTTCGCTGGAGTCTGCACTCGGGCCTGGCCTATGAGCAGGCCAGGGCGCGCTACGCGCCGTTTGATCGGCTCATCGATGAGGATCCCGAGAGCCGCCACGCGCTCGCCGTGGCCGTCGATGAGGCTCTTGCCCACGACCGCGCCGCGATCATCATCGTCAACAACAAGGCCGAAGGCTCCGCGCCACTGTCGATCGAGGCCTTGGCGGCTCTGATCGCGCACCGGCGGCACGCCGCTACGCACGGTACAAGCGGCCTCGTGCGAAGCCCCTAGCGCCGAAATCGATCGCGCTGCCTGAGGCCCAACGGGCAGGCGCCCTGTGGCTCGATCGGCGGCTCCCGGCTGAATCGGAATTGGTTCGCTTGTTCGAGGCCCTCGCCTCGGGACACACCGACCCAGAATCCTCCTGCCCCGCCGCTTCGCCGTGCGATGCGAGCGACGCGCTGCGGCCCCTGGGCAGAGCCCGGAACCAGCCGCTCGGTGGTCAGTCGGGCTGCTCCGCCCGGCCTATACTGCGGCCGAAGGGGCTCAAAGAGACGCATGTTCACGATTCTCGTGGCAACCGCCAAAGGGGGCGCGGGCAAAACCACGATCGCGACCAATCTCGCGGCCTACCTCGCGGGCAAGCGGCAGCGCGTCGCGCTGGCCGATCTCGATCGCCAGCGCACCGCGGCGCGCTGGTTGGCTCGTCGCCCCCGCGGATTTCCGACAATTCACGATGCACGCGCGCTCAAGGAGGCAAAGCGGTTGCCCGAAGCGGGCTTGCAGTGGCTCGTGGTTGATACCCCGGCCGGCTTGCACGGTGAGGAGCTCAGCAAGCGTGTCAAGCAAGCGGATGCCGTGCTCGTTCCGGTGGCGCCATCGACGTTTGATTTCGATGCGACAGCCGATTTTCTTGCCGAACTCACGGCCCTCAAGCCGATTCGCGAGGGACGTCGCTCGGTGGCCATCATCGGCTCGCGCGTGGACGGACGGACCGTGGCGGCAGGCGACCTCGATGCCTTCCTCGCGCCGCTTGCCTTTGACGTGCTCACCCACATCCGGGATGCGCAGGCCTATGTGCATGCCGCTCGCGAGGGTTTGTCCGTTTTCGATCTGCCGCGCTCCCGTGCGGAAGAAACATGGGCGGATTGGCCACCGATATTCCACTGGCTCCAGTCGCTGGTTCGGACGCGTTCCTCGTAATGCCATGTTTACGATCCTCGTTGCCAACCCAAAAGGCGGCGCCGGTAAATCGACGCTCGCCACGAACCTGGCCGGCATGCTGGCCGCGCTCAAGCAACGCGTGGTCATCATGGATCTCGACAAACAGCAGTCGGCCACGAATTGGCTCGCGCGGCGGCCTGCGGCGTTACCGCGCATCATGTCGTGGACCGAAGAGACGGATCTTGCGGAGCTGCGCGCCTTCGCTCCGCAATGGATGATCATCGATACCCACGCTCGCCTGCGTCGACCTGATCGCACGTATCTACTGTCGCGCGCCAATGTGGTGCTCGTGCCGGTCAACCCGTCGGTGTTTGATATCGAGGCGACGGCCAAATTCCTACTCAAACTCCATCAGGACCCGAATGTTCAGTCAGGCCGTGTGGCGATCGGCCTGATCGGCAGCCGCACGGACAGTCGAACGCGGATGGCCCAGGAACTTGGCAGCTTCTTTGCACGCAGTGGTCTACCCGTGATCACCTACATCCCCGACAGCGTCGTCTACCCGCAGTGTGCGCGCGATGGTCTGTCGATTTACGATTTGCCGCGCAGTCGCACCGAACAACAACTCGAGGCTTGGCAGCCGATCGTCGTTTGGCTTCGCGAGCAGCTCGCGCGCGTGCAATCTCAGACCGGATCGACCTCCGGCGGCTCTTCGATCGATCCACCCGAGCACGGCGCGGTCCCTCTCAACTGAGTCCATCGTGAGCGGCCGCCGGCGCGGTTCCCGCGGCGGGTTCGTCAACGCAACCGCCCGCGTTGCGGTGGGCGCGCGTGCGCGTTACTGCTGATCCCGCCCTGGGTCGGAGCCTCTTCGTGCGACCGATGCGCCGATCACCCGCGGCGCTTTCCGGCGCCTGCCCAACCTCGGGGCGAGCTTTCGCCATGGCCTGCCCTTGGCGCTTGCCAGGGTAGCTCCGCGCGAAGCGTAGAAGCGGTTCCAGATTGACGCCGCCTGCCTTTCTAAGGGAAACGACCCAACGCGAAGAAGCCGTGACACGCAAAGACCGCCCTGTCGGCTGCGCCGACATGGTTCATTGCTCGCAGTGATTGCAACGCCTCGGGGAACATCAAAAATTTCCTCACCTTTGCGCAAACGCACGGGAGGTCAGCGCAACGCGCGGGCGGGGCTGCGGCAGCATCCGACGGCGCATTGAACGAGCGTCTCTCGGTTCAACGTAAACCCTTCGCCGCCTTCGGCGGCTTCTCCCCTACGCCTTTCGGCGCCAGGGGGAAACGCGGCTTCGTTCCGCGCGGCGATCGTCGCGCCGCAGGGGAGGAAAACGCGGGCTTGTCCTCCTGCCCTTCGCTCGCAAAGAAAAGGGGCCGCGAAGCGGCGGGGAACTGTGTCGACGGCCCGTCAGGGCAAGCCTCGGTCGGCTTCGCCGGCGTGATCCCCACCTTTGTCGGGGCAGGGGCGAAAGAGTCAAGACGGTCGCCTCTGAGGGCACTTTCCGACCCGCGGCAAAGCCGGGTCCCGCAGCTCGGCAGCTTGGCTCAAACGCTGACTGGTTGTTCGACACAACCCCCACCGTCGGGCATCGTTTTTCATGCGTCAGGAGCATGCTCTCGTTGGGCGAGAGGTTGAGTCGCCCGGTTTTGACCGAGGTCATGCGCGTTCGCGAAAGACCTCGTGAATTTTCACGAGGCTCGCATACGAACTGCGTTGTCGGGCTTTGAACGGCCTGCGCAGCCGCATCCGGTTCGCCGCATTGCGCGCGGAGAACCGACCGGTTACTCCCAGCTCAGCATCCCGCCGGTCTGATACTCGATGACGCGAGTCTCGAAGAAGTTTTTCTCCTTCTTGAGGTCCATCACCTCGCTCATCCACGGAAACGGGTTTTCGGCGCGATCAAAAAGCGGATCGAGGCCGATCTGCTGGCAGCGGCGATTGGCGATAAAGCGCAGGTACTCCTTGAACATCGGCGCATTCAAGCCGAGCACGCCTCGCGGCATGGTGTCCTCGGCATAGGCGTATTCGAGCTCAACAGCGCGCTTGAAGAGCGCCCGCAGCTCATCCTTGAAGCTCTCCGTCCATAGATGCGGATTTTCGAGTTTGATCGTGTTGATGAGATCGATGCCGAAATTGCAGTGCATCGACTCATCACGCAGGATGTACTGATATTGCTCGGCCGCCCCGGTCATCTTGTTCTGCCGCCCAAGCGCGAGGATCTGCACGAAACCGACGTAGAAAAACAGCCCCTCCATGAGGCAGGCGAAGACGATCAGGCTTTTGAGCAGTTTCTGATCGTTTTCGAAGGTGCCGGTCTTGAATGCCGGATCGGTCAGCACATCGATGAAGGGAATCAAAAACTCATCTTTCTCTCGGATGCACTTGATCTCGTGATAGGCGTTGAAGATTTCCCCTTCATCGAGCCCGAGCGACTGCACGATGTATTGATACGCATGGGTGTGAATCGCTTCTTCGAACGCCTGCCGCAGCAGATACTGCCGGCACTCCGGTGCCGTGATGTGCCGGTACGTGCCAAGGACGATGTTGTTCGCCGCAAGACTGTCGGCTGTGACGAAAAAGCCCAAATTGCGTTTGACGATCAGTCGCTCATCTTCCGAGAGCCCATCCGGACGCCGCCACAGCTCGATGTCGCGCTGCATGTTGATCTCTTGCGGCATCCAGTGGTTCGCGCACCCGGCCAGATACTTCTCCCAGGCCCAGGTGTACTTGAAGGGCACAAGCTGGTTGACATCGGCGCTGCCGTTGATGACGCGCTTGTCTTCGACCCGGACGCGGCGGAATTGCGGCCCGGCGTCGACTTCGACGCTGCGCGCCTGGCCCGCCGTGGCCACGGACAGCGGCACTGCGTACCAATCGGCTTTGTCATTCGGCATTCGTGGCACCGGCGCCGGTGAGCCACCCGCCATGGAATGCGGTACGGCCCTAGGCGCATCAGGCGCTACGGTGTTGACCGCCGTCATCACATCATCGTCGTCGAAACTGAGCATGGTGCGTGTTCCTAATCTCCTTCGCTCGCCCGCGGCGAGACCTGCGGGTTTTCTCTTGAGGCGACCACCCGATCTTCGCCCGGACGGTCATTCGTTTGGTTCGAGTTTGCCCTCATCAGGGCGGTGCCGACAAGCCCTCAGCCCCGAGGCAGTGACCCCCATCGATCGCGACGGGCCGACTTTTTCATGTCGAAGTCGACCCCGGCTTCGACGTTTTCCGGGATCGACGGATGCCTTGCCTACACCCATCGGTCCTGAAAAACGCCCGCCGCCAACCGGTGCCCCAAAAAGAGACGCCGTTGAACCGCTTGCGCGGCCGCAGCAGCAGGCGGTGAGTGTTCGCGCGGATGGGTACCTGTGGTGGCTCGGCTGAGGCCCATCGGATGCGTTGCGATGAGGCTCCATCGATTCTCAAGGCATCGAGAAAGGCCACGTCGCACACCCTTGCGAAGGCGCATCAGCCGGTGTTGCCGTTCACGCGCGCGTTGCCTTTGCCTTCATGCAGCGTCTCGATCGCTTACGTCGAGGCGCCGAGCATGTTGGCTTCCAGCACGAGCTCTCGCCAACGGTACTTGCCAGCCTTATCCTGGTAGCACTCCCATTTGTGATCGTTGCTTTCCACAGGATCACCTCCTCTCCTAAGGCACACACGCCTTCGTCGTCACGACGGATTTGTGTGCGGATCGCAGCACCTGCTTCGCGCGAACTCAGCCGGTGCTGCCCCCAGAGCAGCTGACCGCCTGCGCGCTGTTCGCTCCAGCGGTGCCGTCACTCGCCCGAAGGCGGATCAAACACTCGGCGGGCCTGCTGCGTTGGTCGCACTGCGACAACTGAGCTTGCGCAGTCGCGACCAGCGCAGTCCTCTCGAGGCGGCGTCTGCATCGACACGCCGAGAGGCTGCCGGAGACTTCAAAGCGGCGGAATGCGAAGCTTCTGCCCCGGGTAGATCTTGTCGGGGTGCGAGAGCATGGGCTTGTTGGCCTCGAAGATCACCGGATACTTGTTTCCGTCGCCGTAGAACTTTTTCGCAATCGCCCAGAGCGTATCGCCCCGCACGACGTCGTGGAACTGCGCTTCGGGCTCGGATTGATCCACAGACATGTGGTCCGAGACGTTCGCCACACCTTCGACGTTGCCCGCGCACAAGAGCGCTTTTTCCTTGGTCGCCTGATCCTTGGCCACACCGAAGATCGACACCGTCGAGGTCGTCGCCTCAAACGTCACCGTCAGCCCGGTGATCTCAAGCCCCTGCGCCTCGATGTAGCTCTGGATCGCATCCGCTGCGGCGCGGTTGGCCTCCTGAAGCGCCGCTTGAGCCTCGGCCGAGCCCTGGCTCTGGGCCGCTGCGGCAGCTTCTTCTGCCTCCTTGGTGCCGAAGAGCTTTTCACCGGCCTCCTTGATGAAACTGAACAAACCCATGTGATGCCTCCCTTTCGCGGTTGGGTTGATCGGAGTTCCGACTATACGAATGCCCGATGACAGCCCTTCCGCACGCTCGCAAATTCAGATTGATGCACCGCCGCCGCACTACTGGCATGCCTCACAGCCCGGATCATCGAGTGCACAAAAGCGCACCTCGCTCGAAGCGTTCCCTCCCCCTCGACCGAGCTCGCCGCCATGCGCCGCGGCACTGACCCCGGCGGATGCGGCGATCGGCCGCCCTACGGCACCGACGGCCGATGGAACGGCGTTGAGTTCGCCTCCCTTCCCCGTGGACTTCTCCGCACTCGTCGCCGCCAGCGTGCGAAGGTAGTAGGTCGTTTTCAAACCCCGTCGCCACGCGAGCTTGTAGAGTTCATCGAGCTTCTTCCCAGATGTGCCTGCCAGGTAGAGATTGAGCGACTGAGCCTGGTCAATCCATTTCTGCCGCCGCGCCGCAGCCTCGACGAGCCAGATCGGATCAATTTCAAAAGCGGTCGCATAGAGCGTCTTCAGCTCCGGCGGAATTCGGTCGATCTTGCCAAGCGCACCGTCGAAGTATTTGAGATCCGAAATCATGACTTCATCCCAGAGCCCGAGCGCTTTGAGATCCTCCACGAGGTGCTCGTTGATGACGGTGAACTCGCCCGAAAGGTTCGACTTCACGAACAGGTTTTCGTAATTCGGCTCGATCGAGGCCGACACGCCGACAATGTTGGAGATCGTGGCGGTGGGCGCGATGGCCACGCAGTTCGAATTGCGCATGCCGTGGGTACGGATGCGCTCGCGCAGCGCATCCCAGTCGAGCGTCGAGGAGGTGTCGACCTCCACATATCCCCCGCGCTCTTCGGCAAGAAGCTTGAGCGTATCGAGGGGCAAAATGCCACGGTCCCACAGCGACCCTTTGAACGTGCTGTAGCGACCCCGTTCTTCGGCAAGTTCGGTTGAGGCCCAGTAGGCGTAATAACACACCGCCTCCATCGAGCGGTCGGCAAACTCAACGGCCTCTTGCGACGCGTAGGGAATGCGCAGCAGGTGCAGCGCGTCCTGGAAGCCCATGATGCCCAAGCCAACCGGCCGGTGCTTGAGATTCGAGGCGCGCGCCTTTTTGACCGCGTAATAGTTGAGGTCGATCACGTTGTCGAGCATGCGCATCGCGGTGCGAATCGTGCGCTTCAACTTCTCGTGATCAAGCTCGTAGCGATCGCCGCGCTTGACCATGTGATTGACCAAATTGACCGAACCGAGATTGCAAACCGCGATCTCGGTGTCGCTCGTATTGAGCGTGATCTCGGTGCAGAGGTTCGAGCTGTGCACCACGCCCACATGTTGCTGCGGCGAACGGATGTTGCACGGATCCTTGAACGTGATCCACGGATGCCCGGTCTCGAACAGCATCGTGAGCATCTTGCGCCACAGTGCCACCGCCGAGACTTTCTTGAAAAGCTTGATTTCGCCACGCTCGGCTTTTTGCTCGTACTCGACGTAGCGCTCTTCGAATTTGCGCCCGTACAGATCGTGCAAATCCGGCACATCGGAGGGTGAAAACAGCGTCCAGCTGCCGTTTTCCATCACGCGCTTCATGAACAAATCCGGAATCCAGTTCGCGGTGCTCATGTCGTGCGTGCGCCGACGATCATCACCGGTGTTTTTGCGCAGCTCGAGGAATTCTTCAATGTCGAGATGCCAAGTTTCGAGATAGCAACAAACGGCTCCCTTGCGCTTGCCCCCCTGGTTGACGGCCACGGCCGTGTCGTTGACGACCTTGAGGAAGGGCACCACGCCCTGGCTTTCGCCGTTCGTGCCGCGGATGTGCGAACCCATGGCGCGCACGCGCGTCCAGTCGTTGCCAAGCCCGCCCGCGTACTTCGACAGGAGCGCGTTTTCCTTGATCGCCTCGTAAATGCCCTCTAGATCGTCCGAGACGGTGGTGAGATAGCACGACGAGAGCTGCGATCGCTGCGTTCCGGAATTGAACAGCGTCGGCGTTGAGCTCATGAAATCGAACGAGGAAAGCAGCTCGTAGAACTCGATGGCGCGTGCCTCGCGCTCAATCTCATTGAGCGCCAGCCCCATCGCCACGCGCATGAAAAACACCTGCGGCAATTCAAGCCGCCGATCGCGCTCGCCCGGCTTCGTGGCACGATCGATCAGAAAGTAGCGGTCGTAGAGCGTCTGCAAGCCGAGAAAGCCGAACTTCAGATCGCGGGTGTGGTCAAGCGCCGCGCCGAGCCGTTCGAGATCGAAATTCGCAAGCTCCGGATTGAGAAGACCGAGCTCGACACCCCGCTTGATGAAGCGCGGGAAGTACTCGGCGTAGAGCGTCGCCATGTCGGCATGCGTCGCTTCGAAACCGAGCACTTCGTAGCGGATCGAATCGAGCAACAGCCGCGCAGTCACGTAGCTGTACGCCGGGTCCTTTTCGATGAATTGCCGCGCGGCCAGGATGACGCACTTGCGCACCTCATGCGTCGAGACGCCGTCGTAGAGATCCTTGAGGGTGGCCTTCAGGATCAAATCGGGGTCGGCCGCATCGCCGAGCCCCTCGCACGATGCTTTGATCAGCTCACGCAGGCGCAGCAGATCGAGCGGACGACGCACACCGTTGTCTTCAACGTGCAGGATCGTCTCCTCCTCGGCCTCGCGCGCCTTGGCCCGTTGGGCACGCTCGGCGGCGCGGCGCTCGCGATACAGCACGTAGTTGCGAGCCACTTCGTGCTCCCCCGAGCGCATGAGGGCGAGCTCGACTTGGTCTTGAATGTCCTCGATGTGAATCGCCCCACCTTCGGGTTTGCGCCGGATCAAGCTGCGGATGACATCCTCGGTGAGTTTGTGCGTGAGCTCGCGCACGCGAGCCGAGGCGGCGCTTTGAGCACCATGGGTGGCCAGATACGCCTTGGTCATCGCAATGGTGATCTTGTGGGGCTCGAAGGCCACCACCGCGCCGTTGCGCCGAATCGTCTTGTAGCGCGCAAGCACTTCGGGCGGAAATCCGAAGTGCAACCCCTCCTGATCACGCATGTCTCGACTCCAACCCCCTTCAGCATTGGACGCACCACTTGATGACTTCATTCCGGCAACGGATTCCAGCATTCCCTTACTCCTCGTTCGCCTCTTCGCTCACGCCGCAACCGGCCGCCGAGCCCCCCGTTTCTCAAGCGCCGCCTCAAAGCCCCTATCAGCATGCACGCAGCGCTTGCCCCGGCTCGCCTGCCGCGTCGCGCCGATCCCGGCAAACGCCGTGGCCAAGCCGACAACCAGAACCAAAACGCTGTGACAACACGCAAACCCCTGGACTCGATCGAGAGCGCATCAAACGATGCGGCGCCAATGTACCGCATTCTAGGCTAGGACCACAACATCTTGTGGTCAAGCGGTCCTGGCAACACAAGATTTAGTGGTCCAAGGGTCGCCCCCGCTGCGGCCGTGCAGCATCCGCTCAAGGCCGCGCCAATTGGTCCTCGGCGGCGTGCGGCCAAAACGACCCACAAACGATTCAGTTCGAATCTCCGACTTTTCCGGCACTTTCCCACACAACGATCCACAGCCCCCTCGTGGCTCGGCGAGGCTGGGGAGGCTCAGGCCCGTGTGGCTCGTCTCGGCTCGCGACAACGAAAGAGCCTTTCGCCCGCAATCACGATGCCCTCCTCGCCCGGCGCGAGCTCAACGAGCGCGCCGCCGGTCAAGCTGCCAAAGGCCGGAAGCACGAGAAGGCGCGCCGCGCTGCGCCACCAAAAGCACGGCAAGATGAGCCCATCTGCGCCTCCGGCGAGGCGAAGCGCCGGATGTACGTGACCGCACAGGATCAGCGCTGGCGTGCGATCCGGCGCGACGCGCGGCGTCTCGTCCGGCGGTTCGTGCCAACAGGAAAGCCCGCCGAGCCGCGTCCCCGCAGGCCATGCATCAAAGCCCCACGCGTGGGCCTGTAGACCCGCAGATCGATCGTGGTTACCCGCGACGAGGGCCATCTCAACAGCGCGATGGCGCGCGCGAAAGGCCCGGATCGCCTCCTCGAGAGCAGGGGTCAGACCCGCTCGGCCGTGCACCCAATCGCCCAACACAACCAATCGCCGCGGCAACCAGATGCCCAGAAGCGCCTCGAGTCGCGCAAGTTCGCATGCGTCATGGCCAAGCGGCAAAGCGCGCCCGGCGCTTCGCAGGCTTTGCGCCTTGCCCAAATGCACGTCGGCGACAAACAGGGTCGCGTGCCGTGGCGCAAACACCGCACGCTCAGCCAGACACACCAGGGGCTCGCCGCCGTAGCGGACTTCGATCCCGGCCTGCGCGGCTCGCGCGAGCGGCCTCGCCGATGCGACGCTCATGTCAACGCGGTAAGGCCTCGACATGTCGGCTTCCTACAATGCATGTCCGGTTTCGCTGTCGGACGTCCCATGCCCATCAAATCTGACCGCTGGATTCGTCACATGGCGCTCACGCACCGCATGATTGAGCCCTTCGCGCCCGAGCAGGTTCGTGTCGTCGACGGCCGCCGCATCGTCTCCTATGGCACCTCGAGCTACGGCTACGACATCCGCTGCGCCGACGAATTCAAGATTTTTACGAACATCAACTCAACGATCGTCGATCCGAAGGCCTTCGACGAAAAATCCTTCGTCGACTTCAAGGGCGAGGTGTGCATCATTCCGCCCAACTCCTTTGCGCTTGCCCGAACGGTCGAATACTTCCGCATCCCGCGCAACGTGCTGACCATTTGCGTGGGCAAAAGCACCTACGCGCGCTGCGGCATCATCGTCAATGTCACCCCCTTCGAGCCCGAGTGGGAAGGGTATGTCACCCTTGAGTTCTCCAACACCACGCCGCTGCCAGCCAAGATTTACGCTGGCGAAGGTTGCGCGCAGGTGCTTTTTTTCGAAAGCGACGAGGTTTGCGAGGTCTCCTACAAAGATCGTGGCGGCAAGTACCAGGGGCAAACCGGCGTGACGCTGCCGAAGGCCTAGCAGCGCAAACCTCGCGCATCCCTCTTCACCCTGGCGTCGCGCGTGAATGCCTCGGCCGTTGCCCTCCTGATGGCCGCCGGCCGCGGGCTGCGTTATCGGGCCGAGACGGGCCGGGACAAGCGTCTTGCGCTCACGCCCGACGGGGAAGCGCTCCTCTTGGCAAGTCTGCGTCCCCTTCGCTCGCTCGGTGTGCCGACGCACATCGTCATCGACGCACCGAGCGCTGCGGCACTCGGCCAGCTCGTTCCCCACGTCGACGGCGTCTCCTGGCTTCCGCTACCGAGGCCTGCTCACCTAGGGGCGCGCGCGGGCTTGGGCCTGAGTCTTGCGCAAGCGATCCGGAGGCTGATCGCGGGCGGCTGCGCGGCCGAATGGGTTTTCCTCGCCCTCGCCGACATGCCTTGCATCGCCGAGTCGAGTTGGGCGCGGCTGCTCGAGTGCGCGACGCAAGCAGCCCCCGAATGCCTTGCCCTGCGCGCGATGTACCGCGGCAAGGAAGGCCATCCGGTCGCTTTCCGGCGAACCCTTTGGCCGGCGCTGACGGCTCTTGACGGCGACCAAGGCGCGCGCACGCTTTGGTGTCGTTTGTCGGCGCAGCAAAAAACGCCCGTCGAACTCGGCGACCCCGGCGTGTGCTTCGACGTCGATTGCCCCGCCGACTGGTTGGCCTGGCCGAGCCGAGGCGCCGCAAATCGCGCCGAACCGGCCTGAGAGCTCGTCTGTCCGTCAGTCGCGGTATTGCTCGGGCACGGGCCGCCGCGAAGGCTCGGGACGCGGAACAATGTCAAGTTTCGCATCGAGCAGCTGCGCCGTGGTGGCCTCAAGACGCACCCGGCGCGGAAACAACGGCGTCACTTGTGTCGGCAGGGCCAGGTTCGGGTGCGCGAGATAGATTTCATACTCACCCGCCGGGACCGACTCGATGATGGCGCTGCCATCGCGGTTGGTCTTGGCAAACCACGGCGTATCCACGGTGTAGATGTGCGCCGCCATCCAATCATGCACCAAACACTGAAGCACCGTGTGTCCAGCCTTCGACAGTCGGACCGGTTCGGGAGGCTCCCTGAGATACAGCCGATACTCGAACACATTCGGCCCGGACAAGGTCTTTACGTGGTGTTCGATCCGGTCCCGATTCGGTAGCCGCAGCAAGGTCCCCGTCTGCACGATCGAAACGTACGGCTCGAACTTCATCATGCGCTGCTCGATCACGAGCGTCCTCGTGGTCGAGGGCGGCGCAGGCGGTGGCATTGCGCCAACCGGCATCGCCCAGACGACCGCATTCGCAACGGGCGCGTTGTTGCGATCCTTCACCTGAACCACGACCGTCGCCGCTTCCGCACCGGTGATCGCACAGGAAAGGATGACAACCACGCACGCAACGCCCGCTCCGATGCGCGCTCTGTTGCAGCAAACCCGGTCGTGCTGCCCGAACCATGCCTTCATCCTACGATCCTCCCGGGCATGCCCATGAGCCATTCTCCGCGCACCGCATCCGCGTGCTTGCAAGCGAGGAGCGAAATCTGTACCGATTGTGCACAATGACGGAATGGGCGCCCGAAGTACGACACTGCGGAGGCTTGGCGCCGCGTGCAAACGCGGTTTCGCCGTAGCATGGGCGCTGCCGCTCACCGCTTGTGCGCTTCCCTTATTGCCGCTCCTTCTATGGCGCGGTCGCATCCGTTGGCGGGACGCCGCGCTTGAGTGCTACGGACCGGGCTGCGCCTGGTTTCTCCGTGGCCCATGGTTTCGCCTGCTAAGCGGCGGCGTGGGCTACGCGGCGGCCAGCATCGGGCAGCTCATCATCGGCTGCGATGCTCAGTCGCTCGATCGCTGCCATGAACATGAACGGGCTCACGTGCGCCAAGCCGAACGCTGGGGCCTTTTCTTCCCCATCGCCTATATCGTCGCTGGAGTTGGCGCAATCCGTCGCGCGGGATCGCTCTCTGCCTTCTACTGGGACAACCCGTTTGAAATCGAGGCGCGGCAGGCCGAGACCAAACGCCAGGCTGACGTGATGCGGCACAACCAGTGACCAAAAACGGCACATCGACCGTGCGCAAGCGGGTTGGGACGCGCCCGGTCCCGGACTGGCCAACGGCACACGTGGGCGTCAAAAACTTAGGACTACTCCGGACGGTTTTGTGATTCAAGGACTTAGCAGGCTCTTCGCGGAGCGCCGGCTCGTCTTGGCACGATCGCTGCACGGACAGGGGTGTCCAGCGCTTGTCGCTGTTCTTCAACTCAACCGACTTCGGAAAAGGGACGATCATGAAACGTCAATTGCAACGGGGTTTCACCCTCATCGAACTGATGATCGTCGTGGCGATCATCGGCATTCTGGCGGCCATTGCCATTCCGGCGTATCAAGACTACACGCGCCGCGCGCGCGTCGCGGAACTGTTGCTTGCAGCCAGCTCGGTTCGCACTTGCGTGACTGAGGCCTCGCAGCTTGCTGGCGCCGCAGCCAGAGGCAACTGTCAGGCGCCCGGCACCGGCGGCCTGGTCGCGAGCGCCACACTTGCCGACAACGGTACCGTAACCATCGTAGGGACCGCAGCGACGGGTCCCACGACGATTACCCTCACGCCGACCTGGAACGCAAGCGCCAACACCGTGACCTGGGCCTGCACGGGCAGCCCTGCTCGCTACTTGCCCAACACGTGCACAGCGGCGGCGACGACCTGAGAGAGATCAGAGGGCGCAATAGCGCGCCCTTACGGCTGGTCAAGGGAGCCGTGAGGCTCCCTTGTTTGTTTTTTGCTGTCGATGCGTCACGCGATCGGAGAAAGTTTGGGCCCACCTCGGCCGGCGCCAGAACGCGCTCGCGGCCTCCGAGTAAACGCTACATTTGTATCGGCCTTCGTCGACGGTAGGCCGATGGCAACTCATTCTGCGCGTGACGGCCTGCGCAAACTCGACAGAGAGGATCCCCGCTTATTCGAGGCAGGATGGTCCGCCGCCTGCGGCTGCTGCGTCTGATGTTTCCGCTCAAGTTCTCGCCGGGTTCCTCGGACCAAAGACTCCACAACACGGTCGCCACCTTCCGCGCCGTGGCGCGGGCTGCCGTGCCCATGCTCCTTGCGCCTTTCGGCGGCGCGCTCTTGTTGCTCTATGTCATCGAGCAGCCACCGCTTTCAGTTTGGGCGCACCTGCAGATCAGCCTGGCCCTGTGCGCGTGCCTCGTCGCGCCGCTTGTGCTAGCGCCCCTCCTGCCTTGCCGTCCCCGCGCACTCCGAATCTGGACAGCTTATGTGCTCGGTGCACTCTGGCTCATCATCCTGTGCACTTGGGTCCTCTTCTACGTGCTCGCGGCAGCCGCTCACCATTTTTGGGGCGCACTGCCGACGTGGCAGCTCATCAGGAGCTACCTGAACGAACCTTGGGTCACGCTGCGCTCGATCCTCGCCGCAGGATGGGATGCGCAACTGGCACTGATCCTGTCCGTGGTGTTGATGACGGGCATTTTGAGCTGGGTCATGCCACGGATCATGCGCACAATCGGTCAGATTCTGAGCGGCCAAAACCACCCTATCTCTCCGGCGCTCCTCGTCGGCGTTGCGCTCGTGTTCGGCGCTGTCGGTGCGCGCGGACTCGCAACGCCGCTGTGGCCGAGCGTGGCAGACGACCCCGACGAGGCGTTTACGTTTTTCCTGGAAACCCATGCTCGTCCGGTTTCTGGCGTGGTGGCGTTGTTGCCTCGGCTTGAACGCTTGGGAAATCCGCTTCGGGTCATCGAAGAGTCGAACCTGCGCGCAGGCTATCGAGCAGCCCCCCTCACGCAACGCCCAAACGTCATCCTGATCATCGCCGATTCCTTACGTCCTGATCATCTCCCGATCTACGGCTATCCTCGGGCAACGACTCCGTTTTTGCAAACGCTTCAAGCCACGGGCAAGCTGCATGCCCACGCGGAAGTACGTGCCGCTTGCGCGGAGTCGAGCTGCGGCATTCTGAGCATCTTGAGCGGCAAGCAACCGCACGAACTTACCCGCGCCAATTTCGGCCTGCCCGAAATACTCGCGCGCCATGGTTACCGACGCCTGTTTCTGCTCTCTGGCGACCACACCAACTTCTACGGGCTTCGCCACGCGCTGGGGGAAGCCGAGCTCTACAGCGACGGGTACACACGAGGCGGTTATCCAAACGATGATGAGACCCTTGTCCGTTTTGTCGAGCAGCTTCCTCCTGCAGCCTCCGGCGAGGCCTATTTCGTTCTGATTCACTTGATGTCGACACACCGCTTCGGCCCCCGGGCGGTCAAGCTCAACCGCGCGGCTGACGAGGTCCCTCCGGCGCTATGGCAGCGCTATCCGATCGAAACGGCGGCGCTTCATTTCTACGACGATGGCATCCGCACGGCTGACGCGGTGATCGAGCGTCTCTGGAGCGCGCTCTCCCGGCTTGGATATCTTCGTGACGACAGCCTCGTGCTTCTGACCGCCGATCACGGCGAAGCGCTCGGCCAGCACGGCGTGCGTGCTCATGGCTATACCCTCTACGAGCCGCTTCTGCGCATTCCGTTCGTTTGGCTCAACGGCGCGCCGGCCGGCCTTCGGGACCGGCCGGCCATCCAGGCCGACATCGCCCCCACCATCGCGCGTGCACTCGGCCTGCCCATCCCATCGCATTGGTCCGGCCATCCGTTGCAGGACTCCCCGCCGCCCGATCGCATCAGCGTGCACGTTCAACCGCCCCACGTGGCGATCCTTCAATGCGATGCCCGACGTTGCCTCAAGTTGATCCGCGACTTTTCAACGATGAAGGAGGCGCTATTCGATCTGCGCGCCGATCCAGAAGAACGGCAGCCTCTCGCCTTGGAACACCCACAAGCCGCTGCCTTGCGCGCACACTTCTCTAGTTTGCGTCTCGACGATTTGGTCCCGAGTTCTGGACCGCCAGGCGCCGAGGCCATTGCAAAAGCCCATCGCCGTTAGTCACCGGCCCGAGACGCCAAAGCGGACCTCTGAGAAACGTGCCCTGACCCCTGGCGGCCAGGGGTGTTGCTGTTTTCGAGTCCGTGCCTCGCGATGGCCGGGCAAGCCATCCTTGGCTCTCCCAGGCAAAGAACGATTTGTCACTCGTCAGGTCAGGTGAGGGCCGCGCCTGCCGGCGGCGGAATCAGCACCACCACCTTCGATAAGCCAAGCCAATTTGCCGTCTCCACCGACTCGACGGTCCAGGGGTGGGCGAGGATGTGCTCCTCGTAGCTGAAATCCGAACGAAAACCGATCTTGGCCGCAAGCGGTGCATAAAGCCGCTCAAGCAGCGCCCAGGCCTTGCTGCCGTTGAAGTGGTTGGCCACGATGATGCGGCCCTCCGGCGCACACACACGGATCGCTTCGTGAACCAGGCGCGCCGGGTCCGGGGTCACCGAAAGCACATAGGGGATGACCACGCAGTCGAACTCGCCGTCAGCGAAGTTCATGTGTTCACAGTCGCCTGCGCGCAGGTCCACGTTCGTCAGGCCAGCGCGCTCGACCCGCCGCCGGGCAATTGCGAGCATCTCGTCCGAGATGTCGATGCCAACCACCTGCGTGCTTTTTGGATACCTCGGCAGCAAGAGCCCCGTGCCAACGCCAATTTCGAGAAGCCGCTTGGGCTGCAAGCGCTCAACATGCGCGATCAGCTTGTCGCGACCGTCTTGTAACGGCCGGCCAAACATCCAGTCGTAGATTGGCGCCCAACGACGATAGCTGGCCTTCACATCCTGCGGCGTCACGTCAACGACGCGGGCGCTTGCGCAAAGGCACTTTGACTCGGCACCACCGACCGAAGGGGCCGAGACCTTGCCCACGGCGGTCGTGCTCGCGGTGACGGTAGCCATGGGGCCGCTCACTTTGCTCGACACGGGGAACTCCAGGCGGATAACGGTCCAAACGATCCGTGCAGCCGAACCGTCATCGAACCGTCATCGAGTTGACTCGAACCCGATTTATAGGCGATCCGAACGCTCGTGTGGCTGTCGAGTCGATGCAAATCGCCCCATTCGCATACCGATCCGCAATGCTGCATCGCAGCATTGCGCTCAAGGATTCGGCAGGCGAGCGGCGATCTCGGTCACAACCGCGCGCGCAAGCGCGAGTTTGTCCTGGCGCGGCAAGCGTCGCGCGCCGCGCTCATCGAGCAGTGTGAGCTCGCCGAGATCAGCGCCGAACATTTCTTGTGCGCAATTGGCCACAATCAGCGGGATGCCTTTGCGTCGGCGTTTTTCTTCGGCGTAGTCCTCAATCTGCTCGCTTTCTGCCGCAAAGCCCACGCAGTAGGGCTTCCCGCCGCGAGCGCGCGCCCGTTCGGCCACGGCTGCGAGGATGTCCTCGGTCGGCTCGAGGGTGAGCGTGAGCGGCTCTCCACCCTTTTTGATCTTCTGCGCCGCACGCTGTCGCGGCCGGTAATCGGCAACCGCGGCCACGGCGATAAAGAGGTCTAAGGCGTCAAGCTCGGCAAACACGGCTTCATACATCTCGCGCGCGCTGGTCACGTCGATCCGCCGCACGCCGAGCGGCGTGGAAAGCGTCACCGGCCCCGCCACGAGGGTGACCTCGGCGCCCGCCTCGGCAGCGGCCCGGGCCAGGGCAAAGCCCATCTTCCCCGAGGAGTGATTGGTGATCACACGCACCGGATCGATCGGCTCCTGCGTGGGGCCCGCGGTCACAAGCACACGCCGGCCGGCGAGCCGCTTCGGTTGTGCCCATGCCTCCAGTGCTTCCAGAATTTGCTCGGGCTCCCACATGCGTCCATCGCCAACCTCGCCGCAGGCCTGCTCGCCGGTGCCGGGACCGAAGAGGACAACGCCATCGGCCTTGAGCTGTGCAACGTTGCGCTGGGTAGCCGGGTGTTCCCACATCTGCCGGTTCATGGCCGGACATACGATGAGCGGGATCGAACGTGCAAGGCATGCCGCGGTAAGCAGGTCGTCGCATCGGCCATGCACCAACCGCGCCAGGAAATCGGCCGAGGCCGGGGCCACAAGCATCACGTCGGCCTCACGGGTAAGCTCGATGTGCGCCATCCCGCTGGGCGGACGGCTGTCCCAAAGGTCGCTATAGACGGGCCGGCCCGAAAGCGCCTGAAAGGTTGCAGCACCCACGAATTCGCTTGCGGCACGGGTCATCACGACCGTGACCATCCGGCCCGACTTGACCAAGAGGCGCACAAGTTCCGCGCTCTTGTAGGCGGCAATGCCACCGGTCACGCCGAGAAGCACACGCTGGGTGGGACGGGCCTGCATGGGCGCGAGTGTAGTGACAACACCGATCGGCCGGGCGCGACTTGATGTGCTGCCCTTAGCCGTCCAAACAAAAAAGCCCCGCCGGCCTGGACCGAACGGGGCTTTGGCCAAGCAGCCGACGAGCGCTTCAGAGCTTGGCCGACTGCATGTAGGTGTCGAAGCTCATCTCGGTAAAGCGGAACCACATGTTGGCATCGCGCCGGAAGTTTGCGTAGTCCTCGTAGATCTTCTTCCACTGCGGATTCTTCGCCGAGAGCTCGGAGTAGAGATCCATCGCCTCCTTGAAGGCCTTGTCCATAAGGTCTTTCGGGAAGCGGTGCAGTTTAGTGCCCTGGGCGACCAACTGCTTGAGCGCACCCGGGTTTCGCGCGTCGTAGCGGGCCTGCATCTCCACATGCGCATGCGAGGCGGCTGCCTCGACCATCGCTTTGTATTCCGCGGGAAGCGCTTCCCAGGCTTTCTTATTCACGTAGAGGTCAAGGCCTGCACCGCCTTCCCACCAACCGGGGTAGTAGTAGTGTGGCGCGACTTTGTGGAAGCCAAGCTTCATGTCGTCGTAGGGCCCGACCCACTCGCAGGCATCGATCGTGCCTTTCTCGAGTGCTTGGTAGATCTCACCGCCCGGAATGTTCTGCGGGACCGCGCCAAGGCGCTGGCAGACCCGGCCGGCAAAGCCCCCGACGCGGAACTTCAGGCCCTCGAAGTCTTTGGCGCTTTTGATCTCCTTCCTGTACCAGCCCCCCATCTGGGCCCCGGTGTTGCCCATCGGGAAGTTGATGATGTTGTAGCCGTCGAAGAACTCGCGCATCAGCTTCAAGCCGTTGCCTTCGTAGAACCACGCGGTCATTTGGCGGCTGTTGAGGCCGAACGGAATCGCGGTCCCGAGCGCAAAGGCGTCGTTTTTGCCGAAGTAGTAGTACGAGGCGGTATGGCCGCACTCCACCGTGCCGTTTTGCACGGCGTCGGCCAAGCCCGGCATCGGCACAAGCTCACCGGCAGCATGCACCGAGATCTGGAACTTGCCGCCGCTCATCCGGTTGACGATCTTGGCAAATTCTTCCGCAGCACCGTAGATGGTGTCGAGCGCCTTCGGGAAGGCCGACGAAAGACGCCAACGAACCGCAGGGGACTGACCGATCACGTACGGCGCACCGAGAATCGCGCCCCCCGCCGCGGCGCCGGCGGCGGTTTTGGCGAGGAAATCACGACGTTGCATAAACACTCTCCTTTGATCGTTGAGGAAAACGAGAAGCCAGCATGACTGGCCCGAGTGAGCCTGCGCGCACCCTCGAACGCCCTTGCTGCCGCGGATGCGCAACTCCCCCTTGCTGCATCAAACGATTCTAGGCAGGCCGCTTCGCGGCATGCCTCAGGATTTCCCGCCATCGCGGCCTCGGTTGGACGGCCTGCCTAGAATCGCGGGCATCGCTGGGCCGCAGCCACGCCGCAGTCTGCTCGAACTGGGCTTTGCGGACAGCGACACCCGCCTCTGCGTTCTGAGCCATGCTTCCCCTGCTTGCAGCGCTGCTGCCTTTCCTGACTGCGGTCATCGTGGCCGCATTGCCGACACAGCGTCGCGCGGCTGCCGTCGCGCTCGGGATTGCCACCGCCGTAGCCGGGCTTGTGCTCACGCTTGGCTTTGCCCCGGCCGTGTTTTCGGGCGAAATCTTGCGTGCGGGCCTCGACTGGCTGCCTGCGCTCGGCCTTGCGCTTGCCGTGCGCATCGACGCTCTGGCGTGGCTCTTCATGTTTTTGATCTACGCCATCGGGCTGCTCATCGTCCTCTACGCGGCCTATTACCTCGGGCCAGAAGACCCGGCGCCGCGCTTTTTCGCCTTCCTGCTCGCCTTCATGGGCGCGATGCTCGGCGTGGTCATGAGCGCAAACCTCATCGTGCTCGTGGTCTTTTGGGAGTTGACCAGCCTCTCATCCTTCCTGCTCATCGGCTACTGGCACCATCGGGGCGATGCGCGCGAAGGCGCACGGCTTGCACTGACGCTGACGGGCGCGGGCGGGCTCGCGCTGCTCGGTGGTGTGGTGATCCTCGGCTCGATCGTGGGCAGCTATGAGCTTGACCGCGTGCTCGCCTCAGGGCCAATCATCCGCGCCCACCCGCTTTATGTGCCCGCCCTTGCGCTTGTGCTCTTGGGCGTTTTCACGAAGAGCGCGCAATTTCCGTTTCACTTCTGGCTCCCGCAAGCGATGGCCGCGCCCACACCGGTGTCGGCCTACCTGCACTCGGCCACCATGGTCAAGGCGGGCGTGTTCCTGCTCGCACGCCTTTGGCCTGCGCTTGGCGGCTCTCCCGAGTGGTTCTGGGCCGTCTCGATCGTCGGGCTTGCCACCCTGCTCGTCGGGGCGTATTTCGCCATCTTCCAGCATGACCTCAAAGGGCTGCTGGCCTATTCGACCGTCTCTCACCTCGGACTCATCACCCTGCTGTTCGGGCTCAACACGCCGATGGCGGTGGTGGCCGGCGTTTTTCACATCATCAACCACGCCACGTTCAAGGCCGGGCTCTTCATGGCCGCGGGCATCATTGACCATGAGGCCCACACCCGCGACATCCGCAAGCTCGGCGGGCTCTACCGCTTGATGCCGATCACCGGCACGCTGGCCATCATCGCAACGGCCGCGATGGCCGGGGTGCCGCTCGCAAACGGCTTTCTCTCCAAGGAGATGTTTTTCGCTGAGGCGGCAGCGACGCTTTCAACCCACGCATGGCTGCCGCTCGGCGCGACCGTGGCTGGGGTGCTTTCGGTGGCCTACAGCGCTCGCTTCATCTACGAGGTGTGGTTTTCGGGCGCCCCGCGGGGGCTTGAGGCCACACCGCACGAGCCGCCGCGACTCATGCGCGTGCCGGTGGAGGTGCTCACCGTGCTTTGTCTGCTGGTGGGGGTGTTTCCCCAAGCGGTGGTCGGACCGACCTTGGCGGTGGCCGCCCAGGCGGCCGTCTTTGGCGGCCCGCACGGAGCGCTGCCACCGTTCACGCTTTCGCTCTGGCACGGCCTGAATCTTCCTCTGGCGATGAGCGCGGTCGCCCTCGTAGGAGGGCTGGCGCTCTACGCGGCGATGTACCGCGGCTTGAACCTGCACGCGCTCAACCCCTTCCCGCTCGCCGGACGCGTGCTGTTTCAGCATGGCTATCGTGCAAGCATCGACTGGGCCGAGCGGCTCACGGCACGGCTCGTCAACGGCAGCCTTCAGCGCTACTTGTTCCTTTTTGCCTTGACGGCGCTGCTGGCGGGGCTTCTCCCCTGGCTCGACGCTTCGGGCGAGCCAGCGGTGCCGATTCGGGCATCCCGCGTGTTCGATGGGCTCAACTTCGCAACGCTTGCGGTCTTCGCGATCGCAGCTCTCGGCACGCTCATGACCGTGCTCGCCTATCGCAGCCGGCTCGTTGCGCTCATGGCGCTTGGTGCTGTCGGGCTTGCCGTGAGTCTGGCGTTCTTGCACCTCTCGGCCCCGGATCTCGCGCTCACGCAGCTCATGGTCGAGGTGGTCACACTCGTGCTGTTCATGCTCGCCCTTGCGCATCTGCCGGCCGAGAGTCCACCGGAACGGCGCCCCGGTCGACGGCTACGCGATGCGCTTCTGGCAAGCGCGGTCGGGCTCGGCGTGGCTGCACTCGTGTTTCTGGTGCAGTTCGTGCCATTTGATTCGATCTCGCCGTATTTTCTGGAGACCACCGTGCCGCTCGGCGGCGGCTCGAATGCCGTCAACGTGATTCTCGTCGACTACCGCGGCTTCGACACGCTCGGCGAGATCAGTGTGCTCGGCATTGCGGGCATCATCATCTTTGCCCTCGTGGCAAGCCTCGAGGGTCGCTTGCCGGCGCGCTCGATCGAGTCGAAACCGGACGGGCGGCTGCTGCTGCCGCTGGCCCTCGTCGCGCGGCTGCTGCTGCCGCTGGCGGTCGTGATCACCTTCTACATCTTCCTGCGCGGTCACAACGAGCCCGGCGGCGGCTTCATTGCGGGGCTCATCTTTGCGCTTGCGCTCACCTTGCAGTTCATTGCCAATGGGCAGCGCTGGGTCGAAGCGCGCATGGGCACCGACTTCCGGCCGTGGATCGCGGCCGGGCTGTTGACGGCCGGAGCAACCGGTCTGGCGGCGTGGTTGTTCGGCTCGCCCTTTCTCACAAGCACCTATGACTACCCCTGGCTGCCGGGTGTTGGCGCAGTACCGCTTGCGAGTGCGGCGCTTTTCGATCTCGGCGTGTTTTTCGTCGTGGTTGGGGCCACGATGGTGGCGCTGCTTGCGATTGCGCGCCTGCGTCAGGCCAGCCTCCGCTTAGCCCCCCCGGACCGAGGAGAATCGGCATGATCCTGCTCTATGCGCTTGCCGTCGGGCTGCTTGCGGGCGGCGGAGTGTATTTGCTGCTGCGACCGCGAACTTTTGACGTCATTGTCGGACTTTCGCTCCTGTCCCACGCGGTCAATCTGTTCATCGTGCTCATGGGACGCATCAAGATCGGTGCACCGCCGATCATCGACGCAAGCAAAGCGCCCACGCTCGCGCACTACGCCGATCCCTTACCGCAAGCGCTCGTGCTCACGGCAATTGTGATCGGCTTTGCGATGACCGCGCTCATCATCGTGATCGCCGTGGCCGCCTTCCGCAAAACGCATTCGGACCACGTCGACGGCGGCGGCACCCCCGACGACGATCAAGCCGCATGAACGCCTGGCCCCACTGGATCGTCGTGCCCGTGGTGTTGCCCCTGCTTGCGGGCGCCGTCCTCGTGGTGATCGAGCGCACGGCCGAGCGCGCGGTGCGGCCCGTCTCCGTCGCTGCCACGCTGGCCGGATTCGGCGTTGCACTGCTGCTTTTGTCTCAGGCCGACGCGGGGATCGTGCAGACCTACTTGCTGGGCAACTGGCCGGCGCCGTTTGGCATCGTGTTCGTGCTCGACCGGCTTTCCGCACTCATGCTCGTCTTGACCGCGATCCTTGCGCTCGCCGCGCTGCTTTGGGCGCTCGCCGGCGAGGATCGGCGCGGCGCGCACTTTCACGCCCTCTTTCAATTCCAGCTTGCGGGTCTGCACGGCGCCTTTCTGACCGGTGACCTGTTCAACCTGTTCGTGTTCTTCGAGGTGCTGCTCATTTCCTCCTACGGCCTGCTCCTGCACGGTGGGGGGCGAGCGCGCCTTCGCGCTGCGGTGCACTACGTGGCCTTGAACTTGGCGGGCTCGGCGCTTTTTTTGGTCGCCGTGTCGCTGCTCTACGCGGTCACCGGCACACTCAACATGGCCGATCTCGCAAGCAAAGTCGCGGCCCTCACCGGCACGGCGGCGTGGCTTGCGCAAACGGCCGGAGCGCTGCTCTTTGTGGTCTTCACCCTCAAGGCGGCCCTGTTGCCGCTTTCGTTTTGGCTCCCGCAGACCTATGGGTCCGCTCCGGCGCCAGTGGCCGCGCTGTTCGCCGTGATGACCAAGGTCGGCATTTACGCGAGCCTGCGCGTGAGCACCCTCCTCTTCGGCCCGGGCGCGGGAGAAGCCGCCCAGCTTGCCGATCCGATCCTGCCGATGGCCGCCATGGCCACACTCGCCTTCGCGGCGCTTGCCGCACTGGGGGTCAAACGGCTGCGCTTGCTTGCCTCCTACGCAATCATCGCCTCGGCGGGCACGCTGCTCATCGCCTTCGGGCTTGGCTCGCAAGCCACCATCGCGGGCGGTGCCTTCTACCTGGTCAACACGACGCTGGTCACGGCGGCGCTGTTTATGCTCGCCGATTGGGTCCAGCGTGCTCGCGCCGAGGCGGGCGATCGCGTCACGGCGCAGCGCGACTACCCCGGGCGACTCGGGCTCGGCGCACTGTTTTTCGGGGTCGCAATCGGAGCCGCGGGGCTTCCGCCGCTGGCCGGCTTTCTCGGCAAGGTGCTTGTGCTGCAAGGGGCTTGGCCGCTACCGCTTGGAGCCTGGGTGTTTGCCGTGGTGCTGACGGCAAGCCTGCTGCTCGTGGTCGCCTTCGCGCGCGTCGGCATCACGCTGTTTTGGGAATATCACGCGCCTCAGGTGGCGGAAAGCGCAGCCGCGGCCCGGGCTGTGCGCTTCAACGTCCCTTCGCTTGAGCGCGCCGGATTTGCCGTACTGGTTGTGAGCGCACTCGCCGCTGCGCTCTTTGCCGGACGGCTGGCTGAGTACACGCAGGCGCTTGCCGAGCAGCTTACGACGCGCACGGCCTACCTCGAATCGGTTCGCCAACAAACGCCCGCGCCGCCGGCCTTTGATGTACGTCGCGAAATGCGCGAACGCGGAGGCAAATGACCGCCATGCATCGCTTGCTGCCTGCCCCGTGGCTTTCGGCGCTTGTGTTTGCGCTCTGGCTTGCGGCCAATCAGTCCCTCGCGGTTGGACACGTGCTGATCGCAGTTGCGCTGGCGCTGATCGTGCCGCCCCTGACGCTTGCCTTCCGGCCCACGCGCGCACGCTTTCGCCGGCTCTCCGTGGCGCTTGAGCTTGCCGTGATCGTGCTCTGGGACATCGTGCTGTCAAACATTCAACTGGCGCGGCTCATCCTCGGCCGCGAGGCGCGCCTCAGGCCGCAGTTCGTCTGGATTCCGCTTGCGCTCAAAGACGAACACGCAATCATCACGCTTGCTGGCATCATCACGATGACTCCCGGTACGCTCTCCTGCGATGTGAGCGACGATCGACGCCATTTGCTCGTGCACAGCTTCAGCACCGAAGATGCCGCGGCGCTTGCCGCGGGCATCAAGGCACGTTACGAAACCCGCTTACAGGCGATCTTCGAATGATCACCGCTCAGCTTCTGCCCTACGCGATCGGGCTGTTCGCCCTTGCGATGCTTCTGAACCTCTACCGACTCCTGCGCGGACCTAGTCTGCCCGACCGCATTCTCGCGCTCGACACGCTCTACGTGAACGCGCTCGCGTTGGTGGTGCTGATGGGACTGCAATTCGGTCTGTCGCTGTACTTCGAAGCCGCGCTGCTCATCGCGATGCTCGGGTTCGTGAGCACGGTGGTTGCGGCCAAGTTCCTGTTGCGCGGCGAGGTGTTTCGATGACGCCCGCGGCCGCCCGCCTGCCCGAGCTCCCACTCGCGCTCGATCTGCTCGCCGCGGCGTTGCTTGTGGCCGGCGCCTTCTTCGCACTCGTGGGTTCGTGGGGACTGGCCAAGCTGAGCCGCTTCATGCTGCGCATTCACGGTCCGACCAAAGCCACCACGCTTGGTGTGGGCAGCGTGCTAACCGTCTCGCTCGTGCTTTCGGCCGCTCAGGGCACGCTCAGCGGCCGAGAATTGCTGATCACCCTCTTTTTGTTCATGACCGCACCCGTGTCGGCCTTCGTGCTCGCGCAGACCGTGGCGCGGCACCTCCCGCAGGAGGCTCCTCCGCCGCCGCCCGAAGGCACCGCCGGCGAGCCGCCGAGCGAACGGTCGCACTGAGGGACTTCCTCTCGGCCTGCCGCCAAGTCGCGCTCAGTGCATCATGAGCACGGGCAAGGTCATCGAGCCCAGCACCGTCTGCGTCACCCCGCCGAGCGCGACTTCCCAAATGCGCGGGTGGCTGTAGCCCCCCATGACCAGTCCGTCGGCGTCGATCTCCGCCGCGTGCGACAGAAGAAGCTCGCCAGCCGAAGCATCCACCGGATCGCCGGCCAGCCAGCGCAGCGCCGAACGGCCACGATGCGGGATCACACGCGTGCGTGCGGCAACCCGATGCGCCTCAAGGTAGCGCGCCACCTCCGTGAGCGCCGCCTCAAGCCCGCTCTCGGGCGAGCCGATCTGCACGACCTCGACCTCGCTCGCGTTTTGCAGGAGGGGCAGCGCGCAGCGCAACGCAAGCGCCGCCTCGCGCGTGGACTGCCACGCCACGAGCACCCGACGCCATGGACGAACGCTCGAGGGTTCGGCACGCGCCACGAAGGGCACGAAGTAAATCGGCGCCGAGGAGGCCAGCACCAGACGCTCTTGCCCCACGAGCGTGCGCTGCGAACCGGTGTCGGGGTTGTGCTGTCCGGTGATCACCAGATCGGCGGTGAGTGCAGCGCGCGCCACCTCCGAGGCGAAGTCACCGCTTTTGACCCACAGGGCAATCTCGCGCCCGAGCGCCTGAGCGGCCTCCTGAACCCTCGCCTTGGCCCGTTCGACGAGCTCCTCTTCAAGCTCGCGAATCTGCGCCATCGCGATCCCGGCCGCCTCTGGCGAAAGCATCGCATGGGCATGCATCGCCTCACGCACATGGATGGCCGTAAGCGCGGCTTCGAACTGCCGCGCAAGCGAAAGCGCGGTGGCCAGCACGGCCGGATCGGCCGCGCCGCCGCCCACGGTGACGAGGAAACGTCGATAACTAGTCGTCATGGTCTTGCCTCCGTCGCCTCCATCTCGACGAGCGCATCTTCTCGCACACGGCCGCGCCCCGCAAGCGCAAGCGATGCGATCGTCGGAATCGGCACCTCCGCACCCCTGCTGCAACCGGCTTGTCATGATGAGCTGTCATCATTGCGTCACATTCCAAACCCTCCCAACGGCCCTTTTTCGCGCACATGGCTGCCCCTCCCTACAACGTTTTGATCCTTTGCACCGGCAACTCGGCCCGATCGATCATGGCCGAAGGGCTGATCAATGTTCTCGGCCGAGGGCGCTTTCGCGCCTGGAGTGCGGGCAGCCGCCCAACTGGCGTGGTCAACCCTTTTGCGATTGAACAGCTCGCCACGATCGGCTACCCGCGGCCGGGCGATCCGCCGCTACGCTCGAAGTCCTGGGATGAGTTCGCGCGCCCGGATGCTCCGGTGATGGACTTCGTCTTCACCGTCTGTGACAACGCCGCGGGCGAAGTCTGCCCGGTATGGCCGGGCAACCCGGTCACTGCGCACTGGGGCTTCTCCGACCCGGCTGCCGTCGAAGGCGACGAAGCCGCCAAGCGCCATGCCTTCACGATCGCTTTCAACCAGATCCGCCATCGGGTGCAGCTGTTTGTGTCGCTGCCGCTCGAATCGCTCGATCGGCTGGCGATCCAGCGCGAAGTTCAAGCAATCGGGCGGCCAGAGACCCTGAGCGCATGAAAGGGTCGCTTGCCGCCCAGCGCCTCACGGCCGAGGCGCTTGGCACCGCGCTGTTGCTTGCGACCGTTGTCGGCTCGGGCATCATGGCCGAGCGGCTTGCCGCCGGAAACGAAGCCGTTGCGCTGCTTGCCAACGCGCTTGCCACCGGCGGCACGCTTTATGTGCTCATCACGATCCTCGGGCCCATCTCGGGCGCACACTTCAATCCGGCCGTATCGCTTGCGATGGCGCTTCGCGGTGAGATGCCATGGCCGGACTGGGGCGCTTATGTGCTCGCACAGCTGGCTGGTGCACTGGTGGGGGTGGCGCTTGCGCACCTGATGTTTGAACTGCCCGCCTTCATGACCGGCGCCAAGATTCGCGGCGGGGCGAGCCAGTGGCTTGCTGAAGGCCTGGCAACCTTTGGACTGGTGCTCACCATCTTCGGCGGAGTGCGCCATGCGCCGCGGGCCGTGCCTGCGCTCGTGGCCGCCTACATCGTTGCCGCCTACTGGTTTACCTCTTCGACCTCCTTTGCCAACCCCGCAGTCACCGTTGCACGATCCTTGACGGAGACCTTCTCCGGCATCCGGCCGGTCGATGTGCCCGGCTTCATCGTCTCACAGTTGATTGGTCTGGCCGCCGCGCTTCTGGCCGCGCGCCTGCTCTTTCCAAGCGAAGCGAACCGCGAAGGCGGGCCGTAAAATCCGCCTCAGCGTGCAACTGGCGTTGAGCGCGCAAGCCGCGCCCGAGCGGCGAGGCGCGCGAGGGAGTCGACCCTCGGGGAGCACGCCCGGCCGCAACAGGCAACCGTGCAAGCTGCCCCTGCGTCCGTTTTTGCCGTCCGCCTGGGCAACCTGATCGATGCGACCGTGCCTTTCCCACAAGGCGCGCCCCTCCAACCTGCAACCCCACAGGAGCCCATCCTCATGAATGCCCGCCCCGCGTTCTTCACGAGTGAATTGGCACTCGTCGACCCCGAGGTCTTCGCCGCTGTTCAGCGTGAAGTCCAACGCCAGGAAGACCACATCGAACTGATCGCAAGCGAAAACTACACGAGCCGCGCCGTCATGGAGGCGCAGGGCTCGGTGCTTACGAACAAATACGCCGAGGGCTACCCGGGCCGACGCTACTACGGCGGCTGCGAGTATGTCGATGAGGCCGAGACGCTTGCCATCGAGCGCGTGAAGCAACTCTTCGGCGCCAAGTTCGCCAATGTTCAGCCGCACTCCGGGGCGCAGGCCAACGCCGCGGTCTACTTCGTGCTCATGCAACCGGGCGACGGCTTTCTGGGCCTGTCGCTCGCCGAAGGCGGACACCTCACCCACGGCATGGCCCTCAACATGAGCGGCAAGTGGTTCAAGCCCACCGCCTACGGGCTCACCGCGGAAGAGCGCATCGACTACGAGCAGATGCGGCGGCTTGCGCTTGAGACGCGGCCCAAGATGATCGTGGGCGGCGGCTCGGCCTATTCGCTTGCCTGGGACTGGGCGCGCATGCGGCAAATCGCCGATGAGGTCGGCGCCTACCTTTGGGTCGACATGGCGCACTACGCGGGTTTGATCGCCGCCGGGCTTTACCCGAACCCCGTGCCGCACGCGCATGTGGTCACCTCCACCACCCACAAGACCCTGCGTGGCCCGCGCGGCGGCATCATCCTCACCAACGACGAGGAACTCGCCAAGAAACTCAACAGCGCCGTCTTCCCCGGCCTTCAGGGCGGGCCGCTCATGCATGTGATTGCGGCCAAGGCGGTCGCTTTCGGCGAGGCGCTCAAGCCCGAGTTCAAGGCCTATCAGGCGCAAGTGCTTGCCAACGCCAAGGCGCTTGCGGCCACGCTCACCGAGCGCGGCCTGCGCATCGTCTCCGGCGGCACCGAAAGCCACCTGATGCTGGTCGACCTGCGTGCGAAAAAGATCACCGGCAAGATGGCTGAGGCCGTCTTGCACCGCGCGCACATCACCTGCAACAAGAACGCGATCCCGAACGACCCGGAAAAGCCAATGGTCACCTCCGGCATCCGCCTGGGCACCCCGGCCATGACCACCCGCGGCTTCGGCGAGGCCGAGGCGCGCCAGGTCGGGCACTGGATCGCCGATGTGCTCGATGCGCCCGAGGATGAGGCCACGATCGAACGCGTGCGGCGCGAGGTGATCGACCTGTGCGCGAGGTTTCCGGTGTATCGCTGAGGACTTGCCTTTGACGCTTGCCACCTTCTCCGCCTTCCTGCTCGCCGCGCTCGTGCTCGCCTTTACGCCCGGGCCGGGCATCACCTACGTGGTGGCGCGCACAGTTGCAGGTGGACGGGCCGAGGGGCTTGCCTCCTGCCTGGGGACGGCCTTCGGTGGCCTCCTTCACGTGATCGCGGCGGCGCTTGGGCTCTCGGTCGTGATCGCGCAGTCGGCCGCCGTGTTCAACACGCTCAAATGGCTCGGGGTAGCTTACCTCGTCTACCTGGGTGTGCGCCTGCTGCGACAGGCGCGCGAAGGCGGTGCCGCGCTCGCGCTGCCGGCGGTCGCGGCGCAAGGCGCGCGCCGCGCGTTCCGCGAGGGGATCTTGGTCGAAGCGCTCAACGTGAAGACGGCGCTTTTCTTCCTCGCCTTCCTGCCGCAGTTCGTCTCGGCCGAAAGTGCGCTCCTACCTCAGCTCGTCCTGCTTGGCACGATTGTGGTTACCCTCAACACGACGGCGGACGTGATCGCGGTGCTGGCTGCGGATCGGTTCGTGGCGCTTGGCTCCGCGCACGCACGTCGCACGCGGCTGCTGCAGCGCATCTCCGGCGGCACGATGCTCGTACTGGCGGCGTGGCTTGCCACAGCGCGGCGTCAAGCCGCCGTCTGATCCGTTGCGGCGGCGCATCGATTCGCTACGACCGCGGCGGACGATAGACGGGGTCGCGCCGTGGCTCGCGCACGGTTTTGTCGGCCTTGGCCTTTTTCGATTTTTTCGCCGCTTTCTTGCTGGCCTTCTTGCTCGATTTCTTCGCGGCCTTGGTCCGCAGGTGCCAGTCCTGCACCTCTTCGCGCGAGAGAGCCCGGTCGCGGTTGAGATCAATCTGATCGAAGTGCTGGCATAGCGCCGGGCTCAGGCCGCGACAGGCTTCCATTGGGCTCAAGAGCCCGTCGCGGTCGAAGTCGGCTTTTTGAAACTGCCCGCCTGGCCCGCGCCCAGCTTCAGCAGGGCTCGCAAGCAAAACCACTGCGGCCGCCATCATTGCGATTCGGAACTTCCCGTGCATCCCCATCTGGTGGCTCCCCAAAGCGTTCAGCTGCCGAGACAACGCTCAGGCGGCCCACGCCGCTGACAAGCTCCTCGGTCGAGATGCGCCTCGCGCCGTTCGCCGCTTTCGTGCGCCGCGAACAGGCCACCTGGGAACGGGTGATCCAAAAGATCGGGCTCAAGCTCGACTAAACCGCTGCGGCGGCGGGGGCGGGAGCCGCCCGTCGCGCACCACGGGCCGCCCAAAGCCGCTCGTGCACGAAATAGGCGGCCGTGTTGGCAAGCGGCTCGATCAGCGCCACGGCCGCAGCCACCGGCGCACTGCCCGTGAGCGCGTAGGTCACACCGAAGGCCACACTCAGGTGCACCACGGCAAAGCTTGCGGTCTTGCAGAGACTTTCGCGCATGTTCGGCTCCTTGGTTGGTTTGCACAGGTTCGGTGAACCCGAAGTGTGGGCGTCGATCCCCGTTCGATCAAGCAAATCTTTTTCTTGTTTTTGATCGATTTATTCGCTTATAGCGCGGCCCAAGCGTTGCGGGCCTCTTCGGCGGCCGCATGGGCGGCGCGCGCCGCCTCGGTGAGCAGCCCCGGATCGTTTCGGGCAAGCGCCGCGGGATCGGAGAGCATCCGCCGCCACCGTTTGCCGCCCGGCAGACCCGCATAGAGGCCAAGCAGGTGCCGCGCCACATCGCGCACCCGCACCGGGTGAGGCGCATCGCGGGTGGCTTCGATCTCGCGCTCGAGGTAGGCACGCATCGCCTCAACGACTGTCGCACGCGCGATGGGCACCCCACCAAAAAACGCCGCGTCGAGCTCCGCCAAACGATAGCTGTCGTGGTAGGCCGCACGGCCGAGCATGACGCCGTGCGCTTGCGTCTCGGCAAGCCGTGCCTTCGCTTGCGCCAGATCGGCGATCCCGCCGTTGACGACAAAGGTGAGCTCGGGAAAGTCGCGCACCAGATGCGCCGCCACCTCATAGCGAAGCGGCGGCACGGTGCGGTTTTCTTTCGGCGAGAGGCCCTTGAGGACCGCGTTTCGCGCATGCACGATGAAGATGCGACAACCCGCCTCGGCCACGGTGCCGACGAAGTCGCGCACGAAGCCGTAGTCTTGCTCGTCATCGAGGCCAAGCCGATGCTTGACCGTGACTGGGATCGTCTCGGGCAGCACATCCCGCATCGCGCGCACACAGGTGGCCACGAGTTTCGGCTCACGCATCAGGCACGCCCCGAAGGCGCCTTTTTGCACCCGCTCCGAGGGGCAGCCGCAGTTCAGATTGACCTCGTCGTAGCCCCACTCAGCGGCTAGCCGTGCGGCCTGGGCAAGCTCCGCCGGGTCGCTGCCGCCCAGCTGAAGCGCAAGCGGATGCTCGGCCGGGTGATAGCGCAGATGCTCGAGGATGGTTGCGCGGCCTCCGTAAACGAGCGCGCCGGTGGCCACCATCTCGGTATAGAGCCGCGCATGCGGTGCCAGCAAGCGAAAAAAGTACCGGCAATGCCGGTCGCTCCAGTCCATCATCGGCGCGGTGCAGAGGCGCCACGGGCTGACTTCGCGTGATGCAAGGCTCATAAGCTTTTCTTGATTCTCAACGCTTGCGTCCCCGCTTTCATCGTCTGAGATAGCGCGTCGTGACACGTGCATCCGGTTGGCCGCGTTGGCGCGCGGCCTGAGGACACTCCGAGGTCGCTGCCGCCGCCGCGTGCACCCCCAGCCTGTTGCAGCGCGCAAATGGCAACGAGCCGCTTGCCACTAGCCGCTCTGCTTTACCCCAGGAATTTTCGCGGAATCGGCGCAACCGATGCACCATCCTCGAGCCTAGGATGATGTTGCGGTGCACAAAGCTCCATCCCTGCACCGCTTTGGCGCCTGCACAAGGTGTGTAGCGGCGATACCGCAAGAAAAAGCCCGTGCGGTGGGCTGGCACGCGCGTTGCTGATAAGCACTCCGGGTTGGGAAAAGAAGGCGCCTCCACGAGGAGCTCCTTCACCTCACATCTTCCTTTTCACTTCGATTGCTGCCCTCTAGGAGAAATCAATGCGCAAGTTCACACGTCGGGAAACGCTTAAGTGGATGTCCGCCACCGCCGCCGGGTCACTGCTGCCCGCGGGGGTGTTTGCGCAACCGCGCAACCCCATCAAAGTTGGGATCCTGCACTCATTGTCGGGCACGATGGCGATCTCAGAGACGGTGCTCAAGGATGTGGCCTTGATGACCATCGATGAGATCAACGCCAAAGGCGGTGTCATGGGACGTCCCATTCAGCCGGTCGTAGTGGACCCGGCCTCCAACTGGCCACTCTTCGCGGAGAAAGCCAGGCAGCTCATCACGCAGGATAAGTGTGTGGTGACCTTCGGCTGCTGGACCTCGGTGTCACGCAAATCCGTCTTGCCGGTGTTCGAGGAGCTCAACAGCTTGCTTTTCTACCCTGTGCAGTACGAAGGCGAGGAGCTGTCGAAGAATGTGTTCTATACCGGTGCCGCCCCCAACCAGCAGGCGATCCCCGCGGTCGAGTATTTGATGAGCAAGGACGGTGGCTCCGTCAAGCGCTGGGTGCTTCTCGGCACCGACTATGTCTACCCGCGTACCACCAACAAGATCCTGCGCGCCTTTCTCAAGAGCAAAGGCGTCGCCGAGGCCGACATCATGGAGGAGTACACCCCCTTCGGCCACAGCGACTATCAAACGATCATCGCCAAGATCAAGAAGTTCGCCTCTGAAGGCAAAAAGACCGCGGTGGTATCCACCATCAACGGCGATTCGAACGTGCCCTTCTACAAGGAGCTCGGCAACCAGGGCCTGAAGGCAACCGATGTTCCGGTGGTGGCCTTTTCGGTCGGCGAGGAAGAGCTTCGCGGCGTGGACACCAAACCGCTTGTGGGTCACTTGGCCGCCTGGAACTATTTCATGAGTCTGAAAAACCCGGCGAACGAGGACTTCATCAAGAAGTGGAGCGCCTATGCGAAGGCCAAAAACCTTCCGGGTCACAAAGACCGCCCGTTGACCAACGATCCGATGGAGGCCACCTACATCGGCATTCACATGTGGAAACAGGCGGTTGAGAAAGCCAAATCCACCGACACCGACAAAGTCATTGCGGCAATGGCAGGCCAGACCTTCAAGGCGCCCAGCGGCTTCACCGTCAAGATGGACGAGCGTAACCACCACTTGCACAAACCGGTCTTCATCGGGGAGGTGCGGGCCGATGGTCAGTTCAATGTCGTGTGGCGCACACCGGGTCTCGTTCGCGCGCAGCCGTGGAGCCCCTTCATTCCAGGCAACGAGAAGAAAAAGGACGTGCCGGAGGGTCGCACCAAGGTCTAGGCTTGAATCCCGTTGGTGGGTGCGCTCCCAGGTGCTTCGCCTGGGAGCGTACGCAGGCCTGGCAAGCAAGCAAAGGGCGTCGCCTGGCTCCATCGCACCGTTCGCGGTGGAGGAGCCTCCCTTCTGGCTTCATCTCGCGCCGAAGCGCGGCACCTTCAATTCGGCCATGTGCGCACCGCTTCAGGCGCCCTCTGCCCGAGGATGAAGCCCGAGGCATCGGCATGCTCGCACCGAAACCCTGGCCGAACGCAAGGCAGGTTTGCGATGCGCACGCTTCGTTTGGGGCGCCGGGACACTTGCTTGACTCATCGCGCCTGAGGGTTGAAACACCGCTTGCTTGACACGCATCATCATGTTGCCAATCTCCGCTTTTGGATCGCACGGGAAAACCAAGGGCAAGCCCAGCGAGAGGGTTGCCCCACGATTGGGTCGAGGGTTACTTGGAACGCTCGGACAGTTCACCCGCCGCGCGATCTTTTTGCTCCTCGCGTCGTTGTGTCTGCCAACGCTGGTTTTCGCGCAGGGACTGAGCGCAGAGCTTGCTCGCAAGCTGGCAACCGGTGAAAGTGAGGAGCGCATCGAAGCGCTACGCAGCGCGATGGCTCGTCCCAGCCCAGAACTCGAGCGCTTGATCCGGGCGCTCCTCGAGGGGCAGGTCCGGCTCGAAGGTGCGCAAGTTGTCATCGTGAGCGGTGACACCGCAAACGATGCCCTGACCGGCACAGCCGTCAAGCTTTCGCCCAACGCGGAGGAGCCGGTGATCAATAACCGCCTTCGACGCGCCTTCCAAGAAGCGCTTGCGGCACTGGGGCTTCTTAGCCCCGATGCAAACACACGTCGACAGGCACTTTCCGAATTGGCCACGGCCTCCGATCGCAGCTACCTGCCGCTGATCGAGCGGGCCTTGGCGCAAGAGACCGATGGATCGCTGCGGGAGCGGCTCGAAGAGCTGCGCGCCACGCTCCAGATTAGCGCCGAGGATCGTGCGCTCAGGCTTCAGGCCGTAGCAGCGCTTGCCGATCGCGCTGATCCGAAGGTGCGCTCGCTTCTACAGGCGCGGCTTGCCGCCGATGGCGAAGAAGACCCCGAGGTTCGGCGGGCGCTCGCCCAGGCGCTCAAAGCGGTCGAGACACGTCTGGCCTGGGGTGAGTGGCTCGGGGTGCTCTTCTCCGGTCTGAGTTTGGGGTCGATCTTGCTGCTTGCCGCGCTGGGGCTTGCGATCACTTACGGACAAATGGGCGTGATCAACATGGCCCACGGCGAGTTGCTAATGATCGGCGCCTACGCCACCTACCTCACACAAAACTTGTTTCGCAGTTGGCTACCCGAGGCGTTCGACTTCTACATCCTGGCCGCCATTCCCGTCTCGTTTCTGGCGGCTGCAGGCGTGGGCGCGGTGCTTGAGCGCAGCGTGCTGCGCTACCTCTACGGTCGGCCGCTTGAGACGCTGCTTGCCACCTGGGGGATTTCGCTCATCTTGATCCAAGCGGTGCGCTCGATCTTCGGCGCGCAGAACGTGCAAGTTGAAAATCCGTCATGGCTGTCGGGCGGCTTGCCTGTGCTGAGTAACCTCACCCTGCCCTACAACCGCGTGGCGCTGATCGTTTTTGCCCTAATCGTCCTTGCGCTTGTCTACCTGATCCTCACCCGCAGCCGGCTTGGGCTTTTCATCCGGGGGGTCACCCAAAACCGGCCCATCGCAGCCTGCATGGGCGTCAACACGGCGCGTATTGACACCGCAGCGTTTGCGCTCGGCTCAGGCATTGCCGGACTGGGCGGCTGTGCGCTTTCGCAAATCGGCAACGTGGGGCCCGATCTTGGCCAGACCTACATCATCGATTCGTTCATGGTGGTGGTGCTGGGTGGTGTGGGCCAACTGCTGGGCACCGTGTACGCCGCAGCCGGGCTCGGTCTCGTCAACAAACTGCTTGAGGGCTGGACCGGCGCCGTTCTGGCCAAGATCACGGTGCTTGTGATCATCGTGCTCTTCATCCAACGGCGGCCGCAAGGATTGTTCGCGCTCAAAGGCCGCGCGGCGGAGGGCTAAAAGATGAGGCAGCCAACTCTTCCACCCGCGCTGGCTACCGCGACACCCCTTCGCCCCCGCCTAATTGCAGCTGCCGCGGTCGGGCTGTTCGCGGTGCTTGTTCCGCTGGCCAACCTCTGGCTGCCGAGCGACAGCCCCTTTCATTTGTCTGATTACGCGGTCAGCCTGATCGGCAAGATCCTCTGCTACGCCATGTGCGCCTTGGCCCTCGATCTCATTTGGGGCTACGCCGGCATCCTCTCGCTTGGACACGGGCTCTTTTTTTCGCTCGGCGGTTATGCGATGGGCATGTATCTCATGCGACAAATCGGCCGCGATGGGGTCTACCAAAGCGATTTGCCCGACTTCATGGTCTTTCTCGATTGGAAGAGCCTGCCGTGGCACTGGGCGTGGAGCGATTCCTTCCTGCTTCAGCTCTTGCTCGTGGTGGCCGTGCCGGGACTGCTGGCGTTTGTCTTCGGTTATTTCGCGTTTCGTTCGCGCATCCAGGGGGTTTACTTCTCGATCATCACCCAGGCGCTCACCTTTGCCGCCATGTTGCTTTTCTTCCGCAACGAAACCGGCTTTGGCGGCAACAACGGATTTACCGACTTCAAACGCATCCTGGGCTATCCGATCGCAACCTCTGAGATGCGGGTCACGCTCTGTGTGTTGAGTGCACTGGCCCTCGCGGCCATGTTCATCCTCTCGCACTGGCTCGTCAACAGTCGCTTCGGGCGTGTGCTGCAGGCAATCCGCGACGCCGAGCCTCGCGTGCGTTTCACCGGCTATGACACGCTCTGGTACAAGCTCACGGTCTGGACCCTCTCTGCGGTGATGTGCGGCCTTGCCGGCGCGCTCTATGTCCCGCAGGTGGGCATCATCAATCCGAGCGAGATGAGTCCCGCGGCCAGTATCGAAATGGCGATCTGGACCGCCGTGGGCGGACGCGGCACGCTGGTCGGGCCGATTCTCGGGGCCTTTGCCGTCAACGGCGCCAAAAGTTGGTTCACTGTGGCCTTCCCCGAGTACTGGCTGTTCTTCCTCGGTGCGCTTTTTGTGGCGGTGACGCTCTTCCTGCCGCAAGGCTTGATCGGATGGTTGCGCACCCTGTGGGCGCGAATGCGCCGCGCGCCCTCGACCTCAACGGGGAGTCACGCACCATGACGCCCGAGCTCATGGAAGATGGGGCCCGGCGGCTTGCCGAATGGAAGCAGCGGCGGTCCACCGCGGTGGGTCCCCGATCTGGGGCGAGTTACGGACGCGCCGTGGCCGCTGGTGAGGTCGACACCTCGCATGGCGTGGTGCTCTACATCGAGGAGGTCACGGTGAGCTTCGATGGCTTTCGCGCCCTCAACGGCTTGAGCCTCGAAATCGGAGTCGGGGAGTTGCGCTGTGTGATCGGCCCCAACGGTGCTGGCAAAACCACGCTGATGGATGTGATCACCGGCAAGACCCGTCCCGACGAGGGCCGGGTGTTTTTCGGCTCCAACATCGACTTGCTGCGACTGAGCGAAAGTCAGATCGCTCGGTATGGGATCGGCCGCAAGTTTCAAAAGCCAACGGTTTTCGAAACCCTCACCGTCGGCGAAAACCTCGAGCTCGCGCTCAAGGGCGACCGCCGGGTCAGAGCCTCCTTTCGTCAGCGCCTCACGAGCGAGGCGCGCGACCGTATCGCCTCCACGCTTGAGACCATTCGCCTGGCGCCGCTGCAAAAAGAACGCGCAGGGGCCTTGTCGCACGGGCAAAAACAATGGCTCGAAATCGGCATGCTGCTCATCCAAGAGCCCAAGCTCTTGCTGCTTGATGAACCGGTGGCTGGCATGACCGATGAGGAGACCGACCGGACGGCCGAGCTGATCCTCTCCCTCGAGGGTAGCCACTCGCTCATGGTGGTCGAGCATGACATGCGTTTCATCAAGACCCTGGTCGAGGCCGGGCAACAGGCACGTCCGAAGCGCGTGACCGTGTTGCACGAGGGACGCGTGCTGGCGGAGGGCCCCCTGTCGACCGTTCAAAACGATCCACGTGTCATCGAGGTTTATCTTGGCCGCTGAGCACACTCCATCCTCGGAAGCCCTGCTGGAGGTGCGCGAGATCGACCAGTACTACGGCGGCTCGCACATCCTTCGCCGCGTCTCCCTCTCGGCGCGACCGGGAGAAATCACCGTGGTGCTTGGCCGTAACGGTGTCGGCAAGACCACCCTGCTCAAAAGCATCATGGGTCTGGTGCCGATCCGGCGCGGCTCGATTGACTTCAACGGCCGCCCGATCCACACGCTCAAGCCGTTCGATCGGGTGCGTCTGGGCATTGGCTATGTGCCGCAGGGGCGAGAAATCTTCGGCCGCTTGACGGTGGAGGAAAACCTCCTCATGGGCCTGGCAGCAGCACCGGCGCGAACCCCGATCCCGCCGCGACTGTTCGAACTCTTTCCGGTGCTCAAACAAATGCTCAAGCGCCGCGGCGGCGATCTCTCCGGTGGACAGCAACAGCAGCTCGCCATTGCGCGAGCGCTTGCCAGCGACCCGCGTCTGCTCATCTTGGATGAACCGACCGAGGGCATCCAGCCCAGCATCATCAAGGACATCGGTCGCGTTCTGCGCGCGCTCGCGGCCGAAGGTCGCATGGCCATCGTCCTGGTGGAACAGTATTACGATTTCGCGGCCGAATTGGCCGATCGGTATGTGGTCATGGAGCGCGGGGAGGTCCTGCGTTCAGGGCGCGGTGCAGAGATGGCCGCCGACGGCATTCGTGAACTGCTTTCGATCTGAACGCTTTGTACGACCCCTCCTCGCGCGGTTGGCAAGCCGCGCTACGGCTTCGCGCCCAGTCACGGGCCGGGCGAGGCACCGTGCTTTGCGAGCGTGTGCATGACGGTCCGCTTCGCCTGCTCAAACCGCTCTACCCCGAAGGCGACGGGATCTGCCATGCGGTGCTCGTCCATCCGCCGGGGGGCATCGTGGGTGGCGATCAACTGCGCGTGGAAGTCGAAGTCGAGGCGGGGGCCCATTTGGTAGCCACCACCCCCGGCGCGCAAAAGTGGTATCGCTCGCTCGGTCTGCGCGCCAACGCCAGCACACGGCTACAAATTGCCGCCGGGGGTGCACTCGAATGGCTACCGCAGGAGACGATTGTGTTTGATGGAGCACAGGCCGAGCAGTGTCTCCGCATCGAGACAAGCGCCGAGGGCCGTTTCCTCGGCTGGGAGGCGCTCTCGCTCGGCCGTGCCGCACGGCAGGAGCGCTTCTCACACGGACTCTTTCGGCAACGCACCGAAATCATTCGCGATGGTGCCCCGCTTTGGCGCGAACTGCTCCGCGCCGCCGGCGGAGACGGATGGCTCGACTCTCCCGTGGGTATGGCTGGACGGGCGCACAGCGCAACGGCTTGGGCGATCTGGCCCGCGCACGACGCGAACGAGACCGATGCGCTTTTGAGCACCCTGCGCAGCGCCCTCGACTCACACCCAAGCGCAAGCACGCCCCGCACACTCTGGGGCGTCTCCGCACCAGCAAGTGGCCTCATTGTGCTCAAACTCCTGGCCGAGACGATCGAAGCGGCACACCATTTGCTCGTGAGCTTCCGCGAGGTCGTGCGCCCTGTCATACTCGACCGCCAGGCACTACCCTTGAGGCTTTGGAGCACCTAACGTGGACCTCTCCCCACGCGAAAAAGACAAGCTACTCATCTTCACCGCGGCGCTCGTGGCCGAACGACGACGCTCTCGCGGGCTCAAGCTCAACTACCCGGAAGCGGTGGCGCTCATCACGGCGGCCGTTTTAGAGGGCGCCCGCGAAGGCCGCACCGTGGCCGATCTCATGCACTACGGCACCACGATCCTCACCCGCGACGATGTGATGGAAGGTGTGCCTGAGATGATCACCGAGATCCAAGTGGAGGCCACCTTTCCTGATGGCACCAAACTCGTCACCGTTCACCATCCCATTCCATGACCATCACCATGCACCGCTTGCGAATGACTCCGCTGACCCTGCTCCTTGCGGTTTTTCCGGCGCTTGCGCTCGCTCACGGAGCGCCCGGAGATCATGCCCATGAGGGTTTTGCCGCGGGCTTTCTCCACCCGCTCACCGGTCTCGACCATCTGCTCGCTATGCTGACCGTGGGCTTTTGGAGCGCACTCGGTGGCGCTCATGATCGACGGCGCTGGCTCGTGCCGCTCGCCTTTTTGCTGCTCCTTGCGGTGGGTGCCCTGGCCGCGCGTGCCGGGCTCACCCTGCCTGCGGTTGAGCCGATCATCGCCGCCTCGCTTCTTGTGCTCGGGCTTGTCGTCGCAACCGCGATGCATATCCCAGTCGCCCTGATGGCTGCGCTCGTGGCGGCGTTTGCCCTCTTTCACGGGGCAGCGCATGGTCAGGAGCTCGTGGGCGATGCGGCGCTTCTCGGCATGCTCCTCGCGACGCTCGGCTTGCATCTGCTCGGCTACGCAGCCGGGCGCCTACTCACAGCACGACAGGCCGCCGAACGCGGTCTCCGACTTGCGCGTGCGCTGGGCGCCTTCGTTGCCGCGTTCGGGCTTGGGCTCATGGCTTCGGGGTGGCTTGCATGATTCCTGGGGAAATCTTGCCCCTTGAGGGCGAACTCGAGCTCAACGTGGGCCGTCCGCGCACCACGCTCACCGTGGCCAATCGGGGCGACCGACCGATCCAGGTCGGCTCGCACTATCACTTTGCCGAAACCAACCCGGCGCTCGACTTCGACCGTGCGGCCGCACGCGGCCAGCGACTCGACATCGCGCCGGGGACTGCGGTGCGCTTCGAGCCCGGGCAGACGCGAACCGTGACGCTCGTCCCCTTCGCGGGTGCACGGCGGGTGGTCGGCTTTCGCGGCGAAGTGATGGGCCCGCTCGATGCCTCGTGACTGTCTCAACGCAACCTTTTCTCATTCGCCCAAAACAGATCATGAAACGCTTGCACATTACTCTGCTCTGCCCACTGTTTTTCTCGCTCTGGTCGCTTTCAAGCTCGACCTCGTTGGCACACCCTCTGGAGGCGTCGGCAACGCCGCCACGCCGACTCGTGGAGGAGATCGATCAGATGCGATCCGCTCTGCGAAGCGCGGTTGTGGCCAAAGACGCCGTGCGCCTGCGCGACTTCTACAGCGAGGATTTCACGCATACCCACACGAGCGGCAAAGTCGACGGGCGCGATGCGCGCATCGTCTCGCTTCTGGCTGGCGAACCCACGGTCGAGATGGCGCCGACGCCTGAATTCCGACTGTCGTGCTTCGGCGAGTCGGTCTGCATCATCCGCGCTGTGAGCCCGATCAAGCGCATGAGCGACGGCAAGTGGTTCGACGTGCGCTGGACGCAAACGCTTGTGCGTACCGCCAAGGGGTGGCAGATTGCGGTCAGTCAGGCCACCGGTCTCATGAACACGATCCGGGATCAGCCGTGAGCACGCTTGCCCGCCGTGCCTATGCCGAGATGTTCGGCCCAACCACCGGCGATCGGGTGCGCCTTGCCGACACCGATCTGCTCATTGAGGTCGAGCGCGACTTCACGATCTACGGCGAAGAGGTCAAATTCGGCGGCGGCAAGGTGATCCGCGACGGAATGGGGCAATCGCAGCTACCCGCCCGCGACGTTGCCGATACCGTGATCACCAACGCGCTGATCGTCGATGCCCTGCAAGGGATTGTGAAAGCGGACATCGGGCTCAAAGCTGGCCGCATCTGGCGAATCGGCAAGGCGGGCAACCCCGATGTGCAGCCCGGGGTCACCGTGCCGATCGGCGGCGGCACCGAAGTGATTGCCGGTGAGGGCATGATCGTCACCGCCGGCGGCATCGATTGCCACATTCATTTCATCTGCCCGCAGCAGATCGAAGAGGCGCTCGCAAGCGGCATTACCACGATGCTCGGTGGTGGCACGGGCCCGGCGGTCGGCACCTGTGCCACCACCTGCACGCCGGGGCCGTTTCACATGCATGCGATGCTGCGCGCGGCCGATGCCTTTCCGATGAACCTAGGTTTCTTCGGTAAGGGCAATGTGAGCACACCCGAACCGATCGCCGAGCAGATCGAAGCCGGAGCCATCGGGCTCAAACTGCATGAGGACTGGGGCACAACCCCGGCGGCGATCGACACCTGCTTGGCCGTGGCCGAGCGCTATGACGTGCAAGTGGCGATCCACACCGACACCCTCAACGAATCCGGCTTCGTCGAAGACACGATTGCCGCCACCAAGGACCGCACGATCTGCGCCTTTCATACCGAAGGCGCCGGCGGTGGCCATGCGCCGGACATTCTTCGGGTGATCGGGTACGACAACTTTTTGCCCTCTTCGACCAACCCGACCATGCCCTACACGGTCAACACGGTCGATGAGCACTTGGACATGCTGATGGTCTGCCACCACCTCGATGCCTCAATTGCCGAGGATTTGGCTTTCGCCGAAAGTCGCATCCGGCGCGAGACGATTGCTGCCGAGGACGTCTTGCACGACCTTGGGGCCATCAGCATGATGTCTTCGGACTCGCAAGCCATGGGACGGGTGGGCGAAGTCATCACCCGCACCTGGCAGACAGCGCACAAGATGAAGCGCGAACGCGGACATCTGGTGCTTCCGGGTGAGGCCTCGCCGGTGCGCGCCCATCCGCGCAACGACAACGCGCGGGTGCTGCGCTACGTGGCCAAATACACGATCAACCCGGCCATCGCGCACGGCATTGCCCACGAAGTCGGCTCGGTCAGCGAAGGCAAGTGGGCGGATTTGGTGCTCTGGCGACCAGCCTTCTTCGGCGTCAAGCCCTCAATGGTGCTCAAGGGCGGACAAATCGCCTGGGCACTCATGGGCGACGCCAACGCCTCGATCCCGACTCCGCAACCGGTTCACGGGCGGCCGATGTTTGCGGCCTTTGGCGGAGCGCTCACAAGCGCCTCACTCACCTTCGTTTCGCAAGCGGCGCTTGCCTCCGGGATCAAGGAACGCCTCGGTCTTGCCAAGCCCGTGGTCGCGGTGCGCAACACGCGGAGCGCACGCAAGGCATCGATGCTTCACAACGCCTATGCGCCGCGGCTTGAGGTCGATCCGGAAACCTATGTGGTGCGCGCCGACGGCGTCGAGCTCACCTCCCAACCGGCCAGTGTGTTGCCGATGACGCAACGCTATTTCCTGTTCTGAGGCCCCCCATGAGCATGCCAGTGGCTACCGAACGCTTGCCGCCTGCGGCTCACCCACCTGCGGTCGATGCGGTTGTGCGGCTTAGCTTTGCCCAGCGTGAAAAGAGCCGCCTGCGCACACGGCTCGCCTCGGGCGAGGAAATCGGCCTCATGCTCAAACCGGGAACGGTGCTTGCCGACGGTGATTGCCTGCGCCTAGACGACGGGCGGGTGGTTCGCGTGGAAGCCCTACCGGAGAGCTTGCTCGAGGTGCGCGCCCCCGACCCGGTCACCCTGCTTCGGATTGCCTACCACATCGGCAATCGGCATGTGCCGCTCGCGGTCGCCGCGGATCATTTGTTGATCCTGCCCGACCATGTGCTTCGCGCAATGGTCGAAAGTTTGGGCGGCACGGTCAGCGAAGTCACCCGAGCGTTTCAGCCGGAAACCGGCGCCTACGGACACTCGCATGTGCATCATGCGCACGATGACCTCGGCCACGGCGGGCGTATCCATGACGGGCTCTCGCCCCGCACACAGGATCGATGAACACCGACCTTGGGCCAGCGGCGCTCGCGCGGCTCTTGCAGCTCGCCTCGCCTGCGCTGCCCGTAGGCGCTTTCAGTTATTCCCAAGGTCTCGAGTCCGCAATCGATGCGGGCAGCGTGCACGACAGCCTAAGCGCGCAGCGCTGGATCGCGGATCATCTCGAGCTCGTGCTTGCGCGGTACGAGGCGCCGGTCTATGCCCAGGCGCATGCGCTCTGGCACGCGAAAGATGTGGCGCAACTTACTGCCCTCAACACGACCTTTGTCGCGACCAGGGAATCGAGCGAGCCCCGCGCCGAGACGCTTCAGGTCGGGTATGCCTACACCGCCTGGATCAGGCAAGTGCCTGAACTCAGCGAGAGCGAGCGCGCGCGTCTTGATGATTTGTTGGGCAACACGCAGCTCAGTGCGCCGGTGGCCGCAGCCATCGCCGCGGCGAGCCTCAGGCTTGATGTGCGTGCCGGGCTTACCGGCTATCTCTTCGGCTTCCTCGAAAATCAGGTCATGGTGCTCGCCAAGGCCCTGCCGCTCGGACAGATCGCCGGGCAGCGGCTTCTGCTCAGGCTTGCCTCCAAGCTCAACCGTGTTGTGGATCGTGTGCTCGCCCTTCCCGAAGAGGAGCAAGCCACCGCCGCACCGATGCTTGCGATCCTTTCGATGCAGCACGAAACCCAGTACTCGCGTCTTTTTCGCTCATGAACGCTTTCTCACAGCGCACGCATGCGCATGGTCCGCTTCGGGTCGGTATCGGCGGGCCGGTCGGTTCGGGAAAAACGGCCCTCACGCTTTTGCTTTGCCGTCACTTTCGCGAACGCTACGAGATCGCGGCTGTGACCAACGACATCTACACCAAAGAGGATGCGCAGTTTCTGGTCGATCACGGCGCACTTCCCCCGGAGCGCATTCTCGGTGTTGAAACCGGGGGCTGTCCGCACACCGCCATTCGTGAGGATGCTTCGATCAACCTCGAGGCAGTGGATCGGCTGGTACGCCGCTTTCCGGGGCTCGAACTCGTGTTCGTGGAGTCGGGCGGCGACAACCTCGCGGCGACCTTTTCCCCCGAGCTATCGGATCTCACGATCTATGTCATCGACGTGGCCGCCGGTGACAAGATCCCGCGCAAGGGCGGTCCGGGGATTATCAAAAGCGACCTCCTCGTGATCAACAAGATTGATTTGGCCCCCTATGTGGGCGCCTCGCTTGAGGTCATGGAGCGTGATGCCCGCCGCATGCGGGGGCAGCGGCCGTTTGTCTTCACGAACCTGAAGACCGGTCAGGGCCTCGACCAGGTGATTGCTTTCATCGAACGCGAAGGGATGCTCGGGGGCGCCTGAGCTCAGGGCGCTTGACGATACGCGCGCGGCACGACCGTCCAAGCGATCGCAAAGACCATCACCCCACCCAGGGCGTTCGACACAATCAGCGGCCACGCGCTTGCGCCAAGAAACGGCGCCATGGCCTGCCCGGTCAGAAAAGCGCCGATCATCATCGCGGCGCCAGAGAGCGAAGCGGCACGGCCGGCATGCTCGGGATAGTCGCCAATCGCACCCGCCTGCGAGCAGGGCTGGTTGACCCCATGTCCGATCGCAAACAAGCACTGGCCCGCGATCATGACCGCCGGGTGCGGCTGCCAGAGCAGGCTCACGATGAGCACCGCAAGCCCGCCGCCCACCGACCAAAGCGAGGCGATCCTGACCGAACGATCCGGCGCATGGCGCGCAAGCAGCCATCGGCAATACCACGTGCCCGCGATGTAGGCCACGCAGTTGGCGGCGAGCACGAGGCCGCAGCCCAGGGCCGAGAAGCCGAACACGTTCATGTAGACGAACGAGGAGCCGAGCAGAAAACCGAAGAGCGTGCAGTAGCTCGCGGTTGCAAGCGCGGTCCAGGCGCGAAACTTCGGCCCCGAAAGCACTTTTCGGAGCGCCCCCTTCGGCGCAGCGCGCGCCTGCACTCGCGCCGCCTCCGAGAGGCTCTCGCGGTAGTAGAGCGCGATCCAGGCAAGCGCCACCAAGCCGAACACACCGATCGCGACAAGCGAGCCGCGCCAGGGAGTGAGCGTTGCAACCGCCGCCCCCACAAGCGGCGAGGCAAGCGCGATAAAGCCCAAGCCCGTGAGGCCCTTCGAAAGCACCCGCATGCCCTCAACCGGCGCGTAGAGGTCGCGCACGGTGGCCCGCGCGCAGACGATGAGCGCGGCCATCGCGATGCCCTGCACGATGCGCGCAATCACCAGTAGCGCCATGTTCGGCGCAAGCGCGCCCACCAACGAAGCAAGCGTGTAGCCAAGCGCGCCGCCGATCAAGACGGGCTTTCGGCCGTGCCGATCGGAGATGGGTCCCCAGACAATCTGCGCAAGGCCAAAGGCCAGCATCATCGCCGTGAGCGTGAGCGCCGGGTTGCCGAGCTCAGCCTTGAGCGCGGGCAGCGCAGGCAGATAGAGGTCGGTCGCCACCGGCTGCGCACCCAGTAAGAGCGCAAGCAGGACGATGTAGCGCGGATCAGTCGCCGAGGCACTGGCCGGTTCGCACACAGCCGAGGACGGCTGCTGCGATGAGGGCAGGTGTCGGTCTTGGCGGTTCGAGGCGGCCTCGGGATCACGGGACAACGGCATGTGCCTGGATGCTACGGCAAGTCGGAGCATCGGGGGCGCGGCGGCCGCGCGGCGCACACGCGGCCAGCGCGTTGCGCCCGAGCGCTCGAGCGCTTCCCGCCCCGGGCTATGCCGGCGGATGCGCCAAGTCGCGCCACACAACCGCAGGAGGCCCGCCAGCTATTCCGCCGCCGTCAGCAGCAGCCGTTTGCGCTTCGTCAGCCGCAGCACGTAGCGCTTGCCGTCATGCTCGATGGTGAGACGCTTGGCAGAGCCGAGCAATTCTTCGCTTCTTACGCACCGCTCGAGCGCAAGCGCAACCGGCGAGGCGGGCAAAGCCTGCGCGGACTCGCCCGCAGACAAACCCCACCGAACGGGGCTCGGCGAGCGCTTTGCATTTGGCTTCGTACCGCGAAGCTGCTTCGCGGTGTGAGCGTACCCCTTGTGGTTCGAATTCATGCCTTGGACTCCAACGTTCAAAACATCCCTGTGCCCGCACTTTGGGGAAGCGGGCTTAATCCGATCCGCGTCGGGGTAGGCCTTCGCAGCGCGGGGTGAGCGGGCGCAAGGCGCCGACGGGCATCGAGCTGTTGCAATTGCGAATCATTCGTATTATGCTTCGCTTTGTGGGCGCTCGGCACCCACCGCCTGACGCCTCGGCATCGCTGCCGGGGCGTGAGGTCTGCGCTGCCCGCAAGCGATGCGGTTACTCCTTGACGCTAGCCAGCGAGGCGGTCTTTGTCTCCCCCCAAAGGGCCCTTTGGACCTGCTTTTTGTTCGCTGCTTCATGTTGACTGCTCGCTGCTTCATGTTGACTTTTGTCGTCTGCCCTTCTCCTGCTTCCTCCCCGCGCCGCGTGGCTTGCGCTGTATCGCTCGCCGTAGCCACGCTCGCCGGCTCAGCGCCGAGCGTTGCTCAGGCCGATCTCGCGCTCGAACAGGCCCAGCTCGCCCAGCGTGTGCAGCCGGTCGTGGTCTCCGGGGCGCGCAGCGAGCGAAGCGATGAGGAAACGCCAGCCCAGGTGCGCCTGATCGATGCCGAGGAGATCGAAAAGCGCCAGGTGCAGTCGATCAAGGATCTGGTCGCCGACGAGCCGGGCGTCACCGTACGTCGAGCGCCGGCGCGTTTTTCCGCCGCCGGCAGCGGGCTCGGGCGCGATCGCGACGCGGGCTTCAACATCCGCGGCATCGAAGGCAACCGCGTGCTGATCCAAGTGGACGGCTTGCGAGTCCCGAATGCCTACTCCTTCGGCGCCACCAACATGGGCCGGGGCGACTACATCGACCTGGCCACGATCTCGCGCGTGGAAATCCTGCGCGGACCGGCCTCGGCGCTCTACGGCAGCGACGGGTTGGCTGGCGCGGTGAGCTTCTTCACCCGCACGCCGGAGGAGCTGCTCCGGCGCACGCGCGGGCCGTTCTACGCGGCGCTCTCGGGCGGCTACGACAGCGAGGACGACAGCTACACGGTGACCGCGACCGTGGCGTCTCGCTTCGACGAGAGCCGCCTGCTCGCGGTCGCGGCGCATCGACGCGGTCACGAGGCGGAGAACTTCGGCACCAACACTGCTGTGGGTGCGAACCGTACCGCCGCGAACCCGACCGACCAACAGACGAGCTCAGGGCTCTTCAAGTGGCACTACGCGGTGAGTCCGGCCCGTCGGCTGGAAGCGACCTTCGAGACCACGCGTACCGATTTCGATGTGGAGCTCCTCACCTCGATTCAGCCGCGCAGCACCAACCCGGCCACACTCACGATCGACCGCGCGGTCGGCTACGACACGGTGCGACGCGATCGCGGCATGCTGCGCTTTGTCGACACCGACCTCGGTTCACCTTGGGCCGATCGCCTGACCGCCGGGCTCTACGCGCAAAGCGGCGGCAACCGGCAGGTGACCTACGAGTTCCGCTCGAATGGCACCATCCGCCTGCGCGACCAGCACTACGACGAGCGCTTCATCGGCATCTCCGCCGATGCCGAGAAAACCTTCACCGCGGGCGGGCTCACGCACCGCGTGGTCTACGGCTTCGACGCGATCGATGCCGACTACGTGGCACTCACCGACGGCAACTTTCCGCCGACCGGCGAGACCTTTCCGCTCAAGCGCTTCCCGGACACGTCGTTTCGCACCTTCGGCGCCTTCGTCCAGGATGAGATCGCGCTCGACCGCGACGGCCGCCTGCTCGTGATCCCGGCCCTGCGCTACGACCGCTACCGGCTCGCGCCGGAGGCGAGCCCGCTCTACCAGGGCGCCAACCCAAAGGGCACCTCGGGTGATCGCGTGTCGCCCAAGCTCGGGCTCGTCTGGAAGTTCGCGCCACGCCACACGGCGTATGCAAACTTCGCGCAGGGTTTTCGTGCGCCGCAGCCGCACCAGGTCAACCAGGGCTTCACGAACCTCACAAGCGCCGCACCCTACCAGACGATCGCCAACCCCAACCTCAAGCCCGAGACCAACCGCACGGTCGAAGTCGGCATCAAGTCCTCGGCCACACCGGTGGCTTTCGACCTGGCCGCGTTTTATGGCCGCTATCGCGACTTTATCGAACAGGTCGTCGTGAGCGGCAACGGCACGCGCGCCAACCCGACCACGTTTCAGTTCGTCAACCTCTCGGGTGTGCGCCTCCGCGGCGCCGAGGCAAGCGCCCGGGTCGACTGGGGCATGGGCTTTCGCTCGCGTTTCGGCATCGCCTACACCAAGGGCGATCAGATCACCGGCAGCACGCGCTCGCCGCTCAACAGCGTGAACCCGCTGCGGGCAATCGCCTCGCTCGAGTGGCGCGCGCCGAGTGAAGCCTACGGCGCCACGCTGCGCGCGGTGCACTCAGCGCGCAAGCGCGCCGCAGATGTCACCGACACGCTTGCGCCCACAGCAAGCCAGTTTCTCCCGCCGGCATCCACCCATCTCGACCTCGACGCCTACTGGCAGTTTCATCCGCAGGGCCGACTCGTCGTCGGGGTGCGCAACCTGACCGACAAAAAGTACTGGGAGTGGACCGATGTGCGCGGGGTTGCGGCCAACTCGCCGATCCTCGATGCCTACACACAGTCGCGCCGCGCCGTTGCAGCCACGCTTCGCTGGGAGTTCAAGTGATGAAGCAAGACGATCTGTCCCCGGAGCTCGATCCCGGCCAAGTGGAGCCGGTGCTCGCCGGCACGCTTGCGCTGCTTACGCATGCAAGTGAGTGCAGCTGCCCGCTCGTTGCCGCCAGGATCACCAGCAATCTGAATCGGCTTGCAAGCTGTCCGCATCTGTCGCCGCCGTTCCGGTTGCTGTGCTCGAACCTCGCTCGGGTTTGGGATGCCCGGCGACTACGGCTCAGCGCCCCGGGCGAAAAGACCGCGCCCGCCGACCCGAACCCCGAAACAGATGCGGTGCCAGCCAGAACGCCGCATTCGACGCTGCATTGAGCGCTGCCGTCCTTGCCTCAATCCGACTTGCGATGCCACGAAGGAGACCGCATGAGCACGATCACCGTTGAACCGAATCCGACAAGCGCCCCTGAGGTCCCGCAGCCGCGCGCGGGGCGCGACATCGCCAGCCTGCGCCGCGACTACGCGCGCATCAAGGCCGAACGCAAGCTGCGGCAGCGCGAAGCCGCCGCCGCCATCGGCCTCTCTGAGGGCGAAGCGGTCGCCTTGCACGTGGGTGCCGAAGCTCCGCTTCGCGCCACGCGCCTGCGCGCCGCCGATGCGCCGCGGCTTATCGAGGGGCTCAAGGCCTGCGGGCCGCTCATGGCCCTTACCCGCAACGAGGCGGCTGTGCACGAGCGCATCGGTGTCTACGAGGAGGCGAGCGAGAAAGCCCATGTTGGCCTCGTGCTCGGGCCCGACATCGATCTGCGCATCTTCTACAAGCACTGGAAAGAAGCCTTCCTCGTACGCGAGGCGCAAGCTGACGGCGAACGGCTGTCGCTACAGTTCTACGACGCCGACGGCACGGCGGTGCACAAGGTCTTCGAGCGCCCGGCGACCGACCGCGCGGCACTGCTCGAACTCGCCGAGCTCTACACCGCTGAGGATCAGCGCCCCACCTGGGTAGCCGAACTGCCGGAGTACGAACCGGCGCAGGAGGATTCAGAGCCCGACAGTGCGGACCTCAAAGAATTTCTCCGCGCCTGGTCAAATCTTCAGGATACGCACGAGTTCTTTGGGCTGCTCAAACGCTTCGGGCTTTCGCGCACGCGCGCGATGGCGGTCGCGCAAGGGCAGTTCACGACACCGGTCGCGCCCGGCAGCGCCGGTCGCCTGCTCGAGGAGGCCGCGCGGCGCGGGCTCGAGATCATGGTCTTTGTCGGCAACCCCGGCTGCATCCAGATCCACACCGGAGCGGTCGCAAACATCCAGCGCCTCGGGCCGTGGGTCAACGTCATGGACCCGCTCTTCAACCTGCATCTACGTGAGGATTTGATCAATCAGGCCTGGATCGTCCGCAAGCCCACGGCCGACGGTGTCGTCACCTCGCTCGAACTTTTCGATCTGGCCGGCGAAACGATCGCGCTGTTCTTCGGTAAGCGCAAACCGGGCGTGCCGGAGCGGGAAGACTGGCGCACGCTTGCCGCCGATATCGAACGGGAAGGGAGGCTTTCGGCATGAACCGTCGGGCTGCGCTCGGGCGGTTGAGCCTTGCGCTTGGGGCTACGTGGTTCGCAAAGGCCGTGCGGGCCCAGCCCGCCCCGGCGCGTGTGGTGAGCGTAGCCGGTTCGATCACCGAGATCGTCTATGCGCTTGGCGCGGAGCGCTCGCTTGTGGCCGTGGATACGACCAGCCTTTATCCGGAGGCAGCCACCCGCCTGCCAAAGGTCGGCTACCTGCGTGCGCTTTCAGCCGAGGGCATCCTCGCGCTCAAACCCGACCTGGTGCTGGCCACGGTCGAAGCCGGCCCGCCGACCGTCATGAAACAGCTCACTGCGGCGGGCGTGCGCGTGGAGACCTTGCCGGCGGGGCACACGATCGAGGCCCTGCGCGAGCGGGTGCGCCGAGTGGCAGCACTCCTCGGACGCGAACGCGAAGGCCGCCTCCTCGATGAGCGCATCGCCAGCGAGCTCGAGGCGTTGCGCCGCACGCTCGCAGAGGCGAAAGGCCCCTCCCCGCGTGTGCTCTTCATCCTCTCGCATGGCGGCTCGCCGCAAATCGCGGGGCAGGACACGGCCGCCGCCGCGATGATCGAGCTCGCAGGCGGGCGCCTCGCCACCGGCGGCTTCACTGGCTACCGCCCCCTCACGCCGGAAGCCGCCGCTGCGGCCGCGCCCGATGTGATTCTCACCACGACCCAGGGCGTGACAGCCCTCGGCGGGCTCGACAAGCTCCTTGCGCTGCCCGGTCTCGGGCTCACGCCCGCCGGTCGCGCCCGGCATGTGGTCGCGCTCGATGCGCTGCTGCTGCTCGGCTTCGGGCCACGCACGCCACAGGCCGCGCGCGACCTAGCTCTGGCGCTTCGTGACCCGTCACGTCGCACGTCCAGCTAACCCCCATGACCGCAAGCCCGCTGATGTCCCCACGCGCCGACACCCTGCCCAGGCCGGATGCTCACGCCGGACAAGCATCGCCAGCGGCTTCGCTCGCCCGTCGCTTGCGCACGGTCGGCTGGCGGGGCTTGCTCAACCGACCGATCGCGCGGTCGGAGGTGGCTGCACCCGAGGCGCGCGTGTCCGAGGCCGCTCACCTTTCCCCGCGTCACGCCCGGCTCATCTTGCCGACGCTTGCCTGCGCGCTTGCGGCCTCGGCTGTCTTTGCCGCGATGACCGGCGCCTACGCCATCCCCGCGCTCGCGGTGCTCGAAGCGCTGGTCGCGCAGGTGCTTGGGCTGTTCACGCAGTACACGCCGAGCCTCGTCGAGCCGCAGCACGCGGCTGTGCTCTGGTCGATCCGGCTGCCTCGTGTGCTCATGGCCATCGCTGTCGGCGCAGCGCTCGGGGTATCGGGGGCGCTGCTCCAGGGCCTTTTTCGCAACCCGCTCGCCGATGCCGGCCTGATTGGTGTCTCCTCGGGTGCAGCACTGGCCGCGGCCGCGGTCATCGTGCTCGGCGGACCGATCGCGAACCGCATTGCCCCAGGGTTCATGCCATGGCTCCTGCCGGTTGCCGGCTTCGTCGGCGGAGCGCTTGTGCTTTTCGCGATCCGCCGCCTCGCAAGTCATGAGGGCCAGACCTCGATCACTGGCATGCTGCTCGCAGGTGTTGCGATGACCGCGCTCGCAGGCGCGGGCATTGGCCTATTGCTGTACCTCGCAAGCGACAGCCAGAACCGCGAATGGACCTTCTGGTCGCTCGGCTCGCTCGCGCGCGCCGATGCCGGCATTGCCCTGGGCATGGCGGCGGTGGCGGTCGCCTGCACGCTCTTCGCCACACGGCTCGCGCGCGCGCTCGATGCCCTTGCGCTCGGGGAGCGCGAGGCGCTCCAGCTCGGCGTGGACGTCGAACGGCTCAAGCGGCAAGTGACCGTGCTTGCACTCATGGCCACCGGCGCGGCAGTCGCCTTCACCGGTGCCATCGGCTTCGTCGGCCTCGTGGCTCCGCACATGGTGCGGCTCGCCGTCGGGCCGGCGCACGGCCTCTTGATCCCGGCTTCGGCGCTCTTGGGGGCGATCCTGCTCGTGCTCGCCGACACGGTCGCCCGTGTAATCGCCGCGCCGGCGGAGCTACCGATCGGCATCCTGACGGCGCTGCTTGGGGTGCCCTTCTTCGTCATGCTGTTGCGACGCGGTCTGCGAGGGCTGCATGGTGTCTGACAGGCAAGCCGATCCGCTGATCGAGGCCCACGGCGTTACGGTACGCCGGGGCGGGCGTGCGCTGATCCAAGACGTCGATCTGCGGCTTGCCCCCGGGGAGTGCCTCGCGCTGCTCGGTCCGAACGGGGCCGGTAAATCCACGCTTCTTCGCACGCTCGCTGGGGAGCTCGCCCCCGATGCCGGCAGCATCCTCTTTGCCAACCGGCCGCTGGCCGCGTGGCCCGCGCTCGAGCTTGCGCAACGCCGCGCCGTGCTCTCGCAGAGCATCGAGGTCCCCTTCGCCTATCGTGGCGCCGAGATCGTCGCACTGGGACGCTTTCCCTTCGGCGCTGGTGTGCTAGGTAAGCGCGACTGCGCGATCGTCGAAGCCGCACTGCGCGAGACCCAGACTCTTGACTTTGCGCACCGCAGCGTGACCACACTCTCCGGCGGCGAGCGCGCGCGCCTGCACGCGGCACGGGTGCTCGCGCAGCTTTGGGATGCGGTGCCTGAGCGCCCATGCGCGCTGTTTCTCGATGAACCAACCGCAGCGCTCGATCTCAAGCATCAACGGCAACTGCTGGCCAGCGTGCGCCGCTTCGCCGCCCAGCGCGGCATCGCGGTGCTTGCCGTCTTGCATGATGTGAACCTTGCTGCGGCCTGGGCCGACCGAATCGCCTGGATGCGCGACGGGCGGCTGCTTGCTGCGGGATCGGTCGAGGCAATGGTGAACCGGCACTGGCTTGTGGCGGTCTACGATGTGGAGGTGCAGCTTGTCTGCGCTCACGAAGGAGGCCGGCCCCATATCATCGTTCTTGATGCTGTCAGCTAAGCGGCTCGACCCATCATGCCGCCGAGGGCTCCTCAAGAGCTTCGGCGGGTTTGCGCTTGCGTCGCTGCTCGCGTCCTCGGCAAGGGCCCGAATGGCTCTACAGGACACCCAGTCGGTGCAACACGCCGTATCGCTTACGCAAGCCGCCCTGGCCGGAGCGTATCTGCTCTTGGGCGAAATCCACGACAACGCCCACGGGCATCGGCTGCGGCTGGGCTGGATCGAGCGTGTGCTCGAAGCTGGCGCACGTCCCGCCTTCGTGTTCGAGCAGTTCCACCTCGAAGAGCAAGCGGCCATCGACCGGGCCAGTGCCGAGGCTCGCGCGCGTGCCGTGCCCGATGCCAAGCGCTGGCTTGAGGCCGTGCAGCCGGCTTCCCGCTGGCCGTGGCCGCACTATGAGCCGCTCATTGCGCTCGCGCTGCGGCATGAACTGCCGATCGTGGCAGGCAACCTCTCGCGCGCGGCGCTGCGCTCGATGATGCCTGCCGAGGGTACGGATGGGCTTGCGCACTTGGCCCGCTGGTACGGCGCAGCGCTACCCCCGAGCATCGATGAGCGTGTCCTCGATGGACAAACCCAAGCCGTCTACGAGGGCCACTGCAAACTCATCGATCGCGCCCAGGCGCGGCGTTTGGCCATCCTACAAATGGCGCGCGATGCCACGATGGCCCGCGCCCTCTCATCGGCCGGCCGCCCAGCCGTGCTCATCGCCGGAAGCGGCCACACCCGCCGCGACCTTGGGGTTGCGCGCTGGTTGCCTGAACGCGCGCGCTGCCTAGCCGTTGGCGTGATCGAAGTCGATCCGCCGCCAGCCGACCCGACGCTTGGGCCGGCCTACGATCTCGTCGAACGCATCCCCGCGGTCGAGCGCGCAGACCCTTGCGCTGCGCTCAGGCGGTAAGCTCGGCCAAACACTCAAGCCTGGATGCGAGGCTCAACGACGAGGCCCAATGAGCCGCGCACATGCCTCTGCCCGAGAGATTTGGTTACTTGGTCAGGGGCGTAGCTTGAGCGCTTGCGTCAACCGCTCGCGCGCCCGCAGGAACGTCCGGTTTAGCTTGGTAGCCTCACGCGCCGCCGACGAGAGGGCCGGCACGCGCGGGCTGTTTGGCTAAAAACCGGTGAGCGGCAGCAAAGGCGAGGTCTCAAGCGAAGGGACTCGCTAGCTCGGTGTGCTGAGTGCCGCAACGGCTCGCTCAAGCCGCGCAAGGCCCTCGTCGATTTCGGCATCGGTGATGTTGAGCGCGGGGGCGAAGCGCAGCACATCGTTGTTGCCGGCCGTCAGGAAAATGACGCCGTGCTCGTGCCCGGCTTTCATGAAGTCACCTGCTCGGTTTTTGAACGCCGGCACGAGCTCGCAGCCGAGCCAAAGCCCTTCCCCACGCACCTCGGAAAAGACTCGGTAGCGCTCATTAATCGCGGCAAAGCCCGCGCGAAGCCGCGCCTCGGCCTCCAGCACTCGGGCGAGAAAAGCCGGATCATCGACGATATCGAGCACCGCGTTGGCCACAGCAGCCCCAAGCGGATTACCCCCGTAGGTGGTGCCGTGACTGCCGGGTTGCATGACCTCGGCGACCTCGGCCCGGGCCATGAAACAGCCGATCGGAAAACCGCCGCCCAGTCCTTTGGCCGAGGTCAGGAGGTCGGGCGTCACGCCCTTCCGCATGTAGCTATAGAGCGCACCGGTACGTCCGACGCCGGACTGGATTTCATCGAAGATGAGCAGCGCCCGATGCCGATCGCAGAGCTCGCGCGCTGCGCCAAGAAACTCCGGCGTGCCCGGATACATGCCGCCCTCGCCCTGCATCGGCTCAAGGATCACGCAGGCGACCTCATCATCCATCGCGCGCGCAAGCGCGTCGACATCGTTGTAGGGCACGTGGGTGATGCCCGGAGGCACCGGGCCCATGTCCTTGACGTACTTGGCCTGGCCGCCGGTTGCCACGGCAAGCCAGGTGCGCCCGTGGAAGGAATTGAGTGTCGAGACGATCCGATGCTTGCGCTCGCCGAAGTGGGTGATAGCCCACTTGCGCGCGGTCTTGAGTGCGCCTTCGTTGGCCTCGGCACCGCTGTTGCAGAGGAACACGCGGTCGGCGAAGGTTTTTTCGACCAGCTTGGCCGCAAGTTCGAGCGCGGGCTCATTGACCATGTAGTTCGAGACATGCCAGAGCCGCTCGGCCTGTGCCTTGAGGGCGGCCACGAGCGCGGGGTGACAGTGCCCGAGCGAAAGCACCGCCACGCCGCCTGCCAGATCGATGTAGTCACGGCCCTTGCGATCCCACACGCGCGAGCCTTCGCCGCGAACCGGCACGAACTGCGCCGGCGCGTAAGTCGGAAACATGACTCGCTCGAAGGTCTCGCGCGAGACCCTGGGGGTTGCCGCCGGCGCCTGCTCCGCCAGCGTGCAGGCGGCCACCGCCGAGGCATGGCGGCTCGGGTTGGACATGCGCTTTCGGCTCCTCGGTTAGTGGTCGTGCTTGTGCCCGTGATCGTGTGCGCTCAGGCCGTTGCAGGCGATCACTTGGATTTCGACCTTGTAGTCCGGATGCGCCATGACCGCCTGCACGGTCGCCCGGGCCGGGGCGTGGCCTTCGGGAATCCAAGCTTCCCAAACCTCATTCATCGCCGCAAAGTCGGCCATGTCTTTGAGGTAGATGGTGGCCGAAAGGATGCCCTTGCGATTGGCGCCCCCCTCCTCCAAGAGCTCGTCGATCTGCTCGAGCACCTGGCGGGTCTGCTCGCGAATGTCGGCCTTTGGGTCCTTGGCGACCTGCCCAGCAAGAAAGAGAAACCCGTGGTAGGTGACCAGTTCCGAGAGGCGCTTACCCACGCCATAGCGACGAATCATCAAAAGCCCCCGTGACGACAAAAAACGAACTGGCTGGATTCTACGGGGCATCGCTGATGCGGCAGTGAGCCACACGGCAGATCGATGCCCGCCCAGAAAAGAAAAGGGCTGCACGTTGCGCGCAGCCCGAGGGGTTGTGTCACATCAAGGGGAGGAATGTGACAATCACAACGGGATCCTTGCTCGAACCGCTCGACCACGTCCGGGGGACGACGGCAGGTCGGCTACAAGACTGCGACTTCAATCGAGGGGAGGAGGAGGAGGAGCGTGACGTCGCAGCCCGTCGGCGAGGCATTTCTCGTGTTTATTGCGAACGTTTAGACCAGGCGCCGAGCGGGAAGTTCCGCGGCGCGCCTTGGCCGCTTCAGCGCAGCTCAGGCACGAGCGTGACGCGCACGTTGATCGTGGAGCCCGGATGTTCCCTCGTCCGCGTGCTGTATTCGCGTCCTTGGTAGCGATAGACCACATCGTAACCGGCGATGCGCTCCGTAAGAGGTCCTGGCACGGAGCGGCAACGCTGCACCGTTCGCGTCTCGGGAACATAGTCGACTCGCCCCGACGCACGGTCATCACGCGACTCGGCATACGCCGAGTTCTCGATCGAGTGCCCGACCAGGCCACCCAGAACGGCCCCGATCGCGGCACCGGTGTTCCGCCCCGCCTGCGAATTTCCGAACTGATAGCCGGTGATGCCACCGAGGATCGCACCGAGCACGGTGCCACCACCGACCCCCCCGCCGCTCGCTGCGCCCGGTACGCTCGCCTCGACATAGCCGCCCTCGCCGCGATACGCCCGGCGCCCGGTCGAAATCGTTTCGTTCCAACACTCCTGCTGCGGCGCACCGCGTACCCGCTCATAGACAGGTGTGGCCGAGACCACCTGCGCGACGTCGGTGAACGATTGGGCCGCCGCGGCCGCAGCCAATGCGCCCGCAAGCGACAGGGCGAGCGCACGAAGCAGAAAATGGGGCGTCGCGTTCATGAAGGGTTCCTCCAAAGCCGAGTGCCATACACGGTGCCGATCGGGCCCGTGGGGCCCGCATCGGCAGCCAGCGCATCAACGTGCGCTCTGCTCGAAGCGTTGACCCCGGAAACCCCGAATCGTTCCCAGCCGCGGGGTTAGCCGCCGCACGCGATCGGCCGACGTGGGTCGGCGCACCATTCGCTCCAGCTGCCCGGGTACAGACGACTGCCGGTCAGTCCCGCGTGTTCCATGGCAAGCATGTTCGCAAGCGCGGAGACGCCGCTGCCGCATTGATGGACAACCGCTGTCGGGTCGCGTCCGGCCAGCACGCTGCGCCACTGCGCGGCCAGCTCCGCCGCCGGCTTGAAGCGCCCGTTGCGCAGATTCGCGCTAAAGGGCCAGTTGACGGCGCCCGGGATATGGCCCGCCACAGGATCGATCGGCTCCTGTTCGCCGCGATAGCGCTCGGGCGCCCGGGCATCGACGATGAGCATGTTTGGATCGCCGAGCCGCGCGAGGATCTCCTCGGCGGTCGCGAGAAACCGACGGTCGCGCTCGGGATCGTCGGGGTAGCGGTAGCGCTGCCCCGCTGCGAGCTGCCGCACCGGCCCGGTCTCGAGCGGCAGCGCGGCGGCCAGCCAGGCCTCGAATCCGCCATCGAGCACGTAGACCGTCTCGTGGCCCAGCCAGCGCAACAACCCCCAGAGCCGCCCTGCAAACATCGCGTTCCCCTGGTCGTAGACGACCACGATGTGTTCGCGGCAAATGCCCGCACGACCCAGGGTGGCGGCCAGGGCTTCGGCCGTTGGCCAGGGATGGCGCCCGTTGCGTCCGTTGGGTCGGGCCGACAAATCAGCCTCAATCGACAAAAACGTGGCGCCTGGCAGCCGGGCGGCCTCGAAAAGCGCGCGACCGCGCCCCGGATCGCCGAGATCGTGCCGCGTGTCGACGATCCGCCACGCCTCATCCCCAAGATAGGCGGCCAAACGCTCCGGCGCGATCAGCGGTGATTTGTGCTCAAGATCGTGCATCGCGGAAAAAATTTCATCGGCGGCGCAGAAGAAAATGGCCCATCAAAACGGAGGTTCCAGCCCGGCCGGCGAACGCGCCGCAGGATCTTGATCGCGCTCGAACACGGCCGCGGCGGACCGCAGCGGTTTGACCTCCGGCGCTTTGCCCTCGACGACCGGCGGGGCCGCCTCGACTCGACGCTGCGGTACGAGCGTGCTCACGATCCCGCCAGCCACACGGCCCGCCGGGCCAACGACCGGTTGCGGTCGGGCTGTGAGCAAGCCCGACTCGATCCGTTCACGCAGGGCTCCCAATTCCGCGGCAATCTCGGCCTCGCTCATCTGTTCATCGAGGGCATTATCCCGATCGGTGAGCAAGCGGCGCATCTCCTCGGCAAACTCGCTTTCGCGCAGCAATTCCGCCACCGCGCCGGCCGTGGCTTGTGGGCCGAGCCGGCCAGCCGCTTCGACGATGGCGAAAAGCAAGGCGAGCGCGCCGCCGCCCGTGCCGGAAGGGATCCGTAACCCTTCGAGATGCCTCGCAAGCATCGGGCGAAACAGGAGCCGTCGAGCCGCCAAACGCAAGCGCTGCTCGACCGGGTCGAAGCGGGGAAGCACCGGGCGCGGCTCACGCCAGCCTTCACGCGCCGGCGCTTCGCTTGGCATCTCTCCGAAGTGCGGCGTCTGGCCACGCGGACCCGCAACCGTTTTCTGCGCGCTTCCGGGGGCATTCGTCCCCGACTGCGGGATAGCGCCAAGCACTGTCTCCACGGGCAGGTGCGTGTCGGCGGCAAGCGCCCGAGCCAGCGATGCGCGCAGGAGCGGTGCCGCGACTTCGTCCAGATGCCTTCGCCCGAGCGCGGCGCGCGCCGCGCGCGCTTCGGCCGTATCGCCCGGACGCTCGGCCCGGAGTCGTTCGAGCCAGTAAGCCGACAGCGGCACCGCTTGCTCGACCAGGCGCTCGAAGGCTTCGCGCCCGTTCGCGCGCACGTAGCTGTCGGGATCGTGCTCGGGCGGCAGGAACAGAAACCGCACTTGCTTGCCGTCACTGAGCACAGGCAACACGTTCATGAACGCACGCCAGGCTGCGCGCTCGCCCGCCGCATCGCCATCGAAAGCAAACACAACATCGTCGGCCAGGCGCAAAAGGCGTTCCGCATGCGCGCCCGTGGTGGCGGTGCCAAGGGTAGCCACGACGTTGCCAAGACCGTGCTCGGCAAGCGCGATCACGTCGAGGTAGCCCTCGACGACAATCACGCGCCCCGTGCGCCGGATCTCGGCCTGCGCCTGAAACAAGCCGTAGAGCTCGCGCCCCTTGGAAAAAACGGCCGTCTCAGGGGAGTTGAGATACTTGGGCCCTCCTTCCTCAGCGTCGCCCAACAGCCGCCCACCAAAGCCGATAACGGCCCCGCGGGCGTTCAGGATCGGAAACATCAAGCGTGCGCGAAAACGGTCATAGCGGCGTCCACCCTCCGAAACGCTGACCAGCCCAGCACGTTCGAGCAAGGGGTCTGCCGCGTAGTTCTCGAACACCGCGGCAAGCGGCTGCCATCCCTCAGGCGCCCAGCCGAGCTGGAATCGCCGCGCCATGTCAGCGCTCACGCCACGCCGTTTGAGATAGTCGATGGCCGCAGGCGATTCGCGCAAGCGCTCGGCGTAGAAGCGTTGCGCGCGCGCCAACACTGCAAGCAGTGGCGAGGGCGAGGCGCTCTGTTGCGGCGCCCCCCCGGCGGGCACACGCAGGCCTACGGACTGGGCAAGCTCGGCCACGGCATCGCGAAAGCTCATGCCGGCGTAGTCCATGAGGAACCCAATTGCCGAGCCATGCGCACCGCAGCCGAAACAGTGAAAGAACTGCTTGGTCGGGCTGACCGTGAAGGAGGGGGTTTTTTCCTTATGGAACGGGCAGCACGCCACGTAGTTCTGCCCGGCTTTCTTGAGCGGCACCCGACGTTCGATGACCTCAACGATGTCGACCCGCGCAAGCAGCTGAGCAATGAACTCAGGAGCAATCATGACCTAACAAGGCAACCCCAAGAGACCCCTCTGGCGCGAGAGGCGATATTCAGCCCAAGAGAATAACGCGCGACGCAATGCGCCTAGGGGGCCAGACCGCGCGCTTCAAGCAAAACACGGGCGTTGGCCATCTGCTGTTGCCACCACTGAGGGATCTGCTCGGCAGGCATCGGTTGCGCCAGGTAGAAACCCTGCATCTCCTCGACCCCCAGCTCGCGCACGATGGCCATCTGTTGCGGCGTTTCCACGCCCTCGGCAATCACGCGCATCCCGAGCGAATGCGCGAGCGCCACAATGGCCTGAGCCACGCTGCGCTGCTCGCGCCGATCCAGGGCACCGGTAAAGGATCGGTCGATCTTGACGGTATTGAACGGCAATTGCGCCAGGTAGGACAGGCTCGAATAGCCCGTCCCGAAATCGTCGAGCGTCAATGTGACACCGAGCCGACTGAGCCGATTGAGCACATCGATGACGCGTTGCGGGTTGCCCACGAGAGTCGACTCCGTGATTTCGAGATCGATGTAGCGCGGCGAGACACCGAACTCTTCGATCGTGCTTTGCACACTGTCGAACCAGTCGGGATCTTCCATCTGCTTGACCGATACATTCACCGCGATCCGCGCGTAGAGATCGCATCGCTGCCACTCACGCACTTGCGCGCACGCGAGCTCGAGCGCACGCTGACCGAGCGCCCCAATCAACCCGATGGCTTCGGCGGTGGCGATGAACTCGCTCGGGGGCACCACGCCGCGACCGAGCTGATTCCAGCGCAAGAGCGCCTCAACACCCGACGGCAAGCCCGTGACGCAGTCCAACTGCGGCTGAAAAACCAGAAAGAACTCGGAGCGATCAAGTCCTTCTCGGATCGCCGCTTCGCGCTTGGCACGCTCGGCCTGCCGCTGGGCTAGATCGGAGGAATACGTCTCGATGCGCCCACGTCCAGACTGCTTCGCGGCATACATCGCGGCGTCGGCGTTTCTGAGCAGTTCCGCGGCAGTGCGCCCGTCGCGGGGATAGACGGCCAGACCAATCGATGCCTGCGCCTCGAAGGGCGGCATGCCCAAATCAATTGGCTCTCGAATCGCCGCGAGCACTTTGGCCGCGATACGCTCGGCCATCGCTTCGGCGCCTGGCCCTTCGAGATGACGCAGGAGGATGACGAATTCATCCCCTCCCAAGCGGGCCACCATGTCATCGCTTCGTACCGATTCGACCAGGCGTGTTGCCACCGTCCGTAGAAGCCGATCGCCGCGCTCGTGACCATACGTGTCGTTGAACACTTTGAAGTGGTCCAGATCGACAAACAGCACCGCCAGCTTCCCGACTCGACTGGCCGCCTTTCTGAGCGCCTCTTCGAGCGCGCGCGAAAACAGCAGGCGATTAGGCAGATGCGTAAGCGGATCCGTCTGCGCCATCTGAACGGCTCGCGCGGTTGCCTCATTGAGTTCGCGAGTTCGCTCTTTGACACGCTCTTCGAGCGTGCGCTGGTACGCCGCCAGTTGTTTGTGCGTTTCGTGAAGACGCTGGACGGCATCGTTGAACGACCGCCCAAGTTCTGCGGCCACGCCCTTGCCATGCGCTGGCAACTCGACTTCCAGATCGCCGCGTCCGACCGCCGCGAGTGCCACACTGGCGGCCTGCACCGTTTTGCCGAGCGCGCGCAGACGCGCCCAAACGACGAACAGCACGAGCAGCGTCAACAACAATGCGCCCGACAAGAGCGCCATCTCAAAGGAAAAGGTCGCCCACATGCGCGAGGAGGCCATCAGCGGGTCACGACGGGAATGCCCGCGAGGCGGTTTCGCCACTCGGCGGGTCCCATTTCGTGAACGCTGCGACCCTGAGCATCCACGGCAACCGTCACCGGCATGTCGCGCACCTCGAATTCGTAGATCGCCTCCATGCCGAGATCTTCGAACGCCACAACGCGCGCGGCCTTGATCGCCTTCGATACCAGATAAGCCGCCCCCCCCACGGCGATCAGATAAGCCGCGCGGTGTTTGCGGATCGCCTCGATCGCCGCCGGGCCGCGTTCGGCCTTGCCGATCATCGCAATCAGGCCGGTCTGCGCAAGCATCATCTCGGTGAACTTGTCCATGCGCGTGGCGGTGGTGGGACCCGCGGGCCCCACGACCTCGTCTCGCACCGGATCGACCGGCCCCACGTAATAGATCACCCGGTTGCGGAAATCGACCGGCAGCGGCTCTCCGCGCGAAAGCATCTCTTCGATGCGCTTGTGCGCGGCGTCACGCCCGGTGAGCAGCTTGCCCGTAAGAAGCAGGGTCTGACCGGGCTTCCAGCGGGCCACTTGCTCGCGGGTGAGTCGATCCAGATCGACCCGCTCGCTGCGCTCGATGTCAGGCACCCACTCGATCTTCGGCCACAGCTCGAGCGACGGCGGCTCGCAGTAAGCCGGGCCCGAGCCATCGAGCACGAAGTGCGCATGCCGCGTGGCCGCACAGTTTGGGATCATCGCCACCGGCTTCGAGGCCGCGTGGGTCGGCGCCATCGCGATCTTGACATCGAGCACGGTGGTCAGCCCCCCGAGCCCCTGGGCCCCAATGCCCAGGGCATTGACTTTGTGGTAGAGCTCGATGCGAAGCTCCTCGACTTTGTTCCTGGGGCCTCGGGCGAGCAGATCGGACATATCGATCGGCTCCATGAGCGCTTGCTTGGCAAGCAACATCGCTTTTTCCGCGGTGCCGCCGACGCCGATCCCGAGCATCCCGGGCGGGCACCATCCCGCACCCATTTTGGGCACGGTTTCAAGCACCCAATCGACGAGAGAGTCGCTGGGGTTCATCATGACGAACTTCGACTTGTTTTCGCTTCCGCCGCCTTTGGCCGCCACGGTGACCTCCACCGTATTGCCCGGGACAAGCTCCACATGGAGCACCGCTGGCGTGTTATCACGGGTGTTTTTGCGCTCGAAGAGCGGATCGGCCACGATCGAGGCGCGCAGTTTGTTATCCGGATGGTGGTAGGCGCGGCGCACACCCTCATCGACCGCCTCGGCGAGCCCTCCGGTAAAGCCCTCGAAGCGAACCTCCATGCCGATTTTCATGAACACATTGACGATGCCGGTGTCCTGGCAAATCGGCCGACGGCCCAGGGCGCACAGGCGGGAATTGGTCAGGATTTGCGCGATGGCATCCTTGGCCGCGGGCGATTGTTCGCGTTCATAGGCCTGCGCGAGATGCCGGATGTAGTCCTCCGGGTGGTAGTAGCTGATGAACTGCAAGGCCGCGGCGATCGATTCGATCAGATCGGTCGCAAGGATGCGTGTGCTCATGTGGGCTCCTGGGCGAACGCCTCAGTGTGCGGCAGCTCGACGCTCGGCGGCGGGGCTGACGTTCATGAGCCGGTCGGTGGCGGCAATGGCCATCGCCGAGAGCAAAAAGACCACATGAATGACCGTCTGCCAGAGCAACACCTTTTCGCTGTAGTTGGCCGCGTTGATGAAGGTTTTGAGCAGGTGGATCGATGAGATTCCGATGATGGCCGTGGCCAGTTTCACCTTGAGGACCGTGGCATTGACATGGGAGAGCCACTCCGGCTGATCCGGGTGATTCTCCAAATGCATGCGTGAGACGAAGGTCTCGTAGCCGCCCACGATCACCATGATGAGCAGGTTCGAAATCATCACCACATCGATGAGCGCAAGTACCACCAGCATGATCACGGTCTCGTTGAGCCCGCTCAAGGCGGTTTCGGCCTTGTAGCCGATGCTGGTCACGAGGGTCTGAAGCGCGCTCTGAGAGCCGAAGGCGGCCTCCACCAAGTGGAGGAGTTCCACCCAGAAATGAAAGACGTAGACGCACTGCGCAACAATCAGCCCCACATAGAGGGGCAGTTGCAACCAACGGCTGCCGAAAATGAAAAAGGGAAGCGGCCGCAGGCGCGCCTGGGGCTCCCGGGTCGAGTCGCTACGATCTGCTGCCATCGCTGACGCCACATGCCCGGCAAGCACCGGGCGCTCCCACCTACTGACGAGCTAAAACGAACCAAAACTTGCCGGCCTTTGCCGGTCGGGGTGAAATTTGACGTTATATCCGAGCCTCGCTCCGGCTGCCGCGGCGGTGCGCACGGCGTGCGCGTAAGCCCGGCGTCATGAGCGAGCGCTAGGCTCAGTCGCTACATTTTGAGGTAACCGCTCGGCCCGAGCGGCGCACCCCAACCACAGGGCCAAGCCCGCCCGCGCCGGCCCATCAACAAATAAAGGAGCGAACCCACCATGTCTGCCGCCATCGAGTCTATCCTCGTTGAAAACCGGGTCTTTCCGCCACCGGCCGCCTTCACGGCGCAGGCCAATGTGAAGCCGGCCGACGTGGAAGCGATGCGGGCGAAGGCCGCTGCAGACCATGCCGGGTTTTGGGCGGATCTCGCGCGAGAGACGCTGATCTGGTCCAAACCCTTTACCAAGACGCTCAACGACTCGAACCCGCCCTTCTACAAGTGGTTTGAAGACGGGGAGTTGAACGCCTCCTACAACTGCCTCGACCGCCATCTCGGCACGCCGGTTGAACACAAGACCGCCATCATCTTCGAAGCCGACGACGGCAAGGTCACCACGATCACCTACCGCGAGCTCTACCGCCGGGTGTGCCGCTTTGCCAACGGTCTCAAGGCGCTCGGCTACCAAAAGGGCGACCGCGCCATCATTTATCTGCCGATGTCGATCGAGGCCATTGTCGCGATGCAGGCCTGCGCGCGGCTGGGAATCACCCACTCGGTGGTCTTTGGGGGCTTTTCAGCCAAGAGCTTGCAAGAGCGCATCGTCGATGCCGGGGCAGTGCTTGTGATCTGCGCCGATGAGCAGCTGCGGGGCGGCAAAGCCCTGCCGCTCAAGCCCGCAGTGGATGAGGCCTTCTCCATGGGCGGCTGCGAGGCGGTGCGCCATGTGATCGTCTACAAGCGCACCGGCGGCAACGTCGCCTACGGCCCGAAAGACATCGACTGGGCCCAGGTCGAAGGCGGTCAGTCGGAGGATTGCCCGCCGGTTTGGGTCGATGCCGAACACCCGCTTTTCATCCTCTACACCTCCGGCTCAACCGGAAAGCCCAAGGGGGTGCAGCATTCAACCGGCGGCTATCTTCTGCACGCCATGCTCACGATGCGCTGGACCTTCGACATCAAGCCAAGCGATGTGTTTTGGTGCACAGCCGATGTGGGCTGGGTGACCGGCCACACCTATGTCTGCTACGGGCCGCTGGCCACCGGCGCCACCGAGGTCGTCTTCGAAGGCGTGCCGACGTGGCCGAACCCCGGGCGCTTCTGGGAAATGATCGCGCGACATCGGGTCACGATCTTCTACACCGCACCGACGGCGATTCGCTCGCTCATCAAGGCTGCCGAGACCTCGCCCGAACATGCGCCGAGCAAGTATGACCTCTCCAGCCTGCGGCTGCTTGGCTCGGTGGGTGAGCCAATCAACCCCGAGGCCTGGATGTGGTACTACAAAAACGTGGGTCGAGAGCGCTGCCCGATCGTCGATACCTTCTGGCAGACCGAAACCGGCGGTCACATGATCACCCCGCTGCCTGGGGTCACGCCGCTCGTGCCGGGCTCATGCACCCTGCCCCTGCCCGGTATCGAGGCCGCAATCGTTGATGAAACCGGTGCCGATGTACCCCACGGTTCGGGAGGCCTGCTGGTGATCAAAAAGCCCTGGCCCTCGATGCTGCGAACGATTTGGGGCGACCCCGAACGTTTCAAGAAAACCTACTTCCCGGCCGAGCTCAAGGGCTACTACCTCGCCGGGGACGGGGCGGTGCGCGACCCCGAGCGCGGCTACTTTCGCATCACCGGTCGCATCGATGATGTGCTCAATGTCTCCGGGCACCGCTTGGGCACAATGGAGATTGAATCGGCGCTGGTCGCCCACAGCGCCCTTGTGGCCGAGGCCGCCGTGGTTGGGCGTCCGGACCCGGTCACGGGCGAGGCGATCGTGGCCTTCGTCGTGCTCAAAGGGCAGCGCCCGACCGATCCGGAAAAGGCCGCTGCCATCGCGAAGGAATTGCGCGACTGGGTAGCCAAGGAAATCGGCCCCATCGCCAAGCCGAAAGACATCCGCTTTGGCGACAATCTGCCCAAGACGCGCTCGGGGAAAATCATGCGCCGGCTCTTGCGTGCGATCGCTCGCGGCGAGGAGATCAAGCAAGACGTCTCGACGCTTGAGAATCCGGCCATCCTCGAGCAGCTCAAGCAAAGCCTCTGAGCAGCTCGAGCGTGAGCGCGGTGGGCCTTTGCGCTGTCGCGCGCGTGCCCCCTCGATCCAAAACGCAACACCCGGCCGCCTCAGAAACCCGGCGCGGCCGGGTCAAGGGCACCGCGCGCGCTGAAGCCGCCTCGCAAATCCGAAGCGCCCTGTCCAGCATTCCTACAATCTCTGAGCGCCCGAGGCCGGCGCGCTCAGCCACAAGCGGCTTTTTTTGCCCCACCCCATGGAGACCCTGCTTGCCATTGCCCACAACCTCGTGATGTTGGTTGGCATCTTCTACATCGCGCAGTTCGTTGTGGGCATCTTCAACTGGCCGGCGCGCGAACGCAATCCGATCTATCGGCTGTTTCGCTTTCTCGCTTCTCCGTTCACCACGCTGGTGCGCCGGATCACCCCCGCGGCGATCGAAGACCGCTTCATCCCCTTCGTCGCCTTTTCGCTGTGCTTCTGGCTCTACGTTGTGCTGTTTTTCGCGCGCCTGTGCTTGAAATTTCCGCACGTGCCCTTGTGCGCCGGAGGCTAGCGCGTGCTCGAACGACTTCTGGTCTGGTACTACACGCAAATTGCGACCTGGGCACTTGTGTTCAACCGCCGCACCACAGCGGTTGAGCACTATCGCCGTGTGATCGCCCTTCGTCCCGACGACGCGCTCACCCACGCGCGGCTGGCGTTCGTGTTGCACGAGCTCGGCCGACGTCAGGATGCATTGGCCGGCTTTGAGCGGGCGGTTGAGCTTGACCCGGCCAATTCGGATCACTGGTTCAACCTCGGTTTTCTGCGTCAGGAAAACGCGGCGCACGAAGAAGCTATCGCCGCGTTTCGACGCTCGCTCGAACTCAACCCGAAGCAAGACCGCGCTTGGTTTGGACTTGCCATGAGCTTGATCCGCCTCGGACGCCTCGATCAAGCCATCGAACCCCTGCGCGAGAACATCAAACTGCAGCCCCTCTCGCCCTTCGGGCACATGGAACTGGCACGGGTGTACGCGCGCCTCGGCGACCGGGAACGCGCCGCGCGAGCGATTCGCCAGCTCAGCGAGTTCGATCCGCGCAATGCCGCCCGCCTTGAAGACGAGACGGGCATTCGCGTCGGGGTCGAGCGTTGGTGGCAACGCTGAAGTGACTGACCGGTCGCTGACGCCCACAAAAACATGCTCGCAGCACGCCGCGAGTACTTCGCACGGCAGTGGGCGCACGCACAGGAAACTTACATCGCGCTGACGCATCGCGCTTACAAGGCGCTGACGAGCGCACAAGAATCCTTTACGAATCCTTTCGTTTGTTCAAGTGTGCTTTGCGCATGCCAGGTTCTGGATTATCTTTAGCGTCAGTGCGTCCCTCGCAGGAAACAATCCTAAAAATGCCTGCATCGGGCGCGCGAACCGGGTTTCTTCGAAGGAGGACTATCGATGCAACAAATCACCGAACGGCACCGTGAGTACTGGTCGCGCAAGCTCCGACTCACGCTGGTGCTCTTGGCCATCTGGTTCGTGGTCACGTTCGTCGTCGCGTACTTCGCGCGTGACCTGAGCTTCCGGTTCTTCGGATGGCCGTTTGCGTGGTGGATGGGCGCGCAAGGCGCGTTAATCGTCTATTTGATCCTGATTTGGGTCTATCAGAGCCGCATGAATGCACTCGATGAAGAGTACGGCGTTGCCGAAGGGGAGGAAGAGTAATGTTTGCTGCCGCATCGCAAAAAGCTTTCCGGGCCCAGCTGCGTAAGGTCTATGGCTGGTATACGGGCGGCTTCCTGATCTTCATCGTCGCGCTGGCCATCCTCGAGCAGCTTGGTCTACCCAAGGCCTGGATCGGCTACATCTTCTTGTTGGCTACCGTGCTGCTCTACGCCGGTATCGGCATCATGAGCCGCACCTCCGAGACTGCGGAGTATTACGTTGCCGGGCGGCGCGTGCCGGCCGTGTTCAACGGCATGGCCACAGCGGCCGACTGGATGTCGGCAGCCAGCTTCATCGGCATGGCCGGAACGCTCTACCTCACCGGCTACGGCGGGCTTGCGTTCATCATGGGCTGGACGGGCGGCTACGTGCTCGTCGCGCTCTTTCTTGCGCCATTCCTGCGCAAATTCGGCCAGTTCACGATCCCGGACTTCCTCGGGGCCCGCTATGGGGGTAACGCTGCCCGCTTCGTGGGGATCTTGATCGCGATCCTGGTTTCTTTCGTCTATGTGGTGGCGCAGATCTACGGTGTCGGGCTCATCACGACGCGCTTGACGGGAATCGACTTCCAGTACGGAGTGTTTCTCGGGCTTGCAGGCATTCTCGTCTGCTCGTTCTTGGGCGGCATGCGCGCGGTCACTTGGACGCAGGTTGCTCAGTACATCATCCTGATCATTGCGTACATGATTCCGGTGATTTGGCTCTCGGTCAAACACACCGGCATTCCGATCCCGCAACTCGTCTACGGCAGCGTCCTGCAGAAGGTCGAAGCGCGCGAGGAGCAACTACTCAAGGATCCTAAGGAACTCGAAGTCCGCAAGATCTATGCGGACCGCGCCGCCGCTGCCGAGGCGAAGCTCAAGGGTCTTCCCGGTTCTTACGAGACCGAAAAGGCCGCCGTGCTCAAGGCGCTCGAAGACGCCAAGGCCAACAATGCAGCCCCCGAGGTGATCGCTGCCGCGCAAAAGGCGGTCGATACCTTCCCGAAGGACGCCAAGGCGGCCGAAGCAGCCTGGAAGAAGGACGCGGCGGTCAAGCCACGCGCCAACCCGCCTCTACGACACGCAGAAGCCTTCCCGGCGAAGGATGAAAAAGCGCGCGAGATCGCGCGACGCAACTTCCTTGCGCTCGTGTTCTGCCTCATGGTCGGCACGGCGGCACTGCCGCACATCTTGATGCGCTACTACACCACCCCGAGCGTGAAAGAAGCGCGCAAGAGCGTGTTTTGGACATTGTTCTTCATCCTGCTGCTCTACTGGACCGCACCGGCGCTCGCGGTACTGGTCAAGTACGACATCTACACCCTGGTCGTGGGCACGGAGTTTGCCAAGCTACCGGCCTGGGTTGCGCAATGGAATCGCGTCGATCCAACCCTGCTGTCCGTCACCGATGTCAACAAGGACGGTATCTTGCAGCTGGCCGAAATTACGATTGGCGGCGACATCGTTGTCCTAGCGACGCCCGAGATCGCTGGTCTGCCCTATGTGATTTCCGGCATGGTGGCGGCGGGTGGCTTGGCTGCGGCACTCTCGACGGCCGACGGGCTCCTGCTCACGATTGCGAACGCCCTGTCGCACGATCTCTACTACAAGATGATCAACCCGAACGCCTCGACCTCCACACGGGTGACCGTTTCGAAGATGCTTCTGTTGATTGTGGCGATTCTCGCCGCCTACGTGGCATCGCTCAAGGTCGCCGACATCCTGTTCCTCGTCTCGGCGGCGTTCTCGCTTGCGGCGGCGGGCTTCTTCCCGGCCCTCGTGCTAGGGATCTTCTGGAAGCGCACGACCGGCATCGCGGCAATCCTCGGTATGATCGCCGGGACGGTCGTGACCTTCTATTACATGGCCACGACCCAGCCCTGGCTGCGTTCGGTGTTCGGCGTCACGGGGCCAGTGTCTGACTACATGTGGTGGGACATCCAGCCGATCTCGGCCGGTATCTTCGGCGTGCCGCTCGGTTTTGCGATCATCATCATCGTGAGCCTGCTCACGCCGGCACCGAAGCAAGAAGTTCAGGACTTGGTCGAGCACGTGCGCTACCCGAACTTGAAGGGCGACACGCTCAACACGCAAGCCAACTAATACAACTTCGTCCTGTCCCGGAGCATCGACCGCGAAGAAACGCGCTCCGGGAGCGAAAGGCTCGCTTCGGCGGGCCTTTTTTATTTGCGAGCCCCCGCTCACGCATAAAAAAAGCCCCACGGCGCGTGGGGCTACGGGGATGCGAATCGCGGGCTCTGGTTGAGCCGCGAAGCCGGTTACTTGCTGCGCTTGGCTGCTGCGCTGGAAGCCGCCGCCTTGACTTGCTGGCCCGCGAACTCCACGCTTTCCTTGCTCGCTTTAGCGACCGTTTCGAACGCAGCAAGCGAGGTTTCCACGCCAGCCTTGAGCGCAGAGATCGCATAGTCAACGCCCGGCACGTTCTGGGGAGCGCTCTTGGCCACTTTGTCGAGACTCGTCACAAAGAGCTTCGCCGCCTCCGCCGCTTGCGCCTCGACCAGCGCTAGAGCCTCAGCCTGAGCGTTCGAGACGAGTTCGATCGCCTCACGCGACGTGGACACGGCCCACTCGGCCTTTTCTTCGAGTTGCTTGGCTCGCAGCGGCAGGAATTCGTGCGGCGCCTTGACTGCCGCCAAGGCATGAAGATCGGCCACGGTCGCCTGGGCAAACTCGTTGCCAGCCTTCACCGTAAAGTTCGACGCCTTGGTCACGAAATCCACCGCGACATCCATCGACTTGAGCACGTTGGCAACGTAAGCGCGGTTGAGTTCAGCGACTTGTTCAAACACGGGTAACATGGGGGTTCTCCTAACTAAAAGCCCGCGGATGCTGCGGTGCACAAATTCAATGCTAGGTGCATTTCAAACACATTGCAAGGCGTCTTTGTTGCAACGCAGCATCATTAGAGTCGGCACTCCAGTCCGGTTGCCGGCGGCGATCGAGGCCGAGCGCTCGCGATGAGGCTGCTTCGCCCGGAACGAGCCGCCTACAATTTCGCAGCGCACAACCGGCGACGATTCATGGCTTTGAAGACCCACGGCAGTTCCAGCCACAGCGACGGCCAGCCGCGCGTCATCAAGAAATATCCCAACCGGCGGCTCTACGATACGGCCACAAGCGCCTACATCACCTTGGCCGATATCCGGCAAATGGTGCTCGATCACACGCCGTTCGTCGTCCGTGACGCGAAAACCCACGAGGACCTCACGCGGTCGATCCTGCTTCAGATCATTCTCGAAGAGGAGACCGGCGGCGTGCCGATGTTTTCCAACGAAATGCTCGCGCAGATGATCCGCTTCTATCACGCCGCGATGCAGCCCGTGGTCGGCAGCCTGTTTGAGCAGAACGTCCGTGCCTTTCTCGACTTCCAGCGCCGGATGGCAGAACAAGGGGTAGCGCTTGGCAGCGTCGCGTCGGATCCCGCGCGTATGAGCAGTGAGCTGTGGCGGCAATTCATGCAACTGCAGGCCCCGGCCATGCAAAGCATGATGGTGAACTTCCTCGAACAGTCCTCGAAGATGTTTGCCGAGATGCAGGAACGCATGCAGGCCACCACGCGGGCCCTCTTCCCAGGGGCGCCGGCGCCCTCCTCACGCGGCGACCGGACTTGAGCGCAACAGGCCATGGCAAAGCGACCCGCCGCTCCACGCATCGGCTTTGTCTCCTTGGGCTGCCCGAAAGCCCTCGTCGATAGCGAATTGATCCTCACCCGCCTCCGTAGCGAGGGGTATGAGACCGTCTCCGACTACGCAGCGGCCGATTTGGTCATCGTCAACACCTGCGGCTTCGTCAATGAAGCCGTCGAGGAATCGCTCGAGGCAATCGGCGAGGCCTTGGCGGAAAACGGCCGCGTCATCGTGACCGGTTGCCTGGGCGCTCGCGAGGCGGGGGGATACATACGGGCGCGCCACCCGAAAGTGCTTGCGGTCACCGGTCCCCATCGTCCGCACGAAGTGGTCGATGCCGTTCACACGCATCTGCCGCGGCCGCACGAGCCCTTCTTCGATCTCGTACCCGATCACGGCGTCAAACTCACCCCGCCCCATTATGCCTATCTCAAGATTTCCGAGGGCTGCAACCATCGCTGCAGCTTCTGCATCATTCCATCGATGCGCGGAAACCTCCTCTCGCGCCCGATCGGTGAAGTCTTGCGTGAGGCCGAAGCGCTCGTCGCCGGGGGCGTCAGAGAGCTGCTCATCATCTCGCAAGACACCTCGGCCTACGGGATCGATTTGCGGCACCGCATGGACTTTGTCGGCGGCCGGCCGGTCCGAACACGCTTTACGGAACTGGCGCGCGAGCTGGCGCGGCTCGGCGTCTGGGTGCGGCTGCACTATGTCTACCCCTACCCCTGGGTCGACGAGGTGATCCCCCTCATGGCCGAATGCAGGCTCGACTCGACCTCGCGCCTGTTGCCCTATCTCGACGTCCCATTTCAACACGCAAGCCCACGCATCCTTCGCTTGATGAGGCGTCCCGCGGCGGCTGAGCGCAACCTCGACCGAATTCGAGCCTGGCGGCGTGAGTGCCCGAGCCTGACCATCCGCTCGAGCTTCATCGTCGGCTTCCCCGGAGAAACCGAGGCGGAGTTCGAAGAGCTGCTCGATTTCTTGCGCGAAGCAAAGCTCGACCGAGTGGGATGCTTTGCCTATTCCCCGGTCGAAGGAGCTGCCGCCAACGCGCTCCCCGGTGCCGTGCCCGAGGAGCTCAAGCAAGAACGGCGCGCTCGTCTGATGGCCCTGCAAGCCGAGCTGAGCGCCGCACGGCTACGAGAAAAAATCGGCCAGTCGATCGAAGTGATCGTCGATGACGTTCAATCCGGCATCGCTGTTGCCCGCTCTTGGGCCGATGCCCCAGAAATCGATGGGCTCGTCCACGTCCAAAACGGCGCCTGCTTCAAACCTGGTCAGCGGTTGACCGTACGCGTCGTGGAGGCAACCGAACACGACCTCATCGCGCTTGCGGAGCGCGAACCGAGCACAAGCCCTACGACTCGCTCGCCGAAACCGCGCTCCGCGCGGCGCCACCGCACGCAACCGTCATCCCAGAGGAAGAGCGCGCCAAATGCTCAGGCGTCGGCGTCTGCCCCGCATAGAGGTAGCGTTCGAGCTCCGTGAGCGCCCGGCGATAGACCTCGCGCTTGAACTCAATGACGCTGTCGAGATCGACCCAATAGTCGGTCCACCGCCATGCGTCAAATTCAGGTCGCGCGTCGGCGCGAAGGTTCAAATCGCTGTCGCGACCGATGAGCCGAAGCAGAAACCAGATCTGCTTTTGGCCGCGATAGGAGCCGCGCCATTCCCGGCGAACCCAGGCCGCCGGTACCTCGTAGCGCAGCCAGTCACGCGTGCGGCCAAGGATCAACACATGCTCGGGCCGGAGTCCGATCTCCTCCCGCAGTTCGCGGTACATGGCCTGCTCGGGCGTCTCGCCCGGTTGGATACCGCCTTGCGGAAACTGCCAAGAATGTTCCTTGACGCGCTTGCCCCAGAAAACCTGATTTCGCTGGTTCGCAAGTACGATGGCGACGTTTGGCCGATATCCGTCCTTATCCAGCATACGTCACCTGAATCGCTTGTGGATATGGCCGCGGATTGTCACACAGGCAAAGCGCTGCCTCAAAGCCCGCTTGCCCGCGGCCCCTCCCCCAGCGTGCGCAGGGGTGTTCGGATGATCCCTCGCCTCGAGACCTCGCCCCGGCGGTCCTCCCTCGCGGAAGGTGGATGATGCGTGATACGGTGACTGGACTCATTCTTGCGGGCGGCCTGGGCCGCCGGATGCAGCAACGCGACAAGGGACTTGTCCTTTTTCGTGGCCGGCCGCTCGTCGCGCACGTGCTCGAACGGCTTGCACCTCAGGTCGCGGCGGTCCTGATCAACGCCAACCGCCATCTCGATGAATATGCTGCCTTCGGCTGGCCGGTCGTGAGCGATCGGATCAAAGGTTTTGCGGGCCCCTTGGCCGGCGTCCATGCGGGGCTTCAGGTTTGCCGCACGCCTTTTCTGGTGACCGCTCCGTGCGATGGCCCGTTCTTGCCAGACGACCTTGTTGCACGCTTGCTCGCCCCGTTGCTGTGCGGCCAAGCCGATCTTGCCTGGGCGCAAACCGGGGCCCAGGCCCATCCGGTCTATGCCGCCCTACGCGCTTCGCTCGCACCGTCGCTGGAGCATTTTCTGGCTCACGGCGAGCGCAAGATCGATCGCTGGTTTGCTCAACACCGGGGAGTGGCCGTCGACTTCCCGGAAGAGAGCTCCTTTACCAACTTGAACACGCTCGAGGAGCTGGCACAACATGAAAACAGGCGCCGCTCACCGTGATTCGCCCTGAGCACCACGGCCTGCGTACACTGCCAAGCCAGACGCTTCGATAGCCTCTCAACTCCCCATCGATCCCATGAGTGCGCTTTCTGCCTTTTCCCGCGACAGCGACTACGACCCCAGCGCGATGTCGGTCGAGCGGGCGCGAGATTACATCGCGCGCGTGCTCGAACCGCTCACCGATTTTGAGCGCGTGCCGATTCGAAGCGCGCTCGGTCGTGTGCTTGCCCGTGACATCGTCTCGCCCATCGACGTGCCCGGACACGACAACAGCGGTTTCGACGGCTGGGCCTTCCGGCACGCAGACCTTGCCCACACGACGCTGTTCAAGCCCGTTGGCAAGAGTTTCGCGGGCAAACCCTATCTAAGCCCGGTCGGCCCCGGCGAGTGCGTTCGCATCTTCACCGGAGCGGTCATGCCGCCGGGCTGTGACACCGTTGCGCCGCAAGAAAAGGTGCAAGAGACTGACCAAGGCGTCGTCATCGGCCCGGATTACAAACCCGGACAGAACCGTCGGCTTGCCGGCGAGGATTTGAAGGCTGGAGCCGTGGCGCTCGCGCGTGGAAAGCTCATCACGCCCTCAGCTCTCGGTCTGATGGCCAGCTTGGGGATTGCCGAGATCGATGTCTACCGCAAACTGCGTGTGGCCTTTTTCTCCACGGGAGATGAGCTCAAGACCATCGGTTCACCGCTCGGCCCGGGAGAGATTTACGACTCCAACCGCTACACACTTTGGGGCTTGATCACACAGGCAGGCTGCGAGCCGATCGATCTCGGCAATTTCGTGGACACGCCCGAAGCGATTCGCGCTGCCTTTGAGCGGGCCGCCAGTTGCGCCGACGTGATCATCACCTCAGGCGGTGTCAGCGTCGGCGAGGCCGATTTCATCAAACCGATGCTCAACGAGCTCGGTGAGGTCCTTTTCTGGAAGATCGCCATGAAACCGGGCCGACCGCTTGCCTACGGACGAATTGGACGTGCCCACTTCTTTGGCCTGCCCGGCAATCCGGTGGCCGTGGTGGTCACCTTTTGCCAATTCGTGCGCGGCGCTTTGGCCATTTTGCAGGGCCGCACGGACTTCTCCTTACCGCCAACCGTTCAAGCCACGCTCACGAACCGCATCAAGAAACTCCCGGGACGCACCGAATTCCAACGCGGCGTGCTCACGAGGGGCGCCGATGGCTATGAAGTACGCACCACCGGCGACCAGGGCTCTGGCATTCTTTCCTCGATGACCCAAGCCAACTGTTTCATCGTGCTTGATGCTGAGGTCGGCAACGTCGAGCCTGGGACGAAGGTCGAGGTACAGATGTTCGACGGTCTGTTTTCGTGAGTCGAGCCTTGCCGCGGCTCACGGCCGAGGATCGGTGCGCCGTGGAAATCGCACTCCAATCGCCCCATGGCGAACGAACGGGAGGGCACACCCCAAGATCCTCCCCCGCGCCGCAGGCTGGAACGCGTGTGGTAAGAACGCGTCCCAAAAAACCGACGATCGCTCGCGAGGGAGGAAGAATATCCGCGGCTTGCCTCCCACTGGCCAATGCCGCAGAGCACCGCAGGCGATCAGCACACGAGGATTCGTGCTCACTAGCCTCTCGATTGCCTCACAGCCGATACCTAGGCGTCACCTGTCTTGGCAAAGGGCAGGCCGGTCGCGGCGATCGGGCAAAGCGCGGAGGGTCGAAGGCTAGCGCTCCTCGCTCGACCACCCGGCACGACGGCTGCCGCTGTGACGGCCTGGCAATCGCGCGCCGTGGCCGTTTGAGTCTGCGACCCGGGTCGTCCGCCTTGCCCGGCCCGTAAAGCGAGTCGAACACGCGAGGCCTGGAACGGCAACCCACCGCAGCGCTTGTTTGACGATCCGCTCGGGCGATTGCGACAACGGCCCTCACGCACCCATTGCGTCGATCGCGGCAAGATGGCGCGCTTTGACCGCGTCGTTGAGCCAGCTCGCACGGATCGACATCGCCGCCAGGCGCTTGAGCTCTTCACGCGTAAAGCCAAGCGCCTCGGCCACCGCACGGTAGTTCGCGGCAACATAGCCGCCAAAGTAAGCCGGGTCATCGGAATTGATCGTGACCAGGCACCCTGCCTCGAACAACCGGCGTAACGGATGAGCGGCAAGATCAGGCACGACGCATAGCCGAACGTTTGACAATGGGCACACCGTGAGCGGTATCTGCGCCCGTGCAAGCCGCGACGTAAGCGCCGGATCCTCGATGGCGCGGATGCCGTGATCGATGCGCACGGCTCCGAGTGCATCCAGGGCTTCGACGATGTATTCGGGCGGACCTTCTTCGCCCGCGTGCGCGACCACCGGAAAGCCGAGCGCCCGAACGCGCGCGAAAAGGTGCTTGAACTTCGACGGCGGATGCCCGAGCTCCGAGGAATCGAGCCCAAAACCGTGAATCGCCGTGAACCAGGGTTCAAGCGCCTCGAGCATCGCCTCACCCGCTTCCTGCGAAAGATGCCGCAGGACGTTCGGAATCAGGCGATAGCTGATCCCGAGTTCAGCATGGCCGTCGTTCAAGGCATCAAGCACACCGGTCATGACCGCCTCGAGCGCCACGCCACGCGTCGTGTGCGCCTGCGGATCGATGAAGGCTTCGACGTGCACAACCCCATCAGCCTTCGCGCGCTGCAAATAGGCCCAGGTGAGGTCGTAGAAGTCGTCTTGATCCCTGAGCACGGCCGTGGCCGCGTAATAGAGATCGAGGAAGGACTGTAAATTCGTGAAGCGATACGCGGCGCGAACGGCTGCTTCGTCGGCATAGGGAAGCTGGATACCATGCTTGCGCGCCTTCGCGATCAGCATCTCGGGCTCGAGCGTGCCTTCGAGATGCACGTGCAACTCGGCTTTCGGCAGACGTCGGATCAGCGAGTCGAGCTCGGCTGCCGCAAGCAGTTCGGAGAAAGAGGCCTCAGGCTGGCTCATGCCCCTGGAGTCTGCCCCATTTGCCGCAGGCTGCCAAGCCTCGCACGCTGGAAGGCGACAGCGGATGGGTGCGGACGAGCCGGCAACCCGCGGCGGCATGCGCCTTCAGTACGCAAGGCGGATTTCGTAGATCGCGGTTGTGCCGCTCGTCTCGTGACCGACGATGAGCAGCGGCTTGCCGTTCGGCGACTCGGAAGCGCGCACGACGATCAAGCCTTCGGGGCCGCGGTTGTTGTGTACGTCAAGTTGTGCAAAATGGGTGATCGGGTCATCGCTGGATCCTCATTTGCGCTGTCGGTGCGCGTCGGGCGAAAGCCCGAAGCGGCACTGAGAGCACGCGACCGCCTTGTATCTAGGTGTCATTTCCCAAGACGTTGTTCACCCGGGTTGAGGCAAGATGGGGGTGTTGACAGTCCTCTCTTGTCCTCAGGAGCCCCGGATGAACATCCATAAGAATGCCCGATTGACGCCCAAAGGTCGAGCGCATCTGATCGAGCTGATCCAACGCTTTGGCCTCTCACAGGCAGCCTCTGCCGCAGGGGTCAGCGTGACAACGGCCAGAAAGTGGTTGCGTCGCTACCGCGCAGAAGGCACTGCCGGTCTTGCCGATCGCTCCTCGCGCCCCAGGCGCAGCGCACGGCGCGCCGATGTCTCTCTGATCGAGCGCGCCTCGAGCGCTCGAGCCGACTCGAAGGGCGCACCTACGATGACATCGCCTACACCGTGGGCTTCGGGCCGCAGCACCGTAGCCCGCGCCTTGAAGGCTCGCGGCCTCAATCGCCTGAGCCTCCCCAGCCCAGCGCAGCGCTACGAACGTGACCGACCGGGTGAACTGCTGCACATCGACATGAAACGCCTCGCACGCTTCAGCCAACCCGGACACCGCGTCACGGCTGACCCCACCCGCTACACGCCCCGCGCTGGCGACAAAACCCTGCACGCCGCCATCGATGATCACTCCCGGGTCGGCTTGAAGCCTCATGCTTCCCGATCAAACCCACTCGAAGCGCCTGCCGCTTCCTGCTGGCCGCGCTCGACTTCTACCGCAGCCTCGGTGTTCCCATCCGCGCCGTCATGACCGAAAACAAGCCGCAGGCGAAGTTTCGGCGAAGCCACAACGGCAGCGCCTACCGCTCCTGGCAGTTCAAACACTTGTGCTGCGCCAACACGGCCTGCGACATATCACCACCCGACCCTACAGCCCCCAAACCAACGGCAAAGTCGAACGCTTCATCCAAACGCTGCTGCGCGAATGGGCCTACGCCTTCGTCTACCCAAACTCCGAAGCCCGAAACGCCCAACTACCCCTCTGGCTCAACCACTACAACTTCACACGACCCCACCGCGCCCTACACCACCTCCCACCAGCCTCCAGACTCGGCTTCGACGTAAACAACGTCTTGAGAAACTACACTTAG
>JANWWI010000019.1 GCA_025056355.1 Casimicrobiaceae bacterium | reverse complement strand
AAACCATCGACCGCAACAAAGACAAAGAAGCCAAGCCCTGCAGCCGCGGCAAGCCTCCGGCGTGCGCGCGGGCGCGGTGGCTCGCCTCGAAAACGTGTTGTGTTGCGCATGAGACTCATCCCTTCACAGGCAGGTAAAGTTGAGAAAAGACCCTCACCCTTAGACATCTTTGCGTTGCCGCTGCGTCATTGGACGCCAGGCAAGGTACGAGTCCGCGGACGATCGAGCGGATCACTCGAGGGAAGAACAGACCGCGCCCCGAACGGCCTAACGTCCGCCGCCAGCCGGCTAGGTAATGCGCTGTGGTGCGTATCGCCGGAACGCTTCGCCATTTCATGGCGCGGGCTGCGCAGCCGGCTGATTCGCTTCATGCTGGTGATCCGATTGAACGCGTAACGAAGCGTTGAGTTCACGGATTTCTCGCTTGAGACGCTCGCGATCCTCGGCCCGGGTCGGCAGCTGAGCCGTCGAGGCACTCGGTACGAACCGTTCGATGGCCTCGAGCTTGCGCCGCAGCTCATCGACCACCTCGCGCGTGTCCTCCTCGGTGTCAAGAATTCGCGGGGTGATCAACATGACCAGTTCGCTGCGGTTGTGGTTCCACGTTTGCTGACCAAACAAGCCGCCGAGCACCGGAATGGTTGACAAAAAGGGAAATCCTGCGCTGCCGCTTCCCCCCGACTCCTCGAACAAGCCGCCCATCATCATCGTGTCACCGGAGGTCACCATGACGGTGGTCGAGGCTGCACGGCGCAGGATATCGGGATTCGGATTGTTGGCGTTACTCGAAGGCTGCGAGTCGCTGATCTCCTGCTGAATCTCAAGCAGGATGTTGCGCCCCGTCACGCGCGGCGTGAAGCTCACGTTGATGCCGGTGTTGATGTACTGAAACGAGTCGGTGCTAATCACGTTGCCGCCAGTGCCGGTGGTGGTCTGTGTGCGCACCGAGACCTGTTTGCCGGAGGTGAAGGTGGCCTTTTGGTTTTCAAGCGTGATCAGGGTGGGCTGCGCGATCGTGCGCGTCTGCCCCTTGCTCTGGCTTGCGGCAAGGATGGCCTTGACAAGGTCTCCACGCGCCCAGGTGTAGGTGAAAAGGCCGCTCGGGGTTGCGCGCAGCGAGCCCTCGTTGATCGAGAGGTTGTTGCTCGGTGCATCGAACTTTCCCGATTGCAGGTAGGACTGCAAACCGAATTTGAAATCTCCGGTCAGCGCCACTTGGGCGATTTGAAGCTCGATTGCGACCTGTTTGGGCGGAACATCGAGCCGTCGAATGACCGACTCGATGGCGTTGTACTCGGCCGCCGTGGCCACGATGAGCAAGGCGTTGCGATCTTTGTCGGCCACGATGGAGACGTTGCGGGCGAGCGGCTGCGCCACCGCCGCGGCTGCGCCGCCAGCAGCGGCTTGACCGCCAGCCGGCGCCGCGCCAGCAGCAGGACGCGCCGGCTGGGTGCCAACCACATTGCCGGGCTGAACGATCGGTTGCCCGGGAATCGGGCTCACCGGCGCACTGACCGTGGCCGGCTGCTGACCGGGAGCGACGGTCGCCGCTGGGGTCGTCGCGGCCCGTCCGGTCAGCGCCGCCTGCAGAACGGGCTGCAATTTTTCGGCCTGGGTGTACTGCAGGTTGTAGACATAGAGCCGCTGGCCGGTGCCGGTATCGGCGCCGCCCTCGTCGAGCCGCTCGAACCACTTGCGAGCCTCCTGAACGACCTTGGGCTGAGGCGACATGAGCAGCACGGCGTTCATGCGCTCGAGCGGCAGCACACGCAAAAGACCGGCAAAGGGATTGCCCTGCTGCCCACCGACGATGCGCTCGTAATCGGCCATGACCGATTTGACATCGCCGTTTTGCAGGCGATAGAGCGCAAAGGACATGCCTTCGAGCAGGTCCACATCGAACATTTCGACCAAGTCAAGGATGCGCTGGGTCTCGGGCTGCGAGGCGGTGATGAAGAGCAGGTTGCGCAATTCGTCGATGCGCAGGGCCTGTTGGGGATCGCGCACGAACGGTTCGATCAGTCGCACGATTTCCTTTGCGCCGATGTGACGAATCGGCACGATGGTGGTGGCCATGCCCCGCGGCGGCGGTCCGCTTTGCGGTTGAACAAGCGGCTGCACGAGGCCGCGGGTCTCGGCAATTGTGGTGACGCGCCAGTAGTTGCCCTCCCGCACCAAGGCAAAACCGCGCGAGCGCAGCACTGACTCCAGCAGCGCAAGGACCTGGTTTTCGGAGATCGGACGCGCGGTGCGCATGGTGACGGTGCCGGTCACCTGCGGGTCGATGATGTAGTTCTCGCCGAGCAGATCGCCGAGAATGTTGCGAACAACCTCGCGGATGTCGCCGTTTTCGAAGGACAAAGACACCGGACGCCCGCCGGCAGGGCCCTCGCGGGCGCCTCCTCGCGGGGGACGGAAGGTTTGCCCCGTGCCGAGCTTGATTTCTTCACCCGACCGAGGGGTGACAGTCGCATCGGCGCTTCGGGCCGTGGCACTCGTTTCATGGCTCGGTTGCGAAGCGGAACGAGGAGCGCTCGCCGCAGCACGAGGCGTGAGATCTTGCGCGAAGGCCGCCGTAAGCCCGACGACACCAAAGAGCGCGGCCACGAGCAGCCCCACGAGCCGCACTGCGCCGACAGCCATGGGATCAACGACGGTTTTGTTGTTCATTGAGTGCTCTCTCGTATTCACGACGAGCCATTTCGGCCCGCATACGGTTCCAGTTGGTCGGGTTTTGCGCCGCTCTCGCCTCCAGCTCGCGAACGCGCGCCTCGTGCGCCGCAGAGCCGGGTAAGGGCTCACCTGAAGGCACTTGAGGCGGGGACGGCGAGCCACCGGCACCGGCCGCGGGTGAGGTCGCGGAAGCCTGCGGCTGGGGAGCACCAGGTACCGGCGAACTGCCAGGCGCAGAAGCCGGCGGTGCACCGCCGGGCGCGGGCGCCGGCTGAGGCGGTGGCGCCGGCGGCGGAGGCGGCGGCGGTGGTTGCGGCACTCGCGCGGAGGCGGTGAATTTGGGCAGGGTGATCACGTCGGTCTCGCCGGCAAAGGCAAGGCGTACCGAGTCCGCCGTGATGGCCTCGACCTTGAGCTCCTGCAGCATGTCGCCCACCCGCACCGAGCGCGTGGTGTTGGTGGCGATTTCTTTAACCTGCGCGATGCGCGTGCCGCCAAGGTCGGTGACACCGACGAGCTGATAGAGCCCACGTCGGATCTGCGGCTTGGGAGGCTCGGGCGGAGGCGGCGGAGGCGGCGCGCTGGGCGCGGGACGGCGGGTGGGGTTGAGCAGGGGCCGCTCGACCACCGCCGCATAGGCCGAGGCATCCCCCGAAATCCGAAAATCGGGTAGCACACCAGCCAACTCGCTGCGTGGGACGTTGCCGGGACGCACCTCAGGCGAGCGTTGCAAGGCTTGCCCCCAATCGGTCAGCCAGCCAAGCGCTGCGGCCAACGCCGCAGCCAGCACCGCAAGCACGAGATTGAGGAGATTCATCGCGGCGCCACCTCACTTCGGGCCGTGGGCGCAACCGATGTCGCCCCCGGTGCCATTGCCGGCGCTGCAGCGCCCGACCGCGTTCCCGCCGCGCGACTCGCATCACGAAACCCATAGGCCTGCACTTCGAGGGTGACCGAGACTTCGGGCTCGACGTTCGGAACGCCCTTGTAGCCACGCGGTACCGTGGCACGCAGCGTCACCGCTTCTAGGAAGAGGTATGGCACCGTCGTCTCCAGGGCGAGCAACACCTTGGCCAAATTCGCAGGCGTCGCCACAAAGCCGATCGGCAAGCTGTAGAGCCGGTAACCGGAGTCTTCGCGCACCGTAGCCGGTTGAATCGAGGTAAGCCGCGCGCCGTTCGATTCGATCGCCGCGCGAACAAGATCGGTCAGCTCACTGCCCGCCTGCGTCGCCGCGGTATTTTTGAGAAAAAAGCGTGACGCCTCGCGTGCCTTGACGGCCTCAAGGGCTCGAAGGTAGTCCTCACGGTTGACCGCGAGCTTGCGGTAGCGATCGATCTTTGCCTGCGCGTCGGCCGCAATGTCCTCGTAGCGCTTCCAGGCCCACCAGGCCGGCAGTGCAATCGCTGCCACGCCCGCCGCGGCACACGCCAAGGCAAGCAGCCACGCCGCGGTCACGCCGCGTGCCCCGGTGGGCAACTTCATGGCTTCCCCCCAGGCTGAGCCGCCCCGGAGGTAGGGGCACCACCCTTGGCCTCAGCACCCTTGCTCTCCGCCCCCTTGCCGTCGCCACCCTTGACCTCGGCACCCTTTCCGTTGGTCGGCCTGACCTCCGCGGGGCGAGCCTCGGCGGCCTTCGCGCTCGGCGCCCCCGCGGCTGGGGCCGGCGCAAGCGGCACCGTCACCGCACTGGTGGCGTCGGTTGGCTTGAGCTTTTCCGGCAGCGTAGCGGCAACGACCTCGGCGCCGATGTGAAAGCGCTCGGCGTTCGGAGCAATACGGGTCATCGCGGTTTTGAGCGCGGGCTCGCGCAGTAGTGGCGATTCCTGAACGATTTGCAACAACCGGGCGCCACTACCGGTTTCACCCTGTATGACCAGTTCGCGCGTTTTGCTCTGCGCGTTGGTCTTGACTTCGAACGTCTGCACCCACGTATCGTCAGGCAAGCGTCGGCTCAGGTCATCGAGTAGTTGGACGATCAGCGGGTTAGTGTGCTTGCGCTGAAGCAGGAAGTTGTATTCGCTCACCTGCTTCTCAAGCTGCCGCTGTAAGATACTTGCCTGCTCTGCCTCAAGGCGCGCCTTGCCCTCCTCGGCTTTGAGCGCGATCACCCGCTCGCGCGCCTGCCAGACCGGAAACAGCGCCAACGCTGCCGCAAGCACCAGACACAGGGCAAGCAGCGCAAAGGTCACAAAGTGACCGCGACGCTCCGATTCGCGAGCCTCGCGAGGCAGCAGATCGATCCCCGTGGCAAGATCGCGGTCACTCAACACGACCCGCTCGACTTCGAGCCCGCGCGCTTCGAGCGATTCAATTTGCTGGCGAACGCGGGTCTGCGGCGCAGCCACCAGTTCCACCCAACACGTGCCGGAAGCCCAGTCTCGCTCGAGCACCGCCGTGTCGGCGTAGAGATCGCTCGCTCGCAGCGGGGTCAGTCGATCAAGGTCGTGGAAAAGCACCGCCCGGGTAGCCCGGTGCACGGTGATCGGCAGGCTGACGCGGCGGCGAAATCCATTCGCCTCTCCGAGCACGAGCACCACTTTGCCGGCACTTGGCGCCGTGCTGAGCGGTCGCGAGGCGGAAGCCTCAGCGCCGGCCGGCCAGTAGCGCCCCTCCACCACCGAGGCGCGCGCCGGACGACGGCCCTGGCGGGCCGTGAGCCAGGATAACCCGCGCGTAAGGTGTTCGACCCACCAGTCGAGAAAAAGCCCCCACGGTCCGCGCGGCCTCACCAAGGCTTCGCTCATGGCGTGCCCCGTACGCCCCGGTCGTTTTCGGCGGTTTGCCCGGCCGCCACAGGGCGCGCGGAAACGACGCGCGGGCGGCTCCAAGCCAAAAACTGCGGCGCCACACGACGCGGCGTCGCGACGCGCACAGTGGCCGTGCGCTCGGCCACCACACCGTTAGGGGTTGCCGCCTGAGCAGAGATCCGGACAACGAATCCACCCGAGACGAAATAAGGCGAACGAAATGGCATGGGCGGGATCGGTTCGCCAGCCTCAATCGCCGCATCGCGCTCGGCAACCCAGGCACTCACTAGCGCAGGATCGAGGCCGGGCACCGCGAGCAAAACATCAAGCGGGGCCACCTGCGGATCAACCCCCGCACTTCGGCTATGAACCGTAAGACGCGGCGCAACCGCGGCATAGAGCTCAGGCGTCACGCCGAGCACGTCCTTTAGCTCTTCCACGGCAACGAACAACTCATTGGTTGGTAACACCTTTCGCCCGGCAGCGCGGTATTGGTCTGCCTCGGCGCCGCCCGGTCGGGTCAAGTTGTCGGCATCAGTCCAGTCGCGAATGGCTGCGACGATACTCGCGGCCTCAGCGTCAGAGGCACCTGCCGAGACGAAAAGCTGTTTGAGCAGCGGCTCTGCGGCAAAGTTCAAGTCAATGTTAGCAGCCTCGCTGCGGGCCGAGACCTGGACGCGCAGATCGCCTTCCTGCCAGCGATAGATGCGTCCGTTCGGACGCCAGGCAGGGTTGTCAGGATTGTCCGGTTCGCGCGTACGCTGCAGCTCCACGAGCATTCGGTGAATCGCGCCATCGGCAGCGGCCTGCGCCTGCACGGCCGCCAGTTGATTGGAGGCAATCGCGGAACCGAGCCGCTGGCTTTCGGCAAACTCCAAAGCGACGACCGTCAAAAACAGCACCAGCCCCAGGACCATCAGGAGGGCCATCCCGCGCTGAGTGCGGCGCTTCAGGCGTGCTGCACTCGCGGCCCTCATGGCGCCACCCCTGGAATCACGCAGCGCTGACGCTCGAAATCGAAGTTGCAGCCCACGGCCTGCGACAGGTTGAGTTGCACCACCGTGCCAAAGCGCAGCGCCCCCGCTGCATCAAAGAGCCGAACCTCGATGGCCGACGGCGAACGGCCGAGCTCTTCCCAACTGGCGACCCACTTTCCGGCCTCCGGCTCCTCGGCCGGATTGCCGCCAGGGTCAAAGTAACGCAGTTCGAGTCGCGAAAAGCCTTCCGCGAGAGAAATCGTCTCGGCTTCCCTGAAGTTCGGAATCTCCCGAAGCTCGCTGTCCTGCGGCAAGCGGCGTAGGACGAGTCTAGGGCGCGCGGAATTTTCCTCGTCGATCTCCATGCGCCACCACATGACTCCGCCTTCGGCGATGTGCGACAGAACGGGTGCGAGAAACGTGACGCTGTTTGGACGCCCCTCAAAACGCAAGGGGTGACCGAGTTCGCCCCGCCAGCGCAAGGGCATCAGGCCACCGAGGTGTTCGCGCAAAAGCTCGCGCAGACGAAGCTGTTGCTCGGCTCGCTCCTGAGCGAGGGTCGCTGCGGTCACGCTGCGCTCGGCGTTGCCGACAATGCCCAGAAGCACCGTCGCGAGCAGCGCGAGCAGCACGAGCGCAGCAACAACCTCAACAAGGGTAAAGCCACGTGCGCGGCGCTGTGGGGGCGCTTCCCTCATGGATCGCGGCGCGCGACGGCACGCGTCGTCGATAACGTGAATGCGCGCCCGGCACCCGGCGCTTCCGGGCTCAAGCGGGTCACGCGAACGGTTAGTCGTTTGAGCTCCAGCGGCGGTCGAATCGGGTTATCCGCGTCGGTGGTTGGCTCGGGCATCACCGTGAGTTCCCAGGCGATCGCTCGCTCGGGGTCGGTGCCCGTCTCACTTCCGTCCACGAGTGGACGTTCAAGCCCCGCGGAGGCCAAGATCGACTCCGCCGCGACCGCCAACTCCGCCAGATCGCGCGCGCTCGCCGCGGCCCGCGCGGCGGTGGAAAAAAACCCTGCGAGCGCCGAGAAACAAAGAGCCGCCACGACGATGGCAACAACCACCTCAATCACGGTGAAGCCGCCTGCGGCAGGCCGGCCGACATCCCAACGCCGCTTCCGGTTAGGCCTCATCGATACTCACCCGACCCGAAAACCAGTCGATGTCGACGCGGTAGGCCCGAGCGCCCGAACGCAAGGTGACCCGCCCCCCAGTCGATCCGCCATCGGGGTAAAAGCGAATCGAGCCGCGCTCGCTGCTTTGCGTTTCGGCCTGAGTCGTCGTGAGTTCAATGACCAAGCCCTCTGGCAGCTTGATCGCCCGGAGGCGGCCGCCTTCCGCCGCAGCGCGGCCACTGGCAAGCCTCACCTCGCGTGCGGCCAGATCAAACTCCACCGGAACATCGACACGACGTGCCACGGCCTCACTGCGAGCCAGCCGCAGCATGTGCGCCACGGCCCGCGCCGCCGAGCGATGCTCGCTCGTGGCCCGGGCGCTTCCCCACAGCGGCGGCGCAAGCGCCACGATCAGTGCCACGAGCACGAGTACGACGAGCAACTCAACGAGCGTAAAGCCGCGCGCTCGACGGATCCGTCCTTCGGCCTGCGTGACTTGTCTGCATCCCATGCCGGCTGGGCGCCCCGTGGTCCTCAGCTTCGCACGATGTCAGCATTGGGCCCCTCGCCACCTTCTTTGCCATCGGCGCCGAGGGACTTGATCTCGAACGGCGTGTTGTTCGGACCCGGGCTTTGATACTGGTAGTCGTTGTTCCACGGATCCTTGATGTTGTCTTTGCGGAAGTAGGGCCCATTCCAGTTGGGCAGGTTGCCCGGGTTTTTGATCAGGGCCTGGAGCCCTTCCTGAGTGGTCGGGTAGCGTCCGATCTCTAGTTTGAACAAATCGAGCGCCTGCACGATTTGCCCCATCTCGGCTTTGGCGGCGTTGGCCTTGGCCCCTTCGGACTGCCCCAGAAAACGGGCACCGATTGTGGCGGCAAGCACACCGATGATGACGATGACCGCAAGCAGCTCCATCAGCGTGAAGCCAGCCATCCTAGGCCGCAAGCGACCCAACGCGACCAGCCGAGGCCGGCACGAGGCGTGTGAAAACCAATCGCGGAGGAAACCGAAGTCAGTCGTATTCATACGGAAAAGTCGGTCAGACCGAGAAGAGCCGTCAGCAAGGCGTAGATGATGCCACCGACCACGACAGCGAGCACGATGATGAGCACCGGCTCAAGCAGCGCAAGCGCGCGCTTGAGCGCGGTGGCGACCTCCCCGTCGTAGATGTCGGCGATCTTGATCAGCATGCGGTCGAGCTGCCCCGTCTCTTCACCGACGGCCACCATGTGCGCGGCCAGCTTGGGGAATAGCCCGGTCTCAAGCAGTGGCCGTGAAAAACCCTGCCCTTCACGCAAGCGCACAATGACCGTATCCAGTGCGTTCGCAAGCGCGCGGTTTTCGACGGTGTCTCGCACAATGCCCAGCGCCGGCAAGAGACTCACGCCATTGCCGAGCAAGGTCCCAAGCGTCCGCGTCAGCCGCGCCACTTCGATGCGCTGAAACAACGGGCCCAGCACGGGGAGCGTGAGTTTGCGACGATGCCACCAAAGCTCGCCGCGCGGTGTGCGCAGCCGCCCACGAACCAGGATCACCACAGCCATGAGGCCGAGCAGCAAGAGCCAGCCGTCTTGCTTGAGAAATCGCGAAAACGCGAGCAAATTTTCCGTGGCCGCCGGCAAACCCTTGCCAAAGAGACGAAAAGTGGCCTCGAACTTCGGCACGACGTAGAACAACATCGTCAATACCGCGGCGAGGGCAACTAGGACGAGCACGACGGGATAGATCAGCGCAGACTGCACGCTGCTTCGAAGCTCGGCCGAGCGTTCCTGGAACTCGGCAAGCCGCGCAAGCGTCGGTCCAAGCGTCCCGCTCGCCTCTCCGGCGCGAACTAGGTTGACGTAGAGGCGATCGAAATGCTTGGGATGCTCCGCGAGTGCCTGCGAGAGGGATTGACCGCTGCGAACCCGATCGCGTAAATCCTGCAAGAGCACGGCAAGCGGCCGCGTCTCGGCGAGGCTCACGAGCAGCTCGAAGGCGCGGTCAAGCGGTAAACCTGCGCCGACCAGGTTGGCCAGGTCGCGCGTCGTGGCCACGATCTGTGCCTGCGTAACGCGGCGCGAACGCAGCAGCCGCGACAACCAGGCCGAATCCGCACGACCGGGAGCCAGGATGACCTGCGCGGCAGGCACCAGGGAGATGAGGATCAGACCCTGCTCCCGCACGCGCTCGATCGCCTCGCGCTCGCTCGGCGCGTCGATCTGCGCGCTCACGGGCACCCCGTCGGTGCGCACCGCCTGATACGCAAACAGAGTCATGCCCCGCCTACCCCTCGCGCGTGGCGCGCAACACCTCTTCCACCGTGGTCACGCCCGCCAGCACTTTACGCAAACCGTCGTCGTACATGCTCACCATGCCTTCGGCAAGCGCCTGGTGCCGAAGTTCGCTCGATGCGGCTCGCCTGACGATTGCGCGTCGCAGTTGCTCGCTCAGCGGCATCATTTCGGCGATACACAGACGCCCGGCATAACCCGTCTGCGCGCAAGCGCGACAGCCGACGGCTCGGTAGACGTTGGCCGGCTGGCCCGGGCCGAGAAGGCGCGCAAACCCCAGCTCTTCGGCAAGCGTTGGGTCAAGCTGCTGCGGCGCCTTGCAGCGCTCGCAGAGCGTGCGAACGAGCCGCTGTGCTAACACGCCTACGAGGGTCGAAGCGAGCAAATAGTCTTCGACGCCCATATCGAGCAAGCGTGTCACCGCGGCGGGCGCATCGTTGGTGTGTAGCGTCGACAAGACAAGATGCCCCGTCAGCGCGGCCTGAACCGCGATCTGCGCCGTCTCGAGATCGCGAATCTCGCCAATCATGATGATGTCGGGATCCTGCCGCAGAATCGCTCGGAGCGCGTTGGCGAAGGTGAGGTCGATCTGCGGCTTGACCTGGATCTGATTGATGCCAGGCATCTGATATTCGACCGGATCTTCGACGGTGAGGATCTTCACATCGGGTTTGTTGAGCTGATCGAGCGCCGTGTAGAGCGTGGTCGTCTTACCCGATCCGGTCGGCCCCGTGACCAGCACAATGCCGTTCGGATGGCTAATGGCACGTTGGAACGCCGCCAGCACGTTCGGCTCAAACCCCAGGCGCGAGAAATTGAGCGCAACGGCCCCCTTGTCCAGGATACGCATCACGACGCTTTCGCCGTGCATCGTCGGAACGGTGGAGATCCGGAGATCGATTTCCTTGCCTTGCACGCGCAGCCGGATCCGCCCATCCTGGGGTAGTCGGCGTTCGGCGATGTCTAGGTTCGCAAGAATCTTCACGCGCGAAATAATCGCGGGCGCCATTCGCTTCGGCGGCGACTCAACCTCGTGTAGGACGCCGTCGATGCGGTAGCGCACGACGAGCCGGTTTTCAAACGGCTCGATATGGATGTCGGAGGCCCGCGCTTCGAGCGCGTTATTGATCAGCACGCTCACGAGCCGAATCACCGGCGCCTCGGAGGCGAGGTCCTTGAGCTGCTGCACGTCAGCATCGATGGCCTCGCCTTCGGCCCGCGCCTCGACCATGGCCGTGTCCAGATCGGTCGCGGTGCCGCGTCCGCCGCCGTAGAGTCGTTCGATTGCGGCATCGACCTCGCTGCCCACCGCCACCATCCGAACGATGCGTCGTTCGCTGACGAGCCGAAACGCATGTTCGATCAGCTCATCGAAGGGATCGGCCACGGCGAGCGTGAGCGTTTCGGCGTCTTCGGCGATCGGCAACGCGCGCACGTCGCGCAAAAAGCGCGCGGAAATTTGTTCTTCGAGGATCGGGATGTCCGGAAAGGCCGAAGACTCAACAAACGGCATCCCGGACTGCTCCGCCAGCGCAAGCGCCAAATCCCGGGCGGAAATGACCCCCATGGTGACGAGCAAGCTGCCGAGGCGCTCGCGCCGGGCGCTCGAGGCTTGAAGACGCAGGATGCGTTCGAGCTCCTGCGCATCGAGCTTGCCACGCGCAAGCAAAATCTCCCCCAAGCGGGGTCGCGCCGGCGCTTGCGCGGGCCTTGCCTGCTGCTGCGTCTGGATTGAAACGTCCACTCGAACCCTTCGTGATCGCCCCGATCCGGGCAAACCCTAGGATTCTAAGGACGCGAAAGGGTTCCCCTACAATCGCGGGCGGCGATCGACCGACGAAAAGCGATGAAAAAGTACATGTGCCTCATCTGTGGCTGGATTTACGATGAGGCTGCGGGATCCCCCGAGGATGGCATTCCCCCGGGCACACGCTGGGACGACATCCCCCCCAACTGGACCTGCCCTGAGTGCGGCGCGCGCAAGGATGACTTCGAGATGGTCGAAATTTAGTCTCTGCGCCGCGCTCGGTTGACTCGCGCGCCTCAGAGGTAGTGATCGAACAGCATCGCGGCAAACAGTAGCGCGAGGTAGGCGAGCGAATACTTGAACACGCTGAGCGAAGCCTCGTCGCGATAGTGTCGGCGCAAACGGTGCACAAGCCACAGAAATCGCGCTCCAAGCACGAGCGCCGCGACCGCATATAGCGCGCCGCTCATGCCAATGGCAATCGGCAGCAGGGAGGCGGCAAAAAGTAACCAGGTGTAGAGCACCATTGACAACAGCGTGTACGCGCGGCCGTGTGTGATCGGCAGCATCGGCAGACCCGAGCGCCGATAGTCCTCTTGCCGAACGAGCGCGAGCGCCCAAAAGTGCGGCGGCGTCCAGAGAAAGATGATCAGCACGAGCAGAAGCGGCTCAGGCGTGACGTCGTTGGCAACCGCGGTCCAACCAAGCAAGGGCGGCATGGCCCCGAACAGTCCGCCGATGACGATGTTTTGCGGTGTGTTGGGTTTGAGAAGCAGCGTGTAGAGGAAGGCGTATCCGAAGAAGGTCGCCACCGTCAGCCCCCAGGTAAGCGGATTGGTGAACAGCACAAGCACCGCCGATCCCAGGGCACCAAGCGTGAGCGCGAAGAGCACGGTTTCGCTCGTCGAGAGCCGCCCCTGCGCCGTCGGGCGGCGCTGCGTGCGCTTCATCCGCGCATCGACGGCCGCCTCAAGCAGACAATTGAGGGCAAAGCTCGCAGCGGCTAGAAGCCAGATGCCGATCACGCCGCCCACCACCGTCGAGGCTGGCGGTGCAACGGGCGCCGCAAGCAGCATCCCGATGAAAGCCGTGAAGACGGCAAGCAGCGAGACGCGCGGTTTGGTCAGCGTCAAATAATCCCGTAAGCGCGTCGCGATGGCGCGTTTTCGGCTGGGGGCATCGACCGAAGCGATCTCGGGCAGCTCGCGCGCAATTGCGGGTTGTTCGTCGCGTTTCATGGAACCCGGAGCCTTTCCCAGTTGCCCGACACCTCAGCCGATGCGCGATGCGCGCAGGAGTCGCCGCAAATCGTCGGCGAGCCGTTTGATGTCTGGATCAAGCGGCCAGGCGAGAACCTGGTTGCCAAGCGGATCGATCAAGACCGTGCGTGTTCGTAGGAGTTGCCCGAGCGCTGGCGTGGGCGGCTGCGCGGCCGTGATCAGGAGGTCGGGATGCGCGCGGCGCTGCGCTTCGCTCAAATGCGCTCCCCCAAGCAGCACACGCTTCACGCGAGCGCGATCGCGGCCGAGGATCGCGTGCGCCTGACGGGTCGCGTAGAGTGTCTGCTCGCAACGCGCGTCGCATGATCCCTCCACGTAAACGAGCAACAACCAGCGCCCTCGGAGCTTTTCGGCGTCTTCTGATGGGAGCATCAGGGAGGGCACGGGCTGCGTTGGCAGCAATTCGCCGTAGCTTGCTCCTCCTTTTGGCGTCAGCAGGTAGTAGGTCACCCATGCGGCAAGAAACGGTGCTGCACAGACAAGCGCCACCAGCGCGATCAACAGACGCGCGGAGGTAGAGGTGCCGGTGGCGGCAACGGGCTGTGAATCGAGGCTCATGAGGCGCGATCGGTTTCGACGCGACGGAGACTGAACACGAAAAAAAGGATCACGGCAAGAAGGGCCAAGGCGTACCACTGAAGCTGGTAAGCGTAGTGGTGTTCAACGCGAACCGCCGGGTCGGGCGGAGGCGTTCCAAGCCAGCCGTCTCCGCCGACAAGCTCGACGATGAACGGTGCAAGCGGCCGTCCGAGCTCTCGCTCAATCTCTTCGAGCGCAAGGTAGTTGAGCAGGCTAGCGCCGGGCGTGTTGTCTGCGCTGCCCGGCGGTCGCGACGGGGGACGGTTGATTCGGCCCTCGATCGTCACGGGACCGACTGGCACTTGAATCGACGGTAGGCGGGATCGATCCGGCCCGACGGCGATCCAGCCGCGATCGACAAGGATCAAGCGGGGGCTTTGCCCCGCTTGGTCGGGCGGCACGTCGGGCTCAAAAAGTTGAAGGACCGCATAGCCGGCACGTCCCTGGGAGATGCGGTTGTCAAGGAACCAGAGGCGCTCGCCAACGAAGCGGCCTGCGCCTCGTACCGCGCGAAAGCGCTCCGGGGTGTCGAGCCGACTTGCTTCGGCGGGCGACAGGGGCGGGAGGTTTCGTGCCGCTTCGAGTGCCTGGCGCTGCGCGAGCTTGTACGCGGCACGCTCGCCCTGCCAGTGGCCAAGCCAAACCGTCAGGGCGACCACACACAGCGTCAATCCGAGCGCCCATAACGTCGGACGAAAACGATAGGCGGTCGCTCGGACGCTCATCCCACGCATGAGGGGCCTCAACTTCAACTTTAGAATGCGATCGTGCGTTGGTTTGTTTTCGCCGTATTGCTCGCCATCATCGTGTCCATGGCCTCGGCGCTCGTGTTCTTGTACCGCGACGCTGGACAAGGCCGGACGCGCATGGTGCGTGCGCTGGCAGTGCGCGTCGCGCTCTCCGTGGGGCTATTCATCTTTCTGATGGCCGCCTTCAAGCTTGGCTTCATCGGGCCTTACGGGCTCAAATAGGCCGCCGCGAAATGAAAAAGCGGCCGCCGGGGCCGCTCCTTCAAGGGCTGTGCTGCCGTCACAGCATGTAGACGAGCACGAACAGCGCAAGCCACACAACGTCAACGAAGTGCCAGTACCAGGCCGCCGCTTCGAACGCGAAGTGGTGTTTGCCGTCGAAGTGACCGCGCATCAGTCGTACGAGCACGACAAACAGCATGATCGCGCCGACCGTCACGTGGAAGCCGTGAAAGCCCGTCAACATGAAAAAGGTCGATCCGAAAATGCCCGTGTCGAGCCGCAAATTGAGGTCCTTGTAAGCGTGTGCGTACTCGTAGGCTTGGAGACCAAGGAAGATCACACCAAGAAGAATCGTCGCGGCGAGCCAAACGATCGCCTTGCTGCGCTGCTCTTTGATCAGGGCGTGATGGGCAATGGTCAGCGTGACCCCTGAGCTCAGCAGTAACGCTGTGTTGATCGCCGGGATGCCCCAAGCGCCAATCGGCGTGAACTTCTCGTTGAAGTAGGGCCCGGAGGTCGGCCAAGTGCCCGCGAAGTCGGGCCACAGCAATTTGTTTTCGATGCTCCCGAGGTCGGGTACCGCATGCAGCCGAGCGAGCCCAAGGGCCATGAAGAAGGCGCCAAAGAACATGACCTCTGAGAAAATGAACCAGCTCATGCTCCAGCGGAACGAGCGGTCGACGTTGGCGCCGTAGAGGCGTGATTCGCTCTCTCGGATGACGGTGCCAAACCAGCCGAACATCATCACGACCAAAATGGCAAAGCCGAGGAGCAATACGGGCAGGCCCCATGAGAAGCGATTCATGGTGCCCACGGCGCCGAACGCGGCAATCAGCAGCGCGATCGAGCCGACGATGGGCCAGTGCGACGGTTGGGGGACGTAATAGTGTCCGGGATGGTGGTGGGTGGATGCACTCATAAGGCGTGTTTGCTGATCTCGCGGTGATTGAGGGGGTTCGAGATGGGTCGCTCCGAACCTAGGCTCGACGCGTCAAGCTCTGCGGAAAGTTTGCCGCCTGGTTCGCGAGTCGGAGTCGGCGCGCTGCCCCCGGGCAGCTCAAAGAACGTGTAGGACAACGTGATTGTGTTGACATCCCGCGGCAGCTTGGGATCAAGAACGAAAACGACCGGCATCTTGCGGGTCTCGTTGGCAGCAAAGGCTTGTTTGGTGAAACAGAAGCACTCGAGTTTCTTGAAGTGCTCAGCCGCCACAAGCGGCATATAGCTCGGAATGGCCTGTCCGACCATCGGGCGGGCTGCCGTGTTGGTGATCTCGTAGACCACAGTCGTCAGCTCACCGGGGTGAACGTCAAGCGCGGTCACCTCGGGTTTGAATGTCCAACCGCCTGAGGCGCGCGTGTTGGCGTCAAACTCCACGCGGATGGTCCGGGTTGGATCGACCTGCGTGTTCTTGACCTCATCGGGACGCAACAGATCGTTGATGCGCGTCACTTCACAGATCTTCTGGTAGATCGGAACCAGTGCAAAGCCAAACGCGAACATGACGGCCGCAAACACGATGAGTTTGCGCAGCGTCAGCCGATTCGCGAGGTCGACCCAGTTCACAGCTTGCCCCAGAGCTTCGCAACGCCAACGGAAATGACGAAAAAGGCCGCGAGCGCCGCGAGCGCCCAACCCGTCCGCCGCGTGCTTCGGCGAAGCGCCTCGGCACGTTTCGGATCCCGGGAAGTGGCGTGCGTCGACATCCTGCGCGGCCCCGCAGCTTATTTCACGACCGGCGGCGTTTCGAAGGTGTGATACGGCGCGGGCGAGGGCACCGTCCACTCAAGGCCTTCGGCGCCATCCCACGGCTTCGCCGGAGCACGGATGCCAGTGCGGCCCGTGACCATGCGCCAGACGATGTAAATGAAGAAGATTTGCGCAAGCCCGAAAGCGAAGGCACCAATTGAAGAAATCATGTTCCAGTTTTCAAACTGCTGGTTGTAGTCAGGGATCCGCCGCGGCATACCGGCGAGACCGAGGAAATGCTGCGGGAAAAACGCGACGTTGAAGGCAATCAACGACCACCAGAAGTGAATCTTGCCGAGCTTCTCGTCGTACATCCAGCCAGTCCACTTCGGGCCCCAGTAGTAGACGGCGGCGAAGGCGGAGAACAGGGCCCCGGCCACCATGACGTAATGGAAGTGAGCGACGACGTAATAGGTGTCATGCAGCTGGATATCGACCGGCGTGAGCGAGAGCACAAGACCGGTGAACCCGCCCATCGTGAACAAGAACAGAAAGCCGAGGCAGAAAAGCATCGGCGTCTCGAGCGTAATGGAACCGCGCCACATCGTAGCAATCCAGTTGAACACCTTCACCCCGGTCGGCACGGCAATGAGCATCGTCGCATACATGAAATAGAGCTGGCCAACGAGCGGCATGCCCGCGGTATACATGTGGTGCGCCCAGACGATAAAGGAGAGGATCGCGATCGAAGCGGTCGCATAAACCATCGATGCATAGCCAAACAGCGGCTTACGCGAGAACGCGGGAATGATCTGCGACACTACCCCAAAGGCCGGCAGGGCGATGATGTAGACCTCCGGATGCCCGAAGAACCAGAAAATGTGCTGGAACATGACGGGATCGCCGCCCCCGGCCGCGTTGAAGAAGGTCGTGCCGAAGTGCCGGTCGGTCAGAAGCATGGTCACCGCACCGGCAAGTACCGGCATCACGGCAATGAGCAGGAACGCCGTGATGAGCCAGGTCCACGCAAACATCGGCATTTTCATGAGCGTCATGCCGGGAGCGCGCATATTGAGGATCGTGGTGATGATGTTGATCGACCCCATGATCGAGGAGGCGCCCATGATGTGGATGGCAAAGATCATCATGTCCATGCCGATGCCGGACTGCGTCGACAGCGGCGGATAAAGCGTCCAGCCGCCCGCAGCGGCGCCGCCCGGCACAAAAAACGAAGCGATCAGCAAGATCGCCGCAGGCGGCAGGAGCCAAAACGACCAGTTGTTCATGCGCGCAAAGGCCATGTCCGGCGCGCCGAGCTGCAGTGGAAGCATCCAGTTGGCAAACCCGACGAAGGCCGGCATGATCGCGCCGAAGATCATGACGATCCCATGCAGGGTCGTCAGCTGGTTGAACAGCTCCGGTTGCACGACCTGCAAGCCCGGCGTGAACAGCTCGGCGCGAATGCCAAGCGCCATGATGCCGCCGGCGATAAACATAATGAAGCTGAACACGAGGTACATCGTGCCGATGTCCTTGTGGTTCGTTGTGGTGATCCAGCGCATGATCCCCGTGGGATGGTGTTCATGCTCATGCGCGGTAGCGTGACCGTGAACCTGATCCTGTGGAATGCTGGCCATCTTGGATGCTCCTTTGATACCTAACGCTTCGCTCACCCCGAGAATGAACGCCGCGAAAAACCTAAAAAACCAATTCCCTCACACTGATCGATCACTAAGCGAACCGGTTGCCACAACGCCCCAATCGTCGAACGGCAAAATCGCTCAACCTCCGAACCGGGGGCAACCGCAGTGCGCTGCGATCCCGTGGTCAACCTTGAACACCCGTCACTTCAAGGCTGCTAGCGCGGTCTCAGCGGGCGATTTTGCCGAGGCGACTCCCGATGCCGGAGCAAGCTGGGCGATAGCGGCCTTACCGGACGCCTGCACCGCTTCGGGAACGGAGATGCCTGTGCCAAGGCCCGCCTGACTACCAGATGGCAGTTTCCCGCCGTGCCGTGCTTTCGCGAAATCCAGCGGCTGAAGCAGATCGTCACGCTTGTTCGACCAGGCGTTACCAATATATGCGCTGACCGCGGCAAGATCTTTGTCCGAGAGGTGCTTGAAGGAAGCCATCGCGGTTCCGGGCTTGCCGTTGAGCAAGAGCGCAATCAGGGCATCCTTCTCCCCGATGGCAACTTTCGACCCATCCAGAGGTGGGAAATTGCCCGTGCCCTTGCCGTTGGCCTGGTGACAGCCGAGGCAGCCGGCGTTTTGGTAGACCTGCTCGCCATGTGCGATTAGTTCGGCCTTGTCGTAGACCTTCGTATCGACCGCAGCGGTCGCACTAGCCGACTTCGTCAGGCCGCGCTTTTCTTTTTCGGCGGCGAGCCACTTCTCATAGTCGGCTTTGGTCTTGACGTCAACGACGATCGGCATAAAGCCGTGCTCTTTGCCGCACAGCTCGGCGCAGTTGCCACGAAAGACGCCCGGGCGGTCCGCGCGAAACCAGGTATCACGCACGAAGCCGGGAATGGCGTCCTGCTTGACACCCAGGGCTGGCACCCACCAAGCGTGGATCACATCCTGCGCCGTCACGAGCAGACGTACTTTCGTGCCCACCGGAACGACGAGCGGGTTGTCCACTTCAAGCAAGTAGTGCTCGCCCTTCTTTTCATCCCCCATGATTTGAGCAAGGGGCGTCGACAGCGTGGACATGAAACCGAAGCCCTCGTGGATGTAGTCGTAGCCCCACTTCCACTGGTAACCCGTGACCTTGATCGTCAACTCAGGCGCCGAGCTATCGCGCATCTCCAGAAGCGTCTTGGTCGCGGGGTAGGCCATCCCGAGAAGAATCAAGAATGGGATGACCGTCCAGATGACCTCGACCGTCGTGCTTTCGTGGAAGTTCGCCGCCTGATGCCCCTTGCTGCGGCGGTGCGCGTAGAGCGAGTAAAACATCACCCCGAACACGACGCAGAAAATGACGGCGCAGATCCCGGTGATCAGCAGGTGTAGGTCGTAGACCTTCTGCGCGACGGATGAATTCGGAGGAGGCAGGTTGATGGCCCAATCGGCAAGGACGGGCAGGGCTGTGGCCAGGGCAAGGCACGCAGCGATGACGCGAAGCAACGAGTACAACATGCTTGGCAGCAAACGATCGGATTCGGGCCTCTAAATTTATCTCAAACGTGGTCGTCTCGCGACGCGCTCCGGGACTTGCAGGACCAGCGCCGATATTCGACTTTTCGCGCCTTCACGAGGCGATTGCCGATCGAAGCCACTGAAGCGCTGCGCGACGTTCGCGATCGTCAAGAAATTCGGCTAGCCGAACGCTCAGGCCCGACTGGGCGAGGCGCAGCGAGCCGCCGCGATATCCGGAAGACTCGAGGCTCACCTGTACCCAGGCGCGGTCAAAACGATGCCGTCGCACCCGCAGTAGTCGGCACTGACGCACGTGAACGTGGTCCCGATCGATCTCGACTTCGTCGAAATCGAACGATCGGCATTCGATCCACAAAAACGCGAGGCCAACGGCCAGGAGGTCAAGGCCAACAAAGGGCAGGATGGGCCAGCCGCCGGTCAAGGCAATCAAGAACACGCTGTAGGCGACAGAAAGCGCCGAAAGTGCGGCAAACACCCCCCAGCGCAAGCGGCGTGAGCTCGCCCACCGCCGTTGCCAGACCCAACGCTGACCACTCATACTGCCTTGCGGTTCCCGGCTGGCGATTCTAGGGAGTTTTCGCGTGAGCGCTTCGTTCGTTGCCCGCGCTTTGTGCGCCGTGGCCGTGCCCGTCAAGCGGTACGCCGCCTCAGCCTCGCGGCGTTGCTTGGGCCGGCAATCTGTGTTCTGCGCAGTACCCGCGCTACTTGAGCACGCTCTTGAGCGTTCGCCCCATTTCCGCGGGGTTCCGGGTGATCTTGAAGCCGCACTCCTCCATGATGGCGAGCTTCGCCTCCGCGGTGTCGGCTCCGCCCGAAATGAGCGCGCCCGCGTGCCCCATGCGCTTGCCCGGCGGGGCCGTGACGCCGGCGATAAAGCCAACCACCGGTTTTTTCATGTGCTGTTTGGCCCAGCGTGCAGCTTCCGCCTCATCGGGCCCCCCGATTTCGCCGATCATGATCACCGCTTCGGTGTGCGGATCCTCGTTGAACATACGCAACACGTCGATGTGTTTGAGCCCGTTGATCGGGTCGCCACCGATGCCCACCGCGGTCGACTGACCAAGACCGAGCTCGGTCAACTGCGCCACCGCTTCGTAGGTCAGGGTGCCCGAGCGCGAGACCACCCCGACCGGACCTTTCTTGTGGATGTGGCCGGGCATGATGCCGATCTTGATCTCTTCGGGCGTAATGAGCCCGGGGCAATTCGGCCCGAGCAATAGCGTGCGCTTACCGTGCATGCGGTAGCGGGTCTTGAGCATGTCAAGCACCGGGATGCCTTCGGTGATGCACACGACCAGATCGAGGTCGGCATCCACTGCCTCATCGATGGCCGCCGCCGCGCCCGCGGGCGGCACGTAGATCACGCTGACGGTGGCGCCCGTGGCGGCTTTGGCCTCGGCGACTGTGGCGTAGATCGGAATGCCGTCGAATTGCTCGCCCGCTTTTTTTGGATTGACGCCTGCGACGAAGCAGTTTTTGCCGTTCGCGTAGGCCACGCAGGCCCGCGTGTGGAATTGACCGGTCTTGCCCGTGATGCCCTGGGTGATGACGCGCGTGTCCTTGTTGATGAGAATCGACATGGCTTGCTGCTCGATCAGAGGCCTCGGTTAGGGTTTGTGTTCCGCCGCATCCGCCCGCTTGGCCGCCTCGGGCGAAGTGGTCGCTGCGGGAACCGCGTGCGCCGTCACGGCAACGGCTGCCTGAGACGACGGGACGATTGAATCGCTCGGCGCCCGTTTGATCGGGGCCGAAAGCGTCGCGGCTGAGTTCGCTGCAGACCTCGACCCAAACAGTTCGCGCAGCGCTAGGGCAGCAAGGACGATCCCGGCAATTACGAGCACCCAGATGAGCCAGCCAGCGATGGGGGCAGAAGGCTCAAGCACCCCCTCGCTCGTTGAGCCGTCCTGCCCGGCCGCAGGCACCGCCTTGCCCGCGTCCGGAGCCGCTGCACCGCGCGCGGCCGCGACGACTTTTTCCGCCGCCTCGGCCATGTTGTCCGCGGTGATGATCGGCAAGCCGCTTTCGGCGAGGATTTTCTTGCCGAGCTCTTCGTTGGTGCCTTTCATCCGAACCACCAGCGGCACCTTCAAACCCACCGCCCGCGAGGCCGCCACAACCCCTTCGGCGATCGTGTCGCACTTCATGATGCCGCCGAAGATGTTGACCAAAATCGCCTTCAAGTTCGGATTGCGCAGCATGATCTTGAAGGCTTCGGTCACTTTTTCGGTCGTCGCCCCGCCGCCCACATCGAGGAAGTTGGCCGGCGCTCCGCCGTAGAGCTTGATCACATCCATCGTGGCCATCGCAAGCCCCGCGCCGTTGACCAAGCATCCGATATCGCCATCGAGCGAGATGTAGGCGAGATCGAACTTCGAGGCCTCGACTTCAGCCGGATCCTCCTCATCGACATCGCGCATCGCGAGAATGTCCGGATGCCGATAGAGCGCGTTCGCATCGAAGTTGAACTTCGCGTCGAGTGCACACAGCCGCCCGTCACGGGTCAGGATGAGCGGGTTGATTTCGATCAGCGAGGCATCTTTCTCGACAAAGGCCTGATACATGCCCTGAAAGACCCGTCGCGCGTCGCCCCAGGCGCTCTCGGGCAGCTCGAGGGCGCGCGCCACCGCGTCGCAGTCGGCATCGGTGAGCCCTTGAGCGGGATCGATCAAACGCTTGTGAATGGCTTGCGGGTCTTTCTGCGCGACCTCCTCGATGTCCATGCCGCCTTCCTTCGACGCAAGCAGCGCCACGCGCTGTGCGGCTCGGTCAATGAGCATGGACACATAGAGCTCGCGGGCAATGTCGGCGCCTTCCTCGATCAGGAGGCGCCGCACTGTTTGGCCTTCGGGGCCGGTTTGGTGGGTCACCAGCCGCATCCCGAGGATTTGGCTTGCACGCTCGCGCACTTCCTCGATTGAGCGAGCCACTTTGACGCCGCCGCCTTTGCCGCGACCTCCAGCGTGAATCTGGGCCTTGACGACCCACACGGGTCCGCCGAGTTCTTCGGCCGCCTTGACCGCTTCTTCCACCGTGAATGCGGGAATGCCCCGTGGCACCGGGACGCCGTACTCGCGCAGGATTTGTTTGCCTTGGTACTCGTGGATCTTCACGCTGAGCGCCCCCCGCTTTCTGACTCGTTGATCGCCTGCATTTTGCCCGAGGGTCCGACATACCACTTCGGGTAGTAGCGCCGCACGAGCTCACCCTCGGTCGACAGCGCATGGCAGCCGTCGAGCTGAAACGGCTTGCGCTCGCCCCAGCCCTCGGTCTCCGGCCTGAGCCCGGCAAAGGTTTGCACTGCGGCGGTGGGCAAGAAAGCGAGCAATTCGGACAGGTGTGTGCAGCCGAGCACGCCGCCCAAGCGCTCGGCCACGGTCTTGCGAAATCCGCGCAGGAGGTTCGCCCCCACGAGTTTGCCGTAGGCGGGCGTGATCTTGTCGCACTCCCCCGGATAGGGCATGGCCTCCGTGCTTGCCTCGATGGCAACGACGTTGAAGTCACGGTCGATCGTGACGCGCACGAGCATCTCGTGCACCGGCTGGTGGGGGGCCCGTTCGCCCGTGGCGAGCCGATAGGGGTGATCTTTCGTGTCGATCAGGCGCGCCTCGATGTCGAAAAGATCATCCGCCCGGCGATAGCCCTCGTAAGTGATGCGGCGCAGATGCAGGCGTTCGCGAGCAGTTGGCGCGGAAAGAGGCATCGAAACAATCGCTCCAGCAGCGAAACGGCCAGCTGTACCGTACGTGCTCGTGGTGGCACACTGCGCGCATTGTACGAACTCGTCGCCCGAGAATTGTGCGATGCAGCATGAGAGGTGAGCCTCGGATGTCCGCCCGCTACGTCCTTGCCCTCGACCAAGGCACCACGAGTAGCCGCGCCATTCTCTTCGACCGTGCGGGCAGCCTCTGCGCGGTCGCCCAAAAGGAATTTCGGCAGTACTTCCCGGAGCCTGGATGGGTCGAGCATGACGCCACGGAAATCTGGGACAGCCAGGCGGAGGTCCTCGACGCGGTCCTCAAGCGTGCGGGCGCGAGTCCGCGCGACGTGGCGGCGATCGGCATCACCAACCAGCGCGAAACAACCGTGCTCTGGGACCGCGCCACCGGCAAGCCGCTTGCCCGCGCAATTGTCTGGCAGGACCGCCGCACCGCGCCGCAATGCGATCGGCTGCGCGCCGAAGGCCACAGCGAGCGCATTCGGGCAAAGACCGGCCTTCTGCTCGATGCCTATTTCTCCGGCACGAAGCTCGCCTGGCTGCTCGATCATCTGCCTGCGGCGCGCGAGCGCGCCGAGCGTGGCGAACTGGCCTTCGGCACGATCGACAGCTGGCTCGTCTGGAACTTGACCGGGGGACGAGTGCACGCCACCGACCCCTCGAACGCAAGCCGCACCCTGCTCTTCAACCTTCACACGAATGCGTGGGACGAGGAGCTGCTCACGCTGTTTCGCGTCCCGCGTGGCGTTTTGCCGGAAGTACGGCCCTCTTCGGGCGACTTTGGGGTGGCGCTTCTCGATGGGCATGCGGTGCCGATCTGCGCTGTGGCGGGCGACCAGCAGGCGGCACTGTTCGGCCAGGCCTGCCATCGGCCGGGCATGGCGAAGAACACCTACGGCACCGGCTGCTTTCTTCTGCTCAACACCGGCACCACACCGGTTGCAAGCCAAAACGGGCTACTCACGACCAGCGCCTGGCAGCGCGGTCCAGCGCCCCCGCTTTTTGCGCTCGAAGGGTCGGTCTTTATCGGCGGTGCCGTCGTGCAGTGGCTGCGCGATGGGCTGCAGGCCATCCAGACCGCAGCCGACATCGAAGCCCTTGCCGCCCAGGTGCCCGACGCCGGGGGGGTCTATCTCGTGCCGGCCTTCACGGGACTTGGCGCGCCGCACTGGGACGCCTACGCGCGCGGCGCGATTCTGGGCCTCACCCGCGGCAGCACGATGGCCCACATCGCCCGCGCGGCGCTCGAATCGATTGCGTTTCAATCCGCCGAGGTGCTCTCGGCGATGGAGCGCGACGCTGGGCTTCGCCTCACCGAGCTTCGGGTCGATGGCGGCGCAGCGGCCAACAACCTGCTCATGCAAATCCAGGCCGATCTGCTCGGCGTGCCGGTGGTGCGACCGCGGGTGCTTGAGACTACCGCGCTCGGTGCGGCCTACCTGGCGGGTCTGGCCGTGGGCTTTTGGAACGATGAGGCGGAAATCGCCGCCAACTGGCAGGTCGATCGCCTCTTCGAACCCTCGCTAGCGCGCGAGCAAGCGGCCGAACGCATGGCCGGTTGGGCCCGGGCGGTCGAACGCGCGAAAGGCTGGGCCCGATGAGCCGCCGCGCAGCCCTTGCCGCTCTCGCCGCCTGCCTCGCCCTTGGCGTGCCGACGGCTCAGGCACCCTCCTCAACGCCCCCTGGGGCACCCGCCTGGCCGATCTTTGATGCGCACCTGCACTACAACGACGAGGCCTTCGAGCCTTGGCCGCCTGAGCAAGTGCTTGCGATCTTGCGTCGCAACCGCGTGCGCACGATCCTGGCCAACTCCCGGCCGAACGCCGGCTCCGAGCGCCTCGCCCGCGCGGCGACAGACAGCGCCCCGCAGCTTGCGATCGTGCCCTTCATCCGCGTCTATCGCGACCGCGCCGACTATGGCACCTGGTTTCGCAACCCCGAGATCGTGGCCATGATCGAGCACGAGTTCAAGCATGGGGTGTTCGCTGGCCAGGTGCGCGGGATCGGGGAATTCCATCTCTACGGCGAACAGGCAAGCGCCGCCGAATTTGCGCAGATCGTGGCCTTCGCGAAGCGGCACGGCCTGTGGCTTCATGCCCATTGCGACGAGACAGCACTGCTCACCCTCTTCCGCCTCGACCCGCAGGCCAAAGTCATCTGGGCGCACACCGGTTTTTCCGTGCCGACAAGCCGTGTGGCCGAGCTCATGCGGAAGCATCGGCACTTGATGGGCGAGCTCTCCTACCGCAACGACATCACCGAAGACGGGCAGCTCACACCGGCCTGGCGGGCGCTCTTGACCGAACATGCCGATCGCTTCCTGCTCGGTTCGGATACCTGGATCAACAGTCGCTGGGCGCATTACGACCAGATCATGGCCTACTACCGCAGCTGGCTTGCGCAACTGCCGCCCGAGATCGCGCGGCAAATCGCCTACGAAAACGGCGAGCGGGTGTTCGGACGGCCGATCATCCGGCTTTCGCGCTGAGCGTGTCGCGCCGGTACACCGGCCGCCCAGCGATCCAGGTCTCCGCCACCGCTCGATCATCGCCGAGGATCATGAAGGCGAAGAAAAGCTCAAGCGGGTTGCCGCGTTCGCGCGCAAGCCGGCTGCGCCGCGCAAGAAGCGCCGTGGCCTCGGGATCGAGCAGCACGAAATCGGCCCACTTACCCGGCTCAATGGAACCGATCTCTTCATGAAGCCCAAGCGCCCGCGCACCGCCGAGTGTGGCCAGATAAAGCCCGTAGGCGGGCGAAAGCGCGTTGCCGAGCAGTTGCTGCACCTTGTAGGCATCGGCCAGGGTGGCAAGCATCGAAAGGCTCGTGCCCGCGCCGACATCTGAACCGAGCGCCACACGGTTGCCCGCCCGAAGCGCGCGCTTCAGGTCGAACAGGCCGCTGCCCAAAAACAGATTCGAGCTTGGACAAAACACCGATGCCGCACCCGTCTCGGCAAGCCGCGCGCGATCCCTCTCATCCAGATAGATGCAATGCGCCCAAAGCGAGCGCTCGCGCACGAGCCCCACGCGATCGTAGACGTCGAGATAGCTTCTGGCCTCGGGAAACAGTTCGGCGATCCAGGCGACCTCGGCGCGGTTCTCGGCCACGTGGGACTGCACGTAGACCTCGGGGTACTGCCGCGCAAGCGCCCCGAGGGCGACCAGTTGCGCCGGTGTCGAGCTTGCCGCAAAGCGCGGTGTGATCGCATAGCGCAGGCGGCCGTTTGCGCCCGCGCCGTGCCAGCGTTCAATGAGGGCGCGCGCTTGCGCAAGGCCGCCTTCGACGGTGTCGGTCAAGCCGATGGGCGCGTGGCGGTCCATGTGGCACTTGCCGGCAATAAGCGCCATGCCAAGCGGTGCGGCGGCCGCAAACAGCGCTTCGACCGAGACCTCATGCACGCTGCCAAATACCGCCGCCGTGGTGGTGCCGTGTTCCAGTAGGCGGTTGAGGAAAAAACGCGCCGTGGCGTGCGCATGTTCGGGATCGGCGAAGGCCGTCTCGGCCGGAAAGGTATAGCGCTCAAGCCAGTCGATGAGCTGAGCGCCCTCGCTTGCGATCACATCGAGCTGGACCGCGTGCACATGGGCATCGATCAAGCCGGGCACGAGCAACCCTCCGCGCCGATCGATCACCCGCAGAGAAGGCCCAAGCGCCGAGGCCAGCGCTTCGAAAGGAGCCACCTCCGCGATGCGCCCATCGGCCACCACCACAAGCGCATCGGGCTCATAGCGAAGCGCGGCCTGCGCGCGCCCATCCAGGCCAGGGTCGGCCAGACAGGTCAGCACACTGCTGCGTAGCGCGAAGCGATCGCAAGCGCTCATGACGGAAATGCTACGGCGCGCTCGATTTCAGAGACGCAACCCGTGGCGCGCTTCCCGCTATAAGCGTAGGCATGAACCGAAGCACTCTCCAGAGACTGCGCACTCAGCTGCTTCGGTGGTTTCGTCGCAGCCATGACATCGAGAAACCGCCGTCCCCTTCAGTCCCGGCGCCGAGCGCCGTTCGGTCGAGCCTATTTGGCCCGATGCCATCGCCGCTGGGACGCGTTGGGCCCGCGCAGCTTGTGCGCGGTCATGTGCTTTTGCCCGCCGAGAGTGCCGCGCCCTGGTTGCTGCTGCCACGGCAGCGCCACTATCGGCTCTTTGTCCCCTCGCGGGCGGCGGATGGTGCCTCACCGCTTCCGCTTGTGGTCATGATCCACGGCTGCCGACAAGACGCCGAGAGCTTCGCGCGCGGCACCCGGATGGATGAACTGGCCGAGACCCACGGCTTTGCCGTGCTCTACCCGGAGCAGGCCCAACTGGCCAATGTGCGCCGCTGCTGGAACTGGTTTGAGGCCAAAACCGCAAGCGGCGCCGGTGAGTGTGAGCTCGTGCTCGAGATGATCCGCGAAGCCAGCCGCAAAGCCGCCATCGCCGATCGCAAGGTTTTTGTGGCGGGGCTCTCCTCCGGTGGGGCACTTGCTGCGCTTTTGGCTTTTCATCACCCAGAGCGTTTTCAGGCCGTGGCGGTGCATTCAGGGCTGCCGCCCGTGTGGCCCATTTCAGCCACGCTTGCCTTCACGGTCATGAAGCGCGGCCCGGAGGGCTCTGCCCAAGCCATGGCGGAGCGCTTTTGGCAGCAACCGCACCGGCGCGGCATGCGCCTGACCGGCCCGCCGCCGCTGCTTGTGCTTCATGGCGATGCCGACACACGGGTCAGTGAAGTCAACGCCGGGGCGCTTGTGACCCTCTGGCGAAGCATCCTGGAGCTTGCGCCGGAGGCGGCCGGGCCGATCGAGAAGAGGAGCTCAACCCATGCGGCGCAGGCAGGCATGCGGGCTTACACCCAGACCGACTACCTCCACAACGGCCGGCTCTTCCTGCGCGGCATCCGCATCCATGGCCTTGCACACGCCTGGAGCGGCGGTGATGCGCGCGAGCCGTTTTTCGACGCGTGCGGCCCGGAGGCCTCAGCGCTTATCTGGGCGTTTTTCGAAAAACAGCGACAAGCGCACAAGCCGTCCGTCAATGTATGACCATCACCGGCACATGCGCCCCGGCCACCACTCGCTGAACGACCGAACCCATCACGAGCGCGCGAAACGGTCCGTGCCCACGCGAGCCCATCACGATCAGGTCAACGTGTTCGGCCTCGGCGAGCTTGAGGATTTCCTCGGCCGCGTGCCCGACCACCATGCGCGTCGTAAAGCGCGCCCCGCGCTCGGTGAGAAACTTCCGCACCGGATCGAGCACCGCCTCGGCTTCCGCGTGGTGATAACTCTCAACCATCTCACGCCCGACGGCGCGCGCCGCGCGCGGCGGAATCGGCAGTTGCACGTTGAGCACCACAAACTCAGGTTCCGCACCGAGCAGCCCCGGATGCGAGAAAAGGTAATCGAGCGCCTTTTGCGTGTGCGCACTGCCATCCACTGGAAGCAACACTTTCATCTCGACCTCCGCGTCAATCAAGCGGTCTCCCAATTCTGGCTGATCGGCGAGCCGCTTTGTTGAGACAGGCTGAGCGAGCGCTCGCCCCGACCCCTCGGCCTGCGCCCTCGGCTCGGGGGACGGTGCACCTACACGTACGGCTTTGGAGTGATCCAGATGAACCGTGCGCCGCCTCGCGCGTACCACTTGGTCTTGCGGGCGCAGTGCGCGACGTTTCAGGCAGGAGATTGCTCAGGGCCATCGCCCGCCTCCCCGAGAGGCATCGCCTCCTCCACGAAAAGCTTCGAAGATGCCGTCAAGCAAGGCATGAACCGAGCCTGCAAAACGCTCAAGAACCTCGAGGGCACCTAGACTCAAGGCCGAAAGGTGGTTGTCCATCAGGGCAAGATCAGCGAATGTCGCGTCAACGTGAAGCTGACCTTCATCCTCGGAGACTGACGGTCTTGGGTCAGGCTCGCGCGCCTCGGCGCGAGCGGCCGCGCCTGCGCGAGAGGGCGGCCGAACACTCCCTCGGGCGCACCCTCGCCCGCGCCATCGAGCGGACGGATCCAAACAACGGGAAGCGATCACGCCCCGCGAAAGCGGCCACCATTTTGCGCGTTGCGGAAACGGCCTTTGTTCAAACGAGCACGCGCTCGATGCCGCCCGCGTTGGCGGCGCGCACGTAATCGGCGAGCCAATTGGGCCCGAGCACGTGCCGGGCGATCTCCACCACGATGTAGTCGGCCGTGGTGCCCGCATCGTCGTCGAAGCGCGCAAGCCCTTGCAGGCAACTCGGGCAGCTCGTCAGCACCTTGATCTGCCCCTCGAAGGGACGCTGCGCACCGTCGGCCGCCCGCACTGGGATGGCGCGCAGCGCAGCGGCGCCCTTGCGCATCTCTTCTTCTTTGCGGAAGCGCACCTGCGTAGACACCTCCGGCCGCGTCAGGGCAAGCGTGCCCGACTCGCCGCAGCAGCGCTCGTTGAGCGGCACGGCCTGACCCATGAGCGTACGCACGACCTGCTTGGCCTCGTAGGTCTTCATCGGCGTGTGGCAGGGGTCGTGGTACATGTAGCGAACGCCCTCGATCCCTTCGAGCCGGACGCCCTTTTCGAGCAGATACTCGTGGATGTCGAGCAGGCGGCAGCCCGGAAAGATCTTCTCGAACTCGTACTGCGCAAGCTGATCCATGCAGGTGCCGCAGGAGACGATGACCGTCTTGATGTCGAGGTAATTGAGCGTGTTGGCCACGCGGTGAAACAGCACTCGGTTGCGGGTGATGATCTCGCGGCCCTTGTCTTCGTGCCCGCTTGCGGTCTGCGGATAGCCGCAGCAGAGATAGCCGGGCGGCAGCACCGTCTGCGCTCCCACGTGCCAGAGCATCGCCTGGGTTGCCAGCCCGACCTGCGAAAAGAGCCGCTCCGAGCCGCAGCCGGGGAAGTAAAAGACGGCCTCCTGCTCGTCGGCCGGCAGCTTCGGGTTGCGGATGATCGGCACGATCTTGTCGTCTTCGATGTCGAGTAGCTTGCGAGCGGTCTGTTTCGGCAAACCTCCCGGCATCGGCTTGTTGATGAAGTGAATGACTTGGGCCTTCACCGGTGGGCGGGCGCCCGTGGTCGAAGGCGGCCGCGCGGTCTGCTGCTGCACAAGGCCAAGCCGCTTTGCCAGGCGATGCGCGAGGCGCTGTGCCTCATAGCCCCAATTGATGAGCGTGCGCTTGATCAGATTGACCGTGGCCGGATCGCGCGCATTCAGGATGAACATTGCCGCTGCCGTGCCCGGGTTGAAGCGCCGTTTGCCTTCTTTGCGCAGCAGATTTCGCATCGCGATCGAGACCTGACCGAAGTCGATGTCGACCGGGCAGGGGTTCAGGCATTTGTGGCAGACCGTGCAGTGATCGGCCACGTCGGCAAGTTCGTCCCAGTGCCTGAGCGAAACGCCGCGGCGAGTCTGTTCCTCGTAGAGAAACGCTTCGATCAAAAGACCCGTGGCCAGAATCTTGTTGCGCGGACTGTAGAGCAGGTTGGCGCGCGGCACGTGGGTGGCGCAGACCGGCTTGCATTTGCCGCAGCGCAGGCAGTCCTTAATCGCCGCGTTGATCGCTCCGAGCTCGGACTGCTCAAGAATCAAGGATTCAACACCCAAGAGCCTAAACGACGGTGTCCAAGCCCGACGCAGATCGCCCCCCGAGAGCAATTTGCCCGCGTTGAAGCGGCCTTCGGGGTCGATGCGCTGCTTGTAGCGTGCAAATGGCGCAAGCTCCGCTTCGCTCAGGAACTCAAGCTTGGTGATGCCGATGCCGTGTTCGCCGGAGATGACCCCGTCGAGCCGACGCGCCAGCGTCATGATGCGCGAAACGGCGGCATTGGCCTCTTGCAGCATCTCGTAGTGGTCGCTGTTGACGGGGATGTTGGTGTGCACGTTGCCATCACCGGCATGCATGTGTAACGCGACCCACGTGCGACCGCGCAGCACCTCGCGGTGAATGGCCTCGATGCGCTCAACGATCGGCTTGAACGGTTCGCCCGCAAACAGCTCAAGCAGCGGCGCGCGTAGCTCCCGCTTCCACGAGATGCGCAGTTCATGCGACTGGATGCGTCGGAACAGCGCAAGCGCCTCGCCCTGGCTCGCCACCGCCGTCCAGCCGGGCTGCGGGTCGACGTGCAGGATGTGCGACCCAGCCAGGGTGGCCAGGTAGCCGCGCCAGCGTTCGGCCACCTCACGCACGAGGGCGCGCGCCGCGCTCAACTTCTCGGCCAGCGTCTCCTCGGCAACCGCGAGCTCGTCGCTTTTGGGCGGTGGCATCGGCCCCGCAAAGAAGCGCTCGAGCGCCTCGCAAAGCTTGAGCTTGTTGGCGATCGACAGCTCGATGTTGATGCGCTCCACCCCGTCGCAATACTCGCCCATGCGCTCAAGCGGAATGACCACGTCTTCGTTCAACTTGAAGGCGTTGGTGTGCTTGGCAATCGCCGCGGTGCGCGCGCGGTCGAGCCAGAACTGCTTGCGCGTCTCGGGAGAGACGGCCACAAATCCCTCGCCGCCGCGGGCATTGCACAGGCGTACCACCTCCGAGGCGGCACGCGCGACGGCCTGCTCCTCATCCCCGACGATGTCGCCGATCAGCACCATCTTGGGCCGACCGTGCCGGCGGGCTTTGGTCGCGTAGCCCACGGCGCGGATGTAGCGCTCATCCAGGTGCTCGAGCCCGGCAAGCATCACGCGCTTTTCGCCAGTTTTCGGCAAACCATCGAGATACGCCTTGATCTCGACGATCGAGGGTACGCTCTCGTGCGCCGGGCCGAAGTATTCAAGGCACACGGTGCGCGTGTGCGGCGGCATCTTGTGCAGCACCCACTTCGACCAGGTGATGATGCCGTCCGTGCCCTCTTTCTGCACCCCAGGCAGGCCCGAGAGGAACTTGTCGGTCACGTCCTTGCCGAGCCCGATCTTGCGAAAGCTCGGGCCGGGAATGATGAGCGTCTCCTCGCGTGTGACGCGCCGCGCCTCGTCAAGCCACTGCAGGCGAAAGGTCGCGTGGTTGGCCTCATGGATCTTGCCCAGGTTGTGATCCATGCGTGTGACCTCAAGCCACTCGCCCGAAGGCGTGACCATGCGCCAGGCCACCAGGTTGTCGAGCGCCGTACCCCAGAGCACGGCCTTTTTGCCGCCGGCGTTCATCGCGATATTGCCGCCGATACAGCTTGCATCGGCCGAAGTCGGATCGCAGGCCCACACAAGCCCCGCCGCCTCAGCGGCCTCCATCGCGCGGCGCGTAACCACGCCCGCTTCGCACTCGATCACGGCGGTGGGTTCGCTGTGCCCCGGCAGGAGCTCATAGCGCACGCTTGAGAGCCGTTCGAGCTTTTCGGTGTTGATGACCGCCGAGCGCTTGCTCAGCGGCACCGCTCCGCCTGTGTAACCGGTACCGCCGCCGCGCGGAATGATCGTCAGCCCGAGCTCGATCAGGCCGCGCACGAGGTGAAAGACCTCCTCCTCGCTTTCCGGCGTGAGCACGACAAACGGATACTCGACGCGCCAGTCGGTCGCGTCGGTGCAGTGGCTCACACGCGCAAGCCCATCGAAGGCGATGTTGTCGCGGCGCGTGACGCGCCCAAGCACGCGCAGCACGCGCTTGCGCAGCTCGATCGTGTCGCGGAACTCCTGCTCGAAGCGATCAACAGCGACGCTGGCTCGCTCGATCAATTCCGCCACCATGCGGCTACGTTCGGCAGCGGCGGGTTCGGCCTCATGCAGTCGGCGGCGCTTTTCCACCTCACGCAGGCGGTGTCGCATCGCTTCGATAAGCAGCGCGCGGCGACGCGGGTTGTCGATCAGATCGTCCTGCAGGTAGGGATTGCGCTCAACGACCCAGATGTCGCCGAGCACTTCGAAGAGCATGCGCGCGCTTCGGCCCGTGCGTCGCTCGCCACGCAGCTGTTCGAGCATCCGCCAGGCTTCGGCGCCGAGGATGCGCGTGACGATCTCGCGATCAGAACAGCTCGTGTAGTTGTAGGGGATTTCACGCAGGCGCGGTGCATCGGTGGGCGGCATCAGCGCCGCCGCTCCGGTGCCGCGCTCCTGTAAAGAGGCTTCCCGCACGTCGGCACGCCGCGGAGCGGCCTGCACGAGCGGTACGGCTTCAAGCCTCAACCAGGCGCCAAGGCGCGCCCAAAAACCTTTCATGCCTGCTCGCCCGGGACGGCGCTCCGGGGTTGATTTTGGTAAGCCTCGAATTTTAGGTCGCCCCAGGAACATCCTCGATGCCAACAGGGTTTCGCCGCAGCGTTGGGCGCGTTCCGAACAAAGCAGCGACAATCGAGGCCGTTTTCGTTTCCTTAAGCGTTGATCGATGAGCCGCCCTGCCGCTTCCGCACAAGCGTTGAGCACACCGCCTCAGGTTCGTGTCGGTGACCGTTGGATCTACCGCATCGACGATCGTTTGCGGCGCATGCAATTCGAGGAACGACGCGAAGTGATCGCGTTGGATGCCGACACGATCACCTGCGAGCAGCGTTCGGATGCGCCGGGTTACACGAACGGTCGTTGGGTCTATACGCGCGAGTGGAACCTCTTGTCGCGTCCCGCGCTCGGTGCGCCCGGCGACACCGAAGAGGAGACCGGCCGCTGGGTCTGGGAGCCGATGTTTCCGCTCTTTCGCTTTCCGCTTCGGGTCGGCGATCGGCTCACCGGCGAGGCGCGTGTTCGAAACGCGGTCACCGATACGGTCAACCGCCATCGCTTCGAGCGCACGGTGCTTGGCCGACAAAGCCTGCGCGCACCGGCGACCGACGGAGGAGCGACGATGCCGTCTGTGGCTGGTCGCCCGCCCGCCGTGGGGATGCGCACACGCCAGATCGCGGTCTGGCGCGTGCGTTATGTGGCACGCGTAACGGTCGAGGGCAGCGACCCGCCCATCGAGTGGCTCAACGAAGAGACCTATGACTACGCGCCTGAGGTGAACGCGGTCTACGCCATGAGCCACCGCGTCACGGGGCCGGATGGCGCGGTGACGCGGGAGGCCCAATCGACCCTCGTGCGCTACGAACAAATGCGTTGAGGCGATGGGATCGCGAGCCGGGTTACGCTAGAAACGCGACCACGTCAACGACAAAACAATGCCCCCTCAACCCTCCTCTTCCGGTCATCGTCGGATCGCCCTTTCGATCGTCGGGCTTTGCTATTTGCTGCCGGGGTTGTGGAGTGTGGTCACTTGTTCCGGCCCGACGGTGAACTTCTGGATGGCTCATCTGATGGCCTTCAGCGCTGCGTTCGTTCTCATTTTCTGGCCCGGGAGTCATCTGCCAGCAGGCGCGGCTGCGTTTGTCATGATGCTCGTTTGTCTCTGGGCGGTGCACGCCGAGTGCGGGCCTTACACCGGCGGAGGCGCCGCCATGGCGTATGTGGCTGTCTTTCTTTTCGGCTGGCCTTTGTCGCTCGCGGTCGGCCTCGGCGTCGGCCTCTTCGTCGGCGCTCAACGCAAACCAGAGCGCTAACACTCCGCCACCTCACGAGCAAGCTTCACTGTCGTCCGCCACACTTCAGCCATGAGCTTTGCAACCGTCCTCCTCGCCGCTGGCAAAGGCACGCGCATGAAGTCACGTCTGCCCAAAGTCTTGCAACCCTTGGGCGGGCAGCCACTGCTTGCGCATGTGCTTGAGGCGGTCGCGCCGCTTGCGCCAACCCACACGGTGGTCGTCGTGGGTCACGAGGCGCAGCGGGTCGAGGCGGCCTTCGCCGGGCGCGGGCTCACGTTCGTGCGCCAGGAGCCGCAAAACGGCACCGGCCATGCCGCGGCCGTGGCGCTCGAGGCACTGCCCGATGAGGGCATCAGCATGATTCTCACCGGCGACACGCCGCTTGTGAGAACCGAAACGCTCAGGCAACTTCATGCCGCCGCAAGTGAGCGCACGCTGGCCCTGGTCAGCTGCGTGATGCGCGACCCGACCGGCTACGGGCGCATCCTGCGCAATGCGGCCGGCCAGATCACCCGCATCGTCGAACACAAAGACGCGGTGGCGATGAACGACAGCGCGGTGCTGGCGATTCGGGAAGTCAACACCGGGCTTATGGCGGCACCGACCGCCTGGCTTCGCCGCGCGCTCAAGCGGCTTGAGCCGAAAAACGCGCAGGGGGAGCTCTACCTCACCGATGTGGTCGCGCTGGCCGCCGTGGAGGGACTCACGGTGACCACGGTACGGCTTGAGGATGAGATCGAGGTGGCCGGTGTGAACGACAAGGCGCAACTGGCCGCGCTCGAGCGAGCGCTTCAGGCGCGGCGCGCCCAAGCCCTTCTCGCCGCCGGCGTGACGCTTCTAGACCCGGCGCGCCTCGATATCCGCGGCAGCCTCCGCTGTGGAAGCGACGTGTCGATCGATGTCGGCTGCGTGTTTTCCGGGACCGTGGTGCTTGAGGATGAGGTCTCGGTGGGGCCGTATTGCGTGCTGAGCGACTGCACGATCGGCCGGGGCAGTCGGATCGAAGCGATGAGTGTGATCGAGGGCGCGGTGATCGGGGCCAACGCCCGGATCGGTCCTTTCGCGCGCCTTCGGCCCGGCACACGGCTGGCCGAGGAGGTGCACATCGGCAATTTCGTCGAAACCAAAAACACCTCGATGGGTCGTGGCAGCAAGGCCAATCATTTGGCCTACCTCGGCGATGCCACGGTCGGCGCGCGCGTCAATTACGGGGCTGGCTCGATCACGGCCAACTACGACGGGGCCAACAAACACCCCACCACGATCGAGGATGACGTGCACGTGGGCTCGAACTGCGTGCTCGTGGCGCCGGTCACCCTGGGCGCTGGCGGCACGATCGGCGCTGGCAGCGTGGTCACGAAAAACACCCCGCCCGGGGCGCTGACGGTCGCTCGCGCCAAGCCCGTCACACGCGCTGGATGGAAGCGGCCGACCAAAAAAACCTAAACGCGGCGCGCAGCGCCGTCTCGCCGGACACGGGAAAGCAGCAGTCACCGTTTCGTGATACCTTTCGGGGCGGTCGGTCAACCGCAAGGTGGCGGGATGGGTTTGGCAGTGCTTGCGCTCGATTCCGGCGGCCAGCCGAAGGGGTGGATGACGCCCGAGACGGCGGCCTGTCAGTACGCCCGTGGCAACGTCGTCTGGTCGCTCGGATCGATCGTGCGTGTGTTTCGCGGCGGCATCTCCCGCGCCACGGGCGAGCGCTCGATCATCGAGGTGGCCTCGATCATCGCCTGCGAGGGCGAGCACCGGCACCACTTGTGGAATCCCGTCTCCGCGCTTCCGGGGCGCGACAACCGCATGCTCTTTGCGCGCGACCGCAACCTCTGCGCCTACTGCGGCGGGGTCTTCCCTGAATCGGAGCTCACACGCGACCACATCCTGCCGCGCTCACAAGGCGGACGCGACACCTGGGAGAACTGTGTGACCGCCTGCCGCGCCTGCAACCTGCGCAAGGCGGGCCGCACGCCCGAGCAGGCCGGCCTCAAGCTGCTTTACGTGCCGTATCGGCCGGTCAAGAGCGAAAAGCTGATCCTTGCCAACCGGCACATCCTGGCCGATCAGATGGAGTATCTGCTCGCGCTCGCGAAAGGTCACCGCTCGCGGCTGCTGGCCGCCTGAGCCGCAAGCTTTAGCCGTACCATCTCGGCCACGCGCGCAGCCGCACGGCAAAATCGAGCGCCACCCCTGCAAACACGCATAGCCCGAGCAGGTTATTGCCGCGAAAGGCAGCAAAACAGGCCTCGCGCTCGCGGGCGCGGATTTGCCACACGTACGCCACAGCAAGCACGGCCGCCAGCGCGAGGCCCGCGAAATAAAACCCCCCCATGCCGGCACGCCAGCCGATCCAGGCCATCAGACCGAGAAAGAGGAGGTAGGAAAGCGCAACGGCCGCCACGTCGAAGCGACCGAAAAAAATCGCCGAGGTTCGGATCCCGATTCGCACGTCATCGTCGCGATCGACCATGGCGTACTGCGTGTCGTAGGCCATGACCCAGAAGAAGTTGGCCAGCATGAGCCACCACGCGATCTGCGGGACTCTTCCGAGCACGGCGGCGTAGGCCATCGGGATGCCCATGCTGAAGGCCACGCCGAGCACGGCCTGCGGCACTGCAAAAAAGCGCTTCGTAAACGGGTAGACCACCGCAATCGCAAGCGCCGGCAAGGCCCAGAGGCGCGCTTCCCACGGCAAGGGGATCAGCAGCACGGCGGCGGCCAGCGCACAAAAGGCCGCCACAGCAAGCGCCTCCCACGGTGCGATCTCGCCGGCTGGCAGCGGCCGCGCGGCGGTGCGCTTGACCGCGCCGTCGAAGTTGCGATCGGCCCAGTCGTTGACCGCGCAGCCCGCCGAGCGCATGAGGATCGTGCCGAGCACGAAAATGCCCACCACACGCCAGTCGGGTGCGCCAAGGCTTGCAAACCAGAGCCCCCAGAGTGTCGGCCACATGAGCAGCATGAAGCCGACCGGCTTGTCTAGCCGCATCAAGCGCTCATAGGCGTCAAGCCGCCGCGCCCACGGGTGGTTGAGTAAGCGGTTCAAAACAGTCTCCCTTGCGCCGGCTGGTTTGCGGATCGATCCGACCGGTCGGCCGCACTGATCGGCTCTTGCCCAAGCAACGCCGATGGGGTCGGATAGCGCAGCCGCAGACCCAGTTCGACCCTCAACCGCCGATTGTCAATGCGCCGCGACTCGGTCATAAACGAATAGAGGATCGGCGAGATCTGTTGTTGCAATTCCCGTCGGGGCAGGCGCGGTGGACGGGGCAGATGGAACGCATCGGCGACCCGATCGAAGTATTCCCCCATCGTCCAGGCGGCCTCGTCGACCGCGTTGTAGACCCGTCCCGGGCGCCCCCTGAACACGGCCCGCCAGATGGCGCGAGCCAGATCATCGGCATGGATGTGATTGGTGTAGACGTCCTCTTCCGGCACGAGGACCGGAAGGCGTGCCCGTAGCCGCTCGAGCGGCAGGCGTTCGAGCGCGTAAATGCCAGGCGCCCGCAACACGACCGCTCCGCGCGCCGGGCCCGGCGCTGCGGGCGCAAAGCCGAAACGACCCGCTTTGCGCCAGCAGCGCTCCGCGGCCACGCGGCGCTTGGCGCGATCGGTCTGCGGGCGCACGCGGCGCGTCTCATCGATGCGCTCTCCTGCGCAATCACCGTAGACCCCCGTGGTGCTCACATAGACGTGGTTGAGCCGAATGCAGCGACGCGTCCGAAGCGCCTTGCTTCGCAGCATCCGCCACAGCTGAAGGTTGCCGTGCCGCCGTGGCCAAACCACCCGTCGTGGCATCGCAAGCCAGCGCCGCATGCGCGGATCCTCCGAGCCCGCATTGGGGGGCGGCGCCAGATAGAGCACCGAAAACGCCTCGCGGGCGAGCGCTTGCGCACGACGAAGCGTCGGCAGGTGATCCAGATCGCCCGCGATCGGTAACATTCCAGCGGCGCGCGCACGCGCGGCACTTTGCGCAGAGCGCACGAGAGCCAGCCACCGAATCGGCGAGCGCTTGGGAGAGACGCCGAGCCGTTGCCAGCGGGCCTGCTCGATCCGCACGAGCCGCGCGGCCACATCGCCCGCCCCCACAATCACCACTTGCCGTCTACGCCCCTTCTCCATGCCCGCCGTCACTCTCCATCCTGGCAATCACGCCTTTCGCTGTCACGACGATGAGACGATTTTGACAGCCGCCCTGCGCGCCGGGCTTTTGATTCCGTACGGTTGCCGCAACGGCGCATGTGGCTCGTGCAAGAGCACGCTCGTCAACGGCGCGATCGATTACGGGCTCTACCAAGCCAGTACGCTCACCGAGGCGGAAAAACGCAACGGCCAGTTTTTGCCTTGCGTGGCCAAGCCGCTCGGAGACATCACCATGCAGGCGCGAGAGGTCCGCGCCGCCGGCGACATCGCGGTGCGCACGCTGCCGTGTCGCATCGAGCAGCTCGAGCGGGTTGTCGAGGATGTGATGATCGTTCGGCTCAAGCTGCCCACCAACCAGCGGCTTGCCTACCGCGCCGGCCAGTACGTCGACTTGCTTTTGCCAGGCGACAAGCGGCGCAGTTTTTCGATGGCCAATCCGCCGCACGATGACGCGCTGCTTGAACTGCACATCCGTCACACCCCGGGGGGCCTTTTCACCGACCGGCTGTTCGGCTGCGCCGAGCCGGCGATCAAGGTGCGCGACATCCTGCGCTTTGAGGGCCCCCACGGCAGCTTCTTTCTGCGCGAGCAGAGCGACAAGCCGATCATTCTGCTTGCCTCCGGCACCGGCTTTGCGCCGATCAAGGCCATCGTCGAGCATGCCTTCTATGTTGGCATCGAACGACCGATGACCCTCTACTGGGGCGGACGCCGGCCGCGCGATCTCTACCTCGATCACCTGGCACGCGCGTGGGAAGCCAAACACCCCGGGCGTTTCCGCTATATCCCCGTGGTGAGCGATGCGCTGCCGGAGGACAGCTGGCACGGCCGCACGGGCTTTGTGCATCGCGCGGTCATGGAAGACTGGCCTGACCTTTCGGGCTACGAGGTCTATGCCTGCGGCGCACCGATCGTGGTTGAGTCCGCGCGGCGAGAGTTCACGTCGCAATGTGGATTGCCGGAACACGCCTTCTTTGCCGACAGCTTCGAACTGGCTGCGGCAAGTGGGGGCGAATAGCGACCGCGAAGCCGTGCCGGTGCGTCGCCCGCAGGGTCCTCGAGCGGCGGCAAGGGCTGGCACCGCGTCGACCTTGCCCTCGTCTTGCCAAGGCGCCTCTCGCCAGGCGTTGCGAACGATGCTTGAATGCGAGAAGCCGCCGGTGCCGGTTTCGACAACGTGATGAAACACCTCGGCGGTCACCGCCACAGCCCGTCCACCGATGAACCCCGAAGAGCAGCAATTCCTCGACGAGCTCGACAAAAAGCTCTGGACCGCCGCGGATCGACTGCGCGCAAACGTCGATGCAGCGGTCTACAAGCACGTCGTGCTTGGGCTCATCTTCCTGAAGTACATCTCGGATGCCTTCGCCGAACGCCGCGCAGAGCTTGCGGCGGCCTTTCGCGACCCGACGCATGAGTACTACTTGGGCGAGGAGGCCGAGGACCTGATCGCCGAGGAGCTCGAAGCGCGCGACTACTACACCGAGAAGAACGTCTTCTGGGTGCCGGCGCTTGCCCGCTGGGACTTCATCCAGGCTCACGCCAAGGTGGCCGTGGGCACTCGGCTCGAGGTGAAAAACGGCAAGACCAGCGTCTACGAGTTCAAAGGCATCGGCCGGCTCCTCGACGACGCGCTAGAGGCAGTCGAAAAGGAAAACCCCAAGCTCAAGGGCGTGCTGGAGAAGGACTACGCGCGACGGCAGATCGACGCCGCGCTGCCGGGCTTGATCGATCTGATCGGCAGCATTCCCTTCCACCACGGCACGCTCAAGGCCAAGGACATCCTCGGCCACGTGTACGAGTACTTCCTCGGCGAGTTCGCGCTGGCCGAAGGCAAGAAGGGCGGCCAGTACTACACGCCCAAGAGCATCGTCACCGTCATCGTCGAGATGCTGCAGCCCTTCCAGGGCCGCGTGTACGACCCCTGCTGCGGCTCGGGCGGCTTCTTCGTGCAAAGCGAAAAGTTCGTCGAAGAGCACCGCGGCCGCATCGGCCAGATCTCCGTCTACGGGCAGGAATCGAACCCCACCACCTGGCGGCTCGCCTCGATGAACATGGCCATCCGCGGCATGGACTTCGATCTCGGCAAGGAGCCGGCCAACACCTTCACGCACGACCAGCACCCGGACCTGCGCGCCGACTTCATCATGGCCAACCCGCCCTTCAACATGAAGGAGTGGAACGCCGGCGTGAAGGACGACGACCCGCGCTGGAAGTACGGCATCCCGCCCGCAAGCAACGCCAACTTCGCGTGGATGCAGCACATGATCCATCACCTCGCGCCGCACGGCAGCATGGCG
>JANWWI010000018.1 GCA_025056355.1 Casimicrobiaceae bacterium | reverse complement strand
TCAAGCCCCCTAAAGAGCCGTTCTAGACCAGGACGTTGATAGGCGGAGTGTGGAAGGCGGGCAACCGCTTGAGCTAATCCGTACTAATGGCTCGTGAGGCTTGATCCTATAACGTGTGAGTACCCAAAACACCTAAGCCTAAAAAACAACCCACAATCCCAACCCAACCAAGCTAAAGCTGCAGCTCACACAACAGCTAAGCCTGGCACTTCTTCCAACAACCACAACAAGACAACCACCTCATCACCCGTTTAATCACCCGTTTTACGCTTGACGCCCATAGCGAACCGGAACCACCCCTTCCCATCCCGAACAGGACCGTGAAACGGTTCAGCGCCAATGATAGTGAGCAAACCCGCTCGCGAAAGTAGGTCAGCGTCAAGCTTCCAATTCCCATCGAGGCAGCCTCTGCTCCTTCTGCGATGAGCTCGCTAAGGCAAGCGACGCGAGCTCGCACGTCGGTCGGCAAGTCGCGGGCGAGCGCGCAACAAAGCGATCGCTCCTCGTAAGCAGCGCTTCCCACGCTGTCGGCGGCACGTCGAGACGCAAGGGTTGAAACTTTCTGCTTCCGAGGGGGGCACACCCTCGGAGGGCCAGACTGCTTGAGAGCTGCGACGAAACCCGTCTGCGGCGATTGCGACAGATGCGAAAGCGCAACAGAGAAGCGCTGATACACTTATCGCTTCGGCCAAGTAGCTCAGTTGGTAGAGCAGCGGACTGAAAATCCGCGTGTCGGTGGTTCGATTCCGCCCTTGGCCACCATTCCTTGGGAGCGGCCTCAAGGCCGCGCTGACAGAACAGGAAATGGGCTCTTGCCCATTTTTTTTTGTGGGTACCTTGGCAGAACGGGTCATTGCCGAGACAGTCGAACGCCTGGGCTACGAGCTCATCGAGGCCGAGTTTGTCAAGGCGCGGGCTCTTTGGCGGGTGTTCATCGATCGGCCGGAAAGCACGACGGGCCAGACACTTGTGGGCATTGACGACTGCGCGCGGGTGACCGAACATCTACTCGATGCGCTTGAGGCCGCAGCGGTGCCCTACGAGCACCTGGAGGTGTCGACGCCGGGTATGGATCGAGCGTTGACCAAGGCCGAACACTACCAACGCTTTGCAGGCCAAATGGTTCGCTTGAGCTTCGAACGGCCTTTCGAGGGGCGGCGCCATTTGACAGGGTATTTGCTGGGTCTCGACGGCGACATGATTCGCGTGCGCACGGATGAGCGCGGAGAGCAGGAGCAACGCATCCCGCTGGCTTGTGTTCGACGCGCACGCATCGTGCCTCAGTTTGAGGAGTTTTGATGATGAACCGCGACATTCTGGTTTTGGCTGACGCTTTAGCGCGCGAAAAAGGCGTTGATAAAGAGTTGGTCTTTCAGGCGCTCGAATCGGCTCTCGCTTCAGCCACTCGCCGGCTACATAAGGAACGCGTGGACATCCGCGTCGAGATTGACCGAAACACTGGAGACTACAAGTCGTTTCGTCGTTGGCTGATCGTCCCGGATGAGGATTTCGTCGATCCGGATTACCAGATGATGCTGCGTGAGGCGCACGAAATCGATCCGACCAAACAGCTCGGCGACTATATCGAAGAAGCGCTAGAACCCATCCCATTCGGACGGATTGGCGCGCAAGCGGCCAAGCAAGTCATCCTGCAAAAGATTCGTGAGGCCGAGCGCGAGCAGATCCTGGAAGAGTTTCTTGCGCGCAACGACAAGCTTGTCACGGGGACCGTTCGCCGTATCGATCGTGGCAACGTGATCGTCGAATCGGGGCGCGTCGAAGGGATCATCCCGCGCGACCAGTTGATCCCGAAGGAAAACTTCCGCATCGGGGACCGGGTACGGGCCTATGTGCTGCGTGTCGATCGAGAGGCGCGCGGACCGCAGCTGATCCTGTCTCGCACGGCGCCGCAGTTTCTCGCGGCGCTATTCGAACTCGAAGTGCCAGAGATTGAAGAAGGGGTTGTTGAGATCAAGGCAGTGGCTCGCGATCCGGGCTTGCGCGCGAAGATTGCGGTTCGCTCGAACGATCCGCGACTCGATCCCCAAGGCACGTGCATTGGCATGCGCGGCTCACGCGTCAATGCGGTGAGCAATGAATTGGCCGGCGAACGTGTTGACATCGTCCTCTGGTCGCCCGATCCGGCTCAGTTTGTCATCAACGCCCTGGCACCGGCGCAGATCGTCAGCATCGTGGTCGACGAAGAAAAACATTCGATGGACGTGGTGGTCAACGAAGACAACCTGGCGCTGGCGATCGGCAAGGGCGGTCAAAATGTGCGTCTTGCATCGGAGCTCACGGGTTGGCAGCTCAACCTCATGAGTGAAGAACAATCGGCCAAACGTGCGGAGGCCGAGGCGGAGCGGATTCGGACGCTGTTCATGACGCAGCTCGATGTCGATGAGGAGGTGGCTCAAATCTTGGTCGACGAGGGCTTTTCCACCGTCGAAGAGATTGCCTATGTGCCGATCGCCGAATTGCAGCGCATCGAAGCGTTCGACGAAGAAACGGTCAACGAGTTGCGCACGCGCGCTCGTAACGCCGCCTTGACCGAGGAAATTGCTCGAGAAGAGGCGCTCGAGAAAGCCTCCGACGACCTGAAGACACTCGAGGGCGTGGACACGGATTTGCTGCTCAAGCTGGCGAGGTTCAACATCACAACACGCGATGCGCTTGCGGATTTGGCCGCGGATGAGCTGTGCGCGATTCAACTTTTTCCTGAGGAGCGAGCGCGTCAGCTCATTGAGAATGGCTTTGCCGATCTCACTGATGAGGAACGTCAGCGCATGGGGCGTGCGGAATTGAAGGCGGCCACGCAACTGATCGCGAAGGCACGTGAGCCGTGGTTCGCTGGGGCGTGACGGGGAGGGTGTTTCTTGGCAATCACGAAAACGACCGTCTCGGAGTTCGCAGCTGAGCTCAACATCGAGCCGCAAGCCTTGCTTGCGCAGCTTGCGGCGGCCGGTGTTCGCGCGGAAGGCCTCGATGCGCTGTTATCTGCTTCGGACAAGGCCAAACTGCTCAACTACCTCAAGCGCCAACACGGTTCCGAGGAAACAGCTGGGGCCAAGCGGATCACGCTCACGCGCCGTTCAACCACCGAACTGCGTACGGCTGATGCAACGGGGCGTTCGCGCACCGTGCAGGTTGAGGTGCGCAAAAAGCGCGTTTTGGTGGCGCGCACGCCGGAAGAGACCCCGGAGCCTGTCACAAAGCCCGATCAGGAAGTCGCGAAACCGACCGAGACGCCGGCGGCTGCTCGACCATCGATTTTGACGCCCGAAGAGGAGCGGGCGCGGGCACTTGAAGCGGAGCGCGCGGCACGCCTACGCGAGGCGCAGTTGCAAAGCCAGCAGGCCCGTCGTGCACGAGCGACCAAGACGCCCGAGCCGACCGAGCCTTCCGAGCCGGCTGAGACGAAAAACGATCGGCAGGCGAAGGCAACGCCTTCGCCCCCGCCGCCGCCGGTTGCGGAAGTGCCACCGGATGTAGCTCCCGTACCGAAGCCAGATGCCAAGGCGCTAGCGCCTGCGGCGCCTCAAAGCGCGTTGGTGGTGCCTCCCGGTGCCGGGGGGGCGCCGGGGGATTCAGCGCCGCGCCCTCGGGTGGGCGTTCGAGTCGATTACACACCTAAGCCAAAGCCCAAGCCGGTTCCGAGCGAAACGACGCTGCATCGGCCCAACAAACCCGCGGTGGCGAAGCCCGCCCCCGCCCCGGCGCCCCGCGCCGGCTCCACAAAAGCAGCCGAGAAGAAAACTGCCGTGTGGCAGGAGGACGTGGCGCGCAAACGGGTGCTCAAGACGCGCGAGGTGGTCGATGAGGGGGTCGGCTGGAAGTCTGCGCCGCGGGGTCGGGCCGGGCCTAAGCGCAACCAAGAAGGACGCTCGTCACAGCAGTCGTCGTTGACGCAAGATGCGCTTCCCCGCGAAATCGTCGTTCCCGAAACGATCACGGTCGGCGAATTGGCGCACAAGATGTCGATTAAGGCCGCCGAGTTGATCAAGGCCATGATGAACATGGGCCAGATGGTCACCATCAACCAGGTGCTTGATCAGGAGACGGCCATGATCCTCGTAGAGGAAATGGGCCGGACCGCGATCCCCGCAAAGCCGGACGATCCGGACGCGGCGCTGAGCGAGCAAATGGACCAGGCGCTGCAGGCCGAGGCGGTTCCACGTCCGCCCGTCGTGACCATCATGGGTCACGTGGATCACGGCAAGACAACCTTGCTCGACCACATCCGTCGCACGCGCGTTGCAAGCGCAGAGGCCGGAGGCATCACTCAGCACATCGGGGCCTATCACGTGACCACACCCAAGGGAGTCATTACGTTTCTCGACACGCCGGGTCATGAAGCCTTTACGGCCATGCGGGCACGCGGGGCGAAAGTGACCGATATCGTGGTGCTTGTCGTGGCTGCTGACGACGGCGTTATGCCTCAAACGCGCGAGGCAATTGCTCATGCGCGAGCGGCCAAGGTTCCTATCATTGTCGCGGTCAACAAGATCGACAAGCCAGGAATCAACGTCGAGCGGGTCAAGCAAGAACTTGTCGCGGAGGGCGTCGTCCCCGAAGAGTATGGCGGAGACACGATGTTTGTGCCGGTCTCGGCTTTGACGGGGCAGGGCATCGACGACTTGCTCGACAGCATTTTGTTGCAAGCCGAGGTCCTGGAACTCAAGGCGCCGGTCAAAGCACCTGCTCGGGGGCTGGTCATCGAGGCGCGCCTGGATAGGGGACGTGGTCCGGTCGCAACGGTCATTGTGACCAGCGGCACGCTCAAACGCGGCGATGTCGTGCTGGTCGGTTCTGTCTGGGGTCGCGTGCGCGCGATGAGCGATGAAAACGGTCGCTCCGTGGCCGAGGCCACGCCGTCGCTACCGGTCGAAATTCTCGGCCTGTCCGATGTGCCAAACGCGGGGGACGATCTCATTACGCTGGGAGATGAACGCAAAGCCAGGGAGATCGCCCTGTTCCGGCAGGGCAAGTTCCGCGATGTCAAACTGGCCAAGCAACAGGCAGCCAAGCGCGAATTGGCGTTCGCTCAAATGAACGAGGCGGACACCGTGCGCTCCCTATCGCTCATCATCAAATCGGATGTGCAGGGCTCGTACGAAGGACTCGCGCATGCACTGAGCAAGCTCTCGACGGAAGAGGTGCGGGTACAGATCGTCCACAGCGGCGTCGGGGGCATCAACGAAAGCGACATCAACCTCGCGGTGGCTTCCAAAGCCATGGTGATCGGCTTCAACGTGCGGGCAGACGCGGCGGCGCGCAAGCTCGCCGAAAGCGAAGGCGTAGACATTCGCTACTATGACGTCATCTACCAGGCCGTCGACGATCTGCGGGCGATTTTGGCCGGCATGCTCGCACCGGAACGCAAGGAAAACGTGATTGGGCTCGCGGAGATTCGCCAGGTGTTTCGGATTCCGAAAGTCGGTGTGGTGGCGGGTTGCTACGTCGTTGAGGGTGTCGTGCGGCGAAGCGCCTCGGTGCGGCTGTTGCGCGACAACGTAGTGGTCTGGAGCGGGGAGATCGACTCCCTGAAGCGCTTCAAGGATGACGTCCGGGAGGTCAAGGCCAATTTCGAGTGTGGTCTTTCACTCAAGAACTTCAGCGATATCCGAGAAGGCGATCGACTCGAAATTTTCGAGGTCGTCGAGGTCGCGCGTTCGCTCGATCTTCCCGCGCGAGCTCCATCACCGGCATGAAGCGCCGTTCTCCGTCGCCACGGGCACTGCGCGTGGCTGAAGAAATTCAACGCGAGATCGCCCTGCGCCTTGCAAGCGAGGTGAAGGACCCGCGACTGTCCGGTATTACTGTGACGCAAGTGCTGGTCAACGCCGATCTTTCGGTGGCGACGCTACGCTACGTCGGTCCGGGTGGCCTTGCGCAAGAGGCTGAGTATCAGCGCGGGTTTGCCAGTGTCGCGGGGTTGCTTCGCCGTGCGATTGCCGAGCGGCTCACGCTATTCAAGGCACCGGTGCTTCGCTTCGAGTACGACCGCGAGTTTGAGGAAGGCGTTCGTCTTTCAGCGCTCATCGACCAGGCGCGAGCCGATGATCGGAGGCTTCTCGGCGAGGCTGGGGAGACGCCGCGGGACAAGGCCAGTGAGTAGCGGGTTGAATGGTGTTGCCCTCGTCGACAAACCAGAGGGCGTGTCTTCGTTTGCGGTCGTTGCGCAGCTGCGTCGCGCTTTTCGCTTCGCCGGCGTGAGGAAAGTCGGGCATACAGGGACGCTTGATCCGCTTGCGAGCGGGTTACTGCCCGTGTGTATCGGTGAAGCCACCAAATTCGCCCAGCGTGGACTCGATGCGCGAAAAACCTATCGAGCCACCATTCAATTCGGGCAGGCCACAAGCACAGGGGATCGTGAAGGAGAAACGACCGCCGAGGGTCCAAGTCGCGTCGATGAGGCTGCCCTTGAGGCGGTTTTGCCGCGCTTCCGTGGACGCATCACACAACAACCGCCAGCGTTCTCGGCGCTCAAGGTCAATGGTCGCCCGGCGTATGTCTTTGCCCGCCGCGGCGAGCTGCTCGAGCTGCCACCCCGCGACGTCGAAATCTATGCGCTCGAAGTCGAGCGGATCGAACGCGAGGCAGGACGCGTCGAGCTCTACGTCGAATGCAGTAAGGGTACCTATCTTCGTTCGCTCGCCATTGATCTGGCGCGCGCCCTCGGTACGGTCGGACATTTGGCGGCGCTGCGCCGGTTGGCGACCGGGCATTGGTCGCTCGATCAAGCGCAGCCGTTGTCGTGGTGGATCGAAGCGAGCGACGAGGAGCGGCTCGGCGCACTGCTTCCCACGGACACGCTGTTGCGCGATTTACCGAGCCTGAGTCTCAATGAGGCCCAGGTACGGGTCTTGCGTCGTGGACAAGCCGTCGCGTTGGCCGCCGGTGTGCCGGCCGGGCTCTATCGTGCCTACGAGCCCGACGGAGGACTGCTCGGCCTTGTTGAAGGCAAGGGCGGTCAACTGCGGGCGAAACGGCTGCTTGCAGCGTAAGATCGCTGTCCGCAGGCGGGCGATCTGTCCTTTGGGACCGGTGCGCTCGCTGCGTGCGTGACGGCCCCGGCCGTGCGTTCGTCGTTCCTCTCAGGCGGCCCCCGCATCATGCGATCCCGATCGCATGATGAAGCAAGACTAGAATCGATCAACCAATGTCGGCACGGCCAGGCGTGTCGAGACTTGTTGGATCGACCCGATGTTCGGACCGTCGTCGGGAACACGAAGTGGAAGCGAGTGCTTGGGCGCATGCTTTGCGTCAGACTGAGCGTGTCATGACCCTACCGCCAAATTTGAGACTCGTCGCCGATGAGCGAGACCAACGGCTCGCGACTACGCCGGAGCTCATCGAAGAGTTTCGTGCTGGACGCATGATCATTCTCGTCGATGAGGAGGATCGCGAGAACGAAGGCGACCTCGTCGTGGCCGCTGAGCACGTGACCCCGGAGATCATCAATTTCATGGCGCGCCATGCGCGCGGACTCATTTGCCTCACGCTCACGCCTGAGCGCTGCGCACAGCTCGATCTGCCATTGATGACGCAGGACAACCGGTCGAACTTTGGCACCAATTTCACCGTGTCGATCGAGGCTGCCGAAGGGGTTTCGAGCGGGATTTCGGCGGCCGATCGCGCCCGCACGATCCGTGTGGCGATCGCACCCGATGCGCGACCCTCGGACCTCGTTCGGCCAGGGCATGTCTTTCCAGTGATGGCCCAGCCTGGGGGGGTTTTGACGCGCGCCGGTCACACCGAGGCTGGCTGCGATCTCGCCCGGCTTGCGGGACTCACGCCGGCGGCTGTCATCTGCGAGATCATGAAAGATGATGGCACCATGGCCCGCCTCCCCGATTTATTCGAGTTTGCGCGCGAGCATGGACTCAAGATCGGCACGATTCGCGATTTGATCCACTATCGCGCGGCGCGAGAGGTGCTTGTCGAGGCGATAGGCCAGCGTCGCATCACGACGGTCTATGGTCCGATGATGCTGTGGCTTTTTCGTGAGAAGCTCTCCACAGCCGTGCACGTGGTGCTGGTCAAGGGCGAGCCCGAACCGGACCGCGAGACCCTCGTGCGAGTGCATGAACCTCTCTCCCTCGTCGACTTGATCGAGGTTGACAGCGCTGTCCACTCGTGGAGCCTCGATGCGGCTTTGCGTCGGATCGCGCAGGCAGAGGCGGGGGTCGTCGTCCTGTTGACCAGCGTCGAGTCGCCGGATCGGTTGATCGAGCGGGCACTGCATCCGCGACCGCTCAACGCGCACCGCACGGATCTGCGCACCTATGGCATCGGGGCGCAGATTTTGCGCGCGGTTGGCGTGGGCAAGATGCGGGTGCTCGCGCGGCCAAGACGTACGCCGTCGGTTGCGGGATTCGGTCTCGAAATCGTCGGGTTCGAGGCGCCCTAGAGGGGATGGACGATGGCACTTGAACCCAATATGACCTTGCGCGGCGCGGGCCTACAGATCGGCATCGTCGTTTCGCGCTTCAACGAGGCCGTCAGCGAGCAGCTGCTCTCCGGAGCGAAGCGCGCATTGGCTGAACTCGGGGTCGAGCCGAAGCACATTTTCGTTGTCACGGTGCCCGGCGCGCTCGAAATCGCCTTTGCGCTGCAGGAGCTCGTGGCCACTGAGCAGTTCGATGCGCTCGTCGCGCTTGGTGCGGTGATCAAGGGCGAGACGTATCACTTCGAGATCGTTGCCAACGAATCGGCAGCCGGCATCACGCGGGTCGCGCTTGAGCAAGAGATTCCGATCGGCAATGGTGTGCTCACGACCTATTCGGAGGAACAGGCGCTTGCGCGCGCACAGACCAAGGGCTACGAAGCCGCCCGCGCCGCGGTCGAAATGGCGCTGTTGCGCGAATACATTCAGCGCGAGTTGGGTGCGACGTGAGTCGCGCGTCGTCTTCGCATCGTCCGGAGCCGCATCGTGCCCGCCCTTCACCGGCGGCGTTGCGCGCGACGGCTCGTCGTCGCGCGCGCGAGTGGGTGATCCAGGGGCTCTACGAGTTTTTCGTTGCCCGGAATGCTCCCGAGGAAATCCTCGGTCGGCTCGGTTCGCCGCGCGCCTCCCCGGGAACACTCGATTTCATGCGACAACTATGGCAAGGCGTGCATCGCGAGCGTGAGGCCCTCGAGCGCGCGGTGGCCTCTTTCCTGGACCGCGCTTGGACCGAGGTGAGCCCGGTCGAGCGGGCCATTGTGCTGCTTGGCTGCTACGAGTTGATGCACTGCCGCGAGACGCCGTGGCGCGTCGTCCTCAACGAGGCCATTGAGCTGGCCAAGCGCTACGGGGGGACCGACGGGCACAAATGGGTAAACGGCGTACTCGACCGCTTTGCTGCGCAAGTGCGGGCCGAGGAGGTGGCGCAGAGCCGTTCCTTCGGTTGAGTGCCGGGTTCACGCGCTACGCGGCTGAAACGGTGGCACCCCGAAGACGAATCGAACGTCCGACCTACCCCTTAGGAGGGGGTCGCTCTATCCACTGAGCTACCGGGGCGCGCAACGCGATTTTAGGTCTCGCCGATCAAGAGCAAGGCGCCGACGCGGCGTCCTTCCGCCAGCAAGAGGTTGTAAGTCCGACACGCCGCGCGCGTATCCATGATTTCAAAACCGATCTTGGCTTCGATCAGCGGCCGGATGGCGCTCGGATCCGGAAAGCGTTGCCGCGCGCCGGTCCCGATTAGAACGATGTCCGCTTCGAGCTGCCTGGCAACGGCCAAACTTTCGGCGTCAAGCGGCAAGGCCACTCGCCAGGGTTGTACGCCGCTTCGATAAGAAATCGCGATCGAGTGGGTGAATGCCTCTTCCCCAATGCGAATCGAGTACCCATCGTATGCGACGATGCTCAACGCGGAGCGTTGCTCGCGGACCAGTTGGGGGGGCATCGAAAATCCGCTGGTTGGTGGCGATTGGCCAATTCTCGCTGATTCCGAGGCGCCGCGGCCTAAAATGCGAAGGCACGCCACTGCCTTGGCGTGAGTCGGTGCCTCCTCTGTCTGTCAGACCTGCTGCCGGATCGGAGAGGTGATCGATCCCCCTGGCCCGCTTCGCTCCGTTTCGAGTGAAGAGGCCTCCTCCGCACCGAAGGGTTTTCATGCACGTTGATTTCCCGCGCATTCAGCGCCTCCCCCCGTACATCTTTTCGATCACGAGCGAGCTCAAGATGAACGCTCGCCGTCGCGGCGAGGACATCATCGATTTCGGGATGGGTAACCCGGATGGACCGACGCCGCGGCACATCGTCGAGAAACTGATCGAGACTGCCCAGCGCGGCGACACGCACGGCTACAGCGTCTCCAAGGGCATTCCGCGCTTGCGCCGTGCAATCGCCAGTTGGTATGCGAATCGCTTCGGAGCCTGGATTGACCCTGAAACCGAGGCGATCGTCACGATCGGTTCGAAAGAGGGACTCGCCCACCTGATGCTTGCGACCATGGATCGCGGTGACACGGCCCTCGTGCCCAATCCGAGCTACCCGATCCACATCTACGGTGCGATCATCGCTGGGGCGGACATCCGCTCGGTGCGCATGACCGATGAGGTTGATTTCTTCGAGGAGGTTGAACGCGCCATTCGCGAAAGCGTGCCCAAGCCGAAGATGCTGATCTTGGGCTTTCCGTCAAACCCGACCGCAAAGTGCGTCGATCTGACCTTTTTTGAGAAGGTTGTCGAACTGGCGCGTGAGCACAAGATCTGGGTCGTCCACGATCTGGCCTATGCCGACATCGTCTTCGACGGCTACCGTGCGCCGTCGATCATGCAGGTCAAGGGCGCGAAAGACGTTGCGGTGGAGTTCTTCACGCTTTCGAAGAGTTACAACATGGCCGGTTGGCGGGTCGGCTTCATGGTCGGCAACCCGCACCTGGTGGCAGCACTTGCGCGCATCAAGGGATACCACGATTACGGTACCTTCACGCCGATCCAGGTCGCTTCGATTCTTGCGCTCGAAGGCCCGCAGGATTGCGTGGAAGAGATTCGACGCAAGTATCAATCGCGTCGCGACGTGCTCGTCAAAGGTCTGCACGAGGTGGGCTGGAAGGTCGATATCCCCAAAGCCTCGATGTACGTCTGGGCGCGTATTCCTGAGCCCTACCAGAGGATGGGCTCGCTTGAGTTTGCCAAGAAGCTGCTTGCGGAGGCTAAAGTCAGCGTCTCTCCTGGTATCGGTTTTGGCGAATACGGCGACACGCACGTCCGCTTCGCGCTCATCGAGAACGAAGCGCGCACACGCCAAGCCATTCGGGGCATCAAAGAGATGTTCCGCAAGGATGGGTTGCTGTAGTCGCGCATCGGGCCTCTGAAGCACGTCCGGAGGTGCGCCAACATCCTCTCGCAAGCGCCGCTGACAGCTCTGACCCCTGAGTGCTGATTTTCGAGAACTGCTCTCTGACTTGCGATGTCCGATCTTCCTCTTCGTATTGCCTTGCTCGGCGTCGGTACCGTGGGCCGTGGCACCTATGAGGTGCTTACCCGAAATGCCCATGAAATTGCGCGCCGTGCAGGCCGTCCGATCACCGTGGCCTGTGTGGCAGCCCGCAACCCTGAGAAGGCGCGCCGTGTCGTGCCGCCGGAGATTCCGGTGGTGAGCGACTTTTCCGCGGTGGTGCGCGATGCTTCGATCGATGTCGTGGTGGAGTTGATCGGCGGTGAAGAGCCGGCCAAAAGCTTGATCCTCGAAGCGATCGCCCACGGCAAGCACATCGTGACGGCTAACAAGGCACTGCTTGCGCTGCATGGGCATGAGATCTTTTCTCGTGCGCGCGAGCGCGACGTCATTGTGGCCTTCGAAGCGGCGGTGGCGGGTGGCATCCCGATCATCAAGATGCTGCGCGAGGGTTTGGTGGCCAACCGCATCGAATGGATCGCCGGCATCATCAACGGCACGACCAATTTCATCCTCTCGGAGATGCGCTCGCGCGGGCTGCCCTTCGCGCAGGTGCTCCAAGCCGCGCAGGAAAAAGGCTACGCGGAGGCCGACCCGACCTTTGATATCGAGGGCATCGACGCGGGGCACAAGTTGGCCATCCTGGCGTCGCTTGCCTTCGGCATCCCGCTTTCGTTCGAGCGGGTTTTCATCGAAGGCATCACGCGGATTGAGGCGCAAGACATCCGCTATGCCGAAGAGATGGGCTACCGCATCAAGTTGCTCGCCATCGCGCGGCGTCGGTCGAGCGGCATCGAGCTGCGCGTGCATCCGACCCTCATCCCAAGCAAGCGGCTCATGGCCAATGTCGAGGGCGTCATGAATGCGATCCTGGTCAAGGGAGATGCGGTTGGGCCGACGCTCTACTACGGGGCCGGTGCCGGCGCGTATCCGACCGCCTCGGCCGTGATTGCCGATCTCGTCGATGTGGCGCGGCTCATCGACGCCGATCCGGCGCACCGCGTGCCGTATCTGGCCTATCAGCATGACCGGCTCGGAAGCGACCCGATCCTGCCGATCGAGGAGGTGGAGTCTTGCTACTACCTGCGCCTGCGGGTGGATGATCGTCCCGGGGTGCTTGCGGACATCACGCGGGTGCTGGCCGACCACGACATCTCAATCGATGCCCTGTTGCAAAAGGAGCCCGAAGAAGGCGAGGCGCAAACCGACATCATCCTGCTCACCCATGAAACGCTTGAACGCAGCATCCGTGCCGCAATCGCCCGCATCGAAGCGCAAGCGAGCACGCGTGCGCCGGTGGTGATGCTTCGCCTGGAGAAACTGGCCTGATGCGCTACGTCTCGACCCGCGGCGGCGGGCGGCCGCAAACCTTCTCCGAAGTGCTGCTCTCAGGCTTGGCCGAAGACGGCGGGCTCATGCTGCCCGAGCGGCTTCCCAAGATCACCGCGCAGGATCTCGCCGGCTGGCGGAGCCTGCCCTATCACGCTCTGGCCGCGGCGGTGATTGCGCGCTTCATCGATCCGCAGGATTGGCCGCCCGAGGTGCTTGCCAGACTCACGCGGCAGAGCTACACCGCCGAGGCCTTCGGCAGCGAAGCGATCGCACCGCTGCGCTCTCTGGAGGCTTTCGATGCGCGCCTGCGGCTGCTGGAACTGTCCAACGGACCGACGCTGGCCTTCAAGGACATGGCCATGCAGCTGCTCGGGCGGATGTTCGAGTACGAGCTCGCCCGTACGGGTCGTCGACTCAACATCCTCGGCGCAACAAGCGGCGACACCGGCAGTGCGGCCGAATACGCGATGCGCGGGCGTGAACGGATCGCGGTGTTCATGCTCTCCCCGGCGGGGCGCATGAGTCCGTTTCAGCGCGCGCAGATGTACTCGCTGGCCGATCCCAACATCCACAACATCGCCGTCGAGGGCGTCTTCGACGACTGTCAGGATCTGGTCAAGGCGGTCTCGGGCGATCTCGACTTCAAAGCGCGCTATTCGATCGGTGCGGTCAATTCGATCAACTGGGGCCGAATCGTTGCGCAGGTGGTCTACTACGTCTACGGCTACTTGCGTGCAACCACCTCCAACGAGGAGCGGGTCTGCTTTGCCGTGCCCTCGGGCAACTTCGGCAACATCCTAGCCGGGCATATTGCGCGCGAGATGGGCCTGCCGATCGAGCGCCTGATTCTGGCCACCAACGAAAACAATGTGCTCGCCGAGTTTTTCCACACCGGGCGCTACCGGCCGCGTGCCTCGGCCGAAACCTTCGAAACCTCTTCGCCGTCGATGGACATCTCCAAAGCCTCGAACTTCGAGCGCTTCATCTACCACCTCTTCGACGGCGATGCCGAGCGCGTTCGCACCCTGTGGCGCCAGATCGATCGTGGCGGCAGCTTCGATCTCTCGGAGACGCCGCAATTCAAAGGCTTGGCCGAGCGCTTCGGTTTTGTGGCCGGTACGAGCACGCACGCCGATCGCATCGCCATCATCCGCGAGGTGTACCAAGCCACCGGGCGTCTCATCGACCCCCACACCGCCGATGGGGTGAAAGTCGCACGCGAGCTTGCGCCCGGTGGGATGCAGACCCTGGTACTGGAGACCGCACAGCCGGTCAAATTTGCCTCAACCGTGCGGGAGGCGCTCGGGTTTGAACCGCCGCTCACCGAAGCGCAGCGCGCGATGCTGGCCCAAGCGCAGCGGGTTACGGTCATTCCGCCGCAGCTTGAGCGTGTCAAGGCGCTCATCGCGGAGCGAGCGCTTTAGCTCGAGCGGCCACATGGCTAACCAACTGGTCGTTGAGGCGCTTTCTCACCGCTATCCGCCGCGCGGTCGGGAAGGGCCGCGCGAGACCCTGCGCGCGGTGAGCTTTACGGTTGAAAGCGGGCAGGTGGGCTGTCTGCTTGGGCCTTCCGGTTGCGGCAAAACCACGTTGCTTCGCTGTGTGGCAGGGCTTGAGCGCCCGAGCGCCGGCACGATTCGCATCGGCGATCGAATCGTGAGCGATGCCACGACCTTCGTCGAGCCGGAAGCGCGCGGCGTGGGCATCGTGTTTCAGGACTATGCGCTTTTTCCGCATCTCGATGTGGCGGGCAACGTCGGCTTTGGGCTTTTTCGCATGACCGCCGTCGAGCGGGCGCGGGCCGTCGATCAGGCGCTTGCACTGGTGGGGCTTACGGCCGAGCGTCATGCCTATCCGCATGAGCTCTCCGGTGGGCAGCAGCAGCGGGTGGCCCTGGCGCGGGCGCTTGTAACCCAACCCAAGGTCGTTCTGCTCGATGAGCCGTTTTCCAACCTTGATATCGAAACGCGCCAGCGTCTTTCGGCCGAGGTGCGCAGCATGCTCTTCGAAACCCGAACTACCGCGCTTCTGGTCACCCACGATCAACACGAGGCCTTTGCGCTCGCCGATGAGGTGGGCGTGTTGCGCGACGGGCAACTCGAGCAATGGGATAGCGCCTACAACCTCTACCATCAGCCGGCCACACGCTTCGTGGCGGACTTTGTGGGCGAGGGCGTTTTTTTGCCGGCGGTCGTGGTCGATGCCGAGCATCTTGAGTGCGAACTCGGGCGCTTGCGGCTTGCCAAGCCGACCGCGCGAGCACCCGGAGATCGGCTTGAGCTTCTGCTTCGCCCAGACGATATCGTGCATGATGATGCAAGCCCGACCACGGCGCGGGTGCTTGCACGCGCGTTTCGCGGTGCGGAGTTCCTCTACACCCTCGAACTGCCGAGCGGCCGCAGTGTCCTCGCGCTCGTGCCGAGCCACCACAACCACCGTGTCGGCGAATCAATCGGCATTCGCGTGGAGCTCGATCATGTGATCGCCTTCTAAAGCGGAGCGTTGGCCGCGCTATAATCCAGGGCGACGCGGCTGTAGCTCAGATGGATTAGAGTACTTGGCTACGAACCAAGGGGTCGTGGGTTCGAATCCTGCCAGCCGCGCCACCGAATTCCTAGAAAGCAGCCCGAGGGCTGCTTTTCTTATTTTCGGACGATACTTCGCCTCGGTAAGGTTCTCAACGACAGGAGCTCGAACATGCACCGCAGCTCAAAGGTCCTTTCTTGGCTGACCGCGCTCATGCTGGGTACCTCTGCGGCAGTGAGCGCGCAGACCCTCAAAGTCACCACCATCCCGGAGGAAGCGGCACAGGAACAAATCCGCAAGTTCGGCCCGATCGTCAAATATCTCGAGTCCAAACTCGGGATGAAGGTTGAGTTCGTGCCGGTCAACGACTACCCGGCGGCGGTTGAGGCGCTGGTCAACAAGCAGGTCGATCTGGCCTGGCTTGGCGGCTTTACCCACGTACAGGCGCAGCATCGCTCGGGCGGCAAGATCATCCCGATTGCGCAGCGCGAGGAAGACACCCAGTTCAGGAGCGTCTTCATCGCCAAGACCAACTCGGGCATCAAGTCGCTGGCCGATTTGAAGGGCAAGCAAGTCAGTTTTGGTTCGGCTTCGAGCACCTCCGGGCACTTGATGCCGCGCAGCTTTCTGCTTCAGGCGGGCATCGATCCCGAGCGCGACTTCAAACGCGTGGCGTTTTCCGGAGCGCACGATGCCACGATCGCCTCGGTGGTCTCCGGCCGGGTCGATGCGGCCGCGCTCGACATCACGGTGTGGAACAAGTTCGTCAACGAAAAAAAGGTCGACACCAACGAGGTCAACGTCTTCTACACCACGCCACCGTTTTTCAACTACAACTGGTCGGTGCACGCTGACATGCCGGCGAGCTTGCGTGAGCGCTTGACCAAGGCGTTGCTCGAGATCAGCGCGAGCGATCCGCTTGGCAAGGAAATCCTCACGCTCAACCGTGCCACGCGCTACGTGCCGACCAAGGCCGAAAACTACCGCGGCATCGAGCAAGCGGCCCGCAGCGCGGGGCTGCTCAAGTAGGCGTTTCGCCAGGTGCGGCGGCGACCGTGCGGGTTGAAGCAAGCGGGCTGACGCTTCGTCATCCGGCAGCACGAGCCGAGGCGCCTGCGGCCATTCGCGACCTCTCGCTCACGGTGGCCGCGGGTGAGCAGGTCGCGGTGATCGGCCCCTCGGGCGCAGGCAAGACCACGCTGCTGCAGGCGCTGGCGTGCGCGCTCAAGCCAGCCGCGGGGAGTCTCAAGCTCGACGGCGGCGACCCTTGGGCGCTTCCGCCGCGCGAGCTGCGCCGTCTACGTGGGCGGCTGTTTCTGGCGGCGCAGGTGCCGCCGCTGCCGCCGCGGCAACGGGTTGTCACCGCGGTGCTGGCCGGGCGTCTTCCTGCGATGAGCTTGGCGCAGAGTCTGCGCTCGCTCTTCTACCCGATCGATATGGAAGCGGCGTGGGCGGCCCTGACACGGTTCGATCTTGGCGAAAAGCTCTTCGATCGCGTCGATCGACTCTCCGGCGGCGAGCGCCAGCGCGTCGGGCTTGCCCGGGCGCTGGTCTCTCCGGCGTCGCTGTTTCTGGTCGATGAGCCGCTTTCTGCACTCGATCCCTCGCGCGCCGCGCTTGCCATCCGCGCTCTGGTTGAGGCGGCCCGCGAGCGCGGTGCCACCCTCGTGGCCACCCTGCACCAGGTCGAGATCGCCTTGAAGCACTTCCCGCGGGTAATCGGCCTTCGCGATGGTGCGCTCGCCTTCGACCGGCCGGCGTGCGAAGTCACCGGCGAGATGCTTGCGGCGCTCTACGCCCAGAAGGAGCACGAACTTGCCGCGCCCGCACCGCTTGTCGAGGAGCCGGCAGCGCCCGCGCCGCCTGCGGTCCTGGTGTGTCGCTAGCGCCCGATGGACGCCCTTCGGAGTGGTGTGGAGCGTAGAGTGGATGGGACCGATCCTCGGCTGCGCGATCCGGCCTGGTGGCCGCGGGCTTTTTGGACGCTGGCGGCGCTGGCACTGCTGTGGCCGCTTCTTGTGCTGGCCGAATTCCGGCCCTGGGTCATCTTCGAGCCGGAAAACCTTCAACCCACCCTCAAGTTTCTCGGGGACTTTTTCCCGCCCAAGCTCTCGGCGGAGTTTCTTCTTCTCGTGCTGCGCGAAACATGGCGCACCGTGGCCATAGCCACCGCGGGGGTCGCACTTGCGCTGGTGATTGCAATTCCGCTTGCGCTTGTTTCGGTGCGGGCACTTTCGCTTTCCGCCCTCACAGGGCGCATGGCGCGGCTGCCGTTTGTGCTGCGCGTTACGGCTCGCGCGGTGCTCGTCGTGCTGCGCAGCATCCCGGAGCTGATCTGGGCGCTCATCTTCGTGCGCGTGGTGGGCTTGGGGCCCACCGCGGGGGTGCTTGCCATTGCGCTCACCTATGGAGGCATGCTGGGCAAGGTCTATGGCGAAATCCTCGAAAGCGGCGAACAACATGCCGCCACGGCCCTCATGCGTAACGGCGCCGGTCGCCTCCAAGCGTTTTTTTATGGCCTTCTGCCGCAAAACGCGGCCGAGCTGACCAGCTACACCGTCTATCGCTGGGAGTGCGCGATTCGTTCTTCAGCCGTGCTAGGGTTTGTGGGCGCTGGGGGGCTTGGTCAACAGCTCGACACCTCCATGAAGATGTTTGCGGGCTCCGAGGTGGCCACAGTGCTGCTTGTTTTCATTCTCCTGGTGGCGGGAGCCGATGCCATCAGCGCGTGGCTGCGTCGGCAATTGGGCTGAAGGCATGAGCTCAAGCCTTTCATCGCTCGACCCCGCGCGCCGCTTGCTTGTTCGGCGGTGCCGCGCGTGTTGGTTCGTCGCGGGGGTGCTTGCGCTGGTTGCGGCGTCCTTCGCAACGCTTGAGCTTCAGTTTGCGAAGTTTTTCTCGGCTGAGGCCATGGGTCGCATGGGGCGTTTCGTGCTTGAGCTCACAAGCCCCAACTTCTCGGCGGCCTTTCTGGCAAAGACCGGGTGGGCGTCGCTTGAGACGCTTGCCATGAGTGCGCTGGGCACGCTTCTTGCCGCGCTTCTGGGGCTTGCGCTTGCGCTGCCTGCAAGCCGTGCCTGGCCGCAAGATCCCGCACGCTGGCGGGCGCCGACACGCCTTGTGCTCAATGCGCTTCGTTCGATTCCGGAGCTCGTGTGGGCAGCGCTGCTGTTGATTGCTGCGGGCCTCGGTCCGCTCGCTGGGACGCTTGCGCTTGCCGTGCATACGGCGGGCGTACTCGGGCGTCTCTTCGCCGAGGCGATCGAAAACGCCCCGCCTGGGCCGGCCGCCGGCCTTCGCACGCAAGGCGTGCCCGAGGGACGCATCTTCCTCTACGCCACGCTGCCAACCATCCTGCCGCAACTGGTGAGCTACACGCTCTATCGTTGGGAAAACAACATCCGTGCTGCTGCGATTTTGGGCGTTGTCGGTGCAGGTGGTCTCGGGCAGATGCTTTCCTTCCACATGGGCCTTTTCCAGATGGCCGAGACCAGCACGGTGATCATCGCCATGCTCGTGTTGGTGGGGCTCGTTGATGCCCTGAGCTATGCCACGCGGTGGTGGTTACAGCGCTAGGCAGGAAACACTGGCGCCAGGGCGCCTTTGGGTTGTTCCGCAGCTGTCGATTCAACGCCGATGAGCGCGGATCAACAGGCAGATGAACGCCGGCTGGCAAATTCGTCTGCGGTGAACACTGAGCGGTCGGCGTCGATCCGCGTCAAAGCCGGTTCGCGGGATGCAGCTTGCGGGATGCGCCCGTGCCGGCCTGAGTAGCATTGCCGCATGAACGTCACCCCTTCGATCCGAAGCAAGCTTCCCCAGATCGGCACGACGATCTTTACCATCATGTCAGCGCTTGCGCACGAGGTGGGGGCAATCAACCTTGGGCAAGGATTTCCGGACTTCGACCCCGATCCGCGCTTGCTCGATTGCGTGGATGCCGCCATGCGTGCCGGACACAACCAATACCCGCCGATGGCGGGTAATGGGCTGCTGCGGCAACGGGTCTGCGAGAAATTCGAGGCCACGCAAGGCGTGCGCTTCGACCCGCAAAGCGAAGCGACCATCACCGCCGGTGCAACTCAGGCCATCCTTTCAACGATCATGGCCATCGTGCGGCCGGGCGATGAGGTGATCGTTTTGGAGCCCGCGTTCGACAGCTACCTGCCGAACATCGCGCTCGCCGGGGGCGTGGCGGTGCCGGTTGCGCTCAAGCCGGGTGACTTCCGGCCGGACTTCGACGCGATCGAGCGCGCGCTCACGCCGAGCACACGGCTCATCCTCGTGAACACGCCGCACAATCCGAGCGGCCGCATCTGGCGTCGGGCCGATTGGGAGCGGCTCGCCGAGATCATCGCGCCGCGCGACGTCTTCGTGCTCTCGGACGAGGTCTACGAGCACATGGTCTACGACGGCGAACCGCACGTCTCCGCGGCTGCGATTGCCGCGCTTCGAGAGCGGTCGTTTGTGGTGTCCTCCTTCGGCAAGACGCTCCATGTGACCGGTTGGAAGTTGGGCTGTGTCCTCGCGCCCGCGCCGCTGACGGCGGAATTTCGCAAGGTGCATCAGTTCACGGTCTTTACGGCCAACAGCGCCATGCAGCAGGGGATTGCCGAATACCTTGCCGATCCGACACCGTGGCGGCAGCTGCCGGCGTTCTACCAAGCCAAGCGCGACCGTTTTTTGGCGGGGCTCAAGCGCACCGCACTTCGGCCGCTGCCGTGTGAGGGCAGCTATTTCGTCTGCACACGCTACGACGATGTGCCGCGACTGCGCGATCTCGACGAGCGTGCCGTCTGCGAATGGCTCACCCGCGAGATCGGCGTGGCGGCGATCCCGCTTTCGTCGTTCTACGCGGCGCCGACCGAGCAGAAGATCATCCGTTTCTGTTTCGCCAAGCGCGAAACGACGCTCGACGAAGCGCTGGCCCGGTTGGCAAGGCTCTAGAGACTCGCTGGTAATCTCGACGCGCACCTACGACCTCGAGTCCTAGCCATCGGATCTCCCTCTCCCCCTGGGAGAGGGGCAGAGGTGAGGGCAACCACCGTCTTCACCCTCACCCGGCCCTTCGGGCCACCCTCTCCCGATGGGAGAGGGAAAAGACAGCGACACCTTGGACTTCGAGTGGTTGCAGAGAGTCCCCCTCTCCCTCTGGGAGAGGGTTGGGGTGAGGGCGGCCACGGTCAATACCCCCACCCGGCCCTTCGGGCCACCCTCTCCCGGAGGCAGAGGGAAAGAATCGCGTCTGACCTTGACACCCTTGCGGTCGCATCACAGACTGTGTCAGGCCGCGGGCCCTACGCCGAGCGCGCGTTGGGCCAGCTCCCCGCCGACGACGAACAACAAACCGGATTTCGCAAACGGGCCGTTTTGACCGTGCGTCAGCGGATCGGCGAACCTGTTCGTTGTCGCGATCAAACCGGTCGGCGGCCCTGCCGTGACCAAGTTCTTCATCATCTCTTTCATCATCGGTTGCTTGCTCGTCGGCCTCGCAGTTGCGGCGGTGTACTTCCTCGTGCGCGGGCTGGTGAGTCTGTTTAGGAAGCGTTGAGCGCTCCCGCTCAGGCTCGCCCGGGCATTCCGCGGGGTTTCAGACCACGGTGCGGCGGCGTGGCTTACCGCGTGACGGGTTGTTTGTCTTTTGCGAGGTGTTTGGACGTGAAAGGGTAGAGTTTTCCCTCTGTCGAGCCGGGCCAGCCGTTTCGCAGGCCCCACCTGCGCCTGGTCGGCGGGCGGGAGGCGTCGGCGCTGGAGCGCTGGCCGGCGCCGCGGCAGTTGGTGGAGCGGGTCGAGGCCGTGGCCACAACCGCGTAGGCGGAGGTGCGGATCGACCGGCGCATGATCGAGGCGGCGGCAGGCGAGCTTGCCGCCGGCAAACAGGTGCCGCATCGTGCATCGCTTCGATCCGGCGCAGCCGCGGGAGAAGCGCTATCGCCTGTCGATTGAGCATCACGCGGCTGAGCTCGACCGCGAGCTGCGGCATCGTCTTTTGAGCTTCGGCAGTTGGCTTGCGAAACGCGCTTGCTTCAACGGCTGCAAGCGAAAAGGAGGGGCCGCCGTCGGTCTGGGGTGATCGATTCGGGCACTCGGACGCTCTAGCGCAGCACCGTCGGGCTCACTAGCACGAGCCCGACCGTGAGACGGCGCGTTTTCGACCAACGCCCGAAGGCGCTGCCTACGCTTGCATCGACTTGCAGATGACCGGGGATCAGCTCGTGCTTGGCGCCGAGTTGCCATTGGGCACGCTCACCCGAGGTGCCGAAAGCCTCAAGCGCCAGTCGTCCGCCGGACCAGAGGGCGGTGTCGAAGGCGGCGGCGTAGGTGAGCCGCTCGCGTGCCCGACCGTCCGTGCGGGTGCGCACGGCGCCCAGGTTCAGATGCAGCACGCGCTCCTCACCGGAGAGCGGCAGGCTCGCGATGCCGTTCACGAACCACTCACGCTCGCCCACGCTGCGCGCGCGGCTGCCGCCGACGGCGATCGCAAAGCCGGGGTCAGTCTCGGACACAGGACGGAACAGGTGCTTCACCTGTCCACGCAGGACGGAGAAGCGACCTTCGCCGTCCACACGGACACGCGCACCGCCCAAGGCAAACTCGGTCGAGCCGAAGGGGTTGCAGCCGGGATTGACCCAGAGGGCGCGCTCGTCGCGGCCGCGCTCGGTCCAGGCTTCAACTTGGCAGGCGCCGGCGGCCACGATCGCTGCGTCGTCCGTCGCAAAGGGACGTCCGGCGTGTGCAAGCGAAACGAGAGCGACGGCGCTCACCGCACACACGACCGCGCGCGAAACGATGTGAAGACGGGCGGGGGTGGGTTTGTCAAGCGTGACCATGACATGCTCCTTGGCTGGGGCGCGGCCGCCGCCGCGAGCATGTCATCCGGAGACGCTCAGGGCGTGCTGTTCGCGGAGCCGACGGCAGGCGCCAAAAAACAGAACTTGAAGCCGAAAAACGTTTTGCGCGTGAGCCCACCGAAGAAGCCGACGCGCAATCGACAACTAGGGTCGGGATCCATGCTCGCCTCCGGTGGTTGTAATGAGGGTTGCGTGCCGAAGCCCGCTGTAGGTGGGTGCGTTGACTGTGGGGCTCTGCGGTGCGTGCTGCACGAACACGGCACGACCGAAAGGAGCCCGAATTTTGCCAACGAGAGCAAGGCCTGGCCAGTGTCTCTTGTCATTTGACGGCAAAGGGCATCGCCTTCGTGTGGTTGCGAAGCAACATCTGGGTGAGAGCGCTTGTGGAGCCGCCCTTGAGCATCGTCTCGGCGATGGCGGTGAAGGAGGCTTTGGAACGCGGCGGGATTTCTGTTTCAGCCTCGTCGCTGCTTTGGCTGTCGAGCGAACCGGCAGCGAGGACAAGCCGAGTATGCAGGGTTTCGCACGAGGCGGCTCGAACAACTCGCGTGTGCGGTCACGGGTGGGCTGTCTCATCCAGGCCCGTAAAAACTCTAAGGCACAATGTTGGGCATGTCGCGACTTCAATTTCTCTACCCGGGTTGGTGGGCGGTTGTCATGGGACTGGCCGGTCTTACCCTGGCATGGCATCGGGCCCATGACATGCTGGGTGAGTGGGCCCAGGCTGCATCGCTTGCGCTTGCCATACTGACGGCCGTGGCCTTTATCGTCCTTGCCTTGGCATCGTTCGTGCGGTTTGTCCGTCATCTGGAAGCGTGGCGCGAGGATGCGCGGCATCCGGTCAGGCATGTTTTTCTCGCCGCGATCCCGATCTCGATGCTGCTCGCGGCCACGGTGGCGGTCGCGCTCGACGGGCCCTCGGCTTGGGCGGCGGCGCTCTGGTGGGCCGGGTCGATCGTGCAGTTGGCCGTGACAGTGTGGGTGCTCGGGCGCTGGTGGCGCGGCAACACGCCCGCGAACCCGGAGCAGGGCGTGCCGCCGGGGCTTGCCTGGCCGGGCGTGACCCCGGCGCTCTTCATCCCGGTCGTCGGTAACGTGGTCGTGCCGCTCGCCGGCGTGCCGCTTGGGTTTCCGGAGTGGTCGGCGGCGCAGTTCGGTGTGGGCCTCTTCTTCTGGCCGGTTGCGCTGGTGCTCGTGATTCTGCGCGGCGCGATCGCTGGGCCGTTGCCGGATCGGCTCCTGCCCACGGCGTTCATCACCGTGGCGCCGCCTGCGGTGATCGGGCTGTCACTCGCGCAGTTTGGCGCGCCGCCGCTCGTGCTCTGGACGATGTGGGGCATCGCGCTCTTCTCGCTGCTCTGGGCGGGGACCCTCGCGAAGCGCATCGCAGCACTGCCGTTCGCGATGCCGCATTGGGCGCTCTCGTTCCCGCTTGCCGCCTTCGCGGCGCTGACCCTCCGCGTGGCGCCCACCAGCGGCGCGGGTTCGGTGCTTGCGCTCGCCGCCCTCGCGCTCGCCTCGCTCATTATCGCCGGGCTCGTGCTCGCCACGCTGCGCGGCCTCGCGCAAGGGACGCTGCTCGTGGCCGAGGCGCATCCGGCAGTTCCCTCCGCCGCGAATCCGGAACTGGCGCGGAGCTGAACGCAAACACCCCGCCGAGGCGGGGTGGCGTTAGGCTTTCGCCGGGCTACCAGCGATACCGCGGCGGGTCTGGCACGTAGCCGACCGCCGGGAAGGGCTCAGGGCGATCACGCCACGGTCGGGATGGGTAGGGACGCGGTGCGATCCCCGCAGCGACGAGGTTCTCGTAGCTGTCGTAGCGGATGCGGATCACTTCCTCCGGGTAGGAGGTGGCGCGCTCGAACGTGGTCTGCTGCGCCGGAGACCATTCACGTTCGCCGTGACCGGTGCCGAGATGTTGACCCGGTGCGCCGCGCTTGAGGCCCTCGGGGGCGGATTCGCTTTTGGAGCGCCCCGGGCCGTCACGGTAGCTCCAGCCATAGGGCCGGTAGGCCTCGCGGAAGAGGGCGATGCCGATCACGCCGACATGATCCGGACGCCCGGTGAGGTTCGCGTACGAGAAGGCCGAGGGCACGAATTCGAACGCGGCGATCTCGGCGCCGTTTTTGCGCCAGCCATTGATCGCATAGCGCTGATAGGGTTCGAACACATAGCCCGCCTGATTCCAGGAGGCGGTTTGACCTGTGATTGCGTTGACACCGTCGACCGAGACCACGGCCAGAACGCGTTCACCCGTGCGGTTGCTGATCGAGATGCCGTAGCGCGCCCCCGGCCGCGCGGCCACCCAGTATTCGCCGCGTGCGCGGTAGACCGGGAGTTCCTGGCCCGTGTCGCGATCGATCACGCGGATTTCGGCCAGGCGGGCGGAAACCGCGCTTGACGCACCCTGCACGGGCCGGTACTCCCAGCTGATGCTCCAGCGTGGGTGATCGTAAGCGCGCGCGGGGAGCGCGGTCAGAAGGGCTGCCGCAACGCCGGTGGCCAGCGCAGAGGCGAGCGCCCAGCGCGGAAGCGCGCGGGCCACGACGCGGGAAGCAGGGCGAGCAGGCAAAGCGGTCATGTTGCGTCTCCTCGGGAAGGGCGGCCGGTTTGAGCCGCAGTTGCCTCGACTAACGCCGAGTCGCCGTTGCGCGTGGACAACCCGTGCTCGGGAATTTCCTCAGGGAACTTCGGGCGTGCTTGGACGTCACGGGGCGGTCGCAGCGTCAAACCATGCGCGGGCCGCCTCGCGCTCGGGCACAAGCTCGGTGACGGGCACCCGTGCCATCTCGGCCCCGCGCAGTTTGAGGGCGTGCTGCCGGGCGCGTAAGGCGCGGTAGGCGTTTGCCGCTGCCTCGGCCAGTGCAGGTTCCACGAGCCCAAGCCGCCCCGCAATGCGGGCAAGCGCGATGTTGCCAAGGTTGTCGAGCAGCTCGGGGTGGCAGTGTGCATATCGAAGCACGAGCGCCTGCACGCCGAATTCGATGTCGACCAGTCCGCCGGGATCGTGCTTCAGATCGAAGCGCCGGTTGCGTTCTCGGTTCGGGTGGCCCTCGGCCACGCGCCGTCGCATGTCGAGAATCTCGGCGCGCAGCTTGCCCCAATCGCGCGCCGTGGCGAGCACGCGGCGCCGGATCGCCTCGAAGCGTTCTCCGACCTTCGTATCGCCTGCCGCGTGACGCGCGCGCGTGAGCGCCTGATGTTCCCACGTCCAGGCCTTTTCGCGCTGATAGGTTTCAAACGCCGAGACGGTGGTGACGAGCACTCCCGCTTCGCCATCGGGCCGAAGGCGTGTGTCGATCTCGTAGGCGCGCCCGGCCGCAGTCATCGTGGTGAGCCAGCTCGCGAGCCGCTGAACGGCGCGCGTGTAGCGGTCGCGCTCATCGAGGCGCGCATCGTCGAGCAAAAACACGAGATCCAGATCGCTGGCGTAGCCGAGCTCCTTGCCTCCCCAGCGGCCGTATGCAATGACGGCAAGCCCGGAGGCTTCCACCGGTTGCGGCAGGCCGAGCGTGCCAAGCACGTGGTCAAGCACGACCGCCACCACCGTATCGGCCAGGGCCGAGAGATGGTCGGAGAGCCGTTCCACCGTGAGCGCTCCCGCCAGATCGGCGAGCAGCAGCCGGAAGGTCTCCTCGTGTTGAAAATGCCGCACGGCGTCCATTGCGCGTTCCACATCCGCGCCGCTTGTGCTCAGGCGCTTCCGAAGCGCGTTGCGCCAGACGCCGTAGTCGGGATCGGCTCCGTGTAGGCGCGGATCGATCAACTCATCGAGCAGCACCGGATGGCGCATCACGTAGCGGATCGCCCAGTCGCTCGAGGCGGCAAGGTCCACGAGCCGTTTGAGCACTTGCGGGCGCTCGAGCATGAGCGCGAGATAACTCGAACGGCCGCCGATTGCCGCCAGCAGGTCCAGGGTACGTGCGTAGGCAGCCTCTCCTTCTTCAAGCCCGCAGGCGAGCGCCGCAGCGCGTGTGGCCAACTCGCCGAGCCGCTCTTGCGCACGGGCGGAAAGGCCCCGGACGCGCGCGCTTGCCAGTGTGGCGTGGCGCTGCCGCTGAAACGCCGGGGGCAGCGCGGTCGGCTCGCTGGGTAGCGGCTGGGCGCGTGTTTCGAGGAGCAGGTGGCGCGTCTCGGCCGTCAGCCCGTAGCCGCCGTCGAGCGTCTCATCAAACCACGTGCGCACGCGTTCGCGCACGGTCGAGAGCTCTTCGAGCAGGGCAGCTGCATCGGGCCGCCCCATGGCACGCGCGAGCGCCTCAAGTTCGCTTGGCGCCTCAGGCAGGCGTTGGGTCTGCTGATCGTCGCGGTACTGAAGCATGTGCTCGAGGCGGCGCAGGAAGCGATAGTCGGCGGCAAGCTGCTCGGTGAGTGCGCGCGGCAAGCGACCGGTGGCCGCAAAAGCCTCGAGCGCGGCCAGCGTGTTGCGCGCCCGCAACGCCGGCTGATGCCCGCCGCGGATGAGCTGCCGTAGTTGCGTGCCGAATTCGAGCTCGCGGATGCCGCCGCGGCCGAGCTTCAAGTTGGCCTGATCCTGTTTTTCTTCGCGCAGTTGCTGGTGCAGCGTGCGCATACCCGCAAGTGCGTCGAAGTCAAGATAGCGCCGGTAGACGAAGGGCTCGATCAGCCGCTCGGCCTCGCGGGTGAGCGCACCGCAGACGGGCCGCGCCCGAAGCCAGGCGAGCCGTTCCCACATGCGCGCCTGACGGACAAAATAGCTCTCGAGGAAACTGAGCGACGGCACGATCGGCCCAGCCTCGCCGAACGGCCGAAGGCGCAGATCGACGCGAAAGACGAAGCGCTCTTGGCGTGGCGGTTCAAGCGTGCGCACGAGCGCGCGCACGAGGGCATTGAGTGGCTCGACCGTCTCGAGCGCCTCATCGTCGCAGAGAAACACAAGGTCGATATCCGAGGAGGCATTGAGTTCGGCACCGCCGAGCTTTCCCATGGCCACGATCGTGAAACTCCCGAGCGATGCTTCGCTGAGCCCGAGGGCCTGGGTTTGCGCGCGCAGCGCCGTCTCGAGGGCCAGATCGGCGAATGCCGACAAATCCGCGACAAGCTCTTCGTACGGCGCCGCCAGGCCGACATCTCGAACGATTGTGCGCAGCATGAGCTCGGCGCGACGCTCGAGCAGCCACGCGGCCGCGGCCTGCGGGTCCTGCGCGAGACTCTGGGCCTGCTGCCGCCAGGCTGCCAGATCGATCCGGGCCAGCGGATCGGCGGCCACTTGCGCGGCGAGCGCGGGGGATTCGCGCGCAAGCCGAGCGGCAAACCGGCTCCAGGCATAGACTCGGTCGAAGACGGTCGAGGCGGGGGCGGCATCCATGGCCGAGATTATCGGCGGCCTCGCGCGACGAAGGTGGGAACGCGATCATTCCGGCCTGGTCGCAGTCCTAGGGCTTCCTAGAATCGATCTATGTCAACGCCCGCTTCTGCCGCATCGCGCACTCGACGGCTCTTGCGAGCTCTCAGGTGCCTGCCGTGGGCGTCGGTTGCGGTGCGGTTGCTTTTCCTGATCAGCCTGGTCGTGGTGCTCGCGTTCGCCGCCGCGGTGGCCGCGACGCGCTTCTGGCTCGTTCCGAACGCAGATCAGCTGCGCCCGCGCGTGGTGGAGACCTTGTCGCGGCTCACTGGGCAGAGCGTGGCCCTCGGCCGGTTGTCGGCGCAGTGGAACGGCTGGTCGCCGGAGTTTCGGATCGAACGGCTGCAGTGGCTCGACCGAAGCGGCCGTGTCGTGCTCGAACTGCCGCGGGTCGATGCTGCACTGTCTTGGCGTTCGCTTCTGGTGCTCGAGCCGCGCCTGGCGATGCTTGTGATTCACGAGCCCCGGGTGGTGGTGCGACGCACGCGCGAAAACGCGCTGGTTGTGGCTGGCATCGATGTCAATCTCGATCAAACCGGCGGCGACGCCCGATTCGCCGACTGGCTGCTGCGCCAGCGGCAGGTCCAGCTGATCCGGGGGGAGGTGATTTGGCTCGATGAGTGGCGAAACCTCCCGCCGTTGCGGCTCAGCGAGCTCTCGGCGCGGCTTGTTTCGCGCGGTGCGCATCATCGCGCCGGATTGATTGCAACGCCGAGCTTCGGCGCCTCTGAGTCTCCCTCGGGTTCGGCCGCGCGCCCGCTTTCTTCAATCGATCTGCGGGTGGAATTTCACGGTGAGACCGCCCGCTCGATCGCGGGTTGGGATGGCAGTGCGTACTTGCGGGTGCCGGAGGCCGATCTGGCGCAGTGGTCGCGCTATCTCCCGCTGCCGGTGAGCTTTGCGCGAGGGCGCGGCGCGTTTCAGGCCTGGTTTGATTTCGACGACGGCGCACCGGTTGCAATCACGGCGGACGTGAAGGCAGTCGAGCCCCGCGTGCTGTTGCCGGAAACTGGCTCGGAGCGGCTCGCGCCGCTGGAGGCGCGCGACATCTCGGGGCGCCTGAGTTGGCGCATGCGCCGCGCAACCGATGGTGCGCTCGAAGAACGCTGGTCGGTGCGTGACGTGCGGCTTCTCATGCCGGATGGCGCGCAGCAGCAGATCGGCGCAGGGGAGCTTGTGCGCTCCGGGCAGCGTTCAGAGGACGGAGGGCCGCGTTGGCAAGCGCTTTCGGCACGGCTCGATCAACTCGATCTCGGCATCGCTTCGCGCGTTGCGACTTCGCTGCCCGTCCCGCAGGCGTGGCGAAGAGTGCTCTCCGAGCTCTCGGTGCGCGGCCAACTCGGCGAGCCCACCCTCGAGCTGCGTTTGACTGGGCAGAGCGCCGAGGTTTCGGCCTTTTCGGCGCGCTTTGAGGGCATTGGCTGGAATCCACGTGGGACGCTGCCGGGTGTGGTGGGGGTGTCGGGCCAGGTTTGGCTCGACGCCGACGGCGGTCGGCTGGTGATCGAGTCGCCGAGAGCGGCTGCGAGCGAAAGCTCCTCAGGGCGCTCGCGCGCGCTTTGGCCTTTCAAGGGGCGCAAAGCGGCCCCGAGCCCGGGGCAAGGAGCGCCGCAGTTGGTGACATTCACGGCGCCCGCGGTGTGGCCGCAGCCACACACATTCACGCAGTTGGCCGGAACGATCACCTGGCGGCTCAAGCCGGAGAAACCCGTGTCCTCCGAGGCCGGGCAGGCGGCCTCGCGGCTCCAAGAAGTCCGGCTCGAAGCGCTTCGGTTCGCTACCGCTCACGCAAGCGGACGCCTCGAGGGCGTGTGGCAGCCGGACCAGCTCGGGCCCGGCATTGCTGACTTGCGCGGCACGATCGAGCACATTCGGATTGTCGATATTCCGCGTTACCTGCCAAGCGTGCTCGATCCCTCGGCTCGGCGTTGGGTTGAAGAGGCACTGCTCGACGGCCGCGCGGAGGATATCCAGTTCAACATCAAGGGTGCGCTGTGGCACTTTCCGTTTCGCTCGCCGAGCGAAGGCGCATTCGAGGTGCGCGCGCGCGTGGAAGAGGCCACGGTGGATTACGCCGATCACTGGCCACGCGCCGAGCGCGTCGATGCAACCGTGGTGTTCTCGGGGCCCTCGCTGATGGTCAAAGCGCAGCGCGGACTGATCAACGCGACGCCGGTCGGTCCGGTTGAAGTTCGCGTGGCCGATCTGGGTTCGCCAGACAGCCCGGTCGAGGTGCGCGGTTTCGCAAGCGCACCGCTTGAGCGCTTTTTCGACTTTGCGGCCAAAAGTCCGGTCGAAGAGCTGCTCGAGGGCTTCACGCGCGGCGCCTCGGGAAGTGGCCCGGCAAGGCTCGTGCTGGAGGCTTCTTTTCCGCGCTCGCAGGAGGGCAAGCTGCGCCTGGCAGGTGAATTCATCTTTGATGGGAACCGGGTCGAACTTGGCGGCGAGGTGCCGCGTCTCGATGAGGTCAAGGGCCGGCTGGCCTTTACCGCGAGCTCCGTGCGCGACGTCGGCGGGATCACCGCAACCGCGTTCGGCGCACCGGTGAGCATCGATCTGACCACGGAGGGTCATTTCGTGCGCGTGCGCGCTCGCAGTACGACGCGGCTTGCCAACCTCGCCGGCTACCTGCGCTTGCCGCTGCTTGAATCGCTCGACGGCAGCGCCGATTGGATGCTTGCGATGAATGTGCCGCGCGGCACGGCGAGACGGGAGCGTATGGAGCTCTCGAGTGACATCCAGGCTCGGCTGCGGCCGCTCAGTTGGCCGCTCGACAGCGTGTTTGCCATTCGCAACTCCCGTGATGCTTCCTCACCCCCGATTGATGCGCGCATCACCCGCGCGATACGGCGCGACGGTGGCGACCGGGTCGAGCTGACGCTCGCCGAGCAACTCCATGTTGTCACCGAGCGTAGTGCGCCCGATGCTGCGGGGCTGCGGCGGCTTGAACGGGCGCTGGTCGAACTGGGGAGCGCGCGCGGGGCACTGCCGGCGCGCGGGATCGTGCTGCGCGGGGAGGTGCCTCGCCTCGATTTCGACGCAGCGCTCGCCTTTTGGCAGACGCTCGAGCCGCAGCTGGCCGCCTCCGTTGGAAGGCCCGCGGCCGAAGCTTCAGCGGGCGCAAGCGAGCGCTTGAACGTCAACCTGCGAGCGAAGGAGATGTTGGTGTTCGGCCATCTCTTTCACGACGTGACGCTGCGGGCTCAGCCCAGTGGCCAGCGTTGGCGCCTCGCCGTGACCTCGCGCGAGGCCTCTGGCTCGATTGCCGTCGAGACGGGCAGTCAAGGCGACGTCGAGGCTGTGGCCATGCGCTTGACACGCCTGAGCGTACCCGCGCGTGTGCCGCCAGAGACCGCCGTTGCCGGGGCAACACCGGCTCGCGTGCGCCGAATGGCGCGCTGGCCGCGGTTGGAAGTGGTGGCGGAGGCCTTTTTCACGCAAGCCGGCGTTGAATGGGGCAGGCTTGAGCTCAAAGCGCAGCCCGGCCCGCGCGAATGGCGCATCGAGGAGCTTCGCATCACGAACCCCGAGGGCAGCATCCTGGGACGTGGCCTCTGGCGCTTGTACGACGGCAGCGTCGAGAGTGATCGAACCGAGCTCGCCGTGTCGCTCAAATGGCAAGACGCAGGCCAGTTTCTTCGTCGCTTGGGCTTTGCCGGCGGCGTGGAACGCGCTGCTGGCTCGATTGAAGGTCAGTTTCGCTGGCCCGGCTCGCCAGCGGACTATTCGCATCGCTCGGCGCTCGGCGAGTTCACGCTGACGGCAGGCGAAGGGCGCTTCACGCAGATGGAGCCGGGGCTTGCGAAGCTGTTGGGAATTTTGTCGCTGCAGTCGCTGCCGCGTCGCTTGATGCTTAGCTTCGACGATCTGTTCGGGCGCGGGTTTGCCTTCGACACGGTCGAGGCCCGGGTCGCGATTCGGGATGGCATGGCGAGCACCGAAGGCTTGAACATCAGCGGTCCCTCGGCGCGCGTTGAAATTCGCGGCACCGCCGACATCGAACGCGAAACACAGCTGCTGCGGGTGCGCGTCTATCCGAGTTTGTCAACGGCCACGGCAATCGGCGTCGGCCTGGCCACGGCAAACCCGGCGCTTGGCGCGGCGGTCTACATCGGGCAGAAGCTTGCGCGCGATCCGATCGAACGGCTGCTCATGCAGGAGTTTGAAATCCGAGGGACCTGGGCCGAGCCCATCATCCAGACGAAGAGCACCACGCCGCCGGAGCCGCGCGGTCCGGGGGGATAGCACGGTCGCGAAATCCGTCCGGCAAGGCCTGCCGCCCGGGGATTGGCGCCGAGTCGAGCTCGCGCGCTCGAACGCTTCAACCCTTGACACGGGACGAAAGCAAGGCGCCTGGGCCTGGGCGCGCGCCCGCGGCGGTTTGCGCGCAAGCACGCTCGCCTTCTGCGCCAGAGGCAAACTTCGCGCGACGGCAGGGATTCGCTTCACGCGGGGCAGGCCGGCGCCACTCGGGAGTCTTACCGCTTGAGACGAGCACACAGCGCGCCGGCCTCGGCCGTTTTTGTTGCGCCGAGCTGTTTTACCGGCCCTTGAGTAAGACGAGCAGGGCGCCCGCGCCGCCAAGGTTTTCGCGCGGCTCACAGTAGGCCACTACATCAGCAAAGCGCGTGAGCCAACGACGCACCCGACCGCGCAGGACCGGCTGTCGCTGATAACTCGACCGTCCCTTGCCGTGGATGACGCGCACGCAACGCCAGCCCTGCGTTCGGGCGCTGCGCAGAAATGCCACGAGGGCCTCATAGGCCTCGAGTTGCGTGTGATGGTGCAAATCCAGCTCGGCCTCGATTTTCCACTGGCCGCGCCGAAGCTTGCGCAGAAGGTCCGGGTTGGTGCCAGGTCGAAGGTAACTCTGTTCTTCTTCGAGGTCGAGTTCGCCGCTTGCGGGACTCGGATCAAGCGCGAGGCGACTCGCCTGCAGCGCCGCGGCTTCGTCGGCGTAGCGCTTTCGCGGCACGGGCTGGGGCAAGACGCGTCGCGTGTCCGCTCGCGGTTGGGTCACAAGCGGCTCTACATCCGCCATCGCCTGCCGGAACCACTCAACCTCTTCCGACGGGCTGGTCAGCCGGGAGCGCCGAGCCGACGCGTCGTGGCCTTGCTCGCGTGGGCCCGCTGGCGCCCGTGCAGCGGCGCGCGATGCGGCGGCCGTGGCCTCGGTGCGTGTGCGCGGGTCGTGCTGCTGTGAGGCCTCGAGGAGCTTGCGCAGGGCCGTAAGCTCTTTGGCGACCAGGCGACGGCCGCCGTGGGCATTGCGGCCCTCAGAGTCCGAGGGATTCGAGGTACGTCTTGGCATCGAGGGCCGCCATACAGCCCGTGCCGGCGCTGGTCACGGCCTGACGATAGACGTGATCGGCCACATCGCCCGCGGCAAAAACGCCCGGGATGCTCGTGGCCGTGGCATTGCCGTCGAGGCCGCTCTTGACGCGGATGTAGCCGCCGTGCATTTCGAGTTGACCCTCGAAGATGGCGGTGTTTGGCGTGTGACCGATCGCGATGAAAATACCCGGCGCTGCGATGTCGCGGGTGGTGCCGTTGCGTACGTGCCGGACCCGAACGCCTGTCGCTCCGGAATCGTCGCCGAGCACTTCGTCGACGACGTGATCCCAGAGGATGGAGACGTTGCCACCGGGCCCCGTTTTTGCGAGCAGCCGATCGACCAAAATCGCCTCGGCGCGGAACTTGTCGCGTCGGTGGATCACGGTGACGTGACGCGCGATGCCGGACAGGTAGAGCGCCTCTTCAACCGCCGTGTTGCCACCTCCCACCACGACCACATCCTGGCCCTTGTAGAAGAAGCCGTCACACGTGGCGCAGGCCGACACGCCGCGCCCTTTGAAGCGCTCCTCGCTCGGTAGGCCCAAGTATTTCGCCGAGGCACCGGTCGCGATGATCAGAGCATCGCAGGTGTAGCTGCCCGCGTCTCCCTCGAGCCGTTTCGGCGTTTCGCGCAGGTGCGCCGTGTGGATGTGGTCGAACAGGATCTCCGTGCCGAAACGTTCGGCATGGCGGCGAAAGCGCTCCATGAGCTCGGGGCCTTGAACGCCGTCGGCATCGGCGGGCCAGTTGTCCACATCGGTGGTCGTGGTGAGCTGACCGCCTTGTTGCAGGCCGGTAATCAAGACGGGCTTGAGATTTGCGCGCGCGGCGTAGATCGCCGCCGTGTATCCGGCGGGACCCGAGCCAAGAATCAGAAGGCGTGCGTGACGGGTTGAACTCATTTTCGAATCAGCTTGTCAGCAATCAGACAGACCGCTAGCCACCGACCATGGTGACCATGCGGATCAAGTGCGCTAGTGAGGTCGCTTGCATCTTTTCCATCACCCGCGCCCGATGAGCTTCGACGGTCTTGATCGAGATGTCGAGTTCGTAGGCGATGGTCTTGTTCATCTTGCCGTTGACGACGGCTTCCAGGACTTGTTGCTCGCGCTCCGATAACGAGGCCAGTCGCGCCTTGATGCTGGCGATTTGGGCTTGATGCGCTTGTTCCTCCGTTGCGAAGGAAAGCGCCTCTTCGATGCGCTTGAGCAGATCCCCCTCAGCGAACGGCTTTTCGATGAAGTCAAACGCGCCGCGTTTGATCGCTGAGACGGCGATCGGGACATCGGCGTGGGCGGTGACGAAGATGATCGGCAGCTTGATCCCCCGCTCGGCCAGCGCTTCTTGTGTCTGTGGCCCGGAAAGACCCGGCATGCGCACGTCGAGGACCACGCACCGCGGCGGGCCGCCGATGCCCGGCTTGATCTCGGCCAGAAAGCTTTCGGCGTCGGCGAACAGGCGCGCTTGGTAGCCATTGGTTTGTAATAGCCAGGCCACGGAATCGCGAAAGGCTTCATCGTCGTCAACGACGTAAACGATGCCTGGATGCATGCTCATGGCAGGTCCTCCGCTGGCGGTAGCGTGAACTGAAAGGTTGCCCCGGCGTCTTGATTGCGGCGGAAGGTCAGGCTGCCGCCGTGGTATTCGATCAACGAGCGGCAGATGTTGAGCCCCATGCCCATGCCTTCGGCTTTGGTCGTGAAAAAGGGCGAGAACAGCTGCTGCTCAGCCTCGTCGGAAATCCCGATGCCGCGGTCGGAGACCTCCACGCAAAGTCGATTATCGTCCAAGCGCCGTGTGCGCACCGTGGCAATTCGTTGTTCCGGGGGCAGATGGGCCATCGCTTCGCGCGCGTTACGCAGCAGGTTGAGCAGGACCTGCTCGATCATGAGCTGATCGGCAAAGGCGCGCGGCAGCGTGGGGTCGAGTTCGAGATCACAGCGCAGCATTCGCTCGGGGTCGTCACTTTCCATGAGTCGCCCGACGGAGGTCACCAGTTCGTTGAGGTCACAGGGGCGACGATTGGGCTCACGCGTGCGCACGAACTCGCGCACGCGTCCGATGATGGCGCCGGCCCGCTGAACCTGCCCTTCGGCTTTTTCCATCGCACGGACGACCTGCTCGTCAATGCTGCCGTCGAGACGCAGGCGCCGCAGACAACCGCTCACATAGTTGGCGATGGCCGCCAGTGGCTGATTGAGCTCGTGCGCGAGTGTCGAGGCGATCTCGCCGACGGTCATGAGGCGCGACGTGCGCATGAGCTTTTCTTCCTGTGTTTTTCGGATGCGCTCGGCCAGAACGCGATCGGTCACGTCCCCGAGGGTGATCAACCAAGCCGCGCGGCCATCCACCCACGCGATCTGCCGCGTGCGCGTGAGAAACCAGCGATTGCTCGGTCGGTGGTGACGTTCCTCGACCTGTACCGGGCCTCCGGCGCCCGTGGCAGCCGGTGCCTTCGGCACGCGCAAGCGTGGCTTGCCGTCGTCGGAAAAGCCACGCTCGATATCAAGCATTGATGCGCCGACGCCGAATCCTGGAAAGGTTTCCCGGAAACGCGAGTTACAGAAGAGGATTTCGTCGCGTTCGACGTCGCTGACCACCACTGCGACATCGAGCGAGTCGAGCACCGTTTCGAAGCGCTCGTTGGTTTCGCGCAGGCTCGCAAGCGATTGGGAAAAGACGCGATCGCGCTCGGCTTCGGCCGCTCGGCGCATGCGTTGTTGCGCGCGAAGGTTCGTCACCGTCCACACCATGAGCCCTGTGAGCGCGATCACGGCTGCCGAAAGCGTCAGGTTGGGCAGCAGCGAATCAGGCGCGCTGCCGTAGAGGGTCAAACGCAGCTCTCGCCACGGCACTGAAAGCGGGATCGTGTGGCTCAATCTCGTTTCCTCGAGTGCGGCGGCGCTCCCCTCGAGGATGTCATCGCCGGAGGCTGTGGTGAGCAAGGCGTGATAGTTGCCGGCGACGCTGGCGCTCAGCGCGTTTTCCAGGAGCTTTTCGAGCTCGATCAGCAAAACGATCATCCCGGCGAAACGTTCGCCCTCGAAAAGCGGCGTGGCGTATTCGATGAGCCAGTGTCCAGTCGGGCTTCGGTAGGGGTCGGAATACGTGCCACGGCCGGTCTTCTGCGTGAAGGCCATCAGGCGCATCTGTTCGGCATAGGGGGCGCGTGCGAGCAAGATGTCCTCAAGCGCACGCTTGGCCGGCGCATGACGCACGACGTTCATGTCGGCGTCGATGAGTAACACTTCGCTGATGACGCGCGCTTCAACGACGCGCTTGCCAGCCAGATTGTCAAACTGCGCCAGCGAGAGCCGCCCGGCGCCGAGATCGAGCGCGAGACGGTCAAAGAAGGCGTGCTGCGCTTCGAGCTGACGAGCGATTGCCTGTTCGACCAGGGCCGCATCCCGAACAATCTCGCTTCTCTGCAAGCGCGCCTCGTGCTGTGCGACCAAGTACAAAAACACGAGCATGCCCACGGCAAAGAGCAGCAGCAGCCACTCCTGGACGTACCAGTCCCGTCCGCGGAGCAAGGAGGTCGATCGCTGCGAGGCGGCGGGCGCTACAGCAGCCATGCCGGCATTGTAGGTTTCGGCTGCGGCAATGCCTCGCGTTGCGAGGAGGATCCGCGTATAGTTTTTCAACCGCATCTCGGTGAGCGCGAGGCGGCGGGGCTTGCGATCGGGCGCTGCCTCATGCGCTGAGGGCGTGCCCGTGGGCTTTGCAAGTCAGGAGGTTAGCGATGCTCGTGAGCGAGATTCTTCGGATCAAAGGCTCCACGCTCTTTACGGCCGATCCTGCGATGCGGCTCGGCGAAGCGGTTCACGTGATGGCCGAGCACGACATCGGCTCGCTCGTGGTCATGGAGGGCGGGCGCCTGGTGGGCATCCTCACGTTCCGCGAGCTGCTGAAAGTGCTCGACCGCGCGGGCGAGGCGATGAAAGAGATGACCGTCGGCGAAGTCATGCAGCGCGATCCGCCGGTCGCCCGACCGGGGATGGATGTGCACGAACTGCGCAAGGTGATGCTCGAACACCACGCCCGCTACATTCCAGTGATGGACGGTGCGACCTTGCTCGGGGTGCTCTCCTTCCATGATGTGGCCAAGGCGGTCTACGAAGAGCAGAGCTTCGAAAACCGCATGCTCAAGAGCTACATCAAGAACTGGCCGGCCGAAGAGGAGACCGCTGCGCGCTAGGGGCGTCGCTTCAACGGGTATTTCCCGTTGAAGGCGTACCGATGGCAAGCCATACGGCAGCCAGCAGGGCTGCAAGCGCCACATAGTCGAACGGTCGGGGCGTCTCCCCGAGCACAACAACGCCGCTCACAAAGCCGACGAAGGGGACGGCCAGCGAGCTGATGCCGCTCACCTGCGCGGGCAACGTGCGCACGAGCTCGTTCCACGCGAACCAGCAGAACCCGAAGACCAGGATCACGTTGAACCACACGCCGAGCCATGCCGTGGCCGCAACCGGCAGCCACGGCCCTGGGGAGAGCAGAAGCGCCCCGAGCACGATCGGTCCGCCCCCGAGCAGAAAGCTCCAGAACATGAGCGTGGTGGTCGGCACGCTCGGCGGCACACCCTTGGTGAGCACGATGCCCACGGCCCAGATGAGGCCTGAACCGATCATGAGCAGCGCACCGACCGGTGCGGCGCGCAGGGTTTGCACCTCGTCGATGAGCAAAAGCGCGATGCCAAGCATTCCGGTCACGATCGCGGCGAGTCGGCGCGGGGTCAGGCGATCGCCGAGCAGGTAGCGCGAGAGGATCACCACCCAAAGCGGCATCGTGTAGGCGAGGATCCCGGCCCGGCCAGAGGGCAAAAGAGCAAGTCCGGCCGCCGAGAGCACGTTCCAGCCGGTGACATTGGCAAGCGCAATGGCGGCCACCCGCGGCCAAAGGTGGGCTTCGAATGCAAGCGGCACCCGGTGGCGAAGGTTCCAGCCGAGGAACCAGCCGAGCCCGGCAAGCACGCACCAGGTGCGAAAAACCCAGGGGTCAAGCTCGGCGAGCGCCATTTTCATCATGGGCCAGTTGAGGCCCCAGAGCAGCACGACCGAGGCGAAGAGGAAACGCTGGCGAGCGGTCAAGTCACCCCTCAGGGGGAAACGCGCACGACGACTTTTCCGAGCACGCGACGGTTGGCCATGTCGAGCAGGGCATCGCGCACCTCGTCGAAGCCGTAGCGCCGGGTGATGGCGGGGGCGAGCTTACCCTGCGCGAACCATTCGGCCAGCTGTTGCAGGTTGGCGGCATGCGCTTGCGGGTGACGCATCATCGAGTCGCCCCAATACACGCCAAGGATCTGGCGTTCCCTGAGCAAGGCGAGGTTGAGCGGAATCTTCGGGATCTCGCCTGCCGCGAAGCCGACCACCAGAAAGCGCCCGCGCCAACCGAGGCTTCTGAGCGCTGGCTCGCTATAGGGGCCGCCCACGGCATCGAAGACCACATCGAGCCCCGCCTTGCCAACGATTTCGTTGACTCGCTCGCGCCAGCCCTCCTCGCTGTAGTTGACCGTGTGGTCGGCACCGAGGCGAGCGCAAAGCGCAAGCTTTTCGTCGCTCGAGGCGGCCGCGATGACGCGGGCCCCCATCGCTTTGGCGATCTGAATGGCAGCGGTGCCCACGCCGCCCGAGGCGCCAAGGATGAGCACGGTTTCCCCTGCCTGCAGCGCCCCGACATTGCGAAGCGCCCAGAGCGAGGTCCCGTACGTGAACACGAAGGCCGCCGCCTGCTCGAAATCAAACCCAACCGGCAGGGGAAGGACCTGCCTCACTGGCACCGCTGCATATTCGGCAAATCCCCCGGTGCCGGCGATGCAGATCACGCGGTCGCCCACTTTGACCTGGCTCACACCTTCGCCGATCGCATGCACCACGCCCGCAAATTCAGCACCCGGCACGAAGGGCAGCGGCGGCCGGACCTGATACTTGCCCTGAACGATGAGCGCATCGGGGAAATTGAGCGAAGCGGCCCTGACCGCCACCACGACCTCCCCCGCCGCGGCTTGCGGTTCCGGCACCTCGACGAGCGTGAGCGCTTCGATGCTGGCGAATTCGCGGCACAGCCAAGCTTTCATCGCAGATCGGCCTCCCGAGCGGGCAATAGCTCACCACGGCAGCTGCCGAGCCCGATACGCACAAAGCCCTCGCGTTCGGCCCACGCCGAGAGCATGATGGCATCGCCGTCTTCGAGAAAAATGCGTGTTTCGCCGTTTGCCAGCGTGAGCGGACGCTTGCCGCCCTCGGTGAGTTCGATGAGCGCACCCTGGCTGCCGGGTGTTGGGCCGGAGAGGGTTCCGCTTCCGAGCAGATCCCCGGGCTGCAGGTTGCAGCCGTTGACCGTATGGTGGGTGACCAGCTGCGCGAAGGTCCAGTACATCGACTCGGTGAGCCGGGTAGCGCTCAGGCGTTCGGGCGGGCGGCCCTCAGCCCGCATGCGCGCGGTTTCGAGATGCACCTCGAGCCGAAGATCGAGCGCGCCCGTGACGGTGTTTGAAAGCGAGCTCAGATAAGGCAGCGGCTCGGGCTCTCCCGCGGCGCGCTCGAAGGGTGCGCGAAACGGCGCAAGCGCTTCCCAGGTGACGATCCAGGGCGAAATGGTCGTAGCGAAATTCTTGGCCAGAAAGGGTCCGAGCGGTTGGTACTCCCACGCTTGAAGATCGCGCGCCGACCAGTCGTTGAGCAAGCACAGGCCGAAGATGTGCCGTTCGGCTTGCTCGATCGGAATCGGCTCGCCGAGCACGTTGCCAGCGCCGATGAAGAGGCCGAGCTCAAGCTCGTAGTCGAGACGTTGCGAGGCCTGAAGGCTCGGTCGGCTTTGACCGGGTGGGCAGACCTGTCCCACCGGGCGCGGGAAGCGCTGGCCCGAGACACGGATCGAGGAGGCGCGGCCGTGGTAACCGATCGGCACCCAGCGATAGTTCGGCAGAAGCGGATTCTCAGGGCGAAACAAGCGCCCGACGTTTGTAGCGTGATGAATCGAGGCGTAGAAATCGGTGTAGTCGCCAATGCGCGCCGGGACAGCGTGCTCAACCTCCGAAAGCGGAATCAAACAGCCGCGAAGCACCGCTTCCTGGGGACTGCCCTCCGCGAGCAGGCGCGACAGCGCAGCGCGCAGCGCCGAGTGGGCCTCCGGGCCCATCTCCATGAAGCGATTGAGGGTCGGTTCGGCGGCGGCCTGGATCGCCTGCGCAGCAAGGCCGGAGAGCAGGTGCAGCTTGGCCACCGCGGCCAAATCGAGCGCCTGGTCACCGATGGCCACCGCGCCCCGCCACTCTTCCTTGGATCCCGCACGGCGAATCACGCCGAAGGGCAGGTTCTGGATCGGGAAGTCCGTCCCCGGCTCGTTGGCCGAAGCGACGAAGGAGCGAAGCGAGGGATCGTGCGTGTCGTTGATCGAGAACATGGCGCTCGGGCGAACTGTCGGGCTCGAAAAAGCCAGAGATTATCGGCGGGCCAGGTCGGCTTGAGCCGCTGACCTGCCCCCCACCGGCCGTACCACGGTAAACGAGAGAAGTTCGTCAACCCAGGAGAATGACGGACATGAAGAAGAGCAGATTCAGCGAAGAACAAATCATTGGCTTCCTGCGGCAGGCCGAAGCAGGCATGGCCATCCCCGAGCTGTGCCGCAGTGGCGGCTTCAGCCAGGCCACGTTTTACAAATGGCGTGCGAAGTTCGGCGGCATGCAGGTTTCTGAAGCCCAGCGCCTGCGAGAGCTTGAGAGCGAGAACGCCAAGCTCAAGCGGCTGCTGGCCGAGGCCCACCTGGACATCCACGCCCTCAAGAGCGTCTTCGGGGTAAAGCGTTAGCCCCACAGGCGCGGCGCGATGCCATCCGACAGATGATTGCGCAGCATCACCTCTCGGAGCGGCGTGCCTGCCGCCTTGTGGGGCTATCCCGAGACAGCTACCGCCACCCGCCGCAGCCCAGCGAGCTCAACGCCAGCCTGGGTGAACAGATTCGGCAAACGGCCGTGGTGCGCCGCCGCTTCGGCTACCGGCGAATCCACGACATGCTGCGCGAGCAGTT
>JANWWI010000017.1 GCA_025056355.1 Casimicrobiaceae bacterium | reverse complement strand
ACCCGGATGGAATGTTCTCCCCTGCGGCATAAGCCGTAGGGGAGATGCCGACAAAGTCGGCAGAGGGGTCTTGCGTGAGCTCGAGCACGCGGGCTTGACCAACCCCTCCGGCGCTTCGCGCCACCTCCCCTTCGCAAGCGAAGGGGAGGACCCGGTTGGAATGTTCTCCCCTGCGGCATAAGCCGTAGGGGAGATGCCGACAAAGTCGGCAGAGGGGTCTTGCGTGGGCTTGAGCGCGCGGGCTTGACCAACCCCTCCGGCGCTTCGCGCCACCTCCCCTTCGCAGGCGAAGGGGAGGAAAACGGCGAGTCGTTCTCCCCTGCGGCATAAGCCGTAGGGGAGAACTGATGTACCGCTACGGCGCCACCACCTTGACCACGCTTGAGAAGTCGAGCGCGCCCCGCCCTTGCGCGCGGTTCATCGCGTAGAGGTTGCGTGCAAGCTCGCCAAGCGGCACGGTGGCGCCCACTTGCATCGCGGCCTCAACGGCAAGACCCAGATCCTTCAGCATGAGATCGTTGGCAAACCCGCCCGTGTAGCCGCGCGAAGCGGGGGCGTTTTCGAGCACACCGGGCCAGGGATTGCAGACTTCGGTGGCCCAGGAGCGGCTCGTCGAAACGGCCATCATCTGCGAGAGCACCTTGGGGTCAAGCCCGTGCGCCACACCGAGTGCAATGGCCTCACCCGTGACCGCCATGATGACACCGAGTGCAAGGTTGTTGCAGAGCTTGGCCACTTGCCCGGCCCCTGATGCCCCCATGTGAAAGATGTTTTTGCCCATGGACAGAAGCACCGGCCGGGCGCGTTCGACATCGGCCGCCTCTCCGCCGACGATGAAGGTGAGCGTGCCGGCGGTTGCCCCGGCCACCCCGCCCGAGACTGGCGCATCAAGCATGGCCAAGCCCCGCTCGCGCGCGGCCTGCGCAACCTTGCGGGCGCTGGCCGGTGCGATCGTGCTCGAATCGATCACAAGCGTGCCGCCTCGAAGACGCCCGAGCAATCCGCCCTCGCCCAGGTAGAGTGCTTCCACATGTGCGCTGGCCGGCAGCATCGAAATCACCACACCAGCCCCTGCGGCGGCTTCCTCGGCACTCACGCAGGGTTCCACGCCGGAGGCCGCGGCTTTATCGAGGCATGCCGCGACCACGTCGAAGCCGCGCACACGATAGCCCGCCTTCACAAGATTGGCCGCCATCGGAGCGCCCATGTTCCCAAGACCGATGAAGGCAATGACTGGCTTGTCGGACACGGTTTCCTCCTTCGTGTGTTTTCAGCTCAGATCCGCAAGCGGGTGCTGCCCGGTAAAGCGCGGGCGCAGATGATCCTCGATCCAGCCGGGGGTGACCTCCTCGAGCGTTGCCGGCTGCCAGCGCGGGTTGCGGTCTTTGTCGATCAAGAGTGCGCGCACCCCCTCGGGGAAATCGCGGTGCGCGCAACAGCCCACCGCGGCCTGGTATTCGAGCCGAAACACATCGGCCAGTGAAAGGTAACGCGCACGCTGTTGCAGCTCGTAAGAAAGCGCCGCCGTGGTCGGCGAGCCCCGCACAAAGTTTTGCGCCGCCCGGGCAAGCCACGGGTCAGGATCTTCGGTAAGCGCACGCAAGCGCTCGGCGATGTCGGAAAGCCGGTCCCGGCCGATGATGCGCCGGATGCGCCCATGGTGCGCTTCAAGCGCGGAGGCTGGCAGCTCAAGCCCCTGGCCCGCAGCCTCCAAAAGATGCGTGAGCCGCGACGAATCCTCCTGCGCCTCCCCGCTCCACGGTTCGGCGGCAAGCCGCTCAAGCACCCGCTCGCGTTCAGCGCTGGCAAGGGCAAAGTCGGCAAGCCCGGCATAGAGTGCGTCAGCCGCGTTGAGGTGCACGCCCGTGAGGGCGAGGAAGAGCCCGAGCCCCGGCGCAAGCCGCGAAAGAAACCAGCTGCCGCCCACATCGGGAAAAAGGCCGATCGTGATCTCGGGCATCGCAAGGCGCGAGGCTTCGGTGACCACCCGATGCGAGGCCCCTTGCATGAGCCCCATGCCGCCGCCCATCACGACCCCGTGGCCCCAGACCACTACCGGCTTCGGATAGCGGTGCAGCCGGTAGTCGAGTCGGTATTCGTGCTCGAAGAAGGCTTGCGCGTGGGGTACGGCGGCCTCGGGCCCATGTTCGAGCGCAAGCCGCGCCAGTGCGACCACATCGCCGCCAGCACAGAAGGCGCGCTCGCCTGCGCCTTCGAGCCAAACGAGTGCGATGGTTGGATCCTCCGCCCAACGGATAAGCGCCCGATCGAGCTCTCGGATCATCGCAAGCGAGAGCGCGTTGAGATTGCCCGGTGAGTTGAGCGTGGCGCGTGCGATGCGATGGCCGCTGGCGCTGGCACGTTCGCTCAAGAGCACGGGCTCGAGCCTCTTTGCGGCATCGTTCATCGGATCGCCTCCAGTGCGTCCGCTTGAAACAAGCGCCGAGAGATGATCAAACGCATGATCTCGTTGGTGCCTTCAAGGATTTGATGCACGCGGGTATCGCGCACGAGGCGTTCAAGCGGATAGTCGCGCAAGTAGCCGTAGCCGCCAAAGAACTGAAGCGCCTGATTGCAGATCTCGAAGCCGGCATCGGTGGCAAAGCGCTTGGCCATCGCGCAATAGACGGTGGCATCGGGGTGCTTGGCATCAAGCTTGGCGGCGGCCAGACGCACCATCTGCCGGGCAGCCACCAGTTGCGTGGCCAAATCGGCAAAACGAAACTGAAGCGCCTGGAATTCCGAAAGCGCCCGCCCGAACTGCTTGCGCTCCTGCATGTAGCGCTGTGCCGCGGTGAGCGCCCCCTGCGCCGCACCGACCGAGCAGGTGGCGATGTTGATTCGCCCGCCATCGAGCCCCTTCATCGCGATCTTGAAGCCTTCACCTTCCTCGCCGAGGCGATACCGTTCTGGCACCCGCACCTGATCGAAGGACACCACGCGAGTGGGCTGGCTGTTCCAGCCCATCTTTTCTTCCTTTTTCCCGTAGCTCACCCCGCGGCTTTGGGCCTCAACCAGGAAGGCCGAAATCCCCGAAGGGCCCGGCCCGCCGGTGCGTGCCATGACGATGAGCAGATCGGTCGAGCCTGCCCCGGAGATGAAGGCCTTGCCCCCCTCGATCACATAATCGCCCCCATCGCGCCGGGCGCTTGTGCGCAGCGAGGCGGCATCGGAACCCGAGCCCGGCTCGGTCAGGCAATACGACCCGAGCAGTTCACCGCTTGTGAGCGCCGGGCCAAATTCGCCTGCAACTTCGGGGCGCGCAAAAGTGGTGGCCATCCACGCGACCATGTTGTGGATGGTGAGGTAAGCGGTGGTCGACGGGTCGTAAGCCGCAAGCTCTTCAAAGACAAGCGTGGCATCGAGCCGCGGCAGCCCCAGCCCGCCGTAGTCGGTCGGGCTGTAGAGACCAAGAAACCCAAGCTCTCCGGCACGGCGGATCACATCGACCGGGAAGTGGCTGGTGCGATCCCACTCGGCGGCATGCGGTGCGAATTCGCGCTCGGCAAACTCGCGGGCGGTGGCTTGAAAGGCGCGCTGTTCCTCGCTTAGTTCAAAGTCCATGCGCTTCTCGCCCAGGTTACTTGAGCCGGATGGTGGTGTTGACCGCGCTTGAGGCGCCCTCTTCGAACCAGCGTGCGGTGACCGTTTTAGTCTGGGTGTAGAAAAGCACCACTTGTTTGCCGTAGGGGCCAAGATCGCCCAACTTCGAACCGCGCGAGCCGGTGAAGGAAAAGTAGGGCACCGGCACCGGAATCGGCACATTGATGCCGACCTGTCCGACATCGATTTCTTCCTCGAAACGGCGCGCCGCAGCGCCCGAGCGTGTGAAAACCGCAGTGCCGTTGCCGTTCGGGTTCGCATTGATCAAGGCGATGGCCTCATCAAAGGTTTCCACTTCGACGATCGACAGCACCGGGCCGAAGATTTCTTCCCGATAGATCGTCATGTGCGGCTTCACGCCGGAGAAGATCGTCGGGGCGATGAAGTTGCCGCGCCGCCAGGCTTCCGGAAGCTCGGGATGGCGACCATCGAGCTCAAGCTTGGCGCCCTCTTCGATCCCCTTGGCAATCAGGCCTTCGATCCTTGCCTTGGCCGCGCAGGAGATCACCGGTCCAAGATCGAGGTTCTCGGTGCCGGGGCCCACGCGCAAGGCCTTTGCCTTGGCCACGATGTCAGGGATCCAAGCACGCGTCTCACCCACGAGCACAGCCACCGAAATGGCCATGCAGCGCTGACCCGCCGCGCCGAAGGCCGAGCCCACCAGCGCGTTGATCGTTTGCTCCTTGACCGCATCGGGCAAGACCACCGCGTGGTTCTTCGCCCCCATCATGCACTGCACCCGCTTACCGGCCAAGGAGGCGCGCTGATAGACCTGGGTGCCAACCTTGGTCGAACCCACGAAAGAGATCGCTTTGATGTCGGGGTGGTCGCAAAGGGCGTTGACCACATCGGCCGCGCCGTGGACGACGTTGAGCACGCCCTTCGGAATGCCCGCCTCGACCGCGAGCTTCACAAGCTCCATCGTCACCATCGGGTCTTGCTCGGAAGGCTTGAGCACGAAGGTGTTGCCGCAGGCGATCGCCATCGGGAACATCCAGAGCGGAATCATCGCCGGGAAGTTGAAGGGCGTGATCCCCGCACAGACGCCAAGCGGCTGCAGGCGCGTGTAGGTGTCCACGCCCCCGGCCACGTTTTCGGCGAATTCGCCGAGCTGCAAGTTGCCGATGGAGGCCGCGTGCTCAACCACCTCAAGCCCGCGGAAGATGTCGCCCTCGGCATCGGCAAGCGTCTTGCCCTGCTCGGCGGTGAGCACGGCGGCAAGCCGCTTCATGTTGGCGCGGATGAGCTCCTGGTACTTGAGGAAGATGCGCGCCCGGGCGCCGATCGGCGTCTTGCGCCAGGCGGGAAAGGCCGCTTTCGCTGCGGCCACCGCGCGGTCCACTTCCTCAGCGGTGGCCATCGGCACGCGCGCAAGCACCTCTTGGGTGGCCGGGTTGATGATCTCGCGCCAGTCCGCGCTCGCAGACTCGACGAAAGCGCCGTCGATGAACAGGGGTACACGGGAAGCGTTAGCCATGGAAAACCTGCGTGCTCTGATAGAGAACCCGTCGAGTGTAGAGGCGCCCCTCCTAGTCGCAAAAGCGGCTTTGCCCTCTGCGGCTCGCGATCTGGATGGCGACGGTACCGACGAACTGGAACCCGATACCCGTCCAACCGAGGCCGCACTTGCATCAAAAAAGCGTTTTTTGATGCAAAATACAGCATCGCAACTCGACATCAATCACACATCAATCCGTTCGCATGAGAACGACCGTCACGCTGGACGATGAGCTCGTGGCTAAAGCGATGCAGCTCACTGGCATCAAGAGTCGCCCGGAGCTCATCCGTGCCGGGCTCCACAGCCTCATCGAGCGCGAAGCCGCGCGGCGACTGATGGCGCTTTCCGGGACGATGCCGGATCTCGAGGTCCCTCCGCGGCGTCGGCCCCCGTCCACCCACACCGAGGGAGGGCCGTCGGCTTGATCCTGGCCGACACGAGCGTATGGATCGAATACTTCAGGCGTGAGCTAGAGCCGCTGCGGCATTGGCTCGCGCTGGGCCGGGTGCTGGTCCATCCCATCGTCATTGGCGAGCTGGCCTTGGGCAACCTGCATCCGAGGGACGAGACCCTTGCCGCGCTGCACGCCCTGCCACAGGCACCGACAGCGAGTCACGACGAAGCGCTTGAGTTCATCGAACAACGCAGCGCCTACGGCCGCGGCGTCGGATACAACGACGTGCTTTTGCTGTGCTCGTGTTTGCTTGCGCCCGGCACGCAACTCTACACACTCGATCGCCGCCTCGCTTCGCTTGCCGCAGAATGTGGCGTAGTCCACAACGGCAAGCTCAACTGATCGTTTCTCGTGACCATCGCTTCCCTTCGCCAACTTCAAATCCCCGCCACTTACATGCGCGGCGGCACCTCGAAAGGGGTGTTCTTCCGGCTGGACGATCTCCCCGAGGTCGCGCGCACGCCCGGCCCGGCGCGCGACCGGCTGCTTTTGCGCGTGATCGGATCACCCGACCCCTACGGCAAGCACATCGACGGCATGGGAGGGGCGACCTCCTCGACCTCGAAGTGTGTGATCCTTGCGCCAAGCGCACGGCCGGAGCATGATGTCGATTACCTCTTCGGTCAAGTTTCAATCGATCAGCCCTTCATCGACTGGTCGGGCAATTGCGGCAACCTCTCGGCTGCGGTTGGGCCCTTTGCGATCACGCGCGGCCTGATCGATCGCACTCGATTGCCGCGTGACGGCATCGCGCGGGTGCGCATCTGGCAGGCCAACATCGGCAAAACCATCATCGCGCATGTGCCGATGGCTGAAGGCGAAGTGGTTGAACTCGGTGACTTCGAACTCGACGGGGTCACCTTTTCGGCCGCGGAGATCGTGCTCGAATTTCTCGACCCGGCGGATGAAGGCGAGGAGGGCGCCGCAGGCGCCATGCTGCCGACCGGTCGGCCGGTCGACACGCTCGAGGTGCCGGGCATCGGGCGCTTCGAGGTAAGCTATGTGAACTCGGGCATTCCGACGGTTTTTCTCGAGGCCGCCGCCCTTGGGCTCAAGGGCACAGAACTTCAGCCCGACATCAACAACGACCCGGCGCTTCTTGCCCGCTTCGAGGCGATCCGTGCGCATGCGGCCGTGGCGATGGGGCTCATCAAGACCCCGGAGGAGGCTCTCCAACGCCAGCACACCCCGAAGATCGCCTTTGTCGCCCCGCCTGCCGACTACACCGCATCGAGCGGCAAGCCGGTGCGCGCAAGCGAGATCGATCTGTGCGTCCGGGCCCTTTCGATGGGCAAGCTCCACCACGCGATGATGGGCACGGCGGCGGTCGCCATCGCCACCGCTGCCGCGATACCGGGAACGCTGGTCGCCCGCGCCGCCGGTGGCGCGAAAACCACGATCCGCTTCGGCCATCCCTCGGGCACCCTCAGGGTCGGCGCTGAGGCCGAAGAAGTCGCTGGCCAGTGGGTCGTGCGCAAGGCCATCATGAGCCGCTCGGCGCGCGTGCTCATGAGCGGCTTTGTGCATGTGCCGGAGAGTGTGCTTGTGGGCTGAGTGCTCGAGTTGCGCCTCGCCTACGGCACCCACGGCTCAGTCCGCCACCCTGCACGAGCGACCCAATCAACCAGCGCATCGAGCACCGGTTGCGCGCGGGCGGTGGTGGCCTCGGGGTGGTTGACCATCGCGACGAATACGTACTCGACGCCATCGCTCGCTGTGATGTAGCCGGCCAGTGCTCCGACGTCGCGCAGCGTCCCCGTTTTGAGGCGGGCTGGAGTGGGCAGGCGAGCCGCCGCGGAATCAGCAAGACGCCGCGCAAGCGACCCATCGCGGCCGGCCACCGGCAGGCCATAGGCAAATTCAGGCCACCACGGCGAGCGGCGAGCGGCGCGGAGCACCTCACCAAGTGTGCGCGGCGCAATCCGCTCGCGGCGTGAGAGCCCCGAGCCGTTCTCAAGCACAAGCCCGGTGGCATCGATGCCGCGCTCGGCGAGCCAGCGGCGCACCACGCGCTCGGCGGCTTGCGCGGTCGTCTCCTCGGGACGGGCCTCGCGCGCGCCAAGCGCCAGGTAGATCATGCGGGTCACCGGGTTGTCGCTTCGGCGCTGAATGTCCCGCGCAATCTCGGCGAGGGTGCGCGAGCGCACCTGCGCGAGCTCCTGCAAGTCATCGGCGGAGGCGGAGCCTTCATCAACGAAGCGCACTTGCCCGTCAAGCCGCCCACCGGCCGCCTCCCAGCGTGCACGCACGAGCCGAGCGACAAACTCGTCGCGGTCGATGACCTGGATCGCGGTCGAGATCAGGCACTCCCGAGGCAAGCGCCCTTGGAGTGTGACCACGATTGCGCCGTCGTTCGTGGCCTCAACCTGTGGCGGCCGCCAACCCTGCTCCCAGGCCGCGCACGGCTCTTCGGTGAGCTGCGCGGCGCTTTGCCAGCGCACGCACGGAAGCACCGGGCGAGGCATGATGCGCACGTTGCCCTCAAAGGTGCCGATCTCAAGCGCGAAGAGATGCCCGCTCAGGAACAAAGCATCGGGGATCGCGTTGTAGCGAAACTCAGGCCAAGCATCGAAGGGCGGCAGGCCCCGATCGGTGCGCGCAGGGCGAAAGAAGCTGCGATCGACGAGAAGGTCGCCCGCGATGCGCGCAACACCGCGTGCGCGAAGTCGCGCAAAGAGTTGATCGAGTGCCGCCTCATCGAAATCGACATTGGCCTCGCCGCGCAGGATCACGTCCCCGCCGAGCGTGGCAACGCCCGCCTCATTCATCCTCACCGGAGCGCGTGTGAGCAGCCGTGTCTGACCGCGCCAGTTCGGCCCGAGCGTCTCAAGGGCCACAATCGTGGTGAGCGTTTTGATCGTCGAGGCCGGGGCAAAGGCGGCCTCCGCCTGAACCGAAAGCACCGGCGCCCCGCGGCTCACTGGGGCCACCCAGACCGCAAGTGCCGTTTCGGGCAATCCGACCCGCGCGAGCGCTTCACGGACTGGCAGTGGCAGCGCCAGCGCGGGGCCTACCCCGAGCGCCGCGAGCATGCACGGCACAAGTGCGCGCTGGTGAAGATCGCGTAGCCAGCGCAAACGTGTCGCAAAAGTGTCACGCAAACGCAGCGCGACGCGCGGCGGACGGGCCAACCCGTGATGCGGGTTGGCAGCGCGGCCGAATAATCGAAGTGTCGAAAGCTCCGCCAACATCCGCGCCTCGTCCATGGGCGAGGAGGCAAGGCTAACCCAATGAAGTCGAGGAGTCCCCACATGCCGCGCCTGAAACCACTTGCTCAATGCGTCTGCCTGGCGCTTTTGACAACCGCCGCGTTCGCGCAGAGCCCAGAGCCGACGCGCGTCGAGCGCGTCGAAATCACTGGCTCAATCATCAAGCGGGTGCAGACCGAAGGGGCGCTTCCGGTGCAGGTGGTCACCAAGGAACAGCTCGACCGCGCCGGGATCGTCAGCGCCGAGCAATTCATCCAACTCGTGCCGACCTTCGGCAACGACCTTGACAACCTCGCCTCCACTTCCGAAGTACTCGGCCCCGAATTGCGTGGCAAGTACGGGCTTTCGGCGGCCAACCTGCGGGGTCAGGGCGCCGATGCCACGCTTGTGCTCTTGAACGGCCGGCGTCTGGCCATTCACGGGTTGGGCGGTGGCTCCGCGGTCAACCTCAACCAAATCCCAATGGCCGCGGTCGAGCGGATTGAAATCCTCAAAGATGGCGCCTCGGCGATTTACGGCACCGATGCCATTGGCGGCGTGGTCAACTTCATCCTGCGTAAGGACTATCAAGGCTTTGACGCTCAGGGCACGATCGATGTGACCGAAGCGGGCGGCGGGAACATCTATCGCGCAGCCGTCTCAGCCGGCTTCGGCTCGCTTGCCCGAGATCGCTACAACGTGCTGTTCTCGCTCATGCACCGCGAGCACAAAATTCTGCGCGGCGCGGATCGCGACTTTGTCAACACCTTCCAGCCCGAGCGAGGGCTGCATGTCGACACCCGCGGCGCGCCCTTTGCGACCGCTTTCGCCATCACCTCGATTCGCACCATTCTCTCCTCGCGCAACGCCGCCGGACAGTTGCAAAACGGTCTCGGCCCGCTTGAGGGCAATGTGCGGATGAACGGCATCAACGCGCTCAACATGCCCGGCATGCCAGGCTGTGAATCGATCCCCGGCATGGCGGACTACGACGAGGCACTTTGGGCACTACCCTCAGGCAAATACGGCTGTGCTTGGGATACCGGTAAAGCCGGGGCCTTGCAGCAGCCGGTCAGCAACAGCTCCGGCGTGTTCCGGGCAAGCTTCCAGCTTGCGCCGACGCTGAGCGCCTTCGTCGAGGGCACGGCCGCCAAAGTGAAAAACCGGATGGAGTTTTCCAACATCCAGGTCTCCTCCTCGACCGCCTCGACAAGCCCATTCTTCAACCTGGTCTATCCGGCCACCGGCGCCTCCTACAACTACGTCTTCAACGCGATTGCGCGACTGTTCCCCTCGATCGAGGAAAACCGCGGCCAGCCGATCGCCTTTCGCTGGCGCTGCATGCCGTGCGGCCCGCGGCAGATCGAAACGAACACCGAAACGGCGCGACTTGTGGCCGGCCTCGAAGGCTCATGGAACAGCTGGGACTACAAAGCAGGTGTCTCGCACGCTTTCGCCGATTCCTTCTCGATCCTGCACGGCGGCTACTACTTCGGCGACAAGCTCGCGGCACTCATTCGCTCCGGCACGCTCAATCCCTTTGTGCCGCCGGGCCAGTCGCAAACACCCGAGGCGCTTGCAGGCCTTGCGGCGGCTTCCGCCACCGGCACCAAGCTCTACGGCGGCAAGAGCTCGGTGACTCAGGCCGACGCCTCGGTAAGTGGACCGATCGCCAAACTCCCCGCAGGCGAGGTCTTCGCGGCGGTCGGCATCGACCTGCGTGAAGAGAAATATCGCTTCAACGGCACCGAAACCGATCTGGCCATCCAGCGCAACATCCCGCTTGCGCCCTTTGATGCGGTCAACGACCTGCGTCCGGTCAAACGCGACGTCCGCGCGGCCTACCTCGAGTTGGCCGTACCGGTGATCAAGGACCTCGAAGTTACGGCCGCCGTTCGCCACGACCGCTACACCGGCTTCGGCGGGACCACCAACCCGAAGTTCACGCTGCGCTACAACCCCACCAAAGAACTGCTGTTGCGCGGTTCCTACAACGAGGGCTTCCGGGTTCCGACCTTCGGGCAGCTCTTCTTCGGGGTGACCGAGTCGCCCTATGCGGGCCGCGATCTGGTCGATCCCTTCCGCTGCCCCTCGCTTGTGGTCGATGCCAACAACCCAAACTGTGTGGCGATCAACCCAACCACCCTGTCGGGCGGCAAACCGAACCTTCGCCCCGAGACGGCCAAGCAGTGGTCCGTGGGTCTGGTGGCCGAGCCCCTGCCCTGGCTCTCGGCTGCGGTCGACTACTGGCACATCCGCCGGCTCGACAACATCCGCCAGTTACCGCTTGCAACGCTCTTACAGAACGCAAGCCTCTTCCCCGAAGCCTTCATTCGTGATGCTTCCGGCAATTTGGTCACAATCGACCAGCGCTGGGTCAACACCGGGGAGCAGCTCACCCGTGGCATTGAGGTGAGCCTGCGCACACGCCATGTCAACCTCTGGGGCGGTGCGCTCGAAACCCGGCTCGAGGGCACTTATCTGATTGAGCGCAAGAGCCGTCTTTTGCAGAACCAGCCTTTCGGCCCCAACGAGGTGGGACGCTTTTCACGCAACACCGAACTTCCGATCCGTTGGAAGCATGTGCTCTCTGCGACCTACACCCGCGGCCCTTGGTCGGCCACGCTCATGCAAAAGTTCTCGCGTGGCTATTACGACAATGTGCTGCCGGGCGTGGCCAACGGCACGGTCAAGCCGCCGCTTTGGAGCGCAAAAACCGCCGACTATTCCGTGCTCGATTGGTTTGTGACCTATCGCGGTTTTCGCAACTGGACGCTGAACGCAGGCATCAAGAACCTGCTTGATCGCGATCCGCCGTTTTCTGCCTACTACGACTCCAGCACCGGCGGCGGCAGCTCATGGGATCCACGGGTGGCGGATCCCCGCGGCCGCGCCTACGTGATCAGCGCAAGCTATTCGTTCAAGTAACCGCGTGCGCTGCAGAAACAGCCGAAGCACGGGCAACCGGCTTCGGCTTTTTCTTTCGTAAAGACACGCTCGGATGCAACGCTCGCTCGCTTTGATGCACTCGCCGAGCCGGAGACACGCGCTCGCCACAGCGGGCGCTTGGCTCGTCGCGGGTAGCGGGCTCCTCACCCCGTGCTCGAATGCGGCACGTTCCCTGGAGACCGCGTCCCGTCCGCTCATCAAGCCGCCGCGGCTTCGCCGCGGCGATCTGGTGGCCCTCGTCTCGCCCTCGGGCTGGATCAGCGAAGAGCTCCTCGAGCGCGCCTACCGCAACCTCGAAAGCCTGGGCCTGCGGGTCAAGCTTGGGCTGCATGCACTGGCCCGTTCGGGCAATTACGCGGGCACGCTCAAAGAACGCCTGGCCGATCTGCACGCCGCCTTTCGCGACCCGAATGTGCGCGCGATCTGGCCGGCGCGTGGCGGCTCGGGAGCTGCGATGCTCTTGCCACATCTCAACTGGAGCCTCGTGCGCGCAAACCCCAAGATCGTGATCGGCTACTCCGATCTGACTGCGCTTCTCGTCGGGCTCTACCGGCATGCGCGGCTTGTGGCCTTTCACGGCCCGGTGGCCTCTTCCCAGTTCCTGCCGGAAACCCGCGCGGCCCTCGAGGCGGTGCTCTTCGAGGGCGCGCCGCTTGTGCATGTCGCCGTCCCCGAGGCCCAGCGCGAGCGCGCGCGAACAAATCCCGAGGATGCGCCGCGAACGCTCGGAAGCGGCACGGCCGAAGGGCCGTTGGTTGGCGGCAACCTCTCAGTGATCGCAAGCCTTATCGGCACCCCCGATGCGGCACCGCTTGCCGGGCATCTGCTCTTTCTCGAGGATGTGGGGGAGGCGCCTTACCGGCTCGACCGCATGCTCTTTCAGCTTCAGCAGTCGCACGGCTTTGAGCGCATCCGTGGCCTGGCACTCGGCGTGTTTCGTCGAAGCAGCGACCCCGACGCGGCACAAGGCCCCAAGCACACGCTCGCGCAAGTGCTCGAAGAACGCTTTGCCGCGATCGAGGTTCCGGCTGCCTACGGGCTACCCTTCGGCCACATCGCGCCGCAAGGTGTCCTGCCGCTTGGCATCCGAGCACAGCTCGATGCCGACCGACACACCCTCACGCTGCTTGAGTCGGCGGTGAATTGACCGCCAAACCTCCCGTGTGCGGCTCATCCGCTCCCGGCGCAAAGATCGTGACTGCCTCGCGCCGCAGTTGCTCGGCAAACGCCGGAGCAAGCCAGCCCGCCTCGACCACATCGACCCGAAAGGGCAAGTCGCTTGCCTCGAAGGCCTCCACAAGTGCCACGCGCGTGCGCCAGTCGAGCTGCGCAGGTTCCTCGATCAGCAGGTCGAGATCGGAAAACGGTCGCGCCCGACCGCTCGCACGGGACCCGAACACCGCCACACGCGCCCCGGGCGGCAGGTGTGCCGCAAGGATCGCGCGCACTTCCGCCAACTCATTGGGCGAGAGAGCGACGTCGGCGCGCCTCATGGCGACAGTGCGCGCGCAAGCGCCGCTTCAAGCGCCCGCGCATCGCGCAGAAATGCCGCAACCTCCTCGGCGATCGCCTGCGCCTGCGCTTCATCGTAGGCGTGGCTCGTGCGGTTGCGCAGTTCACGCCACCGGCGCCAGGCGAGCGGATCTTCAAGCAGCCCATGATCGGCCGCCGCCCGGAGCAGGTCGTTGAACGAGAGCGCAGCCACCGAAGATGGCACGAGTGCCCGCTCGGCGAGCACACGCTGCAAGGTCTTTACCGCCAGCTCGTAGCTGAATTCGAAGGACTGGATCAAGCCGGCCCGCAGATGCCGCTTTCGCCGCGACGCCTCGGGCTCTTCACGCCAGAGCTCAAGCGCTTCGGCGCTCGCGTCGAGAGCCCGGCGCAAGAGGTCGAGCGAGGTCACGGGCTGTGCGGTCATGAGACTCTTTCGTGGCCCCTCACGCTCATCACGCAGGCCGATAGAGCGCGCAGAGCTTGTTGCCGTCCGGATCGCGCAGGTAGGCGAGATAGAGCCGTCCTGCCGAGCCTTCGCGCCAGCCCGGCGGGTCTTCGATCGAAGTGCCCCCGGCAGCCACCCCGGCGTCATGAAAGGCTTTGACTTGTTCTTCCGAGCTGCAACGAAACCCGATCGTGCCGCCGTTGCCAACGGTGGCCGGTTGACCGTTAATCGGTTCGGTTGCAGCGAAGGTTGCGCCGTCATGGCGATAGATCACGCGGCGCTGGCCGGTTTTGTTGGTGCCGATCGTGCCCGGTGCCCCGCCAAGCACCGCAAACACGGCGTCATAGAAGCGCTTGGCGCGTTCCACATCGTTCGTGCCGACAAAGACGTGACTGAACATTCGGCGATCTCCTCAGCTTGAAGGGCTCACATTCTCGCCGAGCACGGCACGCCAGAGCGCGCTTGCGATCACCTCCTCGTAGCGATACTGGGCCGAGAACGCACCGCGCTCGGTCTCGGGATCGAACGCAGTGCCGCCAGAGAGGAAGATGAAGCCCGCTCTGCGCGCTGGATCCAAGGCAAAGCAGGAGGTAAGCCCGTAGGCATTGCCCAGATGCCCCCAGCCGGTGAAGCCGCCCCCCTCGACCAGCCGATCCCCGCGCCCCGGCCCGTGGGAGACATCGAGAAAGCGCTGCGACCCGAAACCCCAGGCGTTGAAGAGCCCGCCAGCGCCTTCGTCGTCTTCCGCGCGGTTGCCGCGACCGCCGTTTGCGCGCGGGTCGAAACGCCAGCGCTCGGTGAAGCAGAGTTCGAGTGTTCGCGGTGAAAGGACTGTTCGACCGGTTTCGTCGCGGCCGCCATTGACGAGCACGACCATGAGCCGCGCGAGATCGGCGACCGAGATTCGCAGCCCGCCCTGGGGCGCAAACACGCTGCCGTTCGTGCCGATCACGTAGCGCTCGCTCGCGCGTGGCTGCGGCGGGTTGGATGCGTCGTCGACTTGTGGCACCCAGAGCCCCACGGGGTCCCAGCGCAGATCGCCGTCCCCGGCCGGTCGCTTGCGGTAGAGCGTGGCCACCCGTGCCCGATCCTCCGGCCTGAGCGTGGCGGGGTCGAAGGTCGCTGTGATGCCAAGCGGGCCAAAGAGGAGCTGCTGCATCAGCCGGTCGAAGCGCTCGCCGGTGGCCCGCTCCATGACCTGAACGGCCACGCCGAAGCCCAGGTTGCAGTAGCGAAAGAACACGCCCGGCGGGTGTTCGCGCTGCCACGCGCGGCCGTCGGCAGAGCGCCGACCGCCCGGTGTGAGCACTTCAGCCAGCGGAACCTCTTCCGGAAAGTTGTAGCCCGCGCGATCGGTGAGGGACGAGGTATGCGAAAGCAGCTGCGCAAGCGTCACCGGCACGGCCGGGTGATTCGGGTTGCGAAGGGGAAAGCCAAGCCAGTCGCTCACGTCGCGATCCGGATCGAGCACGCCGCGCGCGCAGAGCTCCGCAACCGCGAGCGCCACAACCAGCTTCGAGACCGAGGCGACCCGATACAGCGTCTGAGGCGTGGCGCGGCGGTCCCGCCCACGCCCCTCGGGATCGATCCAGGCGCGGCCGAAAGCCCCGGTGTAGACGACCTTGGCCTCGCGCACAAGCGCGACCGCGAGGCTTGCCAGTTCCCGGCCCGGACGGGCAACGATCGCCGCAAGCGCGTGCTCGAGCGCTGCCCGCGAGGCATCGGTGAGCGCAGTGCTCACCGGAGGCTTGCTCCCAGGCAGGGCACAGCTCGTGAGCGCGCCTGCAAGGCCGAGGCCTGCGCCACGGAGAAGGAAGGCCCGACGCACATCGCTCACCACAAGCCCGGCTGCACACGAAAGCCGCCGGGCGAGGTGATCACATCAAGGAGCGCCGCGGTCTCGGCATCCGGCGTGCCGTCGAATTTCTGCGGGCGGTACTTCATTTGAAAAGCGGCAAGACTTGCTTGGGTCAGCGCATCGAGCACGCCGGTCACCGGCACGTTGAAGCCATGCTGCGTAAGCTTCTCCTGAAACCAGGCGATCGGCGGCAGGGCAGCCTCGTACTGCGGCGCCCGCTCACGCACCATCGCCTCATCCGGCCAGGCGATCAACCCTTCGCGCGCAAGACGTCGCCACGGGAACTTCGGGCCCGGATCGTTCTTGCGGGTCGGGGCGATGTCGGAGTGGCCAAGCACGCGGTCGGGACGGATCTGATGTCGGGTGACGATGTCGCGGACAAGCGCCACGACCAAGTCGATCTGCTCTTCGGGGTAGTCGTGCCAGATGCGCCCTTGCGGCGTGTCGGTAAAGCCCTTGGCCACGATTTCGATGCCGATCGAACTTGCGTTGAGCGCGGTCACACCGTCCCAGTAGCTGCGACCGGCATGCCAAGCGCGCCGGTCCTCGGGCACGAGTTGGTAGATCTTGGGCGGGGTGTCGCCCTCCCGCTCGGTCACCAGATAGTGCGCGGACACCGGCCCACGGGTCAGGATCTCGATCGAGCCCCGGTTGTCCGCGAACGTGAAATGCAGGATCAAAAACTGCACCCGCGAGTCTTGGCTCACCGCGTTGTAGGTGGTGCGGTCGATTTGAAGCGCTTGGGCCTGCGCCCTCATGCCTTCGCGATCGACGCTTGCACAGCCCGCCGCAAGCGCAGCCCAAGCAACGGTCATGGCCCGTAACCCCAGGCTTCCGGATAGCATGGCTCAAGACGATACCAGAGCCTCGCATCCCTCATGGCCCTCACCTACCTCTGGAGCGGCTTCTTCCTGGTCGGCATCGCTGCGGCGGTGCTGCAGTGGCTCGCAACCGGCGACGGCGCAGTGTTCAAGAAGATCATCGACGGCACCTTTGCCGCCGCCAAGCTCGCGGTCATGGACATCTCACTGCCGCTTGCGGGAGTGATGACCTTCTGGCTCGGCATCCTGACGGTGGGCGAAAAAGCGGGCCTGATCGCCTCGATCTCGCGTGCAATCGCGCCGGTGATGACTCGGCTTTTCCCCTCGGTGCCGCGCGACCACCCAGCGCATGGGCACATGATCATGAACTACGCGGCCAACTTCCTCGGACTCGACAACGCGGCCACCCCGCTCGGACTCAAGGCGATGAAGAGCCTGCAAGAGCTCAACCCGCAAAAGGACACGGCAAGCGACGCGCAGCTCATGTTCCTCGTCATTCAGACCTCGGGGCTCACGCTCATTCCCATCTCGATCATCGCCCAGCGTGCGGTGCTGGGCGCGGCCAACCCGGTCGACATTTTTATCCCCACCTTGATTGCCACCTTCTGCGCCACCCTCGTCGCGGTGCTCCTCTGCGCCTGGAAACAAAGGATCCGCCTCGCCGACCCGGTGCTCGCGGGGAGCCTCGGCAGCATCACGGCCGCCGTGGCACTGCTTGTATGGTTTCTTTCGACCCAGCTCACACGCGAGCAGCTTGAAACCGTCTCGGTAGTAGCAGCCAACCTGATCCTCGCGGGGGTGATCGCGCTCTTCCTTGGCGTGGGTCTCAGGCGCCGTATCAACGTCTACGAAGCCTTCATCGAAGGCGCGAAAGAAGGCGTGCAAACCGCGCTCATGATCATCCCGTACCTGGTGGCGATGCTGGTCGCGATCAGCGTGCTGCGCAATTCCGGCGTGCTCGACCTGATCGTCAAGGGCTTCGCCTGGTTTTTCGGCGCGCTGGGTGTAGCCACCGAGTGGGTAGCAGCGCTGCCCACCGCGCTCATGAAGCCGATCTCGGGCTCGGGCGCACGCGCGATGTTCATCGATGCGATGAAGACCTACGGAGTGGACAGCTTCGTCGGGCGGCTTGCAAGCATCATGCAGGGCGCGACCGACACCACCCTCTACATCATCGCGCTTTACTTCGGAACGGTCGGTGTGACCAAGGTGCGCTACGGCGTGACCTTCGGCTTACTCGCCGATCTGGCCGGAATCGTTGCCGCAATCCTTGTGGCGTATCTGTTCTTCGGCTGATGCGACCTGCCGCGCTTTTTCTTGCAAGCTGCGTTCTTGCCGCCCCCGCGCAGGCGATGACGCTTGCGCGTCACGGCGACACACTCATCCTTTCCGGTACCATCGAGCGGCGCGATCTGGACCGCGTGCAGGCGGAATTCGCCAAGCCCCCGACGATCACCACGGTGGTGCTGCGAAATTCCATGGGCGGCAACTCCTGGACCGGCTACCGGCTCGGCGAGTTCTTCCGCGAGCGAGGCGTGCGCACGCTCGTCTCCGGGCATTGCGTATCGGCCTGTTCGCGACTCTTCTTGGGCGGCCTCACCCGGCACTTCACGGACGACTATCCGGCAAGCCTCACCTGGGTGGGCTTTCACGGCCACTATGAGTTCGACCGGCTCGATCCGAGGGCGAGCGAAAAATACGACCGGCGCGTTGAACGCGACGCTTCACACCGACGGGCAGGTGTGCGACGAGCTCATGCGCCGCTGGCTCGCGATCCGGATGCGTGCTTGAGGCCTGCGCGTCTATCCAGCCGCTAGCGTATGCCTTGGCGCGGTCTCTACGGACGAGCAGCGCTCGGGCTGGGCTGGAAACGATCAACGCGCGAATCAACGCGCGCTCAACGATTGCAGCGGCCCGACGCGCCGTCGGCTCTCTAGCGGTGGATGAGGGAGTGGGGTGGTAGCGACACAAAACCCCTCCGGCGCTCTCGCGCCACCTCCCCTTCGCTGAGGCGAAGGGGAGGACAGCGCTGAGGCGAAGGGGAGGACAGGCCAAAGTTGTTCTCCCCTGCGGCGTAAGCCGTAGGGGAGATGCCGCTGGAAGCGGCAGAGGGGTCGGTGTGCACGCACACCGCCCTCACCCCAACCCTCTCCCAAAGGGAGAGGGAGCAGCGGGAATGCCCGCGTTTTTTGAACTCTCCCTCGACGGTACGGCGGCGCGAACCATTCAACGTGGTTTGCCCTCAACCTCGGGGGAGCTAGCTTGGCGCGGGCTGCTCATGCCCTCTCCCCTCGGGGGAGACAGCTTGGCGCAGGATGCTCACCTTCTTTGCCCTCTCCCTCGGGGAGAGGGCGGCGCGAAGCGCCGGGTGAGGGGAAAGGCTCGACCGGGCAATGCTTCAGAATTGCGTCATGAAGAAAACCCGCGTTCTCGTCCTTGCCGGCGGTCAGTCGGAGGAACACGAAGTCTCGATCAAAAGTGCCCGCAATGTGCTTGAGGCCCTGCCGCGTGAGCGCTTTGAGGTCACCACGGTGGTGATTTCGCGCGAAGGGCGCTGGCTTTCTGGCCAAGAGGCCGAGCGCGCACTTGAGCGCGGCAGCGCTCCGAGCGGCGGGGGACCCGTGCTCGCCTGCGCAGCGATCGCCGAAGGCTTCGATGTGGTCTTTCCGATCCTGCACGGACCCAACGGCGAGGACGGCACCGTGCAGGGCATGATGAAGCTCGCGGGCATCCCCTGCGTCGGCTCGGGCGTGCTCGGCAGCGCCGTGTGCATGGACAAGGTGATGATGAAGTCCGTGCTCGCAAGCCACGGCGTCCCGCAGGTCGCCTGGACGCTTGTCACACGCCACGAATACGCGCGCGCACCAGAACAGGTGCTTGCACGGCTTGAATCCCTCGCGCCGGTTGTGTTCGTCAAGCCAGCCAACCTCGGCTCCTCGGTCGGTATTTCGCGCGCAACCAACGAGGTTGAGCTGCGTGCAGCCCTCAGGCTCGCCTTCGAGCACGACCGCCGGGTGATTGTGGAGGCGGCCACGCGCGTGAAGCCGCGCGAGCTCGAAGTCGGCATCCTCGGCAACGACGACCCGCAGGCCTCACCCGTCGGGGAGCTCACCTACGCGGCGGCTTTCTACGACTACGAGACCAAGTACACGCCGGGCCTCGCCGAAATGCACATCCCGGCGCGCGTTCCCGAAGCGATCGCCGAGCGCGTGCGCGCGCTTGCCCTGACCGCTTTCCGCGCGCTTGATTGTGCCGGGCTTGCGCGGGTGGATTTTTTCTATCTCGAAGACACGGGCGAGCTGTTTTTGAACGAGGTCAACACGATCCCCGGTTTCACGAAAACCTCGATGTATCCGGCGCTTTGGGCCGCAGGCGGTGTGAGCTACACCGCGCTGGTGACCCGCTTGATTGAACTTGCCCTCGAGCGCGGTTGATCACGCCGTCGACCGCGCAAGGAAGCACTTGCGCTTGGGCGCGCAGACCTTTGCGGCGGTCTGGGCGTTTGCCGAGGAGGCCTGCCGCCGGTGCGCCTCCCGGTGCGGCGTTCTAACCCGCTCAAACCGAGCGCCAGTGACGCTCAAGGAGCCTCGCCACCTGCTCCGGCGCCTCGTGATGCAGCATGTGCCCGGCTCCTTCGACCACAACGAATTCGATCTTGGCAAAGGCCGCAAGGCGCGCTTCGAATGAGCCTGGCACAACGGCCGCACCGGGTGCGGGGACGCGGGTATCTCGACCATAGCCGACCCAACGCGAGGCCTCGGAGAACTCCGCGCCGATCCAGAGCGTCGGTGCGGTGACTTCACGCCAAATCGCACGCGCCTCATCGAGCCGGTAGCCGGTCGGAAAGGGCAGCTTGTGCGCCGGGTCGGCCCGCAGTCGATAGCCGCACGTCGGATCGCCTTCGGCCCAGGCTTGCGCAAGCCAGAGCGCCCGCTCGCGCGCAAGGCGTGGGCTGTTCTTCTGGAGCCGATCGGCCACCGCCTCGAGGCTTGCGTAGGGCTTGAGCTTACCTCCGGCTTTGGCTGCATCGAGCCAGCGGCGGTAGCGGTCCGCCGCCCGCGCGGGATCGGCCGCGGGAAGTCCAAAGCCATCGAGCGAGACGAGCGTCTTCACACGCTCGGGGCGAATCCCCGCATAGAGACAGGCGATGTTGCCACCGAGGCTGTGTCCGACCAGGTGCACGGGACGATCAGGCGAAATCACCTCCAAAAGCGCCTCGAGATCGGCAATGTATTCGGGAAACCAGTAGCCACCGGCCGGCTCGCGGGTCCACTCGGTCTCCCCGAAACCGCGCTGATCCGGGGCAACGAGGTGCCATCGACCGGCAAGGGCATCGACCAAGAACTGGAACGACGCCGCCACATCCATCCAGCCGTGCAAGAGCACGACCGTGGGCAAGTCCCCAGCGACGCCCCACTCAAGCCAACCTGCGCGATGTCCGCGCAGCGAGGAATAGCGACGCGTTGCGGGCCGTTGGGGCGCGTACATGGCACGAAATTCTAGGGCTGGCCGTTCGAGCGACTTTGGCAGCCGCCTAGCGCCAAGCTCGGTTCGTAGAATCGTTTGCATGCCCGCGCCGAGGTTTGTCCATCTTCGCCTGCACAGCGAGTACTCGATCGTCGATTCGACGCTCCGCATCGGGCAGGCGATCGAGCTGGCCAGCGCAGACGACCAAGGTGCCCTCGCGCTCACGGACCTGGGCAACCTGTTTGGCTTCATCAAGTTCTACCAGGCCGCGCGCGCGGCGGGCATCAAACCGATCTGCGGCGTGGATGTGGCAGTCGAAAGCCCCCGGCTTGGCGAGCGTGTCCAGGCCGATCCTGTGCGCATCCTGCTCCTTGCGATGTCGCACACGGGTTACTTGAACCTCTGCCGGCTTCTGACCCGTGCCTGGCGAGACAACCAACGCCGCGGCATGGCTTACTTGAAGCCCGAGTGGCTCTCAGACCCCGCGGTCACCGAAGATTTGTTTTGCCTTTCCGGAGGCTGGGTGAGCGAGGTTGCCGCCTGCCTTCGGGCTGGACAGCCAGCACAGGCGCGGGAGGCAGCGCAGTTCTGGGCGCGCTGTTTTCCCGGACGCTTCGCGCTTGAGATCCACCAGGCCAGCTTTGAAAACGAGGCGCTGCTCAACGAGCACACTCTCGAAATCGCGCATGCGGCCGATCTGCCCGTGGTGGCCACGCACCCGATCCAGTTTGCCCGAGCCGAGGACTGGAAGGCGCATGAGGCGCGGGTGTGCATCGCCGAGGGCTACACGCTTTCGGATCCGCGACGTCCGCGACGCTTCACGCCCGAGCAGTGCTTCCGCACGCAAGCCGAGATGGCGGCAGCTTTCGCCGCCTATCCCGAAGCGCTTGAAAACAGCGTGGCCATCGCCGAGCTTTGCAACCTCGAACTGCCACTCGGAAAAACGCACCTGCCTGAGTTTCCGCTGCCCCCCGGGGTGACCATCGAGGCGCATCTCCGGGCTGAGGTCGCGCGCGGGCTTGCCGCGCGGCTTGAAAAGCTCTACCCCGACCCGGCTGAACGGGAGGCAGCGCGGCCGCGCTACGAAGAACGCGCGGCCTACGAGATCGACACGATCGTCGCCATGGGCTTTTCGGGCTACTTTCTGATCGTGGCCGATTTCATCGGTTGGGCGAAAGCCAACGCAATCCCCGTGGGACCTGGGCGCGGTTCGGGGGCGGGGTCGCTGGTGGCCTATGCGCTTGGCATCACTGACCTCGACCCACTCAAGTACAACCTGCTTTTTGAGCGCTTTCTCAACCCTGAGCGCGTGTCGATGCCGGATTTCGACATCGACTTTTGCCAAGACGGCCGCGACCGGGTGATCGAGTACGTGCGCCAGAAGTACGGCGCGGAAAGCGTGGGGCAAATCGCCACGTTCGGCACGATGGCAGCGAAGGCCGCGGTGCGCGATTGCGGACGCGTGTTGGATTTGCCCTATGGCTTCGTCGACGGGGTCGCCAAGCTGATTCCTTTTCGCCCCGGGCAGTGGACCACCCTGGCGCCGGCTCCAGCCGATCCGACGCAGCGCGCTCCGAACACGATCTATGCCTTCGAGGCGGAACCCCTCTTGGTCAAGCGACGCGCCGAGGAGGAAGAGGTAGCAGCGCTGCTCGATCTTGCCGCCCAGGTCGAAGGATTACCGCGCAACGTGGGCATGCATGCAGGCGGCGTATTGATCGCTCCCGGCAAGCTCACGGACTTCTGCCCCCTCTACGCACAAGAGCCCGGCGCAGCGCTGGTGAGCCAATACGACAAGGATGACATCGAGGCGATTGGCCTGGTCAAGTTCGACTTTCTCGGCCTGACGACGCTCACGATCCTCGATTGGACGCTGCGCTATGTGCGCGAGCTCGATCCCTCCTCGACGCTTCGGCTCGAGGATATACCGCTCGATGATCAAGCCACCTTCCAAATCTTCTGCGAAGGCGACACAGTGGCGATCTTCCAATTCGAATCGCCCAACATGCGCTCGCTGCTCATGCGCGCTCAGCCCTCGCGGCTTGAAGACCTGATCGCACTCAACGCGCTCTACCGCCCCGGACCGATGGAGCTGATTCCGGACTTCATCGAACGCAAGCACGGCCGCCAAAGCTTTACCTACCCGGATCCGCGGCTCGAGCCGGTGCTGGCCGAAACCTACGGGATCATGGTTTATCAAGAGCAGGTCATGCAAGCCGCGCAGATCCTCGCCGGCTACACGCTTGGCGGAGCCGATCTACTGCGCCGTGCGATGGGCAAGAAAAAGCCCGAGGAGATGGCCAAACATCGCGCGCGTTTCCGCGAAGGCGCGGCAAAAAACGGCCTGAGCGAACAAAAAGCAGACGAACTGTTCGACCTGATCGAGAAGTTTGCCGGCTACGGCTTCAACAAATCGCACTCGGCCGCCTACGCGCTGCTTGCTTATCAAACGGCTTACTTCAAGAAGCATCACCGCGCCGCCTTCATGGCCGCGAACCTCTCAATGGTGATGGATGACACCGACAAGGTGCGCGCACTGGTCGAAGATTCCGTCGCAGCGGGCATCCACATCGAGCCGCCGGATGTGAACGCTGGGTCGTATCGTTTCGTACCGATCGATCGCCATCGCATCCGCTACGGCTTAGGTGCCATCAAAGGCACGGGCGAGGCAGCCATCCGCGAAATCGTGCGCGCGCGCAACGAGGGGGGCCCGTTCACAAGCTTGTTCGACTTTTGTCGACGCGTGCACCCGCATCTCGTGAATCGCCGCACGGTCGAGGCGCTGATCAAGGCCGGTGCATTCGACAGTATCCACCCGAGCCGAGCCAGCGCCCTCGCCTCGGTTGGGCAAGCCATGGAGTGGGCGAGTCAAGTTCAGGCACGGGCGGGGCAAAACTCGCTCTTCGGCGAAGAAGCAGCCCACGAACCGCCCCTGTTGGAGGCTCCTGCCTGGTCGCTCATGGAACAGCTTGCGCACGAGAAATCGGCGCTGGGGCTTTACCTGAGCGGACACCCGTACGAGGCCTGGCGCGAACATCTCTCGCCCATTGCCACGATCACGCTCGCGCGGCTCGATATGGCGGCCTATCCGAATCGCGTCGCCGGAATCGTCGTCGCGCTGCGTTCGAGCACGGGTCGTAGTGGTCGCATGGGGTTCGTGACGCTCGATGATCGAACGGCCGTGAGGGAAATCCTGATCCCTCAGGAGCTGTTTGACCAAAAGCGGCTCGACCTCAAAGAAGATATGCCGCTCGTGCTCGAAGTGCAAGCTTCCCGGCTGCGCGACGGCGAGCTACGCATCACGGCAAGTGGTCTCTACACGATCGATGAGGCGCGTGCTCGCTTTGCCCGACGGCTGGTCGTACACGTCAATGGCCAGGGTGGACGCACCGAGGTCGAACGTATCTTGACCACGCTGCGCCACTTCTTGAGCGCGGACAAAGCCGCCGGACTCCCTGTCACGATCCGGGTCGAGCGGCCGCCAAGCGCACCAGATCGGCCAGGCTTCAGCGGGCACATCGAGCTCGGCGCCGCGCTTCGCGTTCGCCCCCGCTCGGAGCTGTTTGCTGAACTCGACGCAACGCTCGAATTCTGAGACTCAGTCAGGCCCCGCCTCGCTACCTCGCGAGTAGCCACGCGCTGACCCCCAGCGCGAAGGTAAGCCAGGCATAAGGATCGGTAGCCGTGTGCCGGATCGGATCGTCTTCGTCGCTTGTGTGCTGCCCGGGCATCGCCCGCCACCAAATACGAGCGAATGTCAAAGCAACCGCAAGGGCCATCAAGAGCAGCCAGGGGGGCGCGCGATAGCCCGCCTGTGCGGCTTGCTCGATCGCATAGATAGCCAGGGTCACCACCGCAATCACGGCACTGGTCAGACCAACCCCGGTGATGCGCCGATGATCGCCCTGCCGATAGTCGCGGGCACGGGCATCTTCACCGTTTGAACGACGGCGTACGCCGAGTTCGAGCGCGCGCTTGAGGGCGGCAAGGGAAACAAAGCTCGCCGTGGCAAACACGGTCAACCAAGCCGACAGCGGCACCGCGCTCGCCCATGCACCCGCAATCACTCGCACGTCGTAGAGCCCGGCAAGCACCGCGATGTCCCACCAGCGTCGGTGCTTGAAAAGCGCGTTGTAGAAAAAACAACTCACGAGGTAGCCCAAACCGAGCGCAAGCAGTCCGACGGCGATTTGACCGAGCACGGCAAGCCCGATCCCGGCAAGGATGAAGGCCACTGTAAGCGCGCGAGCCGGCGAGATGAACCCTGCCGCAATGGGGCGCTGTCGCTTACGCGGATGGGTTCGGTCAGCGGCCAGATCCGCCACGTCGTTGACGAGGTAGACGGCCGAGGCAAGCGCCGAGAACGCCACCGCGGTCAGTAACAACGGCGGCCAGATGGCAGGATCGCCCAACGCGAACGCCGCGAGCGGCGCAAGAAACACGAGCAGGTTCTTCGCCCACTGCCGAGGCCGCAGCGCGCGCAGCCACAGGGTGAGCCGTTCGACGAGGTCGGGCCGTCTCGCCACGGTGCGATAGACAAGCCCCCGTTCGGCGAGCCGGGCACGCAACCGCGCCGTGGGAGCCACCACGAATGCTTGTCGCGCAGCCATCCAGACCGGCAGATCGGCCAACGAATCGCCGACGTAGTCAAAGCCGGCATGACCATAGCGCTCGACGAGCCTTGCTGCTTTGGCCTCACCCTTCAGATTGACCTGCCCGTCTGAGGCCACGACGGCATCGATGCGCTGCGGGAGACGCCGGGCAACGATTTCGGCGAGCGACTGGTCGGCGGCCGTGACGAGAATCACCGGTCGAGATGGCTCATCGCGTCGTACCGCCTCGATCAGTGCGAGCACCTCGGGCCGAAAGACCGGTTCGAAGGCTTCGCCTGCGATCGTGCGCGCGAGCTCGGCTTTGAAAGCGGCGCGACCTCGCCTGAGCGCAAAAAGCGCCAGCAGTGCCCGCCACGGGCGCGTCACGAGGAGGCGCGCGAATGACTCTTCGAGCAGATCGCCTCGGCAAAGCGTGCCATCCAGATCGAGGCAGAGCGGCACCTCGGGTCCATGCGCCTTGCGCGGTGGCTCGGGCGTCGCAAGGCCGGAGCTAAGCGCCATCAAGCCGCCCCTCTCAGTCGGCCGGATGGGAAGTTGCCGAACAGTCAAATCCGCCCCGAGCGCCACGCGCTCGGAGCATGCGGCCGCGACCCGGCTTTAGTGCGACATCGGCGCGCTCGGCTGTGAACCGGGCCGAAAAAGCCGCGCCACGAGAGCCCTTACCCCACGGATCAGCAGGCGAAAAAGCAGCACAAGCCCCAGCACAAAGAGTGCGAGCAGCCCGAGGAAGAGGAGCGGATAGGCGATCGCCAGCGTAAGCCCCCCCACGACGAGGGAGTCTTCGACGACTGAGAGCGTGACGTTTGAGACCGGTTCCGGCGAAGTGTTTACGGTCGCACGCGTGCCGGCCTTGCCGAGATGAGTCCCCGCAGCAAGCGTGCCTCCAATGAGCGCTGCTGCCATTGCAACCCCTTCGCCCGAATCCCCAAGCATGCCGGCTGCAAGCGCCGCGCCTGCTGGGATGCGCAGAAATGTGTGCACAGCATCCCAGAGCGAATCGACCCACGGGACCTTGTCCGCGAGAAATTCGACCACGGTCATGAAACCTGCCGCGGCGAGAACCACGGGGTTGGCGAGGATCGCCAGCGTCTCGGGTAATGCGATATAGCCAAGCCGCCCGAGCAAGCCCACCACGAAGACCACGAGATACAAGCGAAGGCCGGCACCCCAAGCCATCGCAAGCGCCATCGCGAGCTCCGCCAGATGCTGCTGAAACCACTCCATACAGCGACCTCGCCTCCTCAAACTGGGACCGGACCATGCTCGTTGAGCGGGATAACCCTAATTCGTGTACAGTACTGGTCACATTATCCCTGGAGGCTGACCATGGAACTGATCAAATTCGCGCTCGTCGGACTCATCGTCGGGGCGCTCGCAAAACTCATTGTCCCCGGTAAGCAAGGCGGCGGCATTTTGATGACCGCGGCACTGGGCTGCGTCGGCTCCCTAGTGGGTACGTTCGGCGGTCAAGCCTTAGGGGTGCTGTCCGCGCAGTCGGGCACAAACTGGATCGCCTCGATCATTGGCGCCGTGGTGGTGGTCTGGATCTATAGCCTGCTCACCAAGAAGTCGCCGCCCAGCACTTGAATGGCCCACCGTAACGACCGCCGCCGAGAACCTTGGCTCGCAAGGGCTCGATCACGCTAGGGGAGGCCTGAGACCTGCACGCGTTGAGCTGACTGCCTGCGGCTCAAGCCACTCCTCAGTGAGTCGGTCCGACTCGGCCGGCTTTTGCCGAATGTCTCGACGCGAAGAAAAACGGGGCCCGTCAGCCCCGTTTTTCTCGCAAACGCAAAGCGACGCCTTTATTGATTGCTCGTCTCGGCGCCTGAGAGCTCCTTCTCGGCCGGGGTCGGTTTCGGCTGATCCATCAAGCGGACCAGCGCCATCGGCGCCTTGTCGCCCTGCCGAAAGCCATATTTCAGGATACTGACGTAACCCCCAGGCCGGTTCGCATAGCGCGGACCGAGCACGTTGAACACTTTGCTGACCAGCTCGCGATCGCGCAACCGGTCAAAGGCAAGCCGGCGGTTAGCCAAGGTCGGCGTCTTGCCCAGCGTGATGATCGGTTCGACCATTCGGCGCAATTCCTTCGCCTTCGGCAGCGTCGTACAAATCGTTTCGTAACGCAAAAGTGCGCACGAGAGATTGCGCAGTAGCGCTTTACGGTGCGCACTGGTGCGATTGAGTTTGCGGAGTCCGTTTCCGTGACGCATGCTTTACCCCCTCCGTGTTCTCAAGCGCCATGCCCTTTGAGGTGCGGCGGCGGCCAGTTGTCGAGCTTGGTGCCGAGCGACAAGCCTCGCTGCGCAAGCACCTCCTTGATCTCGTTGAGCGACTTGCGGCCGAGGTTCGGCGTCTTGAGCAATTCCGTTTCGGTCCGCTGGACCAGATCGCCGATGTAATGAATGTTCTCTGCTTTGAGGCAATTCGCCGACCGAACGGTCAACTCGAGATCGTCGATCGGCTTGAGCAGGACCGGATCGAACGACGCTACCGCCCGTTCAAGCGCCGGCATGTCGGTGCCCTTCAAATCGGCAAAAACCGACAGCTGATCAACCAGGATACTGGCCGCGTAGCGTACAGCGCCTTCCGGGTCGATCGCACCGTTCGTCTCGATATCGAGAACGAGCTTGTCCAGATCTGTGCGCTGCTCGACTCGCGCCGATTCGACCGTATAACTCACCCGCTTGACCGGGCTAAACGAGGCATCCAGCAGGATTGAGCCGACTTTGCGCTGCCCGCCATGCGTAGCAGCTGCGCGCATGGTGGCCGGCACGTAGCCGCGGCCGCGCTCAACCTTGATTTCCATCTCGAGCTTGCCACCCGTGGTGAGGTTGGCGATGACATGCTCGGGATTGATGATTTCCACGTCGTGGGACACCTCGATGTCACCCGCGGTGACGGGACCGGCACCCGACTTGCGCAAGACAAGCGTGGCACTTTCTCGGTTGTGAAGCTTGACAACAACGCCTTTGAGATTGAGCAGCAGTTCGACGACATCTTCCTGCACGCCCTCGAGCGTCGAATACTCGTGAACGACGCCGGCAATCGTGACCTCCGTGGGCGCGTAGCCCGGCATCGAGGACAGCAGAACGCGGCGCAACGCATTGCCAAGCGTGTGCCCGTAACCGCGCTCGAACGGCTCCATGACAACACGCGCGGCAAATGGACTCTTGGCGTGTACCTCGATGGTACGGGGTTTGAGGAAAGCACTGCTCTGCATGAGGTCCCTCTTCTTTGCCGATTCCAACAAGCAATTACTTCGAGTAGAGCTCGACCACGAGGCTCTCGTTGATGTCGGAGGCAAATTCCGTTCGATCGGGCGCGTGTTTGAAGATGCCCTTCATTTCTTTCGGGTTCACCTCAACCCAGCCCGGGAAACCGATACGCTCGGCCAGCGCCAACGCTTCGACGATGCGCGCTTGATTTCGCGCTTTCTCAACGACAGCCACCTCCGCATTCGGCGGCACGATCGCTGAAGGAATATTGCAGACGCGGCCGTTGACCATGATGGCCTTGTGGCTGACGAGTTGCCGCGCCTCAGCGCGCGTCGAACCAAAGCCCATGCGATAGACCACGTTGTCAAGCCTCGACTCAAGCAGCTTGAGCAGGTTCTCACCGGTCGAGCCCTTCCGTCGCGCAGCCTCCGCAAAGATGCGACGGAATTGGCGCTCAAGGACCCCATAGATACGGCGCAGTTTCTGCTTCTCGCGCAGTTGCAAGCCATAGTCCGATGTCCGCTGCCCGCTTTTGGCGCCGTGCTGACCAGGCGGCGCAGCGAGTTTGCACTTGCTGTCGAGCGCACGACGCGCGCTTTTTAGAAAGAGGTCCGTGCCTTCACGTCGAGATAGTTTGCAGCGCGGGCCGGTATAACGAGCCATATCTGTATTCCTCACATCCCTCGAATCAGACGCGTCGACGCTTCGGCGGACGACAACCGTTGTGCGGAAGCGGCGTCACATCCGAAATACTCGTGATCTTGAGCCCGAGTGCGTTGAGCGCCCGCACCGCACTTTCGCGGCCCGGCCCAGGCCCCTTGATCTGCACTTCGACGTTTTTGACGCCGCATTCAATGGCCGTTCGGCCGGCCGCTTCAGCGGCAACTTGCGCTGCAAACGGCGTCGACTTGCGTGAACCCTTGAATCCCGAGCTCCCTGCGGATGCCCAGGCGAGCGTGTTGCCCTGCCGATCCGTAATTGTGACGATCGTGTTGTTGAAGGATGCGTGCACGTGGCAAATCGCCTCGGAAACGCTTTTCCGGATGCGCTTGCGCGCGCGTGCCGCCGCTGTGGTCTTGGCCGATGCTTGAGCCATGCTGATCTACCTCAAGTCTTCTTGCCGGCAATCGCCCTGCGCGGTCCTTTCCGCGTGCGCGCATTGGTGCGCGTGCGCTGCCCGCGCACCGGCAATCCCCTGCGATGTCGAACCCCGCGGTAACACCCCAAGTCGACGAGCCGCTTGATGCTCATCGTCACCTCGCGGCGCAGGTCACCCTCGACCGTGTACTTGGCAACCTGCTCACGCAGCGCATCCAGTTCGCCGTCGGTGAGGTCTTTGATTTTCTTCGTCTGCGGCACCCCAGCCGCGTCACAGATCTTGCGCGCCCGCGTCGGACCGATACCGTAAATCGCGGTCAATGCGATCCACGCATGCTTGTGATTCGGGATATTGACCCCTGCAATTCGTGCCATGTGCTGGGCCCTTTCTGCTTAGCCTTGCCGCTGCTTGTGTCGCGGATCGCGACAGATCACGCGCACCACACCCTTGCGCCGGATGATTTTGCAGTTGCGGCAAATCTTTTTCACCGATGGGTTGACTTTCATAGGTGCTTCCAATAGTGCTTATTTCGCTCGGAAGATGATCCTTGCCCGCGACAGGTCGTACGGCGTCATTTCCACCGTGACCCGATCACCCGGCAAAATCTTGATGTAGTTCATGCGCATCTTGCCGGAGATGTGCCCTAGAACCACATGTCCGTTGTCTAGCTTCACACGAAACGTGGCATTCGGCAACGTCTCGATAATTTCCCCTTGCATCTGAATGGTGTCTTCCTTGGCCATGGCTAGACCTTGAGACTGCCTTTCAGATTGGCCTTCCGGAGCAACGAGTCGTACTGCTGCGACATCAGATAGGCCTGTACCTGGGTCATGAAGTCCATCGTCACGACGACGACAATCAGCAAGGACGTGCCACCGAAGTAAAACTGCACGTTCCAAGCGCTGATCAAAAACTCCGGAATGAGGCACACGACCGTGACGTAGATCGACCCGAGCAGCGTGAGGCGCGTGGTGATCTTTTCGAGGTATCGCGCCGTTTGCTCGCCCGGCCGATAGCCCGGAATGAAAGCGCCACTTTTCTTCAAGTTATCGGCCGTCTCCTTCGGGTTGTACTGAATAGCGGTGTAGAAAAAACAAAAGAAAACGATCAAAGCGGCATACGCGATCATATAGATCGGTTGCCCCGGTGCGAGGATCGCGGCGAGATCGCGCATCCACTTCGGCCCGGCGCCGGGCCCCATGAAGCCCAAGATGGTGGGGATGAACAAAATAATCGACGAAGCAAAGATCGGCGGAATCACCCCAGCCATATTGAGCTTGAGCGGCAGATGCGAGCTCTGTCCGCCAAACACCCGGTTGCCGACCTGCCGCTTCGCATAGTTGACGAGCACCTTGCGCAACGCCCGCTCGAAGAACACGACGGCGCCGGTCACGACCACCACGAGCGCAAGCAAAAACAGCAGCTGAAGGATTTGCAAATTGCCCGAAGCTTGCAGTTCAAGCGTGTTCTTGATCGCCGAGGGCAGCCCGGCCACAATGCCGGCAAAGATCAGAATGGAAATGCCGTTGCCAAGTCCGCGCTCGGTAATCTGTTCGCCCAGCCACATGAGAAACATCGTGCCCGTGACGAGCGTCACCACGGTGGTAAAGCGAAACAGTAGACCCGGATCAAGCACCAGACCTTGCTGACTCTCGAGCGCGATCGAAATGCCAATCGCTTGAAACGTCGCAAGCAGCAGAGTCCCGTAGCGCGTGTACTGCGTGATCTTTCTCCGCCCGGCCTCACCCTCTTTCTTGAGCGCCTCGAGACTCGGCACAACAAAGGTGGCCATTTGCATGATGATCGAGGCGGAGATGTAGGGCATGATCCCAAGCGCGAAGACTGAAAAACGCTCGAGCGCCCCGCCGGAAAAGACGTTGAACATTCCGAGAATGCCGCCTTGCTGAGAGCGGAACAGCTCCTCAAGCACGGCAGCATTGATGCCAGGCACTGGCACGTGCGTACCAATCCGGTAGACGATCAACGCGCCAAGCAAGAACAAGAGGCGACGCCTCAAGTCGCCATACTTGCCGCCTGCTTTGGCTGCGGGGTTGAACGCCACGGGCTTTCTCCTTTCGTCTCGCTGCTACGCGCTCTTCTTCGGTAGACGACGCAGCGTCTGGACGTTGGGAAGCTCAATGCGCCCACCCGCGGCCTCGATCGCCGCTTTCGCACCGGCGGAAACGAACATGCCACGCACGATCACGGGCGTGTTGATCACTCCGCCGGCGATGAGCTTGACCAGCCGCGCGTCGCTACGGATCGCACCGGCGCGTTTTAGCGCGAGCGGATCGATTTCACTCAAGCCGAGCTTGGCCAGCCGGCCGACGGTGATTTCGGCTCGCAAGTCGCGCCAAATCGACGTGAAACCACGCTTCGGAAGGCGCCGGTGGAGGGGCATCTGCCCGCCTTCAAAGCCGATTTTGTGAAAGCCACCGGCGCGGGCTTTTTGCCCCTTGTGCCCGCGACCGGCGGTCTTGCCAAGACCACTGCCGACTCCGCGGCCCACGCGGCGTCGAGGTCTGCGCGAACCTTCGGCAGGCGCAATGGTGTTGAGACGCATTTGTCCGACTTCCTTATCGAATGATCTTGACCAGGTGACGCACCGTGTTGATCATGCCGCGAATGGCGGGGGTGTCGAGCACTTCGCGTTGCTGGCCGAGGCGCGTCAAGCCCAAACCGCGCACACAGGCAATGTGATTGCGCTTGGCGCCGATCGGGCTCTTGACGAGCCGGATCGTGAGAGTGTTTTTCTCAGCCATGGGACTCACGCTCCAAGCACTTGTTCCACAGACAGTCCGCGCTTGGCCGCCACCTCAGCCGGCGAAGAAACGCGCTCGAGCGCTTTGAGCGTCGCGCGGACGACGTTGTACGGATTGGTCGGACCGAAGGTTTTGGCCAGCACATTGGTGATGCCGACCACCTCACAGACCGCCCGTACCGCACCCCCAGCGATGATGCCGGTGCCCTCGGAGGCGGGCAGCATGAGCACCTTGGTTGCACCGTGCTTGCCGATGACCGCATGATGCAGCGTGCCATTTTTGAGCGCGACCTTCTTCATGTGCCGACGCGCCTGTTCCATGGCCTTTTGCACGCTGACCGGGACTTCTTTGGCCTTGCCTTTCCCCATGCCGACTCGACCGTCCCCGTCGCCCACCACTGTCAGTGCGGCAAAGGCCATGATGCGGCCACCTTTGACCACCTTGGTCACCCGGTTGACCGCGATCATCTTTTCGCGCAGGCCGTCGCCCGTTTCGTCCTTCTGTTGCGTTTGTGCGCGTGCCATGAGGTGTTTCCTAGAACTTCAACCCACCAGCGCGAGCCGCCTCGGCCAGTGCTTTGACGCGACCGTGGTACTTGTAGCCCGCTCGGTCGAATGCAACAACTTCGATGCCTGCTGCTTTGGCTTTCTCAGCGATGCGCGCCCCGACCCGCTCGGCCGCCGCCTTATTGCCGCCGTTTGCGAGTTCCTTGCGCAGTTCCGGCTCAAGCGTCGAAGCCGAAGCAAGCACCCGCGACCCGTCACCCGAAATGATTTGGGCGTAGATGTGCTTGTTGCTGCGAAAGACCGTGAGTCGAATCGCACGCTGCAGCGTCAATCGGCGCCGCGTCTGCCGCGCCCGGCGGCGCCGCGCCTCGTCTTTGGTGGTCTTCATCGTTCGCCCTCGCGTTACTTCTTCTTCGTTTCCTTGAGCGTTACGACCTCATCGGCGTAGCGCACCCCCTTGCCCTTGTATGGCTCCGGTGGCCGATAGGCTCGAATCTCAGCCGCAACTTGGCCTACTTGTTGACGATCCGCACCGCTTACGACGATTTCGGTCTGCGACGGTGTGGCGACTTTCACGCCCGGGGGCATCTTATGCACGATCGGGTGCGAGAAGCCCAAGGACAGGTTCAACGTGTCCCCCTGGGCTGCGGCACGATAGCCGACCCCAACGAGCGTCAGCCGCTTTTCAAAGCCTTTCGAGACGCCAACCACCATGTTGTTGATCAGCGCCCGCGCCGTGCCCGACATCGCCCGGCTCGCCGCATCGCCATGGACGGCCTGGCACAAAATCGAATCCTCCCGCCGCTCGATTTTCACTCGCGGACCAAAATCGCGCTTGAGCGAACCGAGCGGCCCCTTGACTTCGACCACGCTGCCCTGAATCGTCACTTCGACCTTGGGCGGAATCGGCACGGGATACTTAGCAATTCGCGACATGGCAGAGCCCCCTTTACGCGACGGTGCAGAGAACCTCGCCGCCCACCCCAAGGCTTCGCGCCTTGCGGTCCGTCATGACGCCGCGCGGTGTTGAGATGATGGCGATGCCCAGGCCATTCATGACCGAGGGCAAGGCGTCTTTACCGCGGTAGACGCGAAGGCCCGGCTTACTGACCCGCACGATCGACTCGATCACCGGACGTCCGGCGTAATACTTGAGCACAATCTCAAGCTCCGGTCGCTTGGGGTCGCCCACGATTCGAAAGTCTTCGATGTAGCCCTCCTCTTTGAGCACACGCGCAATCGCGGACTTGAGCTTAGACGCTGGCACACAGACCGAGGGCTTCTCCATAGCCTGCGCGTTACGGATACGCGTCAGCATGTCGGCAATCGGGTCAGACATACTCATCGCTTGTCGCTCCTCACCAACTCGCCTTGATCACGCCGGGAATCTCTCCGCGGAACGCGAGCTCGCGAATCTTGTGTCGCGACAGCCCAAACTTGCGAAATACCCCACGCGGACGTCCCGTGATCGCGCAACGGCGCCGAAGTCGGGTCGGATTTGCATTGCGCGGTAGCGCCTGCAGCGCCGCACGCGCCTTCGCATGCGCCTCCTCTCCTGCCGAAGCGTCAGCAAGAATTGCCTTGAGCTCAGCCCGCTTTTTGGCGTATTTCGCCACCAGCTTTTGGCGTTTTGCCTCTCGGTTGATGAGGGACAGTTTTGCCATAACGCTCCTCGTCTAGCCGCGGAACGGAAAACCAAACGCGAGTAACAAGGCCTTCGCCTCGGCATCGGTCTTGGCCGTCGTGGTAATCGTGATGTTCATCCCGCGCAACGCATCGATCTTGTCGTACTCGATCTCGGGAAAGATGATCTGTTCTTTGATGCCGAGATTGAAGTTGCCGCGACCGTCAAAGCCGCGCGGCGGCAGGCCACGAAAATCGCGCACCCGCGGCAAGGCGATGTTGACCAGTCGGTCCAGAAATTCGTACATGTGCCTTGCGCGTAGCGTGACCATCGTGCCAATTGGATATCCCTGACGAATCTTGTAGTTCGAGATCGCCTTCTTGGCACGTGTGACCACGGGCTTTTGCCCGGTGATGGCCATGAGATCCTTGCTCGCCGACTCGATGACTTTTCGGTCGGCCACCGCCTCACCGACGCCCATGTTGACGACAATCTTCGTCAGTCGCGGCACTTGCATCGGCGAGCGATACCCGAACTGCTTCATCAGCGCGGGCACGATTTCCTTGCGGTAATACTCTTGCAGACGAGCCATGCGCACGCCCCCCCTTAGATCGGCTGCCCGGAAGACTTGAACACGCGCTGCCGGCGCCCGTCGATGACGCGGATGGCGACACGATCCGCTTTTTGCGAAGCGGCGTTGTAGATCGCCACGTTCGAGATGTGGATCGAGGCTTCACGCGCGACGATGCCGCCGGGTTCGTTGTTCATCGGGTTGGGCTTGACGTGGTGTTTGACCAAATTGACCCCGGCGACGACGACACGATCAGCTTCGACGCGCAGCACCTCGCCGCGCTTACCTTTGTCGCGTCCCGTGAGCACGACGACGATGTCGCCCTTTCGGATCTTGCGCATGCGTAGCTCCTAGAGGACCTCGGGCGCAAGCGAGACGATCTTCATGAAGCGCTCGCTGCGCAGCTCACGCGTAACCGGCCCAAAAATTCGCGTGCCAATCGGCTCGAGCTTGTTATTCAAAAGAACGACGGCATTGCCGTCGAACTTGATCCGCGATCCGTCGGCGCGACGAACACCCTGCGCCGTGCGCACGACCACCGCGTTGTAGACCTCGCCTTTTTTGACGCGGCCGCGTGGCTGGGCATCCTTGATGCTCACCTTCACGATGTCACCAATGCTCGCGTAACGGCGCTTCGAGCCACCCAACACTTTGAAGCACATCACACGCCGCGCGCCCGTGTTATCGGCGACGTCGAGCATCGTCTGCATCTGAATCATGGCTTTCTCTCCAACTTCTCCGCAAGCGTTGCTCGCGGGCAACGGCTAAGCGGCAGTCTTGGGGCCCGTGTCAGTGGGCACTTGAACGTTCACACGTTCCGCGCCGGGCCTTTGGGCACTTAAGGCGCGGTCTAGCAAAGCTTCCTATTATCGCCAAATGAACGTGAGCCGTCAAATCCGAGGACCCAAGCGCCGCGCGCCACGCCGCTCGCGAGCGATGCGACCATCAGGCCTTTTCGATGACGCGCGAGACCACCCACGACTTGGTTTTGGAAATGGGCCGACAGGCACGAATTTCCACCAGGTCGCCAAGCTTGGCCATGCCCTCTTCGTCATGGGCATGATACTTGGCTCGCTTGGTGACCACCTTGCCGTAGAGCGGATGCTTGACGCGACGTTCCACGAGCACGGTGACGGTCTTCATCATCTTGTCACTGGTGACGCGCCCGATCCGCGTCGCCACGATCGGGGTCTTCGATGAGGTCTCGGCAGCGCTCATTTCGTCCTCAGCTTTTCGTTGAGCACAGTCAGGGCTCGCGCGATGTCTCGCCGCGTACGGCCCAGCTGAGCAGTGTTCTGAAGCTGCTGCGTGGCCTTTTGCATCCGCAGCGTGAAATGCGCGCGATAGAGCGATTCGATTTCCTTGTTGAGTTCGTCGATGCTTTTGCTGCGTAACTCGGCGGCTTTGGAGGTCTTCGCCATCGCCTTAGCCCCCCACCAAACGTTGTACGAAGATCGTCCGAATCGGCAACTTCGCGGCAGCGAGGGCAAAAGCTTCCCGCGCGAGGGACTCCTCAACCCCGTCCATCTCGTAGAGGACCTTACCTGGCTGGACTTCGGCGACGTAGTACTCGGGGTTGCCCTTGCCGTTGCCCATGCGCACTTCGGCCGGCTTTTTGCTGATCGGTTTGTCGGGGAAGATGCGAATCCAAATGCGCCCGCCCCGTTTGATGTGACGGCTGATCGCGCGGCGCGCGGCCTCGATTTGCCGCGCCGTCAGGCGCCCACGCCCGATGGCCTTGAGCCCGTACTCACCAAAGCTCACTTTGGTTCCACGCGTGGCGAGGCCCTTGTTTCGCCCCTTTTGTTCCTTGCGATATTTGCGTCTAGACGGCTGCAGCATGCTTCACTCCTGTGGTGCGACGGCCCCGACGCTCCCGCGGCGTTTCAGCCGTCTCGTTCGACGGCGCTGCCGCGCTCTCCGCCGCGGCAAGCCCGACGTTCTCACCCTTGAAAATCCAGACCTTGATACCGATCACGCCATAGCTGGTCTTGGCCTCGGCTACGGCATAGTCGATATCGGCGCGCAGCGTGTGCAGCGGCACACGGCCTTCCCGGTACCACTCGGTACGCGCAATCTCAACCCCGTTGAGTCGACCCGAACTCATGATTTTGATGCCTTGAACGCCGAGCCGCATTGCGTTTTGCATGGCCCGCTTCATGGCACGGCGGAACATGATTCGTTTTTCGAGCTGCTGCGCGATTGAATCGGCAATCAGTTTCGCGTCGGTTTCGGGCTTACGCACTTCCTCGATGTTGAGCGTCACCTCCCCGCCGAGCATCTTGCGCAGCTGCGCACGCAGCGCCTCAATATCCTCGCCCTTTTTCCCGATCACAACGCCCGGACGCGCAGTATGGATCGTGATGCGCGCGTTTTTCGCCGGACGTTCGATGACCACCTTGGACACGTTCGCGTTTTTGAGCTTGCTGAGCAAGTAACTGCGGACCTTGTAGTCCTCGATCAGCTTTTCCGCGAAACCGCGCGAGTTCGAATACCAGCGCGACGTCCAGCCGCGCGTCACACTAAGCCGAAAGCCGACCGGGTGGATCTTCTGCCCCATGCTGACCTCTAATGACCCACGGTCACGTAAATGTGACACGTCTGTTTGTTAATTCGTGCACCACGGCCTTTCGCTCGCGCCACGAAGCGCCGCAGCACCATGCCCTTGTCGACCTTGATCGAGGTCACCTTGAGTTGGTCGATATCGGCTCCCTCGTTGTGCTCCGCATTCGCGATCGCCGATTCAAGCACTTTGCGAATGATTGCCGCGGACTTCTTCGGGCTGAACTGAAGCAGGTTGAGCGCTTTGGCCACCGGCAGTCCGCGCACCTGATCCGCCACCAGGCGGCACTTCTGTGCCGACACGGGTGCACCTCTGAGGTATGCAACGGTTTTCATCGCCTGAAACCCTTACTTTTTGACGACCTTTTTATCGGCCGGATGGCCCTTGAAGGTTCGCGTCAACGCGAACTCGCCGAGCTTGTGCCCGACCATCTGTTCGGTGATATAGACCGGCACGTGCGTGCGACCGTTGTGCACCGCAATCGTGAGGCCGACAAAGTCGGGCGTGATCGTCGAGCGACGCGACCAGGTTTTGATCGGCCGCTTGTCGTTCTTGGCAATGGCCGCCTCGATTTTTTTGGCCAAATGGCCATCGACGAACGGTCCCTTTTTGATCGAACGCGCCATGGCGAATTACCCCTTCTTCGCTGCGTGCCGCGAACGCACAATCATCCCGCTGGTGCGTTTGTTGGTACGGGTCTTCAAGCCCTTAGCGTTTTGCCCCCAGGGCGACATCGGGTGATGCCGCCCGCCCCCGCCATTGGTCCGCCCGCCCATGGGGTGGTCGACCGGGTTCATCGCAATGCCCCGCACGCTTGGACGAATCCCGCGCCAACGACTGGCACCGGCCTTACCAAGTGAGCGAAGTGAATGCTCACCATTACCCACCTCGCCAATGGCCGCCCGACAATCGACGTGCACCCTGCGCACCTCCCCCGAACGCAACCGGATCTGCGCGTAGGCGCCCTCGCGTGCCATGAGCTGCGCGGAAGCGCCCGCGGCGCGCGCCAACTGCGCCCCTTTGCCCGGTTGAAGTTCGACGGCATGAATGGTCGTGCCGACGGGAATGTTGCGAAGCGGCAACACATTGCCCGGCTTGATCGGCGCTTCTGGGCCGCTCAAGATGAGATCGCCGGACGACAGTCCTTTCGGCGCCAAGATGTAGCGCCGCTCGCCGTCGGCATACAACACGAGCGCAATGTGCGCAGAGCGGTTTGGATCGTATTCGAGCCGCTCGACCTTGGCCGGAATGCCATCCTTGTTGCGTCGAAAATCGATCAAGCGGTAATGATGCTTATGCCCGCCGCCCTTGTGCCGCGTGGTGATGTGGCCATTGTTGTTGCGCCCGGAGCCTCGCTTCTGAGGAACTAGCAAGGGCCGGTAGGGCTCACCCTTATGAAGCTCCGGTGTGACGATTTTGACCAGCGCGCGACGCCCCGGCGAGGTCGGTTTGACTTTGACGACTGCCATGGTGCTTATGCCTCCCCACCGAAGTGAATTTGCTGCCCCGGTTTGAGCGAGACGTAGGCACGCCGCGTGTGCTTGCGCCGGCCCAACTGTTGACCGTGGCGTTTGGTCTTACCGACCCGGTTGAGTAAGTTGACTTTCTCGACCTGCACCTTGAACAACATTTCAACCGCCGCCTTCACCTCCGGCTTCGTCGCATCCGGAAGGACCTCGAAGACCACTTGCTCATTCTTCTCGGCCACAAAGGTGCTCTTTTCCGAGATGACAGGCGCAACGAGCACGCTCATGAGTCGATGCGGATTCATTTCTTGTACGCCTCCTCGATCTTGGCCACCGCCGCCTTGGTCAAGATCACTCGACTAAACGAGATGAGACTGACCGGATCGACATGCTGGGCGGCCACGATCGCCACATTGGGCAAGTTACGTGAAGCCAGATAGAGCTTGTCATCGACGTGATCGGTCACGATGAGCGCCTCGCGCACCCCAAGATTCTTGAGCGCGGCGGCGACGAGTTTGGTCTTGGGCGCTTCAACGGTGAAGTCCTCGACCACATGCAAACGATCTTCGCGCGCAAGCTGCGAAAAGATCGCAGCCATGCCCGCGCGGTACATCTTGCGGTTGACTTTCTGTGAAAAGTTTTCATCCGGACGGCTCGGGAACGCTCGGCCACCGCCTCGCCAAAGCGGGCTTGAGGTCATGCCCGCGCGCGCCCTGCCCGTGCCTTTCTGACGCCACGGCTTCTTGGTGGAGTGTTTGACTTCGGCGCGCGACTTCTGCGCGCGGTTTCCCCCACGCGCGTTCGCCTGATAGGCCACGACGAGCTGGTGCACGAGCGCTTCGTTGTAGTCCCGACCAAAGATTTCGTCGGAAGCCGCGAGCGTCGCGCGCCGGTTGCCTTGGGCGTCGAGGACTTGCAGTTCCATTCTTATGCCCCTTTCACCGACGGCCGAATGATCACGTGCCCGCCTGAGGCCCCGGGCACGGCCCCGGAAACGAGCAACAGACCACGCTCGACGTCCACGCGCACAACCTTCAGGCATTGCACGGTCCGCCGCTCATTGCCGTATTGCCCGGCCATGCGCTTGCCGGGGAAAACGCGACCGGGATCCTGCGCCATGCCGATCGAACCGGGCGCGCGAGTCGTCACGGAGTTGCCATGAGAAGCACGGTTGGAGCTGAAATTGTGCCGTCGAATGACCCCGGAGAAGCCACGCCCTTTGGTCACCCCCGTCACATCGACGAGTTGCCCAACCTTGAACTGAGCCACATCCAGGGCGGCCCCGGGTTTCAGATCGCCCGCTTCGCCGCGGAACTCCCGCGTCAGCGTGCCCGCGGGGACCCCCGCTTTGGCGAAGTGTCCCGCCATCGGCTTGTTGACCCGCGACGCACGCCGTTCGCCGTAGGTTACCTGCACGGCCGTATAGCCATCCGTCTCAACCGTCTTGACCTGCGAGACTCGGTTGTTTCGCACGTCAATGACGGTGACGGCCGTGGCGCTCCCGTCATCGTTGAAGATGCGGGTCATCCCAAGCTTGCGTCCAATGAGTCCAAGACTCATGTGTCACCTCTTCTTTCTTGCCCGCCGCCGTCGACGGGGACCGGTTGCAATTGACCGGCACTCGATCACAAAAACGATCAGCGCTGCACTAGACCTTGATCTCGACGTCGACGCCCGCAGGAAGGTCGAGCTTCATGAGTTGATCAACCGTCTTGTCGTTCGGCTCGATGATGTCGAGCAGCCGCAGATGCGTCCGCATCTCGAATTGATCGCGTGAGGTTTTGTTCACGTGCGGCGAGCGCAAGATATCGAAACGCTGAATCCGCGTCGGCAGCGGCACGGGACCGCGTACGATTGCCCCCGACCGCTTGGCAGTCTCGACGATCTCGGAGGCCGACTGATCGATCAACTTGTAGTCGAACGCCTTGAGACGAATACGAATACGCTGGCTCTGCACAGCGCAACTCCCGTTTACTTCAAAATCTTTGTCACCACGCCGGCGCCGACGGTTCGGCCGCCTTCGCGGATGGCAAAGCGCAGCTTCTCCTCCAT
>JANWWI010000170.1 GCA_025056355.1 Casimicrobiaceae bacterium | reverse complement strand
ATCACCGTCAGCCCCCCGAGCATGCCGGAGGCAAGGTTGCACATGCCCATCGCGCGCAACGTCTTGTTCGGGTCCGAGGTGCGGTGCCATGGGTCGATCTTGTCTACCGCCTTCACACTGGCCACCGACTCCACGCCGTCGATCAGCGTGAAGGTGATCACCACCAGCGCCATCGTGACCCACAGGTCCGGTTGCGCGAAGAAGGCGGCGAACGCCGGCGGATGGATGGCATCCAGCGCTTTCTCCGGCATCCGGATGCGCAGCGCCGGATCCAGACCGACCGCGAAGCCCACCAGCGCACCCGCGGCGGCCACGGCGATCGCCGCCGGGATCCAGCGCCACAGGCCGGTGACCTTGCGCCGGAGCGCGAACATCAGCGCCAGGCTGCCGATGCCGATGGCCGCCACCAGCCACTGCGTCTGCGCCAGTTGCGCCGGCAAATGGGCGACCGACTCCGCCACCGATTTGGCCGGCATCGCCGGTGCGCCGAGCAGCGGCGGGAT
>JANWWI010000016.1 GCA_025056355.1 Casimicrobiaceae bacterium | reverse complement strand
GCCCAGCAGCACCGCCAGCGCGCTGGCGGTGCTGCTGGCAGTGAGCCGAAACAAAACTTCGACTAACCTTCAACCCCAGGCTTCTCCAATCCGTTGGTACGGCAAATGGGGGCAGGTCAACGGCGGCTTTAGGAGGGCCAAGCAAGGGGGACTGCGCGTATCGCCCCGCGGGCTTGCCGCGGAAAAAGTCGTGACTTACTGAGACGCGCCCTTCGCCCGGCTCTTGGCGCTGGACTTGGCGTGCTGAGCGGTGCGTGCTCGCGCTGCCGGCGCAGTGCGGGAGGTTTGATCGAGCGCGGCCTTCAACCGTGCGACCTGTTCGCTGAGTGCTTCGACCCGCGCGGCGAGGGCGGCGATGTCTGCTCGGGTGGGTACTCCTAAACGGTTGACGGCGCGACTGACGCGCTCTTCGAACACCGCTTCGAGCCGATCCCAAGCACCTTGCGCCTTGTTCGTCGCATCCATCATTCGCGCCGAGACATCTTGGCTGACCTCGTCGAATTGCTCGGCGGCGAGGCGTTGCAGCTTGCGCTGTAGTTCGCTGCCTTGCTTGACGAGCGCCTCGAAGACCTTGTTGCCCTCTTCTTGCGCCTTGGCGAACGCGCCGAGCCCGGCTAGCCAGATCTGCGTTGAAGATTCTTTGAACCGCTCGAACAGCGCCGCGCCGGGCGCGCTTTCGGCGTCATTGGAGAACTTTTTGACCATGTTCAAGCTCCGCGCATGCGACCACGAGCAGTCAACGATACGAAGTGCCGATAGAGTGCACATCCTAGAAAACGCGCTCGCGACGCACGCGAGACGCGACTCGGCTCGGAACTCAGAAGCGTCCGAACAACCGGGTCTTGCGGCACGCTCCGGGTCGAAAACCGGCTCGCACGCGAGGCAGCGGCCGCGTATTGCTGAGCCCACGGGGCAAGACGCTACAGAGCTCAAGCGCGGAAGGCATCGTCGGGCGAAAAGACCGGCGAGCTCGCCCACCGAGCGATCCTCCACAGGCCCGTGCGTCTTATCAGCCGTTTCGGAGTCTTGGTTTGCCTGCGCCGGACGTTTGCCTTGGGGGTCGTGGTGGGAATTCGTGCGGTTAGATGCGGGGCGAGGCGGAGGTCGCCCGCGGTTTGACAGTTCCTTTTCTCCACCGGAGGCGGGGTCTTTCAGTGCTCACGACCCGGGGCTAGGTCCGCGACGGGGCAACGCTTGGCCAACAAGCTGCGGCGACGCCGGGCGCCCGTGCCCAAGCTTGTGAATCAGACGCCGGCCCTTGCCGCGCTCGTTCTCGGCGCCGAGACCGCTTTCGCACGGGTTGGCTGAGCGGGTCCGAGGGCGTCAGGGTGTCGCGCGGATGACCACACGCCACGGGAACGTTTCAAGGTGCGCACGATTTCTGTAGCCATCCCCCGAGAAATGCCGTCTAATTGTGCGCGGGCTTCGCGGCCTGGGACGAGGGCGAAAAGCGCCCAGGCCGCGGGAGACGGGCTTCCGCGTCAGCCCACGCGTAGCGCTGACAGATGCCCCTCGTTTCGGTCCGTTTCAATGTCCTTAAGGAGTCACTGAACATGGCAGCCAAGAAACCCGCGGCTCGGAAGGCCGCCGCAAAAAAGGCCGTCGCTCGGAAAGCGGCAGCGAAAAAGCCTTCGGCAAAAAAACCCGCCAGAAAGGCGGCCACGAAGAAGACCGCTCCGAAAGCCGCCAAAAAGCCCGCGACAAAGCGAAAGCCGAACGCCGCCTTCATGAAGGCGATGAAACCCTCGGACGCGCTGGCAGTGATCGTCGGATCGGATCCGCTGCCGCGGACGGAGGTCACGAAGCGAGTCTGGGACTACATCAAGAAGAACAATTTGCAAGACGCGGGCAACAAGCGCATGATCAACGCTGATGAGAAGTTGCGACCGATCTTCAACAAGGCGCAAGTTTCCATGTTCGAGATGACGAAGCTCATTGCGAGCCAGCTCGCATGAGCTTGGTGCGGGGTCTTCGGCTGCGTTCGGGCCGAGATCGCACAAGCCCGCCGGTCAGGCGGGCTTTTCTTTGCGCTACAATTCGAATTGTTTCGAACATCAATACCGACCGTCAGGGCTCAGCGTGGTTGCCGCGGCTCTGAGGTTCGAGCAAAAGAGAACACCCATGGCTCTGACACGCGCTCAGACGGCCGAAATCATCAAAACGTTCGGTCGCAATCCAAAAGACACGGGTTCGACGGAAGTGCAGGTAGCGCTTCTGACGGCCAACATCAACAGCCTGGCCGAGCATTTCAAGCGGCATGTCAAAGATCACCACAGTCGGCGTGGCCTGCTCAAGATGGTCAATCATCGTCGGCGGCTCTTGGCCTATCTCAAGAATACCGATCGCGCCCGCTATCAGGCGCTGATCGAAAAGCTCGGTCTACGCAAATAAAAGCGCGGGTCGAGTTTTCGGGCGAAGGCCGCTGTGAGCGATATGCCGAGCGGCCTTTGTTTTTTGTCCTCACGGACGTTGAGGTGGAGCCCAAGGCGAGAGTCCACGAGAGTCTGTCGCGAAACCATTCGCCGCCTGGGCGCGGGAGTGTGTTCGCGACAGCCTCCGGCGTGACCCCTCGCGCGGGCTCAACTCGGATCGAGCGTCCGGGGTGCGTCGCGCCAGTTGGAAGGTGCGCGCACGTGCTGAATCGAAGGAGGCTTTATGCCCACAGCCATCAAAAAGTCCATCACCTACGGTCGTCACACGCTCACGCTTGAGACTGGCGAGATCGCTCGTCAGGCGGATGCGGCGGTTCTCGTGAGTCTTGATGACACCGTTGTGCTCGTGACGGCGGTTGCCAAACGTGAAGTCAAGGAAGGGCAGGATTTTTTCCCGCTCACGGTCGACTACCAGGAAAAGTTCTATGCGACGGGGCGCATCCCAGGGGGATTTTTCAAGCGCGAGGGCCGTCCGAGCGAGAAGGAGACGTTGAGCGCTCGGCTCATCGATCGTCCGATTCGACCACTTTTCCCAGACGGCTTCTACAACGAGGTGCAAATCATCGCCACCGTGCTGTCGATGGACCCAGAGATCGATGCCGACATTCCGGCAATGATCGGCGCCTCGGCGGCGCTTGCGATTTCCGGGGTGCCTTTTGCGGGGCCCATTGGTGCGGCGCGTGTGGGTTACATCAACGGCGAATTCGTGCTCAACCCCACCGCAAGCGAGCTCAAAAACTCGCGGCTCGATTTGGTTGTGGCGGCCACGGAGACGGCGGTGATGATGGTCGAGTCGGAGGCGCAGGAACTGCCGGAGCAGGTCATGCTCGATGCGGTTTGGTGGGGCCACGCGCAGCAACAGGTCGTCATCGATCTGATCCATGCACTGGTCGAAGAGGCAGGCAAGCCCGCCTGGGATTGGACGCCGCCGCCGAAAGATGAGGCGCTCATTGCGCGCGTACGCGAGATTGCGGGGCCCGGGTTTGACGAGGCTTACAAAATCAAGAGCAAGCAGGCGCGCTCGGCGAAGCTCAAAGAGGTCTACGCGGCCGCCGAGGCGGCGCTTATTCCACCGGATGCGGACACGCTCACTCGCAACCACATCATGAACGAGCTGTTCGCACTCGAGGCAAAAATCGTGCGCGAACAAATTCTGCGCGGTGAACCCCGCATCGACGGCCGCGACACGCGCAGCGTGCGGCCGATCACGATTCGCACGGGAGTGCTGCCGCGGACACATGGCTCGGCGCTCTTTACCCGCGGCGAGACACAAGCGCTTGTGGTGGCCACCCTCGGCACGAAGCAGGACGAACAAATCATCGACGCCCTAAGCGGCGAATACCGCGAGCGGTTCATGTTGCACTACAACATGCCGCCGTTTGCGACGGGAGAAACGGGCCGTGTGGGCGCCCCTAAACGCCGTGAGGTCGGCCATGGACGACTCGCCAAACGGGCGCTCGTGGCGATGCTGCCTTCCGAGCAAGAGTTTCCTTACTCGATTCGCGTTGTCTCGGAGATTACCGAGTCAAACGGTTCATCCTCCATGGCCTCGGTTTGTGGCGGATCGCTTGCACTGATGGATGCCGGCGTGCCGATCAAGGCCCCGGTGGCAGGGATCGCGATGGGTCTCATCAAGGAGGGCAACCGCTTTGCGGTGTTGACCGACATCCTGGGCGACGAGGATCATCTCGGCGACATGGACTTCAAGGTTGCTGGCACCGATCGCGGCATCACCGCGCTTCAGATGGACATCAAAATCCAAGGCATCACCAAAGAGATCATGGGGGTGGCGCTTGCGCAGGCTTATGAGGCGCGACAGCACATCTTGCGCCTCATGCACGAGGCGATGCCGCATCCCCGCACCGAAATTTCCGTCTACGCTCCGCGGCTGCTGACCTTCAAGATCAACCCCGAAAAGATTCGCGATGTCATCGGCAAGGGCGGTGCAGTCGTGCGCGCTCTCACCGAAGAGACTCGCTGCCAGATCGATATCGCCGACGATGGTACGGTGACGATTGCCTCGCCAAACGAAAACGACTTGCGCGAATGCAAGCGCCGGATCGACGAGATCGTGGCCGAGGTCGAGGTCGGCGAGATCTACGAAGGCACGGTCGTTCGTGTAATGGATTTCGGCGCCGTGATCCAACTGCTGCCCTCGCGCGATGGGCTGCTACATATCAGCGAAATTGCGCACGAGCGCGTCAGGGCGGTCAGCGACCACTTCAAAGAAGGCGACAAGGTGCGCGTGAAGGTGCTCGGCTTCGACGAGAAAGGTCGCGTGAAGCTTTCGCGCAAGGCATTGCTCGGGGAGCGCGGCTCGGCGGCGGCATCGGCGAGCGCGGATGCGTAAAACGCGACCCGGGGTCGCGGTCAGTCGAAAAAGGGCCCTCCAAAGGCCCTTTTTGTTGGGTTGGAGTCGCGGCGGGTTTCCGCGGGTCGCGGCGGGTTTCGGTAGAGCAATTGGTCTAAACGCTTCGTTCGAACGCTGCAGCCCGTTGGCCCGGGGCACGAGGCCAAGCAAAATTCGAACACTCGTTTGAATTTTCACGACCTGTTCGTTTCGGTCCAAGGAGCCGTTCATGCCGACCTATACCCCACCGCTTCGGGAATTCCGCTTTGTGCTCGATGAGCTGCTCGATGCGCCGAGCGTGCTGCGCACGTTGCCCCCGCACACCGAGATCGATCTCGACACCATCATGGCCGTGCTCGAGCAGGGCGGCAGGTTCGCCGCCGAGGTCATTTTCCCGCTCAACCAAAGCGGGGACCGCGAGGGGTGTGTGCTCGATCGCGACACGCATACCGTGCGCACGCCGAAGGGCTTCAAGGAAGCCTATCGCCGGTATGTCGAAGGCGGGTGGCCAGGGCTGTCTTGCGACCCTGCCTTCGGCGGCCAAGGCCTACCGGTCACCGTCAACCAGGCCTTCTACGAAATGCTCAACAGCGCCAATCAAGCCTGGACCATGTACCCGGGCCTCACCCATGGGGCTTATGAGTGCCTCCACGCGCACGGCACCCCGCAGCAGAAGGCCACCTACCTGCCCAAAATCGTCTCCGGCGAGTGGACCGGCACGATGTGCCTGACCGAACCGCACTGTGGCACCGATCTCGGCCTGCTGCGCACCAAGGCCGAGCCGAATCCCGACGGCAGCTACACACTGACCGGGCAGAAGATCTTCATCAGCTCGGGCGAGCACGATCTGGCTGAAAACATCGTGCATCTGGTGCTGGCACGGCTCCCCGAGGCGCCGGCAGGCACCAAGGGCATCAGTTTGTTTGTTGTGCCCAAATTCATTCCACAGGCCGATGGAACGCTCGGTGAGCGAAACCGCATCTACTGCACCGGCATCGAGCACAAGATGGGCATTCATGGCAATGCGACCTGCCAAATGGCACTTGATGGAGCCAAGGGGTGGCTTGTGGGCGAGCCGCACAAGGGGTTGCCGGCGATGTTTGTGATGATGAACGCTGCGCGCATCGGCGTGGGGATGCAGTCGCTCGGTCTGACCGAGGTTGCCTATCAGAACGCACTGGCGTATGCGAAGGAGCGCTTGCAGATGCGTTCGCTCGCGGGGCCGAAAGCGCCGGACAAGCCAGCCGATCCGATCATCGTACACCCCGATGTGCGGCGGATGCTGCTCACCGCCAAGGCCTATGCCGAGGGGGCGCGCATGCTCTCGCTTTATTGCGCGCTGCTCGTGGATACCTATCTGGCGCATCCCGATCCGGCCGTTCGCAAGGAAGCCGAGGAGGAGGTGGCCCTGCTCACCCCGATCGTCAAGGCGTTCATCACGGACAACGCCTGGATCGCCACCTCCCAGTGCCTGCAGGTCTTCGGCGGGCATGGCTACATCGCCGAATGGGGCATGGAGCAGTTTGTGCGCGATGCACGAATCAACATGATCTACGAGGGCACCAACACGATCCAAGCGCTTGATCTGCTGGGTCGCAAGGTGCTTGCCAACCAGGGCGCCACCCTCAAAAAGCTCGGTGCGAAAGTGGAAGCCTTTGCCGAGACCTGTGAGGGCGAGGACCGCATGAAAGCCTTTGTCGAGCCGCTGCTCAAGGCGGCCGAGCTTTGGGCGACGCTGACCTTCGAGATCGGCTCTCAGGCGCAAAAGAAACCGGAAATCGTCGGGGCGACCGCGACCGAATATTTGCGGGTGGCGGGACACACGGTGTTTGCCTACTGGTTTGCCCGCGCCGCGCAGGTGGCCTACGCACGGCTCGACGGCAACACGACCGAGCCGGAGTTCTACCGCGGCAAGCTGGAGACTGCGCGTTTCTATTTCGCGCGGCTCTTGCCCGAGATCGAAACCTGCGCTCATGCGATTCGCTCCGGGCTTGAGCCGCTCATGGAGACCGAGCACGCGCTTGCGTAGCGCTTGCGGCCAAGGGCCCGGCCCTGCTTGCCCGGTGCGCTGTCTGAGGCCTGCGCTTGTCCATCGCAAGTGCGAAAGCTACACTCGTTTTCGCGTGTGGCGGCGAGGAAAGCCGCTTCTTTGAAGACGAGTAAGGCAAGCGGGGCGTGCTTTGGATCGAGCACGCGCCCGCCAGCGGTTGGTCAAGCCCAGGCGAACGGGGTTTTGTGAAGATGCACCGGCGGCGTTACGTACGCCTGATTGCGCTCGTGTCGGTTGCGCTTGCAGGAGTTGCCGCCACCGCGGCCCAGGCGAGCGAGCGTTTTCGAACCTTCTGGCGTGGGCAAATCGTCGAATATGTCGAAATTGGTGACTACGCGGTCACCGAAGGCGACATCATCCTCGGCCACAAAGACGAGGTGCGCGCCTGGCGTGAAGCCTTCGAGCGCGGTCAGGCGCAGATGGCGGAGACGCTAAAGGCGCTCTCGGTCGATGCGGCGGGCCGCCTGTGGAATATTCGCGTCGGCGGCGTGGTGCAGATTCCCTACACCATCGAGGCGGGCAACAGCACGAACATCAACGACGCCATCGCCGAGGTCAATCGGCTTCTCGAGGGCCTGGTGCGCTGGGTTCCGAGAACCAATGAGAACGACTATGTGGCCTTCAATCTGACGGCAGCGAATTCAGGCGCGTGTGCCTCTTTTGTTGGTCGGCGTGGCGGTCGACAGGAGATTACCGGGGATCCCGAGTGCAGCGTGAGCGGCCTCGTGCATGAGATGGGCCATGCCATGGGCCTGTGGCATGTGCAGCAGGATGCTCGGGCGGGCGCGTTCGTTGACCTGCGTTTAGCGAGCATGGATCCGGCCTACCGAAGCAATAACCAGCCCATCTTCGGCACTCGTACCTACGGGGGGCACGACTATGCATCGATCATGCACTACAGCCGCACCTCGTTTGCGAAATCGGGACGCGATCGGATCACGCTCGAAACGAAGCCCGCGGGGATCGACGTGCGTGGCAGTGGCCTGTCGCCGGCGGACATCGACACCCTGCGGCGTCTCTACGGCGGGACACCCACGCGAACGACGGTGACCAGCAACCCGCCGGGGCTGCGTGTCATTGTCGATGGGGTTGCCGTGACCACGCCAGCGACGTTCGACTGGCCGATCGGCAGCGTGCACCGGCTGTGGGTCGAGCCGGGTTTTCAGCAGAAGGATGGTTTTACCTTCGCATTCGGGCGCTGGAGTCACGATCCTTCCTCCAACCCGTCGCGTCAGCTCACCTGGGAAGTGCGCGCAGGCGATGGTTCGCTTGGCGCTCCGGCCACGGCACCGGCCGACACGGTGATTACCGCAAACTTCGTGCGCTTGATCGACGTGCAGACAACCCCCGCAACGCAGGCAGGAGGTACGTCGCGAGTTGCGCCACGGGTCGCGCCGTGGCCCGGAACGACGACCCTTTACCCGCAGTTCTCGTATTTTGACCTGAGCGCTGAGCCGAATCCTGGCTTTGAACACTTTTTTTCATGGAACAGCGCATTCAATGTTGGCGGAGCTGCAATCAATCGCTCGATCTCGCTGTTGCTGACGCCGACGGTTGCGACACAAACGGTCGGCGCGGGATTCCACCCGGCAAGCGGACCGTCTATCCGCGTCCATGTCGCCGGACCGGGGGCGGAGGAAGGGGTCACGGTTCGCAACACGCCGCCCGGGGGAACGACAGGAACAACCTTCGCTCCACGGCTCGCCAGAACGACACCCGGCCAGTGGCGAATCGAGATGCCTTCTCCGCAACTGATCGGTGCTTCCATTCGCAACATTCGCGAAGCCTACGAGGGCTACGACGATCCGGCCAATGCGGTGGTCACCATGCCGACTTCCGGCGTGCGCGAGGTCACGATTCGCATGCGGCGCGAAGTGAGGCCCTATCGTCAAGTCATCCCTAGCTGCGCCGGAACGATCACGCTGTCTAACACCTCCGAATGGTTGACCACGGGCACGCCGCTGACCGTGACGCTGACGCCGAACGGGGTCGGCGTGTTCACCGGCTGGCAAGGCACGCTCTCGGGCACCGCGCTTAGCCACAACATTACCGTAGGCACCGATGTGCCGGAATTCACCGCCGTGTTCAACAGCACGAGCGAGCCGCTCGAGGTGCGGGAGGTTTTCCCCTCGGTGGTCGGGGATGAGGCGACACCGAGAGAGGTGACCATCCGCGGCCGCGGCTTTACGCCCAGTTCGCAGGTGTGGGTCGCGGGCATTCAGGCGCCGATGCGCTTCATCGACTCGGGCACGCTTGTGGCGACCCTCGACCGGCGCTTGTCGACCGCTTCGGGGCGGGCACCGCTCAACGTGAGAAACGCGCTGTCGAGTAGTTGCACAGTGACTTCGAATAGTGTGGCCCTTGACGTCTTGCCCCTAGGGCAGCGCGCTGTGGTGACGCTGACCGAGTACTACCACGCAGGCTTTGACTACTACTTCCTCACCGGACGCGACGCAGACAAGCGCTTGCTGGACTCACGTCCCGAGTGGCGCCGCACTGGCAGTGAAATCCGCCTGCAAGCGGTGGGCAACGAGCAGACCTCACCCTTCGAGCGCTTTTTCTTCCCCGAAGTGGCAAGAAACGGTTTACGGGGAAGCCATTTCTACACCGCGCTTGCGGAGGAGCAGCGCTTGTTGGCCGAACTCAATCCGACAAACCAGGCCCTTCGCGCCAAACCCGTTCTCGAAGGCATCGAAGCTTATGCCTTCCCCGTGCGAAGCGACGGCACCTGCCCGCCGCAAACGATTCCAGTCTATCGGGCTTTCAAAGGGCCACCGCGGTATGTGGATGACGGTAACCATCGCTTCTCGACCTCGCTTGCGCAGCATCGCGACATGGTCGACCGACTCGGTTGGACGGACGAAGGCGTGCGCTTTTGCGCACTGCCGTAGCGCGGGGCAACAGGCCGCCGGGTCGAGAGGGCGATTGCGCCTGCTTCCGAGCCCCATTCGGGTCGGCCCTGGCTAAGTTTTCTGCCCTCTAGCCGCTTTTAGGGTGACCAAGGCCTTGGGGCGCTCTTACCGTCGCCCGCCGAGGATCGAGCCGAGCACCCCCCGGATGACCCGGCGCCCGACTTCAGAGCCAATGGCGCGTGCGGCGGATTTCATGAAGGCTTCGGCGGCGCTTTCGCGTGTGCGGAGGCTACCGCCTCGAGGACCGCGCGCCGGTTCGGAACTGCCAAGCAGCCCTCCGAGCTTGCCGAGCAGGCCGCCTTCTTCGTTGCTCTGTGTGGAAGGCGCACTCTCGGCCTCCGCCTCGGGCATCCGGGCATCCACACTGCGGGTGAGTTGTTCATAGGCGCTTTCTCGATCGACCGGCTTGTCGTAGACGCCCGCCACAAGCGAGGTTTCGAGCAAGGCGGCACGCTCCTGGGCGCTGATCGGGCCGATGCGCGAACGGGGCGGCACGATAAAGGCGCGCTCCACCGGGGTCGGACGCCCCTTCTCATCGAGGAATGAAATGAGCGCCTCACCGACGCCAAGCTCGGTGATGACCTGCTCGGTCGAGAACTTCGGATTCGGCCGGAAGGTCGCCGCAGCGGTGCGCACCGCCTGAGCATCGCGCGGGGTGTAGGCGCGAAGGGCATGCTGAATGCGATTGCCGAGTTGCCCGAGCACGATCTCGGGCACATCGAGCGGGTTTTGCGTGACAAAGTAGACCCCAACCCCTTTCGAGCGGATGAGCCGCACCACCTGCTCGATCCGTTCACGGAGCTCCGGCGGGGCCTCGTTGAAGAGGAGGTGCGCCTCGTCGAAAAAGAAGATGAGCTTTGGCTTGTCCGGGTCACCGACTTCGGGCAAGCGTTCGAAGAGCTCGGAGAGCAGCCACAGCAAGAACGTGGCGTAAATGCGAGGAGCGGCGAGCAGTTTGTCCGCGGCAAGGATGTTGATGACCCCCTTGCCGTCGACCGTTTGCATCAGATCGGCCAGATCGAGCGCCGGCTCGCCGAAAAACTTCTCGCCACCTTGCGATTCGAGCGTGAGGATGCCGCGCTGAATCGCACCGATCGAGGCCCCCGAGATATTGCCGTACCTGAGCTGGTAGCTCTTCGCGTTCTCCCCCGCGTGGGCCAAGAGCGCGCGCAGGTCTTTCAGGTCGAGCAAAAGCCAACCGTTGTCGTCGGCGATCTTGAATACAGCGGTTAGAACGCCCGCTTGGGTCTCGTTGAGGTTGAGGATGCGGCCGAGCAGCAGCGGCCCCATTTCGGAGACGGTCGTGCGCATCGGATGACCCTGCTCGCCGAAGACGTCCCAGAGCGTGACCGGAAAGCCCTCGGGTTGCCAGTCGGTGATCTTGAGCGCGGCAAGGCGCTCCTCGACCCGTTTGTTGCCGCCGCCCGGCTGGGAGATGCCGGTCAGGTCGCCTTTGACGTCGGCCATGAAGACCGGTACGCCGAGTCGGGAGAACCCTTCGGCCAAGGTCTGCAGGCTCACGGTTTTGCCCGTCCCGGTGGCCCCGGTGATCAGTCCATGTCGATTGGCCAGCTTCGGTAGGAGACAAATGTCTTGATGGCTGTCCGTGGTTAGCGCAACAAGAAAGGGAGCGGCCATGGCGCTATCGTCGTTGGATGCGTTTCAAGCAATTGTTGCAGAGGGCATTGCTCATAATTTGCGTCCTGCTTGACTTGGAGTTTGGTCCATGAATGTCGAAGGCAAAGTCGTCGTCGTAACCGGTGGGGCCTCGGGGCTTGGGGCGGCCACCGTACGCAAGCTGGCGGCCCAAGGGGCGCGGGTGGTTGTGGCCGACATTCGCGAGCCGGAAGGCACTGCGGTGGCGGCCGAGGTCGGAGGGCGCTATGTGCGCTGTGACGTGACCTCGGAGGAGGAGGCCAAGGCTGTGGTGGCGCAAGCGCAGGCACTCGGCGAGCTGCGCGGTCTGGTCAACTGCGCCGGTGTGGCCACCGGCGAGCGCGTCGTGGGCAGGGAAGGACCCAGTGGGCTTGCAAAGTTTTCCCGCACGATCGCGATCAACTTGATCGGCACCTACAACCTGCTCAATCAGTGTGCGGCGGTGATGAGCACGCTTGCCCCCAATGCCGAGGGCGAGCGCGGCGTGATCGTCAACACGGCCTCGGTGGCGGCCTTCGACGGCCAGATTGGGCAGGCCGCGTATTCGGCCTCAAAGGCCGGCGTGGTCGGCATGACCCTGCCGATCGCACGCGAACTGGCCCGCTTCGGGATCCGCGTGATGACGATCGCACCGGGCATTTTCGAAACGCCGATGATGGCCGGGCTGCCCGCGGAGGTTCAGGCGAGCCTTGCCACTCAGGTGCCGTTTCCGCCGCGCTTGGGCCGGCCGGAAGAGTTTGCGGCGCTTGTGGCCCACATCTTCGACAACGTCATGCTCAACGGCGAGACCATCCGCCTCGATGGGGCGATCCGGATGGCGCCCAAGTGAGTCAGCCCGGGCGCTCAGAGATAAAGTCGGGTTATGAGTTCGGCCACACAGGCCGGTTTGGTCTCGCCCTCGATTTCGACGGTCGCTTCGGTCACCGTCTGGAGGCCGCCCGCGACCGGTTCGACCGCAAGCAGGCGAAACACGCTGCGCAAACGACTGCCCGCCCGCACCGGAGTGACGAAGCGCACGCGGTTCGTGCCGTAGTTGATCGCCATGCGGATCGGTCCGTAGTCGATCGTCTGCGCTTTCATGAACGGGATGAGCGAGAGCGTCAAAAAGCCATGGGCGATCGTGGCGCCGAAGGGCGACTCTCGTGCGGCGCGCTCAGGGTCGATGTGGATCCACTGCCGGTCGCCGGTGGCTTCGGCAAACTCGTCGATGCGCTTCTGCGTGACCGTGATCCACGGGGAGGTTCCAAGAATCTGCCCGATGCGCTGCGCAAGCGCATGGGGGTCAGTCACTTCAATGACTTGAGCGTTGCTCTTCACTGGGGTGTGAGTGTGGTCTTGCCTCGAGGGTTCGTCAATCGGGCGTTGCGGGTTGCCTGCTTCGTCCGGGGGATGGTCACGAACCGTCCGTTTCCGCAAACCCGTACACCTCATTCGATTGTTGTGTGACGCGGACGAAGGTGGTGCATTTCGGCAGGTCTTTGAGTTTGCGGGCGCCGACGTAGGTACATGTGGAGCGTAAACCGCCGAGGATTTCCTGCACGGTGTGCTCGACCGGCCCGCGCGCCGGCAGAAGTACCTCCTTGCCCTCGCAGGCGCGGTACGGAGCCACCCCGCCGGCGTACTTTTTCATCGCCGTCTCGCTCGACATGCCGTAGAAGCGGCGGTAGCGCCGACCATCGCGCTCGACCACCTCTGCGCCCGATTCATCGTGGGCGGCCAGCATGCCCCCGAGCATGACGAAATCGGCTCCTGCCCCGAAAGCCTTGGCCACATCCCCCGGCACCGTGCAGCCGCCGTCGCCGCAGATATGACCCCCTAAACCGTGCGCGGCATCGGCGCATTCAATGATGGCGGAGAGTTGCGGATAGCCCACGCCGGTCATCTTGCGTGTGGTGCAGACGCTGCCCGGGCCGATGCCGACCTTCACGATATCTGCACCCGCAAGGATGAGGGCCTCGGTGATGTCAGCCGTCACCACGTTGCCTGCCATGATGGTGAGGGTGGGAAACTCCTCGCGAAAACGCTTGAGGAAATCGATGAAGATTTCGGTGTAGCCGTTGGCCACATCGATGCAGACCCATTCGATCGCCTCACCGGTGGCACGCCGAACGGCGCGAAACTTCTCAAGGTCCGGCTCGAGGATGCCGAGCGAGTAGAAGGCGTAACGGTGCACGGCGCGGTTTTCCTCGGCAAAGAAACGCACATAGGCCTCCACCGGGTAGTGTTTGTGCAGGGCTGTGTGCAGCTGATGACGCGCGAGCGCCGCGGCCATCTCGAAGGTGCCGACCGTGTCCATGTTCGAGGCGATGATCGGCACGCTCAAGCTCGTGCGTCCGGAGTGTCGGAACCGGAACTGGCGCGTGAGCTCCACCTCGGCCCGGGAGCCGAGCGTGGAGCGCTTCGGTCGAAACAGCACATCCTTGAAGTCCAGCTTGAGCTCTTCTTCGATCCGCATGAGGCGACTCCGACGGTGGCCTTCGATTCGACATAAAAAAGCGAGGGGCGGATGGCGCAACCCTCGCAAGGTTGCAATCGATTCTATGTCGGTGGGGTTTGGGGGCTCGCTAGACTCGCCGCTATGCAGGCATCGAACCCGTTGGCCCCTCCCTCCGTACGCCGCGGCCCCACCCTTGAGGCGCTTGCGCGCGTGGTACTCGACCATCTGGCGCGTGCGTTTCCGTTTCAGCTTGCGCACCTCGCGGTCGATCCTGCCGACTGTTGCGATCTCGATCCGCGCCGCCTGCACCCCACCTTCGGCGTCAGTTTCGACTGGCATTCGGCGGTTCATATGCATTGGAGCCTCGTGCGAATCTTGAATCTTGCCCGCGCGGGGCAGGGGGAGCCGCTGTGCGACGAGCAGCTGGCGGCGATCGTGGCGCGGCTCAATCGAGCCTTTCAGCCCGAGCCGATCGCGCGAGAGCTTGCCTACGCATCGCGGCCTGGTGCACGCCACTGGGAGCGCCCCTACGGCTGGGCTTGGCTTCTCAAGCTCTACGCCGAGCTTTGCCTCTGCAGCCATCCGCAGGCGGCCCATTGGCGACGTGCGCTCATGCCACTTGCCGATTACATGGCCGATGGGCTGTTCGACTACTTTTCGCGGCTTGCGCTGCCGGTACGGCATGGAACGCATGGCAATACGGCCTTCGCCATGTGGCTTACGCGGCAGTTCGCCTTGACTGTGGGCGATGAGGCGTTTCGCGCACGGATCGATGAATGCGCCGAAAGGTTTTTCGCTGCCGATCGCGATTACCGTCTGGCCTTCGAGCCTTCGGGGGAGGACTTTCTCTCGCCCGCGCTGACCGAGAGCTTGCTCATGTCCGTGCTTTGGCCGCGCGAGAGGTTTTTGCCGTGGTTCGATGCCTTTTTGCCCGAGCTGGCCCAGGAGCATGCCTTCCTGAGTCCGATTACACAGGTGCCAACCCAAGAGGCCGATGCACGTCTTGCCCATCTGCATGGGCTCAATCTTTCGCGCGCCTGGGCGCTTCGGGGTCTGATGCAATCGCTCACGCCTGGGGAGGATCCCCGCTGGCGTCGCTTCGGCGAGGCGGCGGGCGCAGCCCTCGATGCCGCCGCCGAGGCTGTTACGGCGGGTGAAGCGGTCAGTACCCATTGGCTTGCCTCCTTTTGGCTGTTGGCAGAGACGGAGTGGACCGCATGAGCCTTGTGGAAGTCTTGCTCGCCGGTGTGCTGGCGCTTCTGGGGCTCGTGCTTCTGGCGCTGTTGTGGGGCGCTGGCCGCCTCAAGCGCGAACTGCTCGCGCGCCTCGCTGAAGGGCTCGAAAGCAAGCATCGCGCGATTACGGCCGATGTTGGCCTGCTCATGTCCCAGTCGAGCGAGCGGCTTAGCCGCGATTTGGTGCAAAGCAGTCTGAGCACACAGGAGCGCGTGCAGCGGCTGCAGCTCGATGTGGTGCATCACCTCTCGCAGCAAACCGAGGCCTCGCTTCGGCAGCTTGCGGAGCTGCAGCAGGCACTGACCGCACGGCAGGATGCGCTTCGCCGCGATGTGCTCGAGGGCATGCTTTCTCGCCTGGCCGAACAGACCCGCGCCAATCAGGAGCTTTTGCAGAACACCTTGCGTTCGATGGCCAGCCAACTGCGCGAACAAGCCGAAGCGATGAGCCGCAGTGTCGATGCGCGGCTTGAGCAAATCTCCGGGCGGGTGGATGAGCGGCTCGAGCAGGGCTTTCAAAAGACCCATGAGACCTTCGCCCATGTGATGGCGCGGCTTGCCGTCATCGACGAAGCGCAGAAGAAAATCGAAGGGCTTACCTCGAACGTCGTATCGTTGCAACAGGTGCTTTCGGATCGCTCGGCGCGTGGCGCCTTCGGTGAGGTGCAGCTCGAGGCGCTTGTGCGCGATACGCTGCCGCCGTCGGTCTACGCGTTCCAGGCCGCGCTTGGCGAAGGGCGCGAACGCGCCGACTGCGTGCTCACGATGCCCGATGGTGGCAGCAAATTGGCCATTGACTCGAAGTTTCCGTTGTCCAACTATCGGCGCGCCGTGGATGCAACGCTGCCCGAGGCCGAGCGCAGTGCGGCACGCCGGCAGTTCGTCACCGACGTCAAAAGGCACGTCCACGACATCGCCAGCAAGTACGTTCGACCGGAGTTTGGCGCCGACTCGGCGGTGATGTTCGTGCCCTCCGAGGCGGTCTTTGCCGAACTCGTCGCTCAGCACCCCGAAGTGGTCGAACAGGCCCAGCGCGAGCGCGTCTGGGTGACCTCACCGACCACACTGATGGCCGTTCTGCACAGCGTGCGCGCGGTGTTGCGCGATGCGGAAACTCGCAAGCAGGCCGCCTTGATCAAACAGGAACTCGAGAAGCTCGCGCGCGATTTCGAGCGCTTCCAGGAGCGCATGGATAAGCTCGCACAGCACATCAAGCAGGCCCACGACGACGTGGACCAAGTGGCGACCTCAGCGCGCAAGATCACGGGGCGCTTCGAGCGAATCCAGGCCGTCGAGGTACGACCCCTCGCGTCGCAGACGGCGGAAGCCTCGGGGCGGATTTCGGCACCGGTGGAGCGCTCGCGCGATGTTTGAGTGGCTCGAACGGAAGCGTCGCGAACGGGCGCTTGCGCGCTACGCACTTGCCGAGGAAGACTGGCAGCGAGCGCTCGCGCAGTTGCCCTTCATCGCCCACTACGAGACGCAACTGCTCGAACGGCTGCGCGCGCTTGCCACGCTGTTTTTGGTCGAAAAAAGCATCGTCAGTGGCGCCACCGAGGGACGCTATGCGCTCGAGGTCACACCGTTTATGCGCGTTCTGGTGGCTGCGCAGGCCTGCTTGTTGATTCTTGGCCGCGGCACGAGCGTGGTCGAGGCGATCGCGGAATTCGACGGATTCGAAAACGTCATCATCCACCCGGATGATTTTCCGCGCACCTACGACTACGAGGACGAAGCCGGTGTCGTGCACGTGCTTGATGAGCCGATCGCTGGGGAGAGCTGGGACGGCGGTCCAGTGCTCTTGTCCTGGCCGGCGGTTGAGGCAGGTTACGAGGAGACCGGCATGGCGCTTGTGATCCACGAGTTTGCCCACAAGATCGACCTGAACGACGGCGTGATCGATGGCGTGCCGCCGCTTCGCGGCGCGGCGCGCCGGCGCTACCTCGAAGTCCTCGAGCGGGCCTTTGCGGATTTTTCGGCGCGCGTCGACGCTGGTGAAACCACGGCGATCGATCCCTATGCGGCCGAGGCCATCGAGGAGTTTTTCGCTGTAAGCTGCGAAGTCTTTTTCGCGGAACCGCAGGTTCTTGCGACCGACTACCCTGAGTTTTTCGCGGAGCTCAGAGCGTGGTTTGGGCTCGATCCGATCGAGGGGCGACGGTGGCCCGCGAGCTGATCGTGCTTCGGCCTGAGGGGCTTTATTGCCCCGCGGGCGATTTCTTTATCGATCCATGGCGGCCGGTCGAACGCGCGGTGATCACGCACGCGCATGCCGATCATGCGCGCCGCGGTCATGGGCGCTATCTGGCGGCAGCCTCGGCGCGGCATGTGCTCCGGCTGCGCCTCGGCGAGATTGCCCTTGAGACGCTTGCCTACGGCGAACGGCGGCGGATCGGCGAGGTAACGCTCTCGCTGCATCCGGCGGGGCATGTACTTGGCTCGGCCCAAGTGCGCTTAGAACACCGCGGCGAAGTCTGGGTGGTCAGCGGCGACTATAAGCTTGTGGCCGATCCCACCTGCGCCGCCTTCGAGCCGGTGCGCTGCCATACCTTCGTGACCGAGAGCACCTTCGGGCTGCCGGTCTATCGCTGGCCGCCTGAGCACACCGTGTTTGCCGAGATCAACGCCTGGTGGGCCGCCAATGCGGCGCGCGGCGTGGCAAGCGTCATTGGCTGTTATGCCTTTGGCAAAGCGCAGCGCATCCTGGCCGGGGTCGATGCTTCGATTGGCCCGATCGTGGTGCATGGGGCGGTGGCTGCGATGAACCGTGCCTACGCGGCCACTGGCGTGCCGCTGCCGCCCACGGTTACGCCGCAGGCGCTTGACCGCGCAGCACTTGCGCGATCGCTGGTGCTTGCTCCGCCTGCGGCCACCGCAGCCACCTGGATGCGCCGCTTCGACACTCGCAGCGGGACCGCGCAGACCGCCTTTGCAAGCGGCTGGATGCGGCTTCGCGGCGCGCGGCGGCGCGGCGGTTATGACCGCGGCTTTGTGCTGTCCGATCACGCCGACTGGCCCGGGCTACTCTCAGCGATTGCTGCAACGGGCTGTGAGCGTGTGATTATCACCCACGGCTACGAAGCGCCCTTGCGCCGCTACCTGGAGGAGCGCGGGCTGGCGAGCGCGCGTTTCGAGACCCCGTTCGGAGGTGAAGGGGAGGGGGCCGAGGAAGAGGTCGAGGCGAATGAGGCCGGGGATGCAGGCTTCGCATGAAAGCGTTTGCACACCTCTACGCGCGGCTCGATGCAACCACCTCGACCGAGGAGAAGACCGCGGCGCTTGAGGCCTACTTTCGAAGCGCGCCCCCCGAGGATGCCGCGTGGGCCGCGTGGTTTCTTTCGGGTGGCAGGCTCGGTGCGATTGTGCGCACCCGAGAGCTGCGGGAAGTGGCGCGCGAAGCGGCAGGCTTGCCTGAGTGGCTTTTCGAGGAGTGCTACCAGGCGGTCGGCGATCTGGCGGAGACGATTTCGCTTTTGTGGCCCGAGTCGGTATCCGAGGTCCCAACCCTGCCTGAGGTCGGGCTCTCGGTTTGGGTGCGTGAGCGGCTTGCGCCGCTGCGCGATCTTCCCGAAGCGCAGCGCCGCGCAAGGCTTGGGCAACTTCTGGCCGCGCTTGATGAGCCGGGGCGTTTTTTGCTCATCAAGCTGATTGGCGGCGGCTTTCGTGTCGGAGTGAGCCGGCTGCTCGTTGAGCGTGCGCTTGCGCGGGTAGCCGGTGTGGATGCCAAAGTCATCGCCGAGCGCATGATGGGCTACACCGAGCGGATCGACGAGGTCGGCGCCGCACGCTATCGGGCGATCATCTCGCCCGCGCAGTTGCCGAACGCGACGCACGAACGCGGCGCTCAGGCCGCCTCGGCCGCACGCGGTGGGATGCCCTACCCGTTTTTTCTTGCGCATCCGCTTGAAGGGGGCCTTGAGACGATCCGCGCGCTGCTGGGCGAGCGCTCGCGCTGGCAGGTGGAGTGGAAGTACGACGGCATCCGTGCGCAGCTGGTGCGACGTGAAGGCAAGGTTTGGCTCTGGTCGCGCGGGGAGGAGCTTGTCACCGAGCGCTTCCCCGAGGTGGCCGAGGCGGCGCAGGCGCTGCCCGAAGGCACGGTGCTCGATGGTGAGCTGCTCGTAGGCTCAGCCGATGCGCCGCAGCCCTTTGCCCGCTTACAAACGCGCATCGGCCGCAGACGCCTCACCGCGAAGCTCCTGGCAGAGATTCCGGTGCGCTTCGTGGCCTACGATCTGCTTGAACAGGACGGTATCGATCTGCGCAGTCGAACGCTGGCCGAACGGCGTGCGCGGCTTGAAGCCTTGCTCACTGGGGCGCCCGCCACGATCGAGTGTGCGCCGGTGGTGGATCCTGCGCTCGACTGGGAGGCGCTGGCCGCGCTGCGCGCGACAAGCCGTGCGCGCGGGGTTGAGGGATTCATGCTCAAAGCGCTGGATGCGCGCTACGGCAGCGGGCGCACCAAATCGGAGGGGATCTGGTGGAAGTGGAAGATTGAGCCGATGTCGGTCGATGCGGTACTCATCTATGCGCAGGCAGGTCACGGTCGCCGTGCGAGTCTCTACACCGACTACACCTTTGCGCTTTGGTCGCGAGCGCCGCGTGATGCCTCCGAGGTCGAGGCGGTTGTTGCGGCGATCGAACGCGGGGATGCGCCCGAGTCCGGCGGGCTTGCGCTCGTGCCCTTTGCCAAAGCCTATTCGGGCTTGACCGATGAAGAGTTTCGCCGGGTCGATGCAATCATCCGCAAGCACACGGTCAACCGCTTCGGACCGGTGCGCGCGGTCAAGCCTTCGCTGGTGTTCGAAATTGGCTTTGAGGGCATCGCGCCAAGCAGTCGGCACAAAAGCGGCATTGCGGTGCGCTTTCCGCGCATGCTGCGGCTGCGGGAGGATAAGCCGCTGGCCGAAGCGGATACCCTGGAGAGACTTCGTGAGCTGCTTCGACACCACGCAGGCGCAAAGGCCGATGCATGATTTCGACCAAAATCAAGGGTCAACCGCGACCAAGGTCGCGCGTTTAGGCGGCGGCTGACCGGTCGTTTTTCGGATTTTTTCTGGAATGGATCTATGAGACACCTTGTTCCTCTTCGATGGTTCCTCGTTGCTTTGGGCGTGACGGCGGCTCAGGCTGTGGCGCAACCCATCAAGATCGGAGAGCTCAACAGCTACAAGGCCCAGCCGGCCTTTCTTGAGCCCTATCGCAAGGGTTGGGAGCTTGCGCAAGAGGAGGTCAACGCCGCCGGCGGCATCAACGGACGCAGAATCGAGACCATCTTCCGCGACGACAACGCCACCCCCGGCGATGCGGTTCGTGTGGCCGAGGAGCTGCTCTCGCGCGAGCGTGTGGATCTGCTTGCCGGGACCTTCCTGTCTCACGTCGGGCTTGCTGTTGCTGATTTCGCCAAACAGCGGCGGGTGCTCTTCATTGCCTCGGAGCCGCTATCCGACAAGATCACCTGGGCCCAGGGCAACGAGTTCACCTTCCGCTTGCGCCCGCACACCTACATGCAGGTACGCATGCTCGTGCCGGAGGCGGCAAAGCTCGGCAAACGCCGCTGGGGCATCGTCTATCCAAACTACGAGTACGGACAGTCGGCGGCGGCGCACTTCAAAAAGCTCTTGATCGCCGCCCAGCCCGCAGGCGGCGTGGAATTCATCGAGCAGGCCGCACCGCTTGGGCGCATCGACGCCGGCGCGGTCGTGCAGGCGCTTTTGGATCAGAAGGTCGATGCGATCTTCAACGTCACCTTCGGTGCCGATCTTGCGAAATTCGTCCGTGAGGGCAACACACGCGGACTGTTCGTTGGGCGACCGGTAGTGAGCCTGCTCTCGGGCGAGCCCGAGTATCTGGATCCGCTTCGCGGTGAGGTTCCCGAGGGCTGGATCGTCACAGGGTATCCCTGGCAGGACTTGAACACCCCCGAGCATCGGGCCTTCCGTGAGGCGTATCAGAAGCGCTGGAACGACTACCCGCGTCTGGGCTCGGTGGTGGGTTACGCGACGATGAAGTCGATCGCTGCGATGCTCAAAAAAACCGGCGGGTCGACCGATGTGGCCAAGATGCAGGCGGCCATGCGCGGGTTGAGCGTGGAGACACCGTTTGGCCGCATCACGTGGCGGCCGCAGGATCACCAATCCACCATGGGCGCGTTCGTCGGACGCCTGGCCGTACGCGACGGCCGAGGCGTCATGGTCAACTGGCGCTACATCGACGGGCGCGAGGTGCAGCCGACCGATGAGGAGGTCAAGCGGCTACGCGCTGCGAAGCAATCGCAGTGAGCGGCGCGGCGGCGTAGGGCGCGGCCACCAGGCGCTCGACGTAGCGCGGCAGCGTGAAAAGCGCCGGGGTCAAGGCCGGGTAGTAGTACTGAAGCTCCCCAATCCGACGCTCAGCTGCGCGCCGTTCCAAGGTTGCGATCTCAAGCCGCGGCGTTGCGTCGTTGCTTGCGATGGCAAGGCACCAGAGCGAGCCATACAGCGGCATGAAGGCCGCAAGCGGATGCACCTCGCGGAACACCTCGCGCAGCGCCGCCACATTTCGGCGCACGGTTTCGGGTTGATAGACCGGCGAGCCCACATGCATCGTGAGGAAGCCGCCCGGGGCCAGGCGCGACCGGCACATGCCAAGAAACTCCGGCGAATACAGGCGGAAGGCCGGCGTGTCCGGATCGGTCAGATCGAGCACGATCAGGTCGTAGTGCTCGCGTGAGCGCTCGACGAAGGCAAAGCCATCGGTGATTTCGATGCGCACCTTCGGATGATCGAGGGAGCCTTTGTGGATCGAGGCCAGATGGGTGCGGCTCGCCTCGACCACGTCGCCGTCGAGCTCGGCAATGGTGATCGACTCCACGCTCGGATGTTTGAGCACTTCTTCCGCGGTGCCGCCATCGCCGCCGCCCAAGATCAGCACGCGTTTCGGTGCGGGGTGGGCAAGCAGCGCCGGGTGGGTCATGCACTCGTGATAGACGAACTCTTCGCCCTCGGCGGTCATGAAACGCCCGTCAAGGCGCAGCATGCGACCGAACTGCGGCGTGTCGAAGAGCTCCAAGCGCTGGTAGTGGGTGTCTTTCGCCACGAGCGTGCGTGTGACGTTGAAGCCATAGCCCGCGTGCGGATTGAGCCACTCAAAGACGAGTCGCTCGGCCGGCGAACTTGGCGAGTTGGCTGGCGCGCCTGCGTTGTCGGCGGCTTTCAAGTCGCCCCGGTTAATGCGATGCACGATCTTTCGTCCGGGACGAAACGCAAGCACGAGCTCGTTGAACAGTTGCTCGGCCTTTTTGGAGTTGTCCTCGGTGAAGTTGCAGACGTAGACATCCAGCGTGACGCCTCGCCGCTCAGGCCAGGTATGGACGGCCAGATGGGATTCTGCAAGCAACACCGCGCCGGTGATTCCACCCGGTTGACCCTGCCACTCGGGAAAGACGTGGTATTTCTCATCCACGATCGTGAGCCCTGCACGAAGCGTGGCGCTTCGGCAAAGCTCCGCAAGGGGGGTGAGCTGGGTGAGAAGTTCGGCGCTTGCGTCGCAGTCGAGCAGATCGCCGGTGAGATGAAGTCCCTGCATGATGAACACCTCGATGCCTGCGTCGCGGCAGCATCGGCATCAGGTGTTCCGGTGCGACCGCGACATCATGGTTGGCCCCAATGACGGGGGCAGCCACCCTCAACACAAGGAGGGCACGGGCGACACCGTGTGAGAACCGTGCGAGACTGCGAGTCTCTGCGCTTCACTGACGTGCCGAAGTACGAAGAATAATCGCGCAAGCCCGGTTTGTAAAGCCCCTGCCGCCGAGAACATGGCATAATTCAAGGTTCTGCTCCACGGCACATCCGCCGACGATTGCGGATGTTGGCTTGTCTCTCGGGTGCGGTTTTAGTACGCCGAGCGCGGTAGCCACGCAATCCCGCTCAAGTCGGTGCCAATTCGAAACGTCCGGGAGCCTGGCGAAGTCCTCAGCCGTGCCAGCGTCGCGCGGATGAGCTTCACGGTTCACAGAGAAAGGAACACGCCCAGATGCGTCATTACGAAATCGTGTTTATCGTGCACCCGGATCAATCCGAGCAGGTGCCGACCATGGTCGAGCGCTACCGCTCGCTTATTACAAGCCGCGGCGGGAAGATCCATCGGCTTGAGGATTGGGGGCGGCGGCAGCTCGCTTACCCGATCGCCAAAGTCTACAAAGCGCACTATGTGTGCATGAACATCGAGTGCGACCATTCGACGCTGGAAGAGCTCGAGACAGCGTTTCGATTCAACGATGCCGTGCTGAGGCATCTGACGGTACGCAAAAAGCGCGCCGAGTCGTCGCCCTCCCCGATGATGTCGGGCGAAAAAGCACGCAACTTGAACGTGCCGGAAGTGGCTGAGATGGCGGCTACCTCGGCGTAAGGGGATTCGACATGTCGACAGTCAAGGTCAAAGCGAGCAAGACTCGCCTCAAGCGCGAATCGAATTTGTTCAAACGCAAAAAATTCTGCCGCTTCACGGCGGCAGGCGTCGAGGAGATCGACTACAAGGACGTCGAGCTGCTCAAAGATTTCCTCATGGAAAACGGAAAGATTCAGCCGGCCCGATTGACCGGAACGAAGGCGCGCTATCAGCGGCAGCTCAGCACAGCGATCAAACGGGCACGCTTCCTGGCCCTGCTGCCCTATTGCGATCTGCATCGCTGACCGCGTGGAGGGGGCTCGACCATGCAAGTGATCCTTTTGGAAAAAGTCGGCAAGATCGGCAACCTCGGCGACGTGGTCAACGTCAAAGATGGTTATGCCCGCAACTACCTGATTCCGCAAGGTAAGGCCAAACGGGCTACCGAGGCCAACTTGCGCGAGCTCGAGGCGCGCCGCGCCGAGCTTGAACGGCTCGCCGCCGAGAAATTGGCTGCCGCACAAGCGCTTGCGGAAACATTGAACGGCACCGAACTGCGAATTTCGCAGAAAGCCGGCGTTGATGGGCGGCTCTTCGGTTCAGTCACGAACGCAGACATTGCGGAAGCACTTCAAGCGCAAGGCCATGCCGTGGTGCGGGCGATGGTGCAAATGCCACATGGTCCGATCAAACAACTCGGCGAGACGACCATCAAGCTCAACCTGCACACGGACGTCACGGTGGAGATCAAGGTGGTCGTGGTGCCGGAGAAGGAATAATGGGCACCGCATCGGCCCGTGCGACACCGCCTCGAAAGCCCGCCCTCGGCGGGCTTTTGTTTGAATGACGGTCCGGCTTGAGCTCTTCCACGGCAGCCCATGCAGCTTGCCTTTGCTCATGCCAATGGCTTTCCGCCTGGCGTCTATCGCCAGTTTCTGAGCGCCCTTGAGGGTGCGCTCGACGGGGCAAGCCTGGTTGCACCGCTGCTTGAAAGCCCTGCTTCGACGCCGGCGCATGAACGCTGGAGCAAGCTGGCTCGCCAATTTGCCGCTGTGGCGCACAAGCAGGCAGCCGGGGCGCTGATTGGCCATTCGATGGGCGGATATCTCGCGCTTGAAGCAGCCTGCGCCGTGTCGGGCGTGCGCCAAGTCATCCTGATTGACGCCCCCATTCCGGTCGGCTGGCGCGGCGCGTTGCTGACGGTGGCAAAAGCCACCGGCCTCAGTTATCGCTTTGGCCCAGCGCCGGTCGCCGCCCGGCGGCGCGATCAGTGGCCAACACGCGAGGCAGCGCGGACGCACTTCGCATCGAAACCCTTCGTGCAACGCTGGGCACCCGGAGTGCTGGAGGATTTTCTCGATCACGCCCTCGTGCCGCATCCAGAGGGCGGCCTCACGCTTGCGATTGCGCGCGCGATCGAATGTGACCTCTATGCACACCTGCCGCACGAGCGTGCCCGGCGGGCGTTGGAGTCGTTGCGCGGCCGAGGGGTGCTCGTGCAGTTCGTGGCCGGAGTCGATTCCGATGAAGTTCGCTTAGCCGGGCGCCGGTCGAATCAGCTTCTCTTCGCGCCGCATTGGCACGTCCTGCCTGCAGGGCATCTCGTACCGCTTGAGCTTCCTCAAGCGTGCGCTCAGCTTGTGGCGCAGTTGCTCAAACCGCCCCGTGCGTGAGGTCGTGCCGTGCAGCGTCGCGTCCGGGCCGAGGATAGGTCGCTTGTCGCGTCACGCTCGACAATTTTCAGCCGATGTCGCGACAGGCGACCGCCCTTTCGTCTTTACCGGGTGGAATCCACGCGATCCGCGTGTCATCTTTCGCGGCAATCCGTGTGAGCTCTAAAGGAGTTGAAACGATGGCAGCCTTTGTGCGCGCAGGTGCGGTGGGGTTGCGGGTGCCCGAGGGAGAGTGGCGCGGCTGGTATCCGGGCAGCTCCTGGCAACCCGCAGCGCTCGGCGAAGATTGGCTCGGCGAGGCGCCCGAGCCCACGCTGCGACTCAAGGGGGAATTCACGCCGCTCAGGTTTTTGATCGATTTGCCAACCGAGCTGCTTGAGCGCTCGCTCGGTTGGACCGCGGGGCGGTTGCAAGGCGGTTATCGAATCGTTGCGCTTGCCTCTGAGCAGGCGTTACGACCGAGCGACTTGGAGGTGCCGGAACTCGAACATGGCGTGGGCATAGGGGCGAGCGTGGACGAACGCGCGCAGATCATCCGCCGCCCGATGAGCGCCTCCGTGGGGGGCGCCGCAAGCCAATCGAGCGAGCGCTCGCGAGTCGAGGCGCTCAAGGCAGCGCTTTGCGAGGCATTGCGTGCTACGCCGAGCAATGCCCCGGCGATCGTGTTGCCGAACGACCCCCCGGGATCTCCGCTTGCTTCCCTGAAAGCCCCCTACCGGCCCTTGGTCCCGTGCTACCGACTGCTCGTGGAGCACACTTTTACGGTCGTGAAAGTCGTGCCCGGGGTACTCCCGGTTTAGGCGGCGGCCTCGCGATAATCGAGCGTTTCGCCCACGCGCTTTGGGTGGGCGCTTGCGGTGTCCATGACGATCGGTAGCGACTTCATTCGCGTGCGCGGTGCGCGCACGCATAATCTCCAGAACCTCAACCTCGATGTGCCCAAGGGGGCGCTCGTGGTCGTCACGGGGCCCTCGGGTTCAGGCAAGAGTTCGCTTGCCTTTGACACGCTTTTTGCCGAGGGGCAGCGGCGCTATGTGGAGTCCCTTTCGGCTTACGCGCGGCAGTTTCTTGAGCTCATGGAGCGGCCCGATTGCGATTGGATCGAGGGGCTTGCCCCGGCAATCGCGATTGAACAAAAAAGCGCCAGCCATCACCCGCGCTCGACCGTCGGCACGGTGACGGAGATCCACGATTATTTGCGCGTGCTCTATGCGCGCATCGGCGAGCCGCGTTGCCCGGAGCATCCGGAGCTGCAGCTTGAGGCCCTGGAGATTGCGCAGATGGTGGATCGCCTGAGCGCGCTGCCCGAGGGGACGGCGCTGCTCGTGCTTGCACCGACACGGCTCGGTGTCGGCGAGACACTTGCCGAGCGTTTTGCGGCCTGGCGCGCGCAGGGCTTCACGAAAGCGCGTCTGGATAGAGCGCTGATCGATCTGGATGCGCCGATTGATCGATCGAGTGCCGCGCCGTGGCAAGTCGAACTGCTCATCGATCGGCTTCGGCTGCGCGCGGGCTCGCGCGAGCGCTTGGCCGAAGCGCTTGAGACTGCCTGTAGGCTTGGCGCGGGCCGCGTCCTCGTGGTCGAGGCCGACAGCGGTGGCGAGCATGCGTTCTCAACGCGGCACGTTTGCCCACGGTGTGAGTACACGGTACCCGAGCTCGAACCACGCCTGTTTTCGTTTAACTCCCCACTTGGGGCCTGCCCCGTCTGTGACGGGCTCGGCGAGCGCGATGAATTCGATCCGGCACGCATCGTCGCGCATCCGGAGCTTTCTCTGGCAAGCGGGGCGATCGCCGGCTGGGACCGGCGCTCGCCGTTTTATTTCCGTTTGATCGGGGGGCTTGCGGCGCACTATGGGTTTGATTGCGACACCCCGTGGCAGGACCTGCCTGAGCAGGTGCGACGGGTCGTGCTCTACGGTAGCGGTGAGGAGGCCATTGAGTTCACCGACCTTGATGAGCGCGGTCGCACCCGCCGCCGTCGTGAGCCGTTCGAGGGGGTGATTCCGATCCTGCGCCGGCGCTTCCGAGACACGGCGGCCGATGCCGTTCGCGAGGAGTTGAAGCGCTTTATGACGCGTCAGCCCTGCACGGCTTGTGGTGGTTCGCGCCTTCGTCGCGAGGCGCGCTACGTTTTCGTCGGGGGCGCTTCGCTGCCCGAGGTGGAATCGTGGCCGCTTGCACAGGCGCTTGCCTTCTTCGAAGGGCTTTCGCTCGAGGGCGCGCGGCGTGCGATCGCGGACCGGCTGCTTGAGTCGGTGCGCCGTCGGCTGCGTTTTTTGGTCGAGGTGGGGCTTGACTACCTCACGCTCGACCGACGCACCGAAACGCTTTCCGGAGGCGAGGCACAACGCATTCGCCTGGCTTCGCAGCTCGGTTCCGGTCTTACGGGGGTCATGTACGTGCTCGATGAGCCCTCGATCGGTTTGCATCCGCGCGACAACGCACGCTTGATCACCACCTTACGCGAGTTGCGCGACCTCGGTAACACGGTCATCGTGGTTGAGCACGATGAGGAGACGATCCGTGCTGCTGATCACGTGATCGACCTCGGGCCAGGGGCTGGTGTGCACGGGGGGCGCATCGTGGGCCAGGGAACGCCCGAGGCAATCGCGCGCACGCCCGGATCGGTCACGGGGCCGTACTTGTCGGGAGCACGGCAGATTCCGCTGCCGCGTGAGCGGTGTGCGCCGCGTCCAGGTCAAGCGCTCGTCGTGCGCGGCGCACGCGGTCACAACTTGAAAGACCTCGATGTCACCATCCCGCTTGGGCTGTTCGTCTGCGTGACGGGCGTGTCCGGGTCGGGCAAGTCCACGCTCGTCAATGACACGCTCTACCGCGCGATCGCGCGCAGGCTCGGCCAGCGCGTCGAAGAGCCCGCTCCGCATCGCGCGCTTGAGGGCAGCGAGGCCATCGAGGCGGTGGTCAACATCGATCAGAGCCCGATCGGACGCACGCCGCGTTCGAACCCGGCGACCTACACAGGCTTGTTCACGCCGATTCGCGAGCTGTTCGCGCAAACCGCGATGGCGCGGGAACGCGGCTACGGACCCGGTCGGTTCTCGTTCAACGTCAAGGGCGGACGCTGCGAAGCCTGCGAAGGCGACGGCGTGCGCCGCGTCTCGATGCATTTTCTGCCCGATCTGTACGTGCCTTGCGATCAGTGCGGAGGACAGCGCTACAACCGCGAGACGCTCGAGGTGCGCTACCGCGGGCGCAACATCGCCGAAGTGCTCGCGATGACGGTGAGCGAGGCGCACGAGTTCTTTGCCGCGGTACCGGCGGTGGCAGGCAAACTCGCACTGCTTGAAGAGGTCGGACTCGGCTACCTCGAGCTTGGCCAGTCGGCCACGACGCTCTCGGGCGGCGAAGCGCAGCGGCTCAAGCTTGCGCTCGAGCTTGCTCGGCGTGAGGTGGGGCGAACGCTCTATATCCTCGATGAACCGACCACAGGGCTGCACCTGTGCGACATCGAGCTGCTTCTCAAGGTGCTGCTGCGACTACGGGACCGCGGCAACACGATCGTTGTGATCGAACACCATTTAGAGGTCATCAAGACTGCCGATTGGGTCATCGACTTGGGGCCCGAGGCCGGAGCTGGCGGCGGCCGCCTGGTTGCTTGCGGTCCGCCCGAGACGATCGCCAGTACGCCTGGATCGCACACCGGTCGCTTCCTCGCACCGGTGCTTGCGCGGACTCAAGCTAACGCGCGCTCGTCTGCAGCGCACACGCAAGCGGTCGGCGAGGCCTTGCAGGCGCTCACAGAATGAATTTACGCATGAGCACGGGTTGCATTGCGCTTGCGAATACCGTGCTCAAGGTGCGGTCGCTATCGACGCTGAAACCGAGGCGCGAGAAATAGTCCTGATGCTGTGGTGAGTGCGCGTCCACGGGCACGCGGATCGAATGGACGCCGCTTTCGCGAGCGAGGTCTTCCAGGGTCGAGAGCAGGAATGTCGTGAAGCCCCGCCCCGAGAAACTGCGTCGGACGCCGAGCCGTCTGAGCTCCCAGCTTCCGTCGCGCCGCGGCACGTAGGCAAGCGCTGCCACGGGAACGTTGTGCCGCATGAGCACGAGTCCGCCGCCACGCCGCAGCTCCTCAGCAATCTGCGTCGGATTGACGTTGTGCCGGCGCGCGGAAATGGCCACTCGCTCCGACCAGTCGCTCTTGATGAGTGCCGAAAAAATGGGCGCGTCGTGGCTGTGCGCCTTGACGACTCGGTATTTGTCGCGTTCGAACAGCGTCCGCGTACGAAACATCAACTCACCTTCATGCCGGGCTGTGCCCCGGGATGGGGCGCAAGCAGGTAAAGTCCTGTTTGCTTGTGGGTTGGGTCCGAAGCGGCAAGCACCATGCCCTCAGAAACCCCGAACTTCATTTTGCGTGGTGCGAGGTTTGCCACCACGACGGTGAGCTGACCGACGAGTTGTTCGGGCTCATAGCAGGCCTGGATGCCGGCGAACACGCTCCGGTGGCGCGGCCGCCCCTCGGCGTCGGTCTCGCCCAGATCGAGCGTAAGACGCAGCAGTTTGTTCGACCCCTCAACACGCTGCGCAGCCAGGATACGTGCGATGCGTAAATCGATTCGGGCAAACTCTTCAATCGTAATCGTTTCGGGCGCCTTCGAGGGCGGCGCACTGGGTTCGGGCGTGCCAGATGGCACCTCCGCAGCGACCCCCAAAAGGGCATCGAGTTGCTTTTCCTCGACGCGCTTGAGCAAATGCTCGTACGGCGCAATCGGATGCCCCGGCGGGAGCGGCTCGGCAATGCGGTCCCAGCGGTCGAGCGGCACGCCGAGCAGCCGCTCGGCGGCGCGCGTGACGCCCGGCAGTACCGGCGCGAGCCAGAGAGTGAGGCGACGGAAGGCTTCGAGCGAGGTGGTGGCCACCTCGTGCAGCTCGCCCAAACGCGAAGGATCCTTGGCCAGCACCCAGGGAGCGCGGCGGTCGACGTATTGGTTGGCCAGGTCGGCCAGTTCCATGATGCGACGAATCGCCTTGCCAAATTCACGTGCTGTAAACAGCGCGGCGATGTCGCCGTGAGCTGCGGCCAACGCGTCGAGCATCGCTTCGCCCTGCGCGTCAAAGCGCATGGCAAGCCGCCCGCCGAAGCGCTTTTCGATAAAACCGGCGGCGCGACTTGCCAGATTGACGAATTTGCCGACCAAGTCGGCGTTCACGCGCGCTATGAAGTCTTCGGCCGTGAAATCGAAGTCTTCGACGTTCGCGTTGAGCTTCGCCGCAATGTAGTAACGCAGCCAATCGGGGTTCATGCCCAGCTCGAGGTAGGCGAGGGGGTCGAGCCCCGTGCCGCGGCTTTTGCTCATCTTCTCGCCGCGCAGCTGGATGAAACCGTGCACGCACACCTGATCGGGCGTCTTGCGTCCGGCAAAGTGCAACAGTGCGGGCCAGAAAAGGACGTGGAAGTAAACGATGTCTTTGCCAATGAAGTGAATTTGCTCGGTACGCGGGTCGGCAAGAAACGCCTCGAACGAGCGCGGCTCGCCGCGCGCCTGGGCCTTGCCGGAGTCGAAGTAGGCCTTGAGCGCGGCCAAATAGCCGATCGGCGCGTCGAGCCAGACGTAGAAGAATTTCCCCGGTGCCTCAGGGATGGGGATGCCAAAGTAGGGGGCATCGCGCGAGATGTCCCAGTCGGCCAGCTTGCCCTCTTCCAGCCATTCACGCACCTTGGCCAGTACCTCGGGTTGCAAACGGGGCTCGCCACGGGGGTTTGCGCCCGCCGTCCAGTCGCGCAGAAAGGCCGTGGCGCGCGGATCCGAGAGCCGGAAAAAGAAGTGTTCCGAGCGGCGCAGCTCGGGCCGCGCGCCAGAAAGCACGGAGTAGGGCTCGCCGAGTTCAGTCGGGTTGTAGACGGCGCCGCACACCTCGCAGCTATCACCGTACTGGTCCCTGGCGCCACAGCGCGGGCAGATGCCTCTGACGTAGCGGTCTGGGAGGAACATGCCCTTGACGGGATCGAAGAACTGCTCGATCGTGCGCGTGGCGATCAAACCGGCCTCGCGAAGCGCCCGGTAGATCGCCTGCGCAAGCTCGACGTTTTCCGGCGAGTCCGTGCTATGCCAGTGGTCGATCGAGATGGCAAAGCCCTCAAGGTAGCGCGGGCGAGTGGCGGCAATCTCCCGGACAAAGGCTTCAGGGGTCTTTCCCGCTTTTTCCGCCGCGATCATGATTGGGGCGCCGTGCGCGTCGTCGGCGCAGACCCAATGCACGCAGTGTCCCTGCATCTGCATGGCGCGCTTCCAGATGTCGGCCTGGATGTACTCCATCATGTGGCCGATGTGAAAGCGCCCATTCGCGTAGGGAAGCGCGGTCGTCAGAAAAATGTGGCGAGGAGCTTCGTTCACGGTGCGGGTGTCTGGTGGCAGCGGTCCGGCGAAGCGCGTTGCGCAGGGCAAGCGGACCGAGGCTGGATTCTAGAATCGGTCCCATGAACGCGATGTCCCTTGAAGAGCGCGTCCGTGCGGCGCTGGCCGAAACGCTTGACCCCAACACCGGCCGGGATTTCGTCACCGACCGCTCGCTCAAGCGCGTCGCGGTCGAAGGCGATGAGGTCGTCGTGGAGATCGTGCTCGGTTACCCGGCGCGCAGTCAGTACGACGCGATTCGGCGACTCGTGCGCGATCGACTGCTCGGGCTTGAGGGCGTGGGTCGCGTCAACGTGAGCGTCACGCACAAAATCGTCGCGCACGCCGTGCAGCGCGGCGTCAAAGTCAAGCCCGGCATCCGCAACATCATCGCCGTCGCATCGGGCAAAGGTGGCGTGGGCAAAAGCACCACGGCCGTCAACCTTGCGCTTGCGCTAGCGGCTGAAGGGGCAACCGTGGGGCTGCTCGATGCGGACATCTACGGCCCCTCTCAGCCGCTCATGCTCGGTATTACGGCGCGGCCCGACTCACTCGATGGCAAGACGATCGAACCGCTCGAGGCGCATGGGATTCAGGCGATGTCGATCGGCTTTCTGATCGATGCAGATACCCCCATGGTCTGGCGCGGGCCGATGGTCACGCAGGCGCTCGAGCAACTGCTTTCCGACACGAATTGGCGTGATCTCGACTACCTCGTGGTGGATATGCCCCCGGGAACGGGTGACATCCAGCTCACGCTTGCACAGCGTGTGCCGGTGACGGGCGCCCTCATCGTGACCACACCGCAGGAGATCGCGGTGATCGATGCGCGCAAAGGGCTCAAGATGTTTGAAAAGGTCGGCATTCCGATCATCGGCGTCGTCGAGAACATGAGTCTGCATCGCTGTAGCCACTGTGGGCACGTCGAACCGATTTTCGGCGAAGGGGGCGCCGCGGCAATGTGCCGCGACTACGGCGTGCCCTTGCTCGGCGCACTCCCCCTCGAGCGCTCGATTCGCGAGCAGGCCGACGGTGGGCGGCCGACCGTCGTGGCCGATCCTGACGGCCCCGTCGCGGCGATCTACCGGGACATCGCGCGCAAGTGCGCCGTGTTCATCGCGCAGCGCTCGGAGGACTATTCGGCCCGTTTGCCGACGATCAAGGTGATCAGCTGAGGCGAGGGTGGGGCGATTTGGCTGCGTGGCCATCGTGCCCGCTGGCGGCAGCGGGCAGCGCTTCGGTGCCGATCGACCGAAGCAATACCTGCCGCTTGGGACCGGGTCGGTCCTGTCAGCGGCGGTTGCCGCACTTTCAGCCGCTGCCGAGATCGAGCGCATCTACGTCAACGTTCAGCCCGAGGATCCATGGGCGCACGAAGCGCTTGCGGCCTTCGATCCGGCTCGCGTTCGGCTCTTGCGGCAAGCAGGGCCCACACGAGCGCTGACCGTTGCCCGAGCGCTGGCTGCAATCGCAGCCGAGGTCAACCCCGATAGCTGGGTTCTCGTGCACGATGCCGCGCGACCGTGCTTGAGCCGCGCCGCGCTCGAGCGGCTGCTTGCCGCGCGGCAGGGCGTCGGCGCGCTGCTGGCGCTGCCACTGACTGACACCGTCAAGCGTGCTAACACAGCCGGGGAAGTGGCCGAAACGCTCCCGCGTGATCGTCTGTGGCGCGCACAGACGCCGCAGATGTTTCGCTATGACCTATTGCGCGAGGCCTTGGCGGCGTGCCCCGGGGCGACCGATGAGGCTCAGGCGGTCGAGTCGCTCGGCTTTGCGCCGCGGCTTATCCTTGGCGAGTCGCGTAACCTCAAGATCACGCATCGTGAGGATTTGCCCCTCGCTGCGTTTTGGCTCACGCAGGCATGAATGCTCGGGTCGGCATCGGTTTTGATGTGCATCGGCTCGTGGCCGGGCGGCGCTGCGTGATCGGCGGGGTCGATATCCCGCACGAGAAAGGACTGCTCGGACATTCCGATGCCGACGTGCTCCTTCATGCGATCGCGGATGCCCTGCTGGGCGCGGCCTCGCTGGGCGACATCGGGCAGCATTTCCCCGACACGGATCCCGCCTATCAGGGTGCAGACTCGCGTGCACTTTTGCGGTGCGTGGTCGAGCGAATCGCTCAGGCGGGCTACCGGGTCGGCAACATCGATGCCACGGTCATTGCGCAGCGCCCGCGGCTTGCGCCGTATGTGGCGCAGATGCGGCGAAACATCGCAGCGGATTGCGCCGTCGCTGTGGAGTGCGTAAACGTCAAAGCGACCACGACGGAGCGGCTCGGCTTTGTCGGACGCGAGGAGGGAATTGCCGCGCAAGCGGTTGCGTTGCTCGTGCCGTTCTGAACCGTACAATGTGCTTTGATCGGTGCGCCGCGCTGCGAAGCAACGACGCGGCGAACCTCCCTGGGCGCATCGGGCACACATTCCCATGTCGGTTTTTACTCCCGTCTCGATGACCGAGGCTGCGGCGTGGCTTGCGCGCTACGCGGTCGGCGAGCTCGTTTCCCTTGAGCCGATCAGCAGCGGCATCGAAAATACCAACTACTACTTGACCGCGCGTGGCGGTCAATTCGTGCTCACGCTCTACGAGCGCATCGCGCCGGAGGAGCTGCCCTTCTACTTGAATCTGACGGCGTATCTGGCTGAGCAGGGCGTTGCGGTGGCGTCGATCGAGCGCGACCGCACCGGCAGTCTCTTTTCGATGTTGAATGGCAAGCCGGCGAGCCTGAGTCGACGATTGGCCGGCGAACCGATCCTCGAACCCGACCGCGGGCACTGCGCCGCTGTCGGGGCGGAGCTTGCGCGTCTGCATGTGGCTGGACTTCGCTTTCGCTCACGGCAGTCGAACAAGCGTGGCCCCGGATGGATGCTGCGAACATCGCGCGCCGTGCGCCCTTTTCTGACCTCAGAACAAAACGCCCTGATTGCGGAGGAGCTGCGTTTCCAACGCGAGCGACGGCGCAATCGCTTGCCGACCGGTGCGATCCATGGCGACTTGTTTCGCGACAATGTGTTTTTCTTGGACGGTCAGCTCTCGGGGATCATCGATTTCGGTTTTGCCGCTTCCGATGAACTGGCCTACGATTTGGCCATTGCGGTCAACGACTGGTGTGTGGATCTCGAAAGCGGCGAGATCGAGGAGCCGCGCATGAAAGCCATGCTTGAAGCCTACACCAGCATCCGGCCCGTGACGGCCGACGAACAGCACGCATGGCCGGTCTTGCTGCGGGCAAGTGCGCTGCGCTTCTGGCTTTCGCGCTTGCACGATCTGTATCTACCGCGCGTCGCGGAAATCAACGTCCCCCATGATCCCGGGCATTTCGAGCGCATTTTGCGCAGTCGCATCGCCCGGCCGGTACTGTGGCCAGACGAGAGGTTGTGATGGCTCTTCCGCAACCGGTTGTCGTTCCTGCGCGCGAAGGAGCGCAGTGGCTTGCGGCCTCCTTTGCCCTGTTTCGCGTTTACTGGTTCCGCTATGTGGCGCTTGCGGCGCTGTTTTTGTTGCTCATGCAACTGTTGTCGCTCGTGACGGCCGGGCTCGGCGTCATGTTGCTCAAACCGATTCTCAGCGTGGGCTTTTTGGCAGCTGCGTGGCACCACGAGCGCGGGGAGTTGCCGGAAGTCATGCACCTGTTTGCCGGCTTTCGGTCCAATTGGAAAGCCCTCATTCCTCTGGGCGGGGTGTATCTGCTCGGCGTCATCTTGACGGCTTCCTTGGCCGCCGCCGTGACTGGGCTCGACATCGAGGCCTTGATGGCCGGCAAAGGACCTGAGCTGAGCGATCCGATCGTGACGACCTTCATGCTCGTGACGATTTTGCTCATGCTGCCTGTGACCGCAGCGTTATGGTTTGCTCCGGCGCTCGTGGTATTCGGTGATGCGAGCTTTCCCGCAGCGCTTCGTTTGTCGCTGATTGCCTGGTGGCGCAATCTGCCGGCGATGGCGGTCTATGGCGTCGCGTTGATCGGTTCGCTTTTTGTGCTTGTGCTGCTCCTCTCGCCGCTACTGATGCTGCTGGGCGCATCGCGAACGACGCCGGTGCTGATGCTTGCGGCGCTACCGGTCACGGCGATCGTGATGATCAGCGACTATGTGAGCTACCGCGCGGTGTTTCACCGTCACGAAACGCTCAAGCGCGTGGATCGTTGAGCGGAGTTGCAGGCAGGTCAGGCCGGGGTGAGCTTTGCGTATTCGAGCGCCAGTCGCTTCAGGCCGTAATCGTAGAAGTTCACTTCGACCTCGGTTTGGTCGCCGCTGCCGGTGGCCTTGACGATGATCCCGAGACCGAAACGGGCATGGCGAACCTGCTGGCCAATCTGGAACCGCTGCGCGGAGGGGGCGCTCGACGAAGCGCCGGCACTCGATGACCAATCGGCGAAGGCATCTCGGCCAAGGTGAGAGGCCCGCGGCGGGGCCGAGAGCCACTGGATCAGCGAGGCGGGTATTTCCTCGAGGAAGCGTGAGGCAACGTTATAGCGCGTTTGCCCGTTGAGCATGCGCAGTTGAGCGCTCGAGAGGTGCAGGCGCCGGCGTGCGCGAGTGATTGCCACATACATCAAGCGGCGCTCTTCCTCAAGCCCTGCCTCGCCCTCTTGCAGAGCGTTTTCATGCGGAAAGAGGCCCTCTTCGAGACCTGTGATGAAGACTTCGTCGAATTCGAGTCCCTTGGCCGCATGCACGGTCATGAGCTGAAGTGCGGGACGTCCGTCGCTCGCTTGCGTCTCGCCGGCTTCAAGCGCCGCGTGGGCGAGAAACGCTGCGATCGGATCGGTCGGTTCCGCAGACGGATCCTGCGCGCCGTCCTCGCTTTCGCGCATAAAGCTCTCGGCTGCGCTGATGAGCTCGCTCAAGTTCTCGAGACGATCCTGCCCGTCACGGTCGGCTTCGTAGTGGCTGCGAAGTCCGCTCGCCTCGATGAGGAGTTGCACGAGCTCGGGTAACGGAAGCGCGCTGGCGGCGCGACGAAGCCGTTCGATCAATTGCACGAAACCCAGGAGCGCCTGGCCGCTTCGCCCTGCTAGCGAACCGCTGCAGGCGACCTGCCACAGCGACACCCCGGAGGCCCGTGCGGCTGCCTGCAGTGACTCGATCGTTCGCGTGCCGATGCCGCGCGGCGGAAAGTTGATCACGCGCAGCAGCGCATGATCATCGTGTGGTTGGCTAATAAGCCGCAGATAGGCGAGCGCATGCTTGATCTCAGCACGCTCAAAGAAACGCAGTCCACCGTAGACGCGGTACGGAATGCGTGCGTTGAATAGCGCATGCTCGAAAAGCCGCGACTGCGCATTGGAGCGATACAGGATTGCGATGTGATCGGGACGAGTGCCCTCGGCAAGGGCTTGCTGGATACGATCGACAACGAAGCGCGCTTCGTCGTTGTCCGTCAGGCCGTGAAAGGCGCGCAGCGGCTCGCCCGGGCCGCGATCGGTCCAGAGCTCCTTGCCGAGTCGTGCCTTGTTATGACGAATCAGCGCGTTGGCCGCATCGAGGATTGTGCCTTGGCTGCGGTAGTTTTGCTCGAGGCGAATCAGGCGAACGGGTGCGAAGTCTTGCGTGAAGCTTTGCATGTTGGCGACTTTGGCACCACGAAACGCGTAGATGCTCTGATCGTCGTCGCCGACGGCCATCACGGCGCACTCAGGGCCGGCCATAAGACGCAGCCAGCGATATTGCAGCGCATTGGTGTCCTGAAACTCGTCGATCAGGAGGTGGCGAAAGCGCACGTTGTAGTGCTGCCGTAACGGTTCGTGCTGCTCGAGGACCTCGACGGTGCGCAACAGCAACTCCGCGAAATCGACCGCGCCCTCGCGCTGGCAGGCTGCCTCGTAGAGGCGGTAGATTTCGACGCGTTGGCGCGTGTGTTCGTCATGCGCTTCGACCTCGTGCGGTCGAAGGCCTTCTTCCTTGGCCGAGGCGATAAACCAGGCACACTCTTTGGGCGGGTGCCGGGTCTCATCGACGTGATGAGCTTTGAGCACGCGCTTGACAAAGCTGACTTGTTCCTGAGCGTCAAGGATGGCAAAGTGCTGTGGCAGGCGTGCCTCACGCCAATGCAGTCGCAAAAAGCGGTTGCACAGGCCATGGAAGGTCCCGATCCACATCGCTCGCGTGTTGGCCGAGACCATCGCCGAGACGCGCGTGAGCATCTCCCGCGCCGCCTTGTTTGTGAAAGTCACGGCCAAGATGCCCTGGGGGCTCACGTGGCCATGGGCGAGCAGCCAGGCGATTCGCGTCGTCAAGACACGGGTTTTGCCCGAGCCCGCCCCGGCAAGAATCAGGGCCGAGGTGTGGGGGAGGGTCACCGCCGTGCGCTGGGGTTCGTTGAGGTGGGCAAGCAGATCGGCGGCCGGCATGGCAGGATTGTAAAAAGGTGCGCCGCGCCGCAATCGAGGACGTCGATCGCTGTGCCTACAATCGGGGCCGATGACGACCGCTGCGCCTATTGCCGCAACCGAACTCTCGGCGTTTGTGCCGACCTTTCGCGCCTCGGCCCCGTACATTCATGCGTTTCGCGGACGCATTTTCGTTGTGGCCTTCGGCGGCGAGGTCGTGGCGGATGCGACCTTTCCCAATTTCATCGCTGATCTGAACCTGCTTGCGAGCCTCGGCATCCGGCTCGTCCTCGTGCATGGGTCGCGACCGCAGATCGAAAAACTGCTCGCTCAGCGCAACATGCAAAGCCGGTATCACCGCGGGATTCGCATCACCGAGGAGCATCAGCTAGGCAGCGTGATCGGTGCCACGGCCCGCGCGCGCGCGCGGATCGAGGCGGCGTTGTCGCGCGCCCCGCGCACGGGCGCCGTGGCGCCCACGCGCAATCGCGTCACCACAGGCAACTTCATCGTGGCCAAGCCTCTTGGCGTGATCGACGGCGTGGACATGTGTTACACCGGCGAAGTGCGTCGGATCGACGCCGAAGGCATTCTCGACTCCTTACGCGAGGGCGATATTGTGCTGCTGTCCACGCTTGGCTATTCGCCTTCGGGGGATACCTTCAATCTCACGGTCGAGGAGGTCGCCACCCAGACCGCGATTGCGCTCAAGGCGGCAAAGCTCATTTTCCTGCTCGATACGCCTGGGGTGCTCGACGAGCAAGGTAAGGTCATCTCCACGTTGTATACGCGCGAAGCTGCGGAACTGGCTCAGCGCGCGCCCCAGGAGAGCGACGTGCAGTTGTTTTTGTCTGCGGCGGTGAAGGCCTGCGAAAACGGCGTCGCGCGTGCGCATTTGATCGGCCGGCACATCGACGGCGCGATTTTGCAGGAACTGTTCACGCGCGATGGTATCGGGACAATGGTTTCGGTCGATCGGCTCGATAACCTGCGTCCGGCCACGATTGATGATGTGGGCGCGCTCTTGTCGATTATCGAGCCGCTTGAGCGGCAGGGCATTCTGGTTCCGCGGTCTCGGGCGCTCATCGAACGCGAGATCGATCGCTTTATCCTTGCCGAGCATGACGGACAGGTGATCGGCTGCGCGGCGCTCTACCCGTTTCCCGACGTCCGAAAAGGCGAGCTCGCGTGCCTGGCGGTGAGTCCCGAATACCGCCGGGAGGGTTACGGCGAACGGCTGCTGCACGCGATCGAAAAAACGGCGAGGGCGCAAGGCATCACGACGCTTTTTGTTCTGACGACGCGTACCGCGCAGTGGTTTACGGAACGCGGTTTCGAGCCAGGCTCGATTGCCGATCTGCCGGAACAAAAACAGGCGCTGTACAACTACGAACGCGCCTCGCAGGTTTATGTCAAACACTTGTGAAGCGGAGTCTAGGCCGCTTCAGTCAGCAAAGCTGGGACGAGTCATCATGGCACGAATGGTCAAGTGCATCAAACTCGGTCGAGAAGCCGAAGGGCTCGACTACCCGCCCTATCCTGGAGAGCTCGGTCGGCGTATCTATGAAAACGTGAGCAAGGAAGCCTGGCAGGCGTGGTTGCGTCATCAGACCATGCTGATCAATGAATACCGGTTGGGCCTGGCTGATCCTCGCGCGCGCAAGTATCTCGCCGAGCAAATGGAGAAGTACTTCTTCACCGGCGGCGCTGAGGTGGCAAGCGGTTACGTGCCGCCCAAGGATGAGTCGTCTTGATGGCCGGTGCGATTTCGCGCTTCGCGGTGCTCGAGCTCGATCAGGTCGAGCCCGACATTCGAGCCCGCATGCTTGAAGTGCAAGCCAAGGCGGGGTTCATCCCCAACGTGTTTCTGGCGCTGGCGCATCGCCCGGCGGAATTTCGAGCCTTTTTTGCCTACCACGACGCGCTCATGAACAAAGAAAGCGCGCGGCTCGGCAAGGCCGAGCGTGAAATGATCGTCGTGGCCACGAGCGGCCGCAACAAATGTCTCTACTGCGTTGTCGCTCACGGGGCGCTGTTGCGCATCTACAGCAAGCAGCCGCACCTGGCGGATCAGCTCGCGGTCAATCCGGCGCGAGCGCAAATCACTCCCGCGCAACGCGCGATGCTTGATTTTGCGCTCAAGGTCTGTTCGGAGTCGGCGCAGGTCGACGAGGCGGATTTCGCGCGGCTACGGGAGCACGGCTTCACGGATGAGGATATCTGGGACATCGGCGCGATCAGTGCGTTTTTCGCGATGAGTAACCGCCTGGCGAACATGGCCGCGATCGTCCCGAACGCCGAGTTCTATCTCATGGGTCGTCTACCGAAAGCGGCCCGTTCGGATACGGCGTGACGCGCTTCGAGGTCGAGTTAGGCCTGCGCTACGTGCGGGCACGGCGGCGCAACGGCTTTATCTCCTTTATCTCGCTTGTGTCGATGCTCGGCATCGCGCTGGGTGTGGCGGCTCTGATCATCGTGCTGTCGGTCATGAACGGTTTTCAAAGCGAATTGCGCTCGCGTATGCTTGCAGCGCTTGCGCATGTCGAGGTCAAGGGCTTTGACGGGCCGCTCGTCGACTGGCGTCGCGTTGAGCCGCAGTTACGAATGCATCCGGCCGTGCGCGCAACGGCCCCCTATGTGCAGCTCGAAGGGCTCTGGATCAACGGCGAAGTGAACAAGCCGTCGCTCATACGAGGCATTGATCCCATTCGCGAGTTGGACATCTCGAACGTGCATCGGCACATGCGTGTCGGCACATTCGCAGATCTGCGTCCGGGCGAGTGGGGCGTCATTCTGGGGGTGGATCTGGCGCGCGCGCTCGGCGTGCGGGTTGGCGAAAAAGTCGCGTTGGTCACTCCACAGGGTACCGTGACGCCGGCCGGGTCGATTCCACGACTGAAGAGCTTTACGGTGGTTGGTCTCTTTGAATTGGGCTGGATCGAAGCAGACAGCCGCGTCGCCCTCATTCATCTCGAAGATGCGCAGCGACTCTACCAGCTCGGCGATGCCGTGACCGGTCTTCGCGTGGCACTGCATGACCTCATGCGCGCGCCCGAGGTCGCGCGCACCTGGGTGCACACGCTTCCGCCCGGACTGGGCATCAGCGACTGGACGCAGCAGAACGCAAACTTCTTCAAAGCCGTCGAACTCGAAAAGCGCGTCATGTGGGTCATTCTGACGCTGATTGTGGCCGTGGCGGCGTTCAACCTCGTCAGCACGCTTGTGATGGTTGTAACCGACAAACAGGCCGACATCGCGATTTTGCGAACGCTGGGTGCGTCTGCTGGCAGCGTGATGCTGGTCTTTTTCGTGCAAGGGATGCTGATCGGGCTGATGGGCACTGCCATCGGTGCGGTTGTGGGTCTGGCGGTTGCCTTGAACCTCGACCAGGTGGTCGGTGCGATCGAACGGCTTTTCAACGTCACCTTCATCGACAAAACCGTGTACTTGATCACCGAGCTGCCTTCGCGGGTGCTTGCCAGCGATGTGCTTGCCATTGTCGGCACGAGCATCGGGCTTTCGCTTCTGGCCACGCTCTACCCGAGCTGGCGGGCGAGTCAAGTCAACCCGGCCGAGGCGCTTCGCTATGAGTGAGGCGGCTGGCCGGCTTCAATCCGAGCAGCGCTCGAACAAGGCCGATGCCGGCGCGCAAGCGGTGATTCTGGAGGCGCGAGCGCTCAGCAAAACGTTTGGCAGCGGGCCCAGTGCGGTTGAGGCGCTTCGCGGCGTTTCGCTGACGGTGCGGGCCGGTGAGTCGTTGGCGGTGGTGGGGGCCTCGGGCTCGGGCAAGAGCACGCTGCTGCACTTGCTTGGCGGGTTGGACCGACCGACGGCCGGCGAGGTGTACTTGATGGGCGCGCGGTTGGATCGGCTCGAAGATCGCGCTCGCAGCGCGCTTCGGAATCGCGCGCTTGGCTTTGTCTACCAGTTTCATCACCTCTTGCCGGAGCTCACGGCCAGAGAGAATGTTGCGCTGCCGCTACGCATCCGCGGGCTGGCCCGCAGCGAGGCGCTTGCGCGCGCCGAGGCGCTACTTGCACGGGTTGGGCTTGCGGCGCGTGGACAGCATCGCCCCGGTGAGCTCTCCGGCGGAGAGCGCCAGCGGGTGGCCATCGCTCGGGCCCTTGTGACTGAGCCGGCCTGCATCTTGGCTGATGAGCCGACTGGTAATCTCGATGCCGAAAACGGCATGCGAGTGTTTGAGCTGCTGCTTGAAAGCGCAAGCGAACGCGGCGCGGCCTTGGTCATCGTGACCCATGATGCCACCCTCGCCAGTCGCTGCCGAAGGCAGCTTCGGCTCGACTCAGGCCGTGTCGTGCCGTCCTCAGGCGATTGAGCGGACGGCGGCCTCGCGACGGTTGAGCAGGCTGCTGAAATGCTGGTTGATTGATGCCAACCGTAGAGGTCGAATGCGAAAAACGGCCTATGAGCGCGGTTTCTCAAAGGGTGGCCAAGGGGGACGCGGCCCGTTGGGAATGCATTTTCGGCTCGGCCTGGCGAGGATTTCAGTAGCCTGTTAGGGCGTACGATGCGCCCGTTGATTCGTACGGCCGGCACCGGTCGATGCGTTCGCGCTACTGAGCAAGACAATGCATCAACGTAGGCTGTAGAACGAGAATTCTGCTTGCATGAGATGAAACTCATTCGACAGGGTGGCCCCAGCTTTGACGTGGCCTCGCGCTTGACGGCGATTGCGCCGTTTCACGTGATGGAAATCGCCACTCGCGCGCGAGCGCTTGAATCGGCGGGCCGAGCCGTGATTCATCTGGAAATCGGTGAGCCGGACTTTCCCACGTCGCCGCCCGTGCTGGAGGCAGCGAATCGGTTTCTGGCTCAGGGTGCGGTTCGATACACGAGTGCGCTGGGTATTGCGCCGCTACGCGAGGCGATCTCGCAGCACTACCGACGGCGTCATGGCCTTGAGGTGCCACCC
>JANWWI010000169.1 GCA_025056355.1 Casimicrobiaceae bacterium | reverse complement strand
TGTGCGAGCAGCGCCGCGCCTACACCGACGACCCCGACATCTGGCTGGGCCTGCGCGCGCTGTGGCACATCCTGCGCGACGAGAAGGCGGCGAACCGCCTGGGCATCGCGCCGCTGAACGGCAAGCTCTTCGAGCCGCTGACGCTCGATCGCGCCGAGGTGCGCAACCGCGACTTCCTCTCCGCGTTTTGGCACCTGTCGCTCTTCAACGACGCAGTGCCGCGCCGGATCAACTACGCCGCGCTGGACACTGAGGAGCTCGGCTCGGTGTACGAGAGCCTGCTGGACTACGAGCCGCAGGTGAACGGGCCGGAGGCGCAGCCGCGCTTCGTGCTCAGCGAGGGCAGCGAGCGCCGCACCACCGGCTCGTACTACACCCCGCCGACGCTGGTGGCCGAGCTGGTGCAGCGGGTGGTGGGGGATGGGTGGAGAATGGCGAGTAGTGAGTGGCAAGTGGCGAGTAGTGGGTGGCGAGTGGCGAGTAGTGAGTGGCGAATGGCGAGT
>JANWWI010000168.1 GCA_025056355.1 Casimicrobiaceae bacterium | reverse complement strand
CGCGAGCTGGCTGCCCAGCGGGCTTCTTCTGCTCGTCGCCGCGCTCGCCGCTCCGGCTCTTGCCGAAGCCCCACGGGTAGAACTGCGGACCAGCCTCGGCGCGATCACGATCGAGCTCTATCCCGACAAGGCGCCGCGCACGGTGGAAAACTTCCTGCGCTACGTGAAGGAGGGCTTCTACGACGGCACGATTTTTCATCGCGTGATCCCGAAGTTCATGATCCAGGGCGGAGGTTTCACGCCCGACTTCGTCCAGAAACCGACACGCCCCCCGATCCGCAACGAGGCCGACAACGGCCTCAAGAACGCGACGGGCACGATCGCGATGGCGCGCACCTCCGATCCGCACTCGGCGACGGCGCAGTTCTTCATCAACGTGGCCGACAACCGCGAGCTCGACTTCCGCTATCCCACGCAGGAGGGCTGGGGCTACTGCGTGTTCGGGCGCGTGGTGAAAGGCATGGAGGTCGTGGAGCGGATCGCGCGCGTGAAAACCGGACCCGGCCCC
>JANWWI010000167.1 GCA_025056355.1 Casimicrobiaceae bacterium | reverse complement strand
GGCGAAGCCCAGCGCGTGAAACTGGTGACGCACCTGCTCGCCGGCCTGAAGGCCCAACCGGATCCGACGGACCCCATTGATCTGACTGATCCGACTGATCTGGGGCGCGGGAAGAAAAACCTTTTCATTCTGGAAGAGCCGACCATCGGCCTGCACATGGCCGATGTGCGGCGGCTGGTGGACGTGCTGCACCGGCTTGTGGACGCCGGCCATACGGTCATCGTGATTGAGCACAACCTCGACCTGATTGCCGAAGCCGACTGGATCATTGACCTCGGCCCCGAAGGCGGGGAGGACGGCGGGCGCATTGTGGCCGAGGGGCCGCCCGAAGCGGTGGCGCGCAACAAACGCTCGCACACCGGCCGCTTCCTGCGTAAGCTGCTGGCCGTGGCATGAGCGAGGACTACCACGAGATCCTGAGCGGCGAGATCACGCCCCGACGCGCGCCCGGACGGCGGCACGAGTTGATTTGTTCCCGATTGCACGCGGCGATGGCCGCCTGTGTGGCC
>JANWWI010000166.1 GCA_025056355.1 Casimicrobiaceae bacterium | reverse complement strand
GCTGATTGTTTTTGGGCTAATCCCGGCGCCCAAATGGGAGATTACCTTTCCGACTGGCAGCGGCGGCGGAGGGGAAAGCGCGGAGTTTCGCTGGACTTCGTCGCTCGGAAACGGGCCGCCCTCCCGCCTGTCTGGGACGTTCGTCGGGTCAGGCACGTGGGGCGCCTATGGCTCCGTTGTGGTCATGCACCTGGCAAGCGTGTCTTCGCCCGGGACCTACATCTTTACGCTGCAGATGCGGACCACGCGCCACGGCGAGGCCGGCATTTTCGAGGTGGTGGAGACGCGCGCCAACCTCAGTGCCATTCAGATGCTGGTGTGGGAGCTGATCTGATGCTGACGCCACGCGAACGTTTCGATCGCCTGCGCCACGTGCCTGGCGCGCAGGTGAGCCTGCTCGGCGATGAAATCATTTGGCACGGCCCGGGGCCGATGCCCGATGCAGCCGCGGTGCCCGAGCCGTAGCCGCCGGCGCCGCGGACCAACACCCGCGCGCAGCTGCGGCTCTGGC
>JANWWI010000165.1 GCA_025056355.1 Casimicrobiaceae bacterium | reverse complement strand
GGATTTTGGAGCGTGTGGGGTTGGGCCACCGGTTGCATCACAAACCGTTCGAGTTATCGGGCGGGCAACAGCAACGGGTGGCAATCGCGCGCGCGTTGGCCAACAACCCGGCCGTAATTCTCGCCGATGAGCCGACCGGCAACCTCGACACCAAGACGGGCGCAGAAATCATCGCGATTCTCAAGGAGCTGAATCGTGAACACAACGTCACGGTGATCACCGCCACCCATGATCACAAGATGTTGGCCGCCAGTGACCGGGTTTGTTGGATTCGAGATGGTCGGCTCGAACGGATCGCCTCGGGCGCCGAGTTCCGGCTCGAAGAAATGGAAGCCGACCGGTTGGGCCGCTGACCGTATGCACCCGGTACCTGTCAGCATCGCGCACGAGGAATTGATGCGCTACCCGGTAAGGCATTACGAGGGCGCGGTGGAGGTGATCAACAGCGATGAGCGGCTGGCGACCATTTGCACGCGGCTGCGAGCGGAGCCGTATCTGGGGTTCGATACGGAGACG
>JANWWI010000164.1 GCA_025056355.1 Casimicrobiaceae bacterium | reverse complement strand
ACCTTAGAATTAGCTCTTTCATACAATTGTGCCTCAATTTGTATTGAAGCTGTAGCTTATCAAGAAACTTTAATCTTCTGGTTTGAAGAACTTATTGAACAATTCAACATTGAAGGAATTTGCTTATATCCAATTAACCCAAGAAAACAATCTAAAACTGCGCGAATTAGAGACGCCATTCTCCAATTAAAATCTGGCGATATATTAGTTTATCCAAAATTGCAAGCACAAGTATATCGCCAAATTTCTAATTGGAAACCAGCAAGAACTCATAATGAAGATGATATTCTTGATGTTTTAGCTTATAGCAGACAAGTTTTACAAGAACATGGAGACAGCTTTCCATTATTACTTTCTGACAATTCGAAAGAATTTTCGGCGCGCTGTGTAACCTCGTCTGAACTCTTTCCTTTAATGTAAAAAATGTTGAACGACTTAATTTCTACTTCACAAACAGTACGAGAAAAAATAGAAGCTTATATTTTTCAAGATTGCATAGAGCGCAAAAGCTCTTATCATTC
>JANWWI010000163.1 GCA_025056355.1 Casimicrobiaceae bacterium | reverse complement strand
GGGGTTGGTGGGGGGCATCGAGAGGGTCACGTAGTCGTAGAGCCCCTGGGCCGTGCGGTAGCGGGTCAGACGGCTCAGAGGAGCGCTACCTACCAGGCCTTGGGCCCCCTGGGCATGGCAGGTGGCGCACTGGGCCTGGTAGACCTGGCTGCCTAGGGCCAGCTGCTGGGCCTGAGGGGTGGTGGCCTGCTGGGCTTGCAAGCCGGCGGGTAGGGCAAGGAGGCCCAGCGCAAGGAGCACAGCAGCCTTCTTCATCAGACCACCTGCACCTCGAAGCGCGGAATGGAGTTGTTCATGTGCCCCAGGGCGTCGAAGGGCACCCGGGTGGGCTGGACGTTCCCGTGGTTGTCGGTGGCCCGGGTCTCGATGACGTGGACCCCAGGGGTGGCCTCGAAGGGGAACTGGAAGCGCACCCAGGTGTAGCGGCCCAGGTTGGGCGGGAGCAGGGTAGCCCGGCGCCAGGGGCCTCCGTCGATGCGGTACTCCACCAGCCGCACGCCCCAGGGGGAGTGGGCGTAGCCGCG
>JANWWI010000162.1 GCA_025056355.1 Casimicrobiaceae bacterium | reverse complement strand
TCCCCGCATCCGCGGGGGAATCCGAGACGCTGGCGGCACGTATCACGAGACGCCAGGTCGATCCCCGCATGCGCGGGGGAATCTTCGCCGCAAGGATCAGCAGGCCGCGAAGCGGCGGTCGATCCCCGCATGCGCGGGGGAATATATTCGGGTGTGGTCGTTAGGTCAATCGGCAAAGGTCGATCCCCGCATGCGCGGGGGAATCGGATCAGGTCGCGCGCCCGGCCCGAGCCGTAGAGGTCGATCCCCGCATGCGCGGGGGAATCGCGCGGCGCCGCTCGGCCTCGATCTCGGAGCGCGGTCGATCCCCGCATGCGCGGGGGAATCGTGAACGCCTTCCGAGCCCGGCGCGGGGGGTGGGGTCGATCCCCGCATGCGCGGGGGAATCGGCGAACCCGGGCCCGCGCCCGCGCTTGACAAAGGTCGATCCCCGCATGCGCGGGGGAATCGGCGGCGGGGGCGGGGTGCGCAAACAAGGGGCAGGTCGATCCCCGCATGCGCGGGGGAATCTCGCGCCCGTCGAGTGGC
>JANWWI010000161.1 GCA_025056355.1 Casimicrobiaceae bacterium | reverse complement strand
CGGCTGCGCGCGCGCATCCCCGACCGCAGGGAGCGCATCGAGTTGCTGAAGACGGTGCAGTACGAAGCGGTGCGCGCCGGGCTCGACCCGCAACTGGTGCTCGCGGTGATCGAGGTGGAAAGCGGCTTTCGCAAATACGCCGTCTCCCCGGCGGGGGCGCGCGGCTACATGCAGGTGATGCCGTTTTGGGTGAAGCTGATCGGCCAGCCCGATCACAACCTGTTCCGCCTGCGCACCAACATCCGCTACGGCTGCCTGATCCTGCGCCACTACCTCGACGAGGAGAAGGGCTACGATGGCGCGACGAGTTGACCGCGTCACGCTGCGCAACCGGCTCTACGGCTTCGTGCCCCCTGAGCACGGCGAGGTCGTCCTCGGCCACCGCCGCGTCTACATCCTGCCGACGCGGCTCGGGTGGCTGTTCGGCGCCACCCTCGCGATCCTGCTCGTCGGCTCGATCAACTACGCGCTCGCGCTCGGGTTCGCGCTCACGTTCTTTCTCGCCGGCCTCGGCCTCGCCGGGATGGTGCACAC
>JANWWI010000160.1 GCA_025056355.1 Casimicrobiaceae bacterium | reverse complement strand
CGGCGTACGCGCTGCCCGGCGCGCTGCGGTTCAACGACGCGCTCGCCGAAGGCGCGCGCGGCGAGCTGAAGAAGGTCGAGGTCGGCCACGACGACATCGCGTTCCTGCAGTACACCGGCGGCACGACCGGGGTTTCCAAGGGCGCGATGCTCCTTCACCGCAACATCCTCGCCAATATCGAGCAGGCGGCGGCGTGGCTCCTTCCCGGGCTGGGAGAGGAACGCGCGGTGATCATCACCGCGCTTCCGCTCTATCACATCTTCTCGCTCACCGTGAACTGCCTGCTGATGACGAAGGTGGGCGGCGAAAACATTCTCATCACCAACCCGCGCGACATTCCCGGGTTCGTGAAGGAGCTGGCGAAGCATCGCTATAACGTCATCACCGGGGTGAACACGCTCTTTAACGCGCTGCTCAACAACGAGGACTTTCGGCGGCTCGATTTTTCGCACCTCAAGATCTGCGTCGGCGGCGGAATGGCGGTGCAAAAGGCGGTCGCCGAGCGCTGGAAGCAGGTCACCGGGCGCACCCTGCTC
>JANWWI010000015.1 GCA_025056355.1 Casimicrobiaceae bacterium | reverse complement strand
CACATCCCGGTGCATCACACCAACGAAATCAGCCAGACCGAGGCCGCCTACGGGACGCGGCTTGCGAACTTCTGGATGCACGGCTACTTCCTGCTCACCCAGGAGGCGAAGATGAGCAAGTCGGCCGGGGAATTCCTGCGCCTGCAGACGCTCATCGATCGCGGCTATGACCCGCTCGCCTACCGCTACCTCTGCCTAACCGCGCACTACCGCTCGCAGCTCAACTTCAGCTGGGAGGCGCTCGATGCCGCGCAGACGGCCCTGAACCGCCTGCGGCTTACGGTGCATGCGCTTGGTGCCGAGGTCGGTGCCCCGGACGCTCACGCCGTTGAGCGCTTCATGGCACGGCTTAATGACGATCTCAACTTTCCGCAGGCGCTCGCGCTTGCGCATGAGGTTGCCAAGTCGGCGCTGCCGGCGCCGGTCAAACGAGCCACGCTGCTTGTCTTCGACCAGGCGCTCGGACTTGGCTTGGGCCAGTGGCAGCCTAAGGCCGTGGATATTCCGGACAACGTGCGCGCGCTGGCTGAGGCGCGGTGGGCGGCAAGAAGCGCCAAGAACTGGAGTGAAGCCGATCGCCTCCGCGCCGAAATCGAAGCGCTCGGCTGGAAGATGAACGATGCCAAAGAGGGCTACACCCTCGAGCGCGCTTGAAGCGAGATCCGACCGTTGCCGGATCGATTGCGGCAGAGGCCACATGCGGCAAACCCTGGCCTCCCAGCGCCTCGAGGTCGCATGGGCCTCGAATGCCCCCTTGTTAGCCGCCGGTGGGTTGAGCGACCGTGCGGATCCGTGAGCGCTGACCCGAGGCCCGCGCGCATGAGCGTAAAGTTCCAAAGGTGCGACGGCAGCGCGTTGCGCCGCGTCATGGCTTTATTCCTCGAATGACCTGCTACCCGAGCCTCCCCTACGCCTTCGACCCACGCTGTGGCGGTTTTCTCAATGCGCCGCATCCGTCGCTCGCGCCGAATGCGCCGTTCGCAGTCGCCGGGATTGCCTGGGACGGCGCGACCACCCACCGGCCCGGTGCGCGCCACGGCCCCGCCGCGATCCGCCTGGCGAGCCACATGCGCTGCGACGCGACGCACCCGGTGTTTGACATCGCACCACAAGCAGGGCAACTGGTCGATTACGGCGATCTCGCACTTCCGAATACGTCGCTTGAGCGGATGCGCGAAGCGCTCGAGCCGCTTGCGCGGGAACTGATGGCCCGCCATCACATGCTCTGGCTCGGCGGCGATCACTCGATCACGCTGCCGCTGCTGCGTGCTTATCGGGCGCAGGTGGGCGAGCCGCTCGCGCTCGTGCACTTCGATGCGCATTGCGATACCTGGCCCGATCACTTCGGCGAACCTTCGGGCCACGGCACGTGGCTGCGCGAGGCGGTGGCCGAGGGACTGATCGACCCGCGCGCGACCACACAGATTGGCATTCGTTCCGCGGCGACGCGTGAGGTGCGCGAATTCATCGCCGAGCAGGGCGGGCGCATCTTCACCGCGCGCGAGCTGCGTGGGCGCGAGAGCGTGGATCAGCTTACGGAGGTGGTGGAACACGTGCGTGCAGCAACGCTTGGTCGTCCGACCTATCTCACGCTCGACATCGACGTGCTCGACCCGGCCTTCGCGCCGGGCACTGGCACGCCCGAGCCGGGCGGACTCAGCACGAACCAGGTGCTTACGCTGCTTGAAGCCTGGGCCGAGCTGCCGTGGGTTGGGATGGATCTGTGTGAAGTGAGCCCGCCGTTCGATCATGCCGAGCTCACGAGCAACGCCGCTTCAGTGCTTGCGTGGACCTACTTGTGCGGGCGTTTTTGCGCGGCGCGCTAGTCAGGCATCGCTTCGCACAACCCGCGTCCCGGCGATGCGATCGTGCAGGAACTGCCGGTCACGGTCGATGAGCGCCCAGAGGAAGTTCGCGAAGAGGGCGATGAGCCAGAGCCCGTAAAGGCCATCGGTGGCCTTATAGGTGAGCACGCCAAGCATCGGGCCGATCCAGGTTGCAAAGTAACGCACAATTGCGCTGCGCGTGGCAATCGGCTCGATCGAGCGCGCCTCGGCTGGTACGAGCCGAAGGCCCCAGGTTTTGAACGCGAGTGTGCGACGGCCGTTCGTCCAGAAGTAGACGAAATAGAGGCCAAGGCTTGCGAACAGGTAGATCTGCTGAAGCACCGCGATCGGTCCGGTCAGGATCTGTGGGCGTCCGGCTTTGCTGGTTGCGCCTGAGAAGGCCGCAAAGATGAGCCCAACGATGAACAGGTAGGCCACAAGGAACAGGAGCTCGTGGACAAAGGCGCCAAAGCGGCGCCAGAGCCCGGCTCGGGAAAGGCCGACCCCTGCGCCGCCGCGCGGCACCTCCCCTACGCTTTCGGCGCAGGGGAGGACGCGATTGTGGTTCCCCCCTGCGCTTGCCGCAGGGGGGACACCGGCGAAGCCGGAGGGGGGTGGGCCGATGGCGCCAGACCCCCAAAGATCACGTGCGACCGCTTCGCGACCGACCCCTCCGCCGCTGCGCGGCACCTCCCCTACGCCTTCGGCGCAGAGGAGGACGGGTGCCGGGTTTCGACCCACGCCTTTGGCGCCACGGAGAACGGGTTCCTGGTTTCCCCCTACGCCTTCGGCGCAGGGTAGGACGGGAGCGTGGTTCCCCCCTGCGCTTGCCGCAGGGGGGAGACCGGTGGAGCCGGAGGGGGGCTGCGCAGGGTTCATCGACCCACGAACCGCGGCGTGCGTTTTTCGAGAAAGGCGGCGACGCCTTCGCGGTAGTCGGCACTACGTCCGCATTCGCGCATGAGCTGGGCTTCGAGGGCGAGCTGTTCTTCGAGGCTGTGGTCGAGGCTTGCCTCGATCGCACGCTTGGTCTGGGCGTAGCCGAAGGTTGGGCCTGCGGCAAGCTGGGCCGCAAGCGTATCGACCCGCGCCGCGAAGTCGGCATCCGGGACGCATTCCCAGATGAGCCCCCACTCGGCCGCCTGACGGGCGCTCAGTTTGTCGCCGAGGAGTGCGAGTCCGAGGGCCCGCGCGCGGCCGATCAGCCGCGGCAGGAAGTAGCTGCCCCCGGTGTCCGGGATGAGACCGAGTTTGCAGAAGGGTTCGATGAAGCTTGCGCTTTCGGCGGCAATCACGAGGTCGCAGGCCAGTGCGAGATTGGCGCCGGCGCCCGCGGCAACGCCGTTGACAGCGGCGATCACGGGCAGCGGCATCCTCCGCAGACGCAGCACAAGCGGCGCGTAGTGCTCTTCGATCGAGGCGCCCAGATCGGGCGGTTCACCGCCCGGGGCGACCGCGCGGTCGTTGAGATCCTGCCCGGCACAGAAGGCGCGGCCGGCTCCCGTGAGCACGAGCACGCGGGCACCGTCGGCTGCAATCCGATCGAGCGCGGCACGCAGCTCAGCGTGCATGCCAACGGTGAAGCTGTTGAGCCGCTCGGGGCGATTGAGCGTGATGCGCGCTACGCCATCGACACATCGGTAGAGAACGGTGTCCATGAGAGGGCTCCTATTGACTGACCGGTCGGTCGGGAATACTATCTTCGTGATGAGCGGCCGTCCAGCGCGGCGGCGGAGGCGTGGCGCTTGGGCGAGTGGCGGCCGGGAGGGTTGGGCCGATGTATACGCAAGCCATCGATCTTGATCGTAGCGCGGCAGCTGCGGTGACTTCGCCCGAAGAGGCCGCTTTCAACGCGCGGATTGCGCGCGGGGAGCGCATCGAGCCGAACGATTGGATGCCGGAAGGCTACCGAAAGACCCTCATTCGCCAGATTTCGCAGCACGCGCACTCGGAGGTGGTGGGGATGTTGCCCGAAGGCGGCTGGATCACGCGTGCGCCCTCGCTCAAGCGCAAGGAGATTCTGCTTGCGAAAGTGCAGGATGAGGGCGGGCACGCGCTCTATCTCTATGCCGCGGCCGAAACGCTCGGTGTGACGCGCGAGGCCTTGATCGAAGCGCTCCACGCCGGCAAGGCGAAGTATTCAAGCATCTTCAACTATCCGACGCTCACCTGGGCCGACATCGGGATGATCGGCTGGCTGGTCGACGGGGCAGCGATCATGAATCAAATTCCGCTGTGCCGTTGCAGCTACGGCCCCTACGCGCGGGCCATGATCCGGATCTGCAAGGAAGAGTCGTTTCATCAGCGGCAGGGCTTCGACATCGTGCTCTCGCTCGTGCGCGGTACCCCCAAGCAGCGCCAAATGGCGCAAGAGGCGCTCAACCGGTGGTGGTGGCCGACGCTCATGATGTTTGGCCCGCACGACAAGGATTCCACGCACACTCCCCAGGCGATGGCGTGGGGCATCAAGCGCATTTCCAACGATGAGCTGCGGCAGCGCTTCGTCGATGTGACGGTGCCGCAGGCCGAGTATCTCGGGCTCAAGATTCCCGATCCGCAGCTCAAATGGAATCCCGAGCGTGGCCACTATGACTTCGGACCCATTCCCTGGGATGAGTTCTGGCGGGTGGTCAATGGGGATGGGCCCTGCAACCGGGAGCGCATCGCGGCCCGTGTGCGGGCTTTCGAGGAAGGCCGCTGGGTGCGTGAGGCCGCTGCCGAGTACGCACGCAAGCAAGCCGAACGCGAAGCGGCACGGGCCGCGCAAGCGGCCAAGGAGGTCGCGGCGTGAGCGCGTCTGAACCGGGAGCCCGGGGAAGCGACTGGCCGCTCTGGGAGGTGTTCATCCGCTCGCGGCAGGGGCTTGAGCACAAGCACGTGGGCAGCCTCCATGCGGCCGACGCGCAGCAGGCCATCGCACTTGCCCGCGATATCTACACCCGGCGTCAAGAGGGCGTGTCGATCTGGGTGGTGCCCTCGGCAGCAATCACCGCGAGCGATCCGGCGCTGAAGTCCGAGAACTTCGACCCGATGGTCGGAAAGATTTATCGTCACCCGACCTTCTACGACATCCCGCCGGAAGTGGAGAACCTGTGATGTCTGCGCCTGAGCGCTTGCCCGACGAGGATGTGCTCACCCTGGCCGATACCTGTTTGTTGCTCGGTCACCGCCTCTCGGAGTGGTGCGGGCACGGGCCGATCCTTGAAGAGGACATCGCCCTGGCCAACCGGGCGCTCGACTTGATCGGGCAGGCGCGACGCCTCTACCAGCTCTACTGCGCGCGAGTGGGAGGCGACTGCACGGAGGATCGGCTCGCCTACTTGCGCGATCCGGACGCGTTTTGCAATGTCCCACTTGCCGCGCTGCCCAACGGCGACTATGCGCAAACCATGCTTCGTGCCTGGGCCTTGGCGCTGTGGTTCGGCGTCATTTGGGAGCATCTCGAACGCTCGAACGATCGCGAGGTGGCGGTGATCGCTGCCGATGCGCTCAAGGAGGCACGGCTGCTCGCTCGGCACGCGGGGGAGTGGGTCGTGCGCTTCGGCGACGGCACCGCGGAGTCTCGCCAGCGCCTGCTTGCCGCGCGGGCGAGGCTTGCGCCAGCGATTGCGCAGCTTCTGGAGTGGACCGTGACAGGTCTGTCCAGAGAGGGTCTGGCTCGCAGCCTTTCGCTGGCGCGCAGCGAGGTCCTGGAGCGAGCCGAGCTTCCTGATCCATGGTGGCCCGATCCGGCCGGCTGTGCGGTGCTTGATCCGGCTCAAGCGCGGCGGGCGCTACTTGCGGAAATGCAGTCGCTTGCGCGCGAGTACCCCGAGGCCGTGTGGTGAGGACCAGCGGGGCGAGGCATGCGCTTTCATCGCCTGCGCGTGTGCGATGTGCAACGCGAGACGGAGGAGGCGGTCTCGATTGCCTTCGAGGTACCCGAGGCGTTGCGTCCGCGCTTTCACTTCGTCGCCGGGCAGTTCGTGACGCTGCGCCTCTGGCTCGACGGTGAGGAGCTACGCCGCTCGTATTCGCTTTGTTCATCGCCGGCAAGCGGGCAGTGGCGAATTGCCGTCAAGCGCGTGCCGGACGGACGCGTCTCAACGTGGCTCAACACAGCGCTTCGCGTGGGCGACACGGTCGAGGTGGCCGAGCCGGAGGGACGTTTCATCTACCGCCCAGGCAGTGCACGCGAGCGCATCATGTGCGTGGCCGCCGGCAGTGGTATTACGCCGGTCCTCTCGATTCTGACCACAGCGCTCGAAAGCAACTCGCAGGCCAAGTGTTTTTTGCTCTACGGCAACCGGCGCGTGCGCGATATCCTGTTTCGGGAAGCGCTCGAGGATTTGCGTGATCGCTTCTTGCCCCGTTTCTCGATCGTGCACTGTCTGAGCCGCGAGGCGCAGGAGTGGCCACTGCAGGAGGGACGGATCGACCGCGCAAAGCTTGAGCGTGTGTTCGAGCACCTGGTCGATCCTCGCTCGCTCGATGCGCTCTACGTTTGTGGGCCGGACGCTCTGGCCGAGCTCGTCTCGAGCACCGCCTTGTCCGTCGGTGTTGCACCCTCGGCAATTCATCGCGAACGCTTTGTGGCGCCGGGCCAGTTACGTCCCCTCACGCCCCGGCGCGAAACGCGAGCGAAGTCAGGCGAAGACGGCGCGGTTGTGACCGTGCCTGGCGCTTGGGTGCGGCTGACTTGCGATGGATGGACACGAGCGTTCTTCTGGAAACGCGACGGCACAACACTGCTCGATGCAGGGCTCGCGCAGGGCTTTGATCTCCCTTACTCGTGTAAAGCAGGGGTCTGTGCCACATGCCGAGCGCGGGTGTTGGCCGGGCGCGTGCGCATGGAGGAGAACTTCGCGCTCGAGGCGCATGAGATTGCGCAGGGCTTCGTGCTGGCCTGCCAAGCGCATCCTGAGTCGGATACGCTACACGTCAGTTTCGATGTCCGTTAGCTCCGACCTCTCCGTCATGCCGCGCGGCATTTCACCCGAACATCAGCTACAACGCGACGCCATTTTGCAGGCAGCGGCAGAAGCCTTTGCCGAGCGTGGCTATCCGGCCACCACGATGGCCGGCCTCGCCGGCCGCCTGAACGTCTCGAAGAGCCTGCTCTACCACTACTACCCCTCGAAGGATGCGATCCTGTTCGATCTGACGGCGGGCTACATGCGCCGCTTGGCCACACTCGTGCACGAGGTGGAAGCCCGCGCCCTGCCGGCTCAGGCGGCGCTTGCGGAGCTCGTGCGCCGGTTTGTGTCGGAGTACGAAAGCTCGCGCGCGGTGCACATCGTGCTGCTCAACGACGTGAAATATTTGCCCGACGAGCAGCGCGACGAGGTGCTGGGGCTCGAACGCGAGGTGGTCGATGCCTTTGCCCGGGTCATCGGAGGCAGCCACGCGCTCGACCGCGCTGCGGCCAAAGTGCTCACCATGTGCATCTTCGGCATGATCAACTGGACCTTTACCTGGCTACGTCCACACGGACCGGTCCGCTATGCCGACTTTGCCGAGACGGTGATTGGACTCATCGAGGGCGGCTTGGCTCAGGGGGCCAAGCGGCTCGAACAACGGCTCAACCCACAGCAAGAGGTCGATCATGAATCCCACCATGGTGTTATGCGAACGCCTCACTGAGCCCGAGCGCGTTGCGCTCGTGCGCTTCAATCGCCCCGAGGTGCTCAACGCCTTCAGCAACGAGTCGATGCGCGAACTGGCGGCGGTGCTTGGCGAGCTCGACGCCGATCCGGCAGTGCATGTGATCGTGGTGACGGGCAACGAGCGGGCTTTCGCCGCCGGCGCCGATATCGCGGCCATGGCGGATTTCGATTACGCACAGGTCTATCGCGAGGACTACATCGGGCGGGATTGGGAAGCGCTGCGCAGCGTGCGCAAACCCGTGATCGCCGCAGTCTCGGGCTATGCGCTGGGCGGCGGCTGCGAGTTCGCGATGATGTGCGACATCGTCATCGCCGCCGACAACGCCAAATTCGGCCAGCCCGAGATCACGATCGGCACGATGCCGGGTATGGGTGGCACGCAGCGGCTGCCACGCGCCGTGGGCAAAGCCAAAGCGATGGATTGGTGCTTGACCGGGCGCTTTGTATCGGCCGAGGAAGCTGAGCGGGCCGGGCTCGTTGCACGGGTCGTGCCGGCCTCCGAACTCATCAAAACGGCGCTCGAAGTGGCCGGCAAGATCGCCGGCCACTCCTTGCCCGTGGTGATGAAAATCAAGGAAGCCATCAACGCGGCCTACGAAACCACGCTTGCCCAAGGGCTGCTGTTTGAACGGCGCGAGTTCCACGCCACCTTCGCGCTTGAGGATCGGCGCGAGGGCATGCGTGCTTTCGTCGAGAAACGAAAACCCAATTTCCGGCACCGCTGACCGGGCTCGCTCGGTCGTAAGATTTTTCCGGGATGGAACTGGCCTTGACTTTGATCCGCTGCGGGAACTTTGGCGGCCCTGCAACACACGAAGTGTGCGGCGGTCTCAGCACTTTGTGATTTTGCGCCGTGCCAATTGACAAGGCACAAGCTCCTCGCGCAGGATTTGTGGCATGAAAGGCTTGTGGCTCGTTCCTCCGATCGGCGTGTCTAGGCGGCGGTCGCCTGGGCAAGCGTTTGCGCGCCTTGCGGCGGGCGCGGTGTTTGGTCTTGCCGCCCTGGCCTGGGGGGAGACGGGGGGGTACTTCGGCGGACTGCGGCTCGAACAGCGGCCGCTGACGTTGAGCTTTTCCGCTCCCGGGCTCAAGCTGGGACAAGGGCTTGAGTTCGGTCGCTCCGAGCCGGGGTTTGCAAGTGGCACCACCGCCTTCGGCGGCTACCGCTTCGAAAGCGGCATGACCGTTGGTGCGGCGATCACGACTCAAATCGGTCGGTTCCCAAGTGGTCTGGAGGGCCGCCGCGGCGTTGGGCTTTACCTCGACCCCGCGCAATGGTCCATGGTCGTCGGCCAGCAGGTTCAACTCGACGTCGTCTCGGCGTTTAGTTGGCGTTCGTCTTGGTCCTTGTACGGGCGGTTGGGCGTGGGACGCGGCGACCTGCGGATAGCCGATCCGCTATTGCCCTCCGGCAATGGCGTGGAGCGCACCCAGATGAGCTACGGTCTTGGCTTGCGCTACGACCTGTCACCGAGTCTTGGGCTCAAACTCGAGATGCGCCGCGGCTTGCGCAGTCCGTGGGAACGGCTGCGCGCCGAGCCGGAAGGCGATTCGATCCTGTTCGGCTTGCGCTGGGTGTTTTGAGCCTCGGAGGCGTGCCGCCTCGGGGACGGATCCGACCGAGTGAGTGTGCCGATGAGATGTTCAGGCAGGGTCGAGCAGCGCCTCGACGTGTGCACGAGCTGAAGCCGCGAGCGCTTCGAGGTTGTAACCCCCTTCGAGCATCGAGACCATGCGGCCCTGCGCGTGCCGCTCGGCCACCTCGACGAGCGTTCGTGTAAGCCAGTCGTAGTCCTGCTCAGTCCAAGCCAGTCCGGCGAGCGGATCGGCGCGATGCGCGTCAAAACCCGCCGAAACGACGAACAGTTGCGGCGCGAAGGCATCGAGCGCCGGCAACCAGCGCGTCTCGACCACTTCGCGCAGCGTTCGGCCGTCGCTACCGGCCGCAAGTGGGATGTTGAGGCTGCCGCGCATGGCGAGCGGTTTGACGCCACTGCCGGGATAGAGCGGATGCTGGAACGTTGAAACCATGAGCACCCGGCCCGCATTCATCGCCTCGACCAAGATTTCTTCAGAGCCGTTGCCGTGGTGCACGTCGAAATCGATGAGCGCGACCCGCTCAAGGCCGTGCGCTTCAAGCGCGTGCAACACCGCGATCGCGGCGTTGTTGAGCAAACAAAAACCCATCGCGCGAGCCCGCTCAGCGTGGTGCCCCGGCGGACGGACGTTACAGAAGGCACGCCTGTTTTGCCCCCCGAGCACCCGGTCGACGGCGCGTAAGGCGGTCGCCGCGGCGTACTGCGCGGCCGGCCACGTGAAGGGGTTCATCGCCGTGTCGGCATCGATCGGCACAAGTCCCGCGCTCGGCGCGAGCGACTCGAGCGCTTCGAGATAGGCGGGCCGGTGAGCTCGTGTCACCGCCTCGCGCCACCCTGCCGGCAGCGTTTCGACCGTCTCGCAGTCCATGCGTGCGAGGCATCCCGACTGCGCAAGGGCGCGCTCGATCACTTGCACGCGTTCCGGACGCTCGGGATGATGAGCGCCCATGGCGTGCCGCGTCGCATAAGGGTGGGTCAGATAGGCAACCGAGCTCATGCTCCGATCACGGCGATCATCGAGATGAAAAAGGCGCCGCTTAGGGCGCCTTTCATCTCATGTGAGCCTTAGACACGTCTTCTGAACTCATCGGTGCGCGTGTCGATTTCGACCCGGTCACCGATCTCGACGAAAGCAGGCACCTGAATTTCGAAGCCCGTCCCCTTGAGACGCGCCGGCTTCATGACCTTGCCGGTTGTGTCGCCGCGTACGGCCGGTTCGGTGTATTCGATTTCGCGAACCACCGTGGTCGGCAGTTCCACACCGATCGGACGGCCCTCGAAAAAGGTGATCTCGCAGGTCATGCCGTCCTCGAGGTACTTGAGCGCATCGGCCATCGTCTCAGCCTCGATCTCGTACTGGTTGTACTCGCTGTCCATGAAGACGTACATCGGATCAGCGTAGTAGCTGAAGGTGACCTCTTTTTTGTCGAGAATGATGACGTCGAATTTGTCGTCGGCCTTGAACACGGTTTCGGTGCCGGTGCCGGTGAGCAAATTCTTGAGCTTGGCTTTGACTACCGCGGCGTTACGCCCGGACTTGTTGTACTCGGCCTTGAGGACGACCATCGGGTCTTTGCCGAGCATGATCACATTCCCAGAACGGAGTTCTTGAGCGGTTTTCATAGCAGCAAAAGGGGAGACGTCCCCCGTGGATGAGCAGATCTCGAAAGGCCTTTACGGTCTGAGACCCGGATGAGCAACCCGGATGAGCACTTGGCCCCGCGCTGCCCGTCCGAGCCGATTGCGCTCAGCGGGGCGGGGGTCTTATTTTAGTCCGAGCCGATCCGTTGCTGAGTCCGAGCGAAGGAGAGAAGACGGCCCAATAAATCGGTTTGTCCGAGCAGGTATTGCTGCCAGGTGCGCGCGTGGGCTGCCAGTGCTGGCAGGGCGCTCGCGAAGGCCCGCGCGTCTTCAAGCGTGAGACTGCGCTCAACGAAGGCGACGCTGACCCGGCGGTAGATGGCATCGGTTTCCGCGTCGAGTCCCTGGCAGTAGCGGTCGAGCCAGGCCTTGAGCTTGGCACGGTGTGCGCCGTCTGTGGTTGGATAGATATCCCACAACAGAGGGCGGCCGGCATACTGCGCGCGCACGAAACTATCTTCGCCGCGCACGAGCAACACATCGTGCGCGGCAAGCACGGCATCGAATGCGCTCTGCGGGACCGGTTCGAACGAGCGCGACCGCGCCGGCGGCTCTTCGACGGGCGCGGCCAACGAGGTCTGCGCGGCCAGGGCTTCGGCTAGTCTGGCCACCGGCGCCGTGGCATACGTAAACGCAAAGAGCTGGATGGGGCGCGACACGGCGCGCGGCGGCGGCGCCACAAAGTTGCGTTCTCGCAGCAGACCGCCGCTACGGGCGCTAAAGCCCGGAACGAAAAAGTACTTGATCAAAGGCAGCCTTGGATGCGGCGAGGGCAGTCCGTGGACTTCGTCAACCCAGGGTTCGGCGCTCAGGTATTCGAGATTGATCCACAGCGCCTTGCATCCGTGCGCGGCCTGCGTGGCCATCGTTTCGACGTAGGAGGCCGGCAGATGACAAGCGAACGCTTCGATCACGAGCGGTGCCTGATTCGAAGCGGGTAACCCGTGCGCTTCATCCCAGGGCAGCACTCGGACCGGCAGGTTGCCGCGGCCCACGGCTCGATCACCGTCGAACTCAAGCCGGTCGCCCGCGATCACGCGCAGCGGCGCGATCTCATCGATGAACAAACGCACCGCCACGCCGTAGTCCTGCACAAGTTGCGCTGTCAGCCGCCAACACACTCCGGCATCGCCCCAATGGTCGATCACGCGGCAAAACAGATCGCAATGCGAAAATGGCAGGTTGGACAAGGACATGGCGGTCCGTGACACTGCTCTACATCATTATCGCGGCGCTCATCGGGGGGGTGGCTTCGATTGCCGTTGCCGCGCTTGCCCTTGCGGTCAAGCTACAGTCCATCGACCGGTGGGTTGCCTTTGCGGTGGGCGCGCTGCTCGCGGTGGTCTTTCTCGATCTCTTGCCGCACGCGCTCGACGGAGGGGTTGTGCCTTCCTCGTTGCTTGCTTGGGTGCTCGGCGGTCTACTCTTCTTCTTTGTCCTGGAAAAACTAGTGCTTTGGCGCCATAGTCACGGCGCGCTCACGCCACCGCCTGCCCAGCCCGAAGCCCTGGCCGCGGCGAATCACCCCCACCACCACCACGTGCATCACGACGTGCACGGACACGCGATCGCTTCAGGGCGTCCTGCTGGGCTCACGATTCTTCTCGGAGATGCTCTACACAATGCAACGGATGGCGTGCTGATCGCGGCCGCGTTCCTCGCTGACATCAAGCTTGGCATTGTGACCTCGCTTGCAGTCATCGCGCACGAGATTCCCCAGGAGGTGAGCGACTTCTTCGTTCTTCTGCATGCGGGCTACAGTCGCGCCCAAGCCTTTGCCTTCAACCTGATGTCGAGCTTGGCGATGGTTGTGGGAGGCGTCGCGGGGTATCTCGCGCTTGAGACGGCGCAGGCGTTCGTGATTCCGGTGCTTGCGTTTGCTGCCGCGTCGATGCTTTATGTGGCCGTCGCCGATCTGATCCCCACCCTGCACCGGCGCTTTTCACTCACGGAAACGCTCTGGCAAATCGCGATGATTGCGCTGGGCATTGGTACGGTGATGCTCACCCACGAACTGCTACACGTTCACTGAGGTGCCCGAGATGAGAAGGCAAAGCTCAGCGCCGCTCTGGCATGATAGGAGCTGCCGCCCGCGTGCCGCGCCCGGAGCGATGCGGGCGATCGTTCAGAGTCCGCAAACAGTGGCCGAGGATCGAAAAGGGCGGTTCGCGGCCGGATTGTGAGGCTAGCGCGAAGATCGACGGGAAAGAGGAGGAGCAGCATGATGCCGGATTCGAATTACCCGTGGTCGCAGTGGTTGGCTTCATTGCAAGGGTCAGAGGCTGCGCCGACGCGTGCAAACACGGCCGGGGCGGGGACAGCTTCCGGCTCTGTGGGAGAGCGGAGCGGCTCGGGTCTTGCGGCGCTGCCCATGCCGGAGCCCGGCTGGTGGTGGCTGCCGAGCGTGCCTGCCGAGGCGTGGCCCCGCGCCTTCGCGCGCTGGTTTTCGCCGGAAATGGATGTTTCGACGCTGGCCCGCGCGGATCGGCGTTTCGCCCACCGCGCCTGGAGCGAAGAGCCTTACTTCAGGGCCATCCGCGACCAATACCTTCGCACTGCCGGGTTTTGGCGTGAACTGCTCGAACACGCGGCGCTTGATGAGCGTGAACGCCACCGAGCGCGTTTCTTCCTTGAGCAGAGCCTCGATGCCGCCGCTCCGACGAACTATTTTCTGACCAACCCGGAGGCGATCGAGCGCGCCATCAAAACGCACGGCGAGAGCCTACGTCACGGTTTCGAGAACTGGCTTGCCGATGTCGAAGCAGGGCGCATTTCGATGACCGATATGCGTGCCTTCGAGGTGGGCCGCAATCTCGCCATCACCCCCGGCGAGGTCGTGTTTCGTAACGAACTCATTGAGCTTTTGCACTATACGCCCACCGCGAGGCGGGTCTACGAGCGACCGCTTTTGGTCGTGCCGCCGTGCATCAACAAGTTCTACATTCTCGATCTCCAGCCCGCGAATTCCTTCATACGGCATGCGGTCGAGGCCGGATTCGACCTCTATTTGATCTCCTGGCGTAACGTGCAACGCGATCAAGCCGGGCTGAGCTGGGATGATTACCTGGAGCTCGGCGTGCTCACAGCGATCGACGAGGTGCGTGCGCATGCCAGAGTCGAGATCGTCAATACGCTGGGCTTCTGCGTCGGGGGCACCATGCTGGCCTGCGCGCTCGGCGTTTTGGCCGCGCGCGGTGAGCTTGAAGACTTCGTGGGCTGTGCGACCTTTTTGACAACCCTGCTTGATTTCTCTGACCCTGGCGACATCAAGGCTTATCTCGGCGAGAGCACCTACCAGATGCGGGTTCAGCAGCTCGGTCCGGACGGCTCCGCCGGCATTGTGCGCGGCAGTGAGCTCGCGCAGAGCTTTGCGACCTTGCGCGCCAACGACCTGATCTGGCACTACGTGGTCAACAACTACTTGAAGGGCCAGGACCCTCCGGCCTTCGATCTGCTCTACTGGAATAGCGATTCGACGAATCTGCCGGGCCGCATGTACCTCTACTACATCCGCAATTTTTATTTGGACAACGCCTTACCGCAGCCCGGCGCATTGACCATGCTCGGCGAGCCGATCGACTTGAGCGAGGTGAAGCTCGACCTCTACGTCTTTGCCGCACGCGAAGACCACATCGTGCCGTGGAAAAGCGCCTACGACTCGGCGCTCTTGTGGGGCGGCGAGGTTGAATTCGTGCTGGGTGCCTCGGGACACATCGCGGGTGTGATCAATCCGCCGTCGGCCAACAAGCGCAGTTACTGGACCGGGCGTTGGCCAGCAGAAAACGCGGAGGCGTGGCTTGCCTCGGCCGTCGAACATCCGGGCAGCTGGTGGCCGCATTGGTATCGTTGGCTGGGCGAACGCTCGGGCGAGCGGCGAGCGCCGCGTAAACGTAAGCCTCGCGGGCTCGGCGCGGCTCCCGGCCGGTACGTCCTTGAAAAAGCGTGAGGTCAGCGAAGGCCCGTTACATTGACGTTCTGGCATATCACGAAGGAGGTTCTTGATGTCACGCGTTGCACTGATCACGGGCGGTATGGGCGGTCTCGGCGAGGCCATCTGCATCAAGATGGCTGCGCTCGGCTATCGCGTCGTGACAACCTATTCCCCGGCCAACAAGCATTGGAAGGAATGGCTCGACAGCATGCACAACGCCGGTTATGCGTTTCATGCCTACCCGTGCGACGTCTCGGATTTCGATTCCTGCAAAGTCTGCGTCGAGCAGATCGTGCGCGAGGTGGGCCCGGTCGATGTGCTGGTCAATAACGCGGGCATCACGCGCGACATGACCTTCAAAAAGATGGATAAGGTCAACTGGGATGTGGTGATGCGCACCAACCTCGATAGCGTGTTCAACATGACCAAGCAGGTCTGCGACGGGATGTGCGAGCGCGGCTGGGGACGCATCATCAACATCTCCTCCGTCAACGGGCAAAAGGGCGCGTTTGGACAGACCAACTACGCCGCGGCGAAAGCGGGCATTCACGGCTTTACGAAGGCGCTTGCGCTCGAAGTGGCGAGAAAAGGGGTGACCGTCAACACGATCTCGCCGGGCTACATCGGCACCAAGATGGTGATGGCGATCCCGAAGGATGTGCTCGAAACGAAAATCCTGCCCCAGATCCCGGTCGGGCGGCTCGGCAAGCCCGAGGAAGTGGCAGGCCTCGTGGCTTATCTGGCAAGCGATGAGGCCGCTTTCGTGACGGGCGCGAACATTGCCATCAACGGCGGCCAGCACATGATGTGAGGCTTCGCCGCCGAGTGCGTTTGGCGTGAGATCTTGAACGCGCGGCGAGGCAGCGGCTAGATGGCCGCAGCATGCGCGCGTCGTACAAGTTCGGCCAGAGCGGGGGGCGAGGGCGCATCCTGCTGTCTAAGCGAGCGTTCCAGCACGTCCTCCCAGATCTCTTGCCAGTGTTCCAGGGTCCGCGAGAGTGCCGAGTCGTTCGGCAGTTCGTGTCCCAGCGCTTTGAGGTGAAGCAAAATGGCTGCGGCCAACCGCGGACAGTCGTGCGCGTGCACCTTTTCGCGCGCAAAACGGGCCATGAGTTCGACGATCCAGGTGAGTCGTTCGAGTGGGGTGGCTGTGTCCATGCGGTTCTGACGAAGCGAAGGAGAATGCGACGCTGCGAAATTTATCATAATGAGAATCATTCGCAATACGATCATCGATGAGATCGCGCTTGCGTTACGAACCTCCCCAAAGGCGTGGCAGGAACCCGCAGATCGTTGCCGAAACCCCGTAGCCGAGCGCGGAGGCCAGAAGGCTCAAGCGCCACCCGCTGACATCGACAAGCATCCCGCCGAGCAGGAAGCCCCCGCCGAGGCCGCCCATGAACAGCATCATCGACCAGGTGAAGGTCTCGGTCGCGTACTGTGCCGGCGCAAGGCGCCCGAGTTGCAAGTTGAGAGCGGTGAGGGCTGGCCCGAAACCGAAGCCCAGGAGGAGACAGCCGGTCAGCATGGCGGCGGGGCTTGCAAGCGCGGTCAGAACGATCGTGCCGACGGCGAGCCATGCGAGCGCAAGCAGGCATTGATGGGAAAGGGCGAGACGCCAGAGGCGCATGCCATAAACGAGCCCCGAGAGCGCTGAGGTTGCCGACATTGCTGCAAAGAGCCACCCGGTGAGTCCGGGGCGACCGAGCGTTTGCGCGTAGGCGGTCACGCCAAGTTCGAGCAGTCCGATGGCGATTCCAAAGGTGAGTGAGACCATGAGCGCGCGCCGGATCGGCGAAAGCGCCAGAGGCCCGGCCCAATGCCGCTCGACGCCGGTTTCAACAGCCCCCCAGCGCTCGATGCCGCCAGCGCGGATGAAGGCCAGCACGCCCAACAGGACGGCGCCGGCCGAGCAGAGCAGGGCCAAGCCAGGCGCGCCAGCCGCTGCGGCAGCGCTTGCGATGAGCGGCCCACCGATGAAGCAAAACTCAAGCAGGATCGATTCGACCGCGAAGGCCGACTGTTTGAGCGCTGCGGGCCAGTTGGCTTTGCGCACCATCGCGCGCATGGTCATCGACACGGGCGGAAAGCAAAAGCCCGCGGCCGCAGCCACTAGAACGAGCGCAACGTCTGCCACATCGAGCCAGCTCAAGGCGACAAAGCCGCACAAGAGCGCGGCGTGCGCGAGCGTCACCGGCAAAAGAACCGGCCGGGGGCTTTTGAGATCGATCCAGCGCCCGAGAATGGGCGCCTGCACGCCGACCCCGAGGAGATACGCTCCCGCGGCGAAACCGGCGAGTGCAAACGAGCCGTGACTCGATTGCAGGGTGAGCGTCATCGCGAGCGAATTGATCCCAATCGGCAGCCGTGCAAGCAGCGAGGCGGCCACGATGCGCGCCAGCCCTCGGTCGGAAAACAGCGTGCGGTAAGGTGCGAGCAGCTGGCCGAGGCGCGCGCTCAAGCTCATGGGCGCGGCGGCACGAGCGGCCAGCCGCGCTGCGCCCATTCCAACATGCCGCCGCGTACGGCATGCACATGCTCGCGCCCGAAGCGACTGCGAAGCTGTGCCACGAGCATTCCCGAGCGATTTTGCGTGCGACAGATCACAAGCACGGGCGCCTCGGGGCGGTCTTCGGGAAATTCCTCGAAGCGCTCTTGCAGTTGGCTAAGCGGTAGAAGTACCGCCCCCGGGGCCACCCCGGTTGCATGCTCGCTCGGTTCACGAATGTCGACAAGCTTGGCCACACCGGCATCCAGCAGCGCGCGGGCTTCATCGAGCGAGATCATTTCTGGTCGTTGTGCAGCGCTGCTGGACATGAGAGGACCGCCGCTCAATGTCCCTTGGGCGCGGGGCCCTCGAGCACATACTGCGTGCCACAGTACGGGCAGATCGCCGAGCCGGTTTTCACCACGTCAAGGAAGACACGCGGGTGGGTTGACCACAACGGCATCGATGGGTTCGGGCAGAACACCACGCCCGGCCCCTGTAGATCTTTCGACGAGACGCGGACGACGGCGCGCGGGCGGGTTGCCAAGCCGCCTGCCGCTGATTTCGGCGGTGTCGGTTGAGCCTGTTCGTTTGGCATGGGTCAGACTGGGGTCAGCCAGTGAGCGTACTTGGGGTTGCGGCCGTAGACGATGTCAAAGAAGGCCGCCTGAATTTTCGTCGTGATCGGACCGCGTTCGCCGGCGCCGATCGTGACGCGGTCGTACTCGCGGATCGGCGTGACCTCGGCCGCGGTGCCGGTGAAAAAAAGCTCATCGGCGATGTAGAGCTCATCGCGGGTGATGCGCTTCTGGATGACCTCGATGCCCAGATCGGCGGCGATGTGAAACACGGTGTTACGGGTGATGCCGTTGAGCGCGCCGGCGGAAAGGTCGGGGGTGTAGAGCCGTCCGTCTTTGACCGCAAAGACATTTTCCCCAGCCCCCTCCGAGACAAAGCCTGCCGGATCGAGCAGCATGGCCTCGTCATAGCCTTCATCGGTCGCCTCCATGTTGGCGAGGATCGAGTTGGTGTAGTTCGACACGGCTTTGGCCTGGGTCATCGTGATGTTGACGTGGTGGCGCGTGTAGGAGGAGGTTCGCACACGAATGCCTTTTCTGAGACCCTCTTCGCCAAGATAGGCACCCCAAGGCCAGGCGGCGATCATCAGGTGGATTTTGTTGCCTTTGGGCGAAACACCGAGCTTTTCCGAACCGATCCAGGCAAGCGGACGGATGTAGCAGCTCTCAAGCGCATTGGCGCGAACGACCTCGCGCTGGGCTTGCATGACCTGCTCGAATGAGAATGGAATTTTCATGCGCAAGATCTTTGCGCTGTTGAAGAGCCGTTCGGTATGTTCCTTGAGGCGAAAGATGGCTGTACCGCGTGTCTCGGTTTTGTACGCGCGCAGCCCCTCGAAGACGCCGCAGCCGTAATGCAGCGTGTGCGTGAGGACGTGAATCCTGGCCTCGCGCCAGTCCACGAGCTCTCCGTCCATCCAAATCTTGCCGTCGCGATCGGCCATCGACATGGTGCGCATCTCCTTGGGGCTTCGCCGTGTCGCCTTCAAGCGTAGGCGGCGTGCGAACATGAAGCGCCCATTTTAGGCGTCGCGACGGTGCGCTCAGGGCGACTGCACCATCCATCGGGCTGAGCTCACGCGTGAGCTGCAAGCCGTGCCGGGAGCTTCGAGGAGGCATCCGCCTCCGGGGAAACGGCCCAAAGTGCGTCGCTTGCGAGCTCGGGCCTCCAGCGTTGCCAGTTCGTGCCTTCGATCGAGAAGAGTTCGAGCAGCACCGCAAACGGGGTGCGCTCCCCGATCGTGCGCATATCGGCGCCGGCGCCCCAAATCAGCTCGCTGCCGCGGCGCCGGTTGTCGATGAGCCAGGCAGGCAAGCTCGCGTGATAGGGGTTTCGTTCGACCTCCCCCCAATGGCAGGCAAGGGCTTCGACCATGGTGGCGGCCGTGTCCACGTCGACTTCGACCAGGAGGTTCGGGGTTGCCAGCGGTGCCCAGTATTCGGTCAACGCCACCCAGCGTGGCAGGGGCTCGTCGGCTTGGGCCATACGTGCGATGACGTCGACGAGCAATCGATGCGTTCCGCGATGGGTGGGATGTGCGTCCTCGGCATGCGGTGCGAGCACAAGAGCCGGGCGATGGGTGATGAGCGCCGTGCGCAAGCGCTCGCAATGACGGTCCCAGCGCTCGGAATCCAGGTCGCGCGTCTGCGTTGTCACCGCGTCGAGGCCGAGCGCTTCGGTGGGGTCGAGCCGCTCGAGGGCAAAGCCAAGCACGCTGCATGAGGCCTGCAACTCGGCAAGCCGCTGCCGACGACGCGAGCGGTTTGAGCCAAACGTGACGGCGCAGTTGAGGACGTGCCAACCAGCTTCGCGGGCAAGCCGCAGCGGAAGCGCCGCCTGGATCGCCTCATCGTCCGGGTGCGGGGACAAGAGCATGCAGGTCGGCGCATTCGCGCCTGGAGCGGGGCGTGGCGCTCGCGGCCGGGCTTCGATGGGCGCGCGTAGCGCCTGGCCGTGCGCGAGCAGCTCGACCCACCGTGCGACGTAGTGGCTCGGCGTGCTCACTGAGGCTCGATGCGCAAAAGCGCACCGTCGCTTTCGTCGGTCAAGACGTAGAGGAATCCGTCGGGCCCCTGCCGCACATCGCGAATGCGGCGAGCGGTGCGCAGCCGCTCTTCACGCACAACCCGCCCGCTTGCGTCGAGGACGATCCGGCGAACTTCCATGCCGCGCAAACCGCCCGAGAACAGGTTGCCCTTCCACTCGGGGAAGCGCTCGCCGGTGTAGATGGCAAGTCCCGAGGGTGCGACCGAAGGCGTCCACACCGCGCGCGGCGGCTCGACATCGGGCCGGGTGGTGGCGGCTGCTACCGGTCCGCCACCATATTCATTGGAGTAGGAGACCACCGGCCAGCCGTAGTTTTTTCCACGTTCGATCAGGTTCAGTTCATCGCCGCCCTGTGAGCCGTGTTCAGTGGCCCAGACACGGCCGGTCAGCGGGTCGCGCACCATGCCTTGGATGTTGCGGTGACCGATCGAGTAGACATAGGGATCGCGCCCGTCGGTGGTGGAAGCGATGGGTTTCCCGTCTTCACTCATCGCGAGCACTTTGCCGAGGTGGCTTTGCCAATTTTGTGCTTGCTCGCGAATGAGTTTGCCTTGGTACTGGGTGGGTGGATTTCCGCCATCGCCCACGGCAACGAGCAAGGTGCCATCCGGGAGCCACACGAAGCGCGAGCCGAAGTGTTGGCGAGAGTCTTTTTTCTGGGCGACCTCGAAGATGATCTCGGTTGCCTCGAGGCGGTCGCCTTCGAGACGGCCACGGGCGACGGCCAGGGCGTTGGCTTCACTCGTGCCACGTGCGAAGGAGAGATAAACCCAGCGGGTCTGCTCAAAGCGCGGATGCAGCGTGATGTCGAGCAGTCCGCCCTGACCCTCGGCGTAGACCTCGGGGACGCCCGCCACGGCGCGGCGTTCCTTTCCCCGCACCCGCCAGAGCTTTCCCCCGCGCTCAGTGATGAGCAGATCGCCCTCGGGCAGCCACGTCACCGCCCAGGGATGCTCGAGGTTTTCGACCACCGGAGTCAGCTTGAAGCCGCTCAGCTCGGGGGTTTGATCTGAGGGCGGATGCGGGGCCTGCACCTGCTGTGCACAGCCGGGTAGCCAAAGCATCAGAAGGAGCGTGAAAGCCGAGCGGCTCGCGCGGACCTTCATAGACACTCCCAGGCAGCGACAACGACCTCTACATTATCGGGGACAACTCAGCGCTGCAGCCACGCTTGGAAAGGAGGAAGCCGTGCGAGGACTCATGCAGGAACATCCCCTGCTGATTTCAAGCCTGATCGAATTTGCTGCGCTCTATCACGCGGATACCGAAATCGTCTCCCGTCGGGTCGAGGGGGATATTCACCGCTACCGCTACGCCGAGGCGGCCGCCCGCGCCCGCAAAGTGGCCCGAGCGCTCGATGCGCTTGCCGTGGCGCCCCATGCGCGGGTGGCCACGCTCGCGTGGAATGGCTATCGGCATTTCGAGCTTTATTACGGGGTCTCCGGTTCGCAGCGGATCATCCACACCATCAACCCGCGGCTGCATCCGGAGCAGATGGCCTGGATCGTCAATCACGCCGAAGATGAGGTGCTGTGCTTCGACCTGACCTTCGTGCCCTTGATCAAGGCGATCGCTGCGAAGTGCCCAACGGTCAAGCACTGGGTGGCGCTTTGCGAAGCCTCGATGCTTCCGAAAGACGAAGGCTTGCCGCCCTTGCTCAGCTATGAAAGCCTGATTGCCGAACAGTCGGATCGCTATCGTTGGCCGATCTTCGATGAAAACACGGCGGCCGGTCTTTGCTACACGAGCGGAACGACGGGTCATCCGAAAGGCGTGCTTTATTCGCATCGCTCGACGCTGTTGCACGCGATGGCGAGCGCCTCGCCCGCAGTGATGGGCTGCACGGCCACCGACGTGGTGCTGCCGGTGGTGCCGATGTTCCACGTCAACGCCTGGGGGCTGCCGTATGTGTGTCCGATGATGGGCTGCAAACTCGTCTTCCCGGGGCCTGCCCTCGACGGCCGTTCGATCTACGAGCTTTTCGAAGCGGAAAAGGTCACTTTCTCTGCGGGTGTGCCGACGGTCTGGCAAATGCTGCTGGCTTACCTGGAGCAGCACGGACTCAAACTCTCCAGCCTGAAGCGCGTCGTGGTGGGCGGCTCGGCCTGTCCGCCGGCGATGTTCGACACATTTCGCGAAAAGCACGGTGTGAGCGTCGATCACGCCTGGGGAATGACCGAGATGTCGCCGCTGGGCACCTATGGCACGCTCAAAGGCAAACACCTCGCGCTGCCGCGGGAACAACAACGCGCGATCCTGCTCAAGCAAGGCCGCGCGGTCTTCGGGGTGGATATGAAGATTGTGGATGATCTTGGGCGGGAACTCCCGAGGGACGGCAAGACCTTCGGCAACTTGATGGTGCGCGGGCCGTGGGTCGTGCGCGAATACTTCAAGGGCGAAGGCGGGCCGATTCTCGATGAAGAGGGGTATTTCCACACCGGAGATGTGGCCACGCTCGATTCCGATGGCTACATGCAGATCACCGACCGCAGCAAGGATGTCATCAAGTCGGGCGGCGAGTGGATCAGTTCGATCGACATCGAAAACATCGCCATGGCGCATCCGGCGGTTGCCATGGCCGCCTGCATCGGTTTGCCCCACCCGAAGTGGGACGAGCGCCCCGTACTGGTGGTGGTCAAAAAGCCGGGCGTTGAGGTTTCGAAAGAGGAATTGCTCGCCTTCTACGTCGGCAAGGTGGCCAAGTGGCAGATCCCGGACGATGTGTTTTTCGTGGAGTCGATCCCGCTTGGCGCCACCGGGAAGATGCAAAAGTCGAAGCTGCGCGAGCAGTTTGCCAGCTATCGCTTTGCCAACTAGTCGCAGTGTTTTCACCGCTCGGGTGTGCCCGGGCTGGTTTGGGTGGCCGATACTGGGCGCTCACATCCGCGCCCCAGGACGGGTGAGCGATTCGTTCGGAGCCCGCACACGGGCGAATCGTTTCAGGCTGAGCAGCGACGACCAACGACGGCGGTGAGGTTGCCTTCGATCGAGCGCATCGTGGTTTCGTTTTGCTTGAAGGAGCCGGGTCGTTGCCCCTAAGCTCTTGCGCCGGGTGCTCACTCGAAGCGGGCTGCATCGACCACGATCGCGCGGTCGCGACCGCCGTGCTTGGCCAGATAGAGCGCGCGGTCCACGGTGGCAAGAAGCCTTCTCCAACCGACTTCGCGCTGAAAATGCGCTGCGCCGCAGGAGGCCGTGACCGCCAAGGTTTGTCCGTCTGGCAAGGTGACCGGCTCGCGACGGATGGCTTCGAGGATGTGTTCGGCGAACTGTTCGAGAGGCTCGTTCCGCGGTTTACGCAGCACGATGAGGAGCTCTTCGCCCCCCCAGCGAACGACGAGATCGGGCTCGGGCAACAACTTGAGCAGGCGCTGTGCGATGACTTGAAGCACCACATCCCCGGCTTCATGCCCGTAGGTGTCGTTGATGGACTTGAAACGGTCCATGTCAAGCAGGATCAAAGCCCATGGCTCGCCACCGAGTTTTCGCATCAGGTCATACACCGGCCGACGATTGGCAAGCCCAGTGAGCGAATCGGTGCGGCTTGCTTGCTTGAACGCTTCGGACTGCTCGCGCACTCGCCGCCACGCGACGCGCAGCTGCTCGTAAGCAAGCCAGGTGGCATAGGCTGAGGGAAAGGCGAAAAACATGAGCCCAATCAAGGCAAGCATATCGGCCATGGGGGGCAGCTCCGGCCTCGGCTGACCCATGATGAAAAAGCTCAGGAGTGCGGAGAGTGCGATCAGGCCCGCTTGCTTGAGCGCATCGCGTGGCCCTTCGAGCGTCAACGCACTGAGCGTATTGGCTCCAAACAGAAAGATTGTCGGACCGATGGAAAACCCAAGCGCGGCGATCGAGATGCCAGCATTGACGGCGTCGAAGCGAAAGGTTCGAACGAGGGTGAGGCGCTTGGGTGGTTGTCGTACGGCCCAGGCATAAATAAGCCAGGGCTCGATCAAGCCAAGCGCAATCAGAACGGTGTAAAGCAGTGGCGCTTCATGCCACACCATGGCTAACATAAGCGCCACAAGCCCATAGCAGGCCGCCCGCGGAATCGAGTGCACGCGCAGTATCCGCAGGTATCGCAGGCGCTTGTGCTTATCCGCAATGCTTGGCAAACCCAAGCCCGCCTCCTCGGTGAGGCTAGAGCTCTCCGTGTTGGCGTCGGATGTAGTAGTTTTTGGCGTCTGCTGCGACACGCAGCAATCGTAAAACATGCGCGCATCCAGCAAGGACAAACTCCCTCGATGCGCGATGATCAGTGAGTGCCGAGAGAGCCGCAGCCCTCACAAGGGCTTTCGGCCGGCTTGCTTAGTACGATCTAGTTGGCCGTGACGGAGTTTCGCTTCAACGCTCGGGCGACTTCTCGGTACGAAGGCTTCTGCGATTCATTTGTGGGGTTTCCCGCCGAGCGAGAGTGTTGCAGCGGCTTTTCGTCTCGTTCTCGTCGGCGTCCTTCAAAAATCGGATTTTTCCCGTTTTCAGGCCAGCGCGGTGAGGGCAAGCCCCGCATGCTCTCGCAGCGGGTGAAAGCGAATCTTCGGATAGCGCTCCTGCGTGAGCCGCAGGTCGTAGCTTGAGCTGAGCAGATACGCCAAAGTGTCGGCCGCGTCGTAGGCGAGCTTGGCCGCGTTTTCGTCCATGAACTTGCGAAGCTCACCCTCGTCGTCGCAGGTGATCCAGCGCGCGCCGATGAACTGCGAGGGCTTCAAGCGCACTTCGGCCTTGTACTCGGTGGCCAGGCGATGCTGTACGACCTCGAACTGAAGCTGCCCGACCGCGCCCAGGAGCATGAGCGAGCCAAGTAGCGGGCGGAAGACCTGGATGGCGCCTTCTTCGCCGAGTTCTTTGAGGCCTGCCTGCAACTGTTTGCTCTTGACCGGGTTGGTGAGCTCGACCACCTGAAACAACTCCGGCGCGAAAAAGGGCAGGCCGGTGAACTGCAAGCGTTCACGGCTTGCGGCCTCCACAATCGTGTCGCCCAGCTGCACACCGCCGTGGATCGTAAAGCCGATGATGTCACCGGCGCAGGCCTCATCCACGCGCTCGCGGCGCTGCGAGAGGAAGCTCACCACCGAGGTCGGGCGCATCTCCTTGCCGGTTCGCTCGACTCGCAAACGCAGGCCGCTTTGGTAGCGGCCCGAGCAGACGCGCACAAAAGCGATGCGGTCACGGTGTTGTGGATCCATGTTGGCTTGCACCTTGAACACCACGCCCGAAAAGCCCGGCGCGTCGGGGGCAATCAGACGGGTGCTTCCGTCAGTCTCGGTCGAATGGCGCGGGCGCGGCCCAGGTGCGTGCTCCACCAAGGCATCAAGCACCTCCTGCACGCCGAAGTTGTTGATGGCCGAGCCGAAGTACACCGGCGTTTGCTTTGCGGCAAGAAAGGCTTCGCGGTCGAACGACGGGGCCGCGCCCGTCACGAGCTCGATCGCCGCCTCGGCCGCCTCGAAGGCCTCGCCGAAGCGTTCGCGAAGGACAGCGCGTTCGTCAAGCGGAACGATCTCTACCTGGTCGGCGCGTCGATCCTGCCCTGGGGTGAAGATGCGCATGTGTCCGCGCACAAGATCGACGATGCCCTTGAAGCTTTTGCCTTGACCCACCGGCCACGTCATGGGCACACAGGGCATGCCGAGTTCGGCTTCAACCTCATCGAGCAGCGCAAGCGGATCGCGGCCCTCGCGGTCCATTTTGTTGATGAAGGTGATCACCGGTGTGTCGCGCTGGCGGCAGACCTCGATGAGCCGCTTGGTTTGAGCCTCCACGCCGTTGGCCGCATCGATCACCATGAGTGCGGAATCCACCGCTGTGAGCACCCGGTAGGTGTCCTCGGAGAAGTCGCGGTGGCCGGGCGTGTCGAGCAAATTGACCACCCGGTCGGCATACTCGAACTGCATCACGCTCGAGGCAACCGAAATGCCACGCTGCTTTTCGATCTCCATCCAGTCGGAGGTGGCGTAGCGGCTTGCTTTCCTGGCCTTGACGCTGCCTGCAATCTGGATCGCACCGGAAAAAAGCAGGAGCTTCTCGGTGAGCGTGGTCTTGCCCGCGTCCGGGTGGGAGATGATCGCGAAGGTGCGGCGGCGGGAGACTTCGCGGGTCAGCGCGGTGTCGTGAGCTGTCGTGTTTGACACGATTTTTTGAGGGCGTCTTGTAAAAAACTTGTGATTTTCTCAAGCTCGCACAAACAGAGTCTCAAGCACACCCGTGCCCGCGTTTCGCGAGCGGTGGCCGTGGCGTGTGGGGTCGAAGGTTTCACCCGGTGGCAGGGTGTCGGCGCAGAAGAAGTGCTCGCCCGGGCCGAAACGCCGCCAACTGCCGTCGCGCAGGCCGATTTCCATGACACCCGAGAGGATCACCACCCACTGCGGGTGGGGGGTGCAGTGCCAGTCACTCGCAAAGCCAGGCTCCGAGCGGCGCAGCTGCCAGCCCCCGCTTGGCATGAGCGCCGAGAAGACCGTCGGCGGGGCGCCGACGTCGAGCGGAATCGGCTCTTCGCGGAAGCGGGCAAAGCCGTCGGTATCGGTGTAGAGCGTGATCCGGGTGAAGGTGGCGATCATCATGGTCGATCTCGAGCGTACAAGTTCCTTGAAGAGGGGTGCAGCGTCGGCCGTGAGGGGGCGCGACACTCCCTGCGGCCTTGCGGGACGTGCTTTTCGGGCATTCTGGGGCATCTGCTCCTTGGCTTCGGAAAGAGCCGATGGCTGAAACCCCTCACCCGGCGCTTCGCGCCACCCTCTCCCCGAGGGAGAGGGAATGCCTTGCCGCGCCCTTGCTTTCGCCGGAGCCGATCGGTGGGGCATCCCACCTGGCGCTTCGCGCTACCTTCTTCCCGAGGGAGAGGGAATGCCTTGCCGCGCCTTTGCTTTCGCCGGAGCCAATTGGTGGGGCATCCCACCTGGCGCTTCGCGCCACCTTCTTCCCGAGGGAGAGGGAATGCCTTGCCGCGCCTTTGTTTTCGCCGGAGCCGAACGGTGGGGCATCCCAGCTGGCGCTTCGCACCACCTTCTCCCGGCGGAGAGGGAAACTTCAAGCGGCTGAGGCGTCGACGCCGGAGCAACTCAAACTCCCTCTCCCCCTGGGAGAGGGTTGGGGTGAGGGCTTCTGAGCGTTGTCAGAGCGGGCGTGCTTCCGAACACACGCGCTTCCGGATTGATGCGGGCAAATCGTCGGGCGTGACGACGTCGACATGGATGCCTAGCAGTGCTTCGAGCTCGACTTGAAGCTCGCCGAGGTAGAAGAGGGTTGCGCCTTCCGCTGGATCGACGAGGAGGTCCAAGTCGCTTTCCGGCGTGTCCTCTGAACGGGCCACCGAACCGAAGACGCGCGGGTTCCGGGCGCGGTGTCGCGCGACGCAGGCGAGGATCGCATCGCGTTTGCCCTTGATGACGGCAGACGGGGAAGGCATGCGGGGGCCTTGAGAGGCAGGTTCGCAATCGCTTTATCGTAGGGCAAAGTAAAGCCCAAGCGGTACGAAGACGATGCTTGCAAGGTTGCCGACGAGCACGATCGAGGCGACTTTGGCCGGCTCTTGGCGGTAGCGGTCGGCGACCAGGAAGTTGAGCACCGCCGGCGGCAGCGCACCAAAGAGGTAAGTGAGGCCGACCTGTTCTCGGGTCATCGGCAGCCAGTCCACGGCGAGCGCTGCCATCAGCAGCCCGGTCAAGGGACATACCGCCGCCGCCACGAGCGAAGTGCCGAAATCCTGCCAGCGCACCTCGGTCATGCGTACCCCGAGCGAAAGCAGCATGAGCGGGATGGCCGTATCGCCGAGCATCTTCATGGGTTTGTGCACGAGATCCGGGAGATGGGTTCCGCTGAGGCCAAGCGCCGCGCCGACGGCGGTGGCCCAGATCATGGGGCTTTTGGCAAAGAAGCCCCAATCGGCCCGCCGGCCCACCATGACCGCACCGACCGTGAAGTGAAGCAGGTTCGAGGTCGTAAAAAGCGCAACCATGCTGGCCACACCGCTCGGCCCGAAGGCAAACAGCGCAAGCGGCAGCCCCATGTTGCCGCAGTTGTTGAACATCATCGGCGGCACGAAGGTGCGTGGATCTTCGCCGTAGAGCCGGGCCAGCGGCCAGGCGATCAGGCCCGAACCGAGCACGATCAGCACAGCGGCCGCCACCAGCGGCCAAAGCACAATCAAGTCGACGCTTTTGTCCGAGAGATAGGCGAGTACCAGAAACGGCACAAAGACGTCGAGATTGAAGCGGTTGATGACCCGCATGTCCGGCTGCCACAACCGGCCGAGCGCATAGCCAAAGCCGATGATGCCGACCACCGGGGCGATCACTTCGAGGATGCGAAGCGTGAGGTTCATGCGCGCAGCCGCTCCGAGCGTGCATGCCGCCGGAGGGCCCACGCGGCCCAGGCGAAGGCGGGGATTTCGATGAGCAGCAGCAAGCCGAAGGCGGCCGCATAGCCCTCCGGCTCATAACGGCCGAGCTGCGCGGTGGGAAAGCGGTTGATCACGAGGCCCATGCCCCATTGAAGCAAGAAGCTGCCGAAGAACATCGTGAAGTTGATCGTGGTGACCAGTCGCCCGACGACCGCCGCGGGAACGAGCGGCGAAAGCGCCGCGAAGACGAGATTACCGCCCACATGCGTGAGCCCGAAAAGCAGCATCGCAAGCGCTGGCACGCTGCCCCAGGAGAGCAGGAAGGGGAGCTGCCCGAGCACGGCAAGTCCCGCGGCGGCGAGCACAAACGGCAAGGCCGCACCGCCGCGCTCGACCCAACGCTCAAGCAGCCTCGGTAGGAGGAGATTGGCCAACAGCATGCCGAGCGGCACAAGCAGCAGGTAGTGACCGATGGCCTGCCGCTCGACGCGGGCCACATCGAGGAGCCAAGGCCCTGCCCAGAGGCCTTGAAAGGCAAGCCCGATTGCCACCACGAGCGCGCAGGGCGGGACAATGGCCCGATAGTAAGGGTTGGAAAGCACGATGCGCCAGCTTGCCAGGCGGTCGCGTCTGTCGTCGGTGGAAGGCGGCGCAATCCGCGCGGCGGCCGGAGGATCGGGCACGGCAAAGGCAAGCCAGGCGGCGATTGCAAGCACATAAAGGCCAATGCTCACAAACAGCGTCCGCCAGTCGGTGAAGCCGAGCAGCCAGACCGCCGGAACGGTGGCGGCCATCGCGCCGGCATTTCCGACCGCCAGCATCGCGCCGTTGATGCTCGGCAGACGGGCTGCATCGAGCCACTGGGCGAAGGTGCGAAGCGCGGCCATCAAGCAGGCCGCCACCCCTAAGCCGATGAGCGCTCGACCGAGGAAAAGCGCCTCAAAGCGACTCGCCAAAGCAAACACGAAACAGCCGAGCGCGCAAAAGACCAGAAGCGCCGCATCGACCCGGCGCGGCCGAAAGCGGTCGAGCCAGCCGCCAAGCGGCAATTGCGTGAAGGAGAAGGCGAGGAAATAAGCCGCGGTCAGCAACCCCAAGGCGGCTGCATCCAGCGCAAAGCTCTGCGACAGCGGCACAGTGATTGCCGCGTTGACTGAGCGCAGCGCGAAACTGGCCAAATACGCCGCGCCGAAGGGCACGAACACGGCCAACCAGAAGCCGCGCGGAAGAGGGGCCAAAGCGGGCGCGGCGCCGAATCGTGCGGGACGGTTCAAAGGATGTAGCGCGAGAGGTTTTCGTCGCGCGCAATGCCGGCCAGGCGTGCCTCGACGAAGGCCGCATCGATCACCACTGGCGCGCCGCTGTAGCGATCGGCGGCGAAGCTCACCTCTTCGAGCAGTCGCTCCATCACGGTGTGCAGTCGCCGCGCACCGATGTTTTCCTGCCGCTCGTTGACGGTATGCGCGATCTCGGCGATGCGGCGGATGCCATCGGGCCGGAAGTCCAGCGTGACCCCGTCGGTAGCCAGTAGCGCCGCATATTGCCGGGTCAGGCTTGCATCGGTTGCGGTCAGGATGCGCTCGAAGTCTTCGACCGTGAGCGCTTGCAGTTCGACCCGAATCGGGAAGCGGCCCTGAAGTTCCGGGATCAAATCAGAAGGCTTGGCGAAGTGAAAGGCACCACTGGCGATAAAAAGGATGTGATCGGTCTTGACCGCACCGTATTTGGTGTTGACCGTGGTGCCTTCCACGAGCGGCAAGAGGTCGCGCTGGACGCCCTGGCGCGAGACGTCGGCCCCATGGGTTTCCTGGCGCGAGGCGATCTTGTCGATCTCGTCGATAAAAACGATGCCGTTTTGCTCGACGGCGGCAAGGGCGCGCGCTTTGAGGTCTTCTTCGTTGATCAGTTTGGCGGCCTCTTCTTCAGTGATCTGCCTGAGCGCCTCAGCCACGCGCATGCGGCGCAGCTTGCGCCGACTGCTTTGGAGACCGGCGAACATCTGCTGCAACTGCTGGGTGATTTCTTCCATGCCCGGCGGAGCGAGCACTTCCATGCGCGGCGGATCGACCGCCACTTCGATATCGACTTCTTTGTCGTCGAGGGCGCCCTCGCGCAGGAGCTTGCGGAATTTCTGTCGCGTGGCGTTGTCGGTCGGCTTCAGATCATCGAAGTTGACCGCCGAGGGCGGCGGCAGCAGAGCATCAAGCACGCGCTCTTCGGCCTGATCGAGCGCGCGGGAGCGCACGGCGGCCAAGGCTTCCTCGCGCGTCTGTTTGATCGCCACTTCGACCAGGTCGCGAATGATCGTATCCACATCGCGGCCGACGTAGCCCACCTCGGTGAACTTGGTGGCTTCGACTTTGACGAACGGGGCTTTGGCGAGCCGCGCGAGGCGCCGTGCGATCTCGGTCTTGCCCACGCCGGTGGGCCCGATCATCAGGATGTTTTTCGGGGTGATTTCTTGCCGCAGCGGCTCGGGCACTTGCTGGCGTCGCCAGCGGTTCCTGAGGGCGATGGCCACCGCACGCTTGGCGGCAGCCTGCCCGACGATATGCCGGTCGAGCTCATGAACAATCTCGGGGGGGGTCATCGGAATGCTCATGCGATCGATTCTAGGCAGGCGTGCTCGAGTGCCCGGTTGGCGCGCTTCACGGAAGCGTCGAAGCCAAGCGCGCGGCCGATGCGCCCGTCCCTGGTGCCTCATGGCAACGCTCGGGCGTGGGCAAACGCGCAGGATCCCAATGACTTGCCGCGTGGCGCAAAAAGGCGGCGACGTCGGTCACGCGCCCCGGATCGATTTGCCCGAGAAAACACCACGCCTCGCGCAGGGCGGCCAGGGCTTCATCCTCGGCGATTGCACGGGCAAGGGTCTGTTTGGACAGTTTCTGTCCATCGCTTGCACGCACGAGCGGCAGGTGGAGGTAGCGTGGGCTCGGCAGCGCGAGCAAGCGCTGAAGCAAGACCTGCCGCGGCGTGTTGCTGAGCAGATCGTCACCGCGCACCACGTCCGTAACGCCTTGCTCTGCATCGTCAACCACGACCGCAAGCGTGTAGCTAAAGCAACCGTCCGCACGGCGTAGCACGAAGGCACCGACCTCAGCGGCAACATCTTGCTCGAATGTGCCGTGGCGCCGGTCGTCGCAGCGCACGAGCGCGCGATCGGGCAAGCGCAAGCGAAGCGCGTGGCCGGTGAAGCTCAGACGTCGCGCTGCGCAGGTGCCTGGATAGATACGCTCGCCATAGCGGTTGAGCGGTGCCTGCTCGAGAAGGCGTCGGCTGCATGCGCAAGCAAAGACTGCCCCCGTTGCCACGAGTCGCTCGAGCGCGGCTTGGTACGCGCGAGTGCGGGCACTTTGCACCCACACGGGAGCGTCGCTTTCAAGTCCGCAGGCGGCTAGTTGCCGAAGGATGCGCCGTGCGTGTTCTTTCGAGCAGCGCGTCGCATCGACGTCTTCAAGGCGCACGAACCAAGCTCCGCCGTGCGCTCGCGCATCGGCCCAACTGGCCAGTGCCGCAACCAGCGATCCCAAGTGCAAGGGCCCGGTGGGCGACGGCGCAAAGCGCCCGACATAGCGGTACGAGGGCTGCGGCGGTGCGCTGGCGCAAATCAGTTGGCCGGCGGGGTCCACGACCAGAAACGCTCAAGCAGCGCGAGCACCGCGTTTGGATATTCGGTGCGACCGAGTGAGCCGTTGTAACGGGCCAGTGCGCGCACGAGATTGCCTTGCTCCATGTCAAGGTAGTGCCGAAGAATCACACAGCCGTAGCGCAAATTGGTGCGCAGGTGAAAGAGGTTGTGCTCCGGGGAGCCGATCAGCCGGACCCAAAACGGCATCACCTGCATGTAGCCACGCGCCAGCGCGCGACTGACGGCGTATTTGCGAAACGCGCTTTCGTGATGGATCACCGCGAGCACGAGCTGCGGATCGAGCCCCGCACGGGTCGCCTCGTATTGCACGGTAATCAGAAACTCGGTGCGCTGCTCGGCATCGGGCATGCGCCGGGCCAGACGCGCCGACATTTCGGCCAGCCAGGCCTGGGTCACCTTCGGATCCCCGATCAAGCGTGGTGCACCGCGGTCGGCAATGGCCGAGGCGAGCGCGGTTTGCACGCTCGGGGCGAGCTTTTCCTCGATCTGCGTGCCTGCCAAGGCCAAGCCCGCGCCAAGGGCAAGGCCGAGTGCAAGTGTGCGAACGACTGCGTGCCGTGGCATCACGGTCCGAATCAAACCTTGAGTTTCTCCCGTAGAAACGGGCCAATTTCGGCAAGCGGAATCCGCGTGGCGGTTGTGTCCCGTCGCGGCTGATATTCGACAACACCTTCTTTGAGACCGCGCTCGCCAATGGTGACGCGGTGGGGGATGCCGATCAGTTCGAGGTCGGCAAACATGACGCCCGGCCGCTCGCCGCGATCATCGAGCAGCGTATCGATGCCCGCCTGAGTGAGCTCGCGGTAGAGCTGATCGGCCGCGGCACGAACCGGCGCGCTTCGCTCATAGCCAATCGGTGCGATGGCCACCACCCAAGGCGCCATTGCCTCGGGCCAGATGATGCCGCGATCGTCGTGGTTTTGCTCGATCGCGGCAGCCACGACACGGGTCACACCGATGCCGTAACACCCCATCTCCATGAGCCGCTCGGTCTGATCGCGATCGAGGAAGGTGGCTTTGAGCGCCTCTGAGTACTTGCGCCCGAGCGCGAAGACATGACCGACCTCGATGCCGCGTCGCAGCTTGAGTGTGCCCTTGCCGTCGGGCGAAGGGTCGCCTTCGACGACATTGCGAATATCGGCCACAAGATCCGGCTCGGGGCAGTCGCGTCCCCAGTTCACGCCGCGCAGGTGGTAGCCCTCTTGATTGGCCCCGCAGATGAAATCCGCCATCGCCGCTGCGGTCCGGTCGGCCACGACGGTGACCTTGCCCGGATGCGCCTTGCCATCACGCGGCACCGGCCCGCAGTAGCCGGGCACCACGCCCAGATGCGCTTCAATTTCCTCGGCGGTCGCCGGGCGCGCACCTTCGAGCGCGGGGATCTTGCCGAGCTTGACCTCATTGACCATATGGTCTGCGCGCAGCAAGCAAAGCACAAAGCCGTGCCGCGACATGTACATCATCGCCTTGAGCTGCCGTTCGAGCGGCTCGCCGAGAAAGCGCGCCACATCCTCGCAGGTCGTCTGACCGGGGGTATGCACACGCTCAAGCGGCTTGCTCGGCGCTGGACGCGGCCTGGCCGGTGCAACCGCTTCCGCAAGCTCAAGGTTGGCGGCGTAGTCCGAGTCGGGGCAATAGGCGATCACATCCTCGCCCGAATCGGCCAGCACCTGGAATTCGTGCGAGGCAAAGCCACCGATGTTGCCAGTGTCGGCCTGCACGGCCCGGAATTCGAGCCCGAGCCGCGTGAAGATGCGCGCATAGGCATCGTACATCGCCTGATAGCTCTTCATGAGCCCGTCCACATCGGCGTCGAAGGAATAGGCATCTTTCATTATGAACTCGCGCGAGCGCATCACGCCAAATCGCGGCCGCCGTTCATCGCGGAATTTGGTCTGGATGTGATAGAGGTTCTTGGGCAGTTGCCGCCAGCTTTTGAGCTCTTGCCGCGCAATGTCGGTAATGACCTCTTCGGAGGTTGGCTGCACGATGAAGTCGCGCTCGTGGCGGTCCTTGAGCCTGAGCATCTCCGGGCCCATCTTCTCCCAGCGCCCCGACTCGACCCAAAGGTCCGCCGGCTGAATGACCGGCATCAAAAGCTCGATCGCACCGGCGGCATTCATCTCCTCGCGGATGATGGCCTCAACCTTGCGCAGCACCCGCAAGCCGAGCGGCATCCAGGTGTAAATGCCCGCAGAGAGCTTTTTGATCATGCCGGCGCGCAGCATGAGCTGGTGCGAGACGATCTCGGCCTCGGCAGGAGCTTCCTTGGTGGTCGAGAGCAGAAACTGGGACAGTCGCATGGCGTGGCGCACCCGGCCTCAAGGGCCGGCGCGTCCTTCGAAACAAAGGATGGCTGCGGATTTTCGCCTATCCTTTAGGGATGCTGCAGACAGGGGCTTCGGCCACATTCGCCGCGCCCGCGACCCGATCGCACAACGGCTGCCTCCCGGGTAGCGACTGGGTGGCGGTGTATCGTCCGCCGGCCGGAATTGCGGAGATTGCGCTTCTTTTCGATTCGCCGCACAGCGGCACCTCGTATCCCGAGGACTTTGGCTTCGCCTGCGATTTCGCGGCGCTTCGCAAGGCCGAGGATACCCATGTCGATGACCTCTACGATTTCGCGCCCTCGCTCGGCGCGACCTTGATCACCGCGCTTTTCCCGAGAAGCTACATCGATGTCAACCGCCGCCTGGCCGATATCGACACCTCGATGCTTGCGCAACCCTGGCCGCACGCAGTGGACCTTTCACCGAAAAGCCGCTGCGGCATCGGACTCATTTGGCGGCTGCTTGACGATCAGACCCCCATCTACGCACGCAAGCTGACGGTCGAAGAGGTCGAAAGCCGCATCGAGCGCTGCTACAAGCCGTACTGGCGGGCGCTTCACCGGTGTGCGGAGTCGCTCATTGCCAGTCACGGCCGGCTTGTGCACATCAACTGTCACTCGATGCCGGAGGAGGCAGGTGCGTTGTCTTGGGTGCCGCGCGGTACGCGGTTTGCCGACATCGTGCTCGGCGATCGGGACGGCACGACCTGCGCACCAGAGCTCACGGCGTTGTTGGCCGAGTTGTTTCGCGGCGAAGGGTTTTCGGTGGCCATCAACGACCCGTACAAAGGTGTGGAGATCGTCAAGCAACTGGGCCGCCCTGAGGAAAATCGCCACTCGATCCAGGTGGAAATCAACCGGCGGCTCTACATGGATGAGCGCACACGGGAGCGCAGCGCCAACTACGGCGCGCTCAAAGCCGCACTCGAGCGCGTGATGCGGGGCGTGGCGGACTACGCGCGTGCGCTCTCCGCGGGGTCGGCCGGAGGCGTCTTGGGACGCGCTCCGCGATGAGCTTCGTTCTGCCGGATCCACGTAGCTTCCCGCGCGAGCGGGTGGCGGACGATGCGCCGGCAGCGGTGCTTCTTGCCACGGCGGAGGAGGCGCTTTCGGCCGAGGTCGCAGTGCTTGCCGAAAAGGCCGAGGCGCGGCTCATCGACGCGCTCGCATCGCATTTGCTTGCCGGGCAGACCGAGCCGATCGGGCAAGCGCTTGCCGGGGCGCCTTCGCTCGGTGCGCTTCGCCTGGTGGCACGCTCGCTTGCGCGTGCGCATCTTCAAGCGGCGCGGCGGCGTCATCCGCCCGAGGGCGTGGCCGCGCACGTGTTTGCCATACCGGTTGTGATGGTGGCGGCAAGCCAGAGCGCTTTTACGCTCCCCGGTGCCTTGCCAGATGTGGCCGAGGTCGTGGCGCTGCTTCGCGAGCACAAGGCGCTGCGCGGCAATCAAAATTTCGCGCTTTCGAATGCGCTTGCCTCGACGCAGAGCCTTGCCTTGGCGCGGCTTCCCGACACTCTTGACTGGTGGCGGCTCGAGGCGCAGGAGGTTGATCCCGTTGCAATCGAGCCCGCACCGATGCCTCTGCCGGCCGGACAGGAACAGGTGTTTTTGCGTCTGCTGTTTGGGCGCGCACTTGCCGCGCCGCAGGTGGATTTGCTCTCCGAGCGTGAGGTGGGTTCCTGGGGCATGCCGTTGACACAGACGCTAGCGCGGCAGCTCGGCGGCGGCGGGGTATCGCTGCTTGCGCTTGCGCGTCCGCCGCGCGAGCCGCTGGCGGCGCTCTATCAGGGACGCATCGCACAGCGCGAGGTGGCGCTGCAGCTGTTTGTCTCCAACGCTTTGCGGCGTTTTCGCCGGGAGCTTGGCGATCCGGCCGCGGTCATTTCTGCGCATCGCACCGAAAGCGGCGGGGAAGTGCGCCTGTCGCTTTCGCATCCGCTTGATGAGCGGCCCGCGGAAGGGTTTCGCGCCGAGCTCTTCCCCACCGACAGCGCCCATGCGGTGGCGGAAGAGATGCGCACGCTTCTGCGCGAGTGCCGTGTTGGGGATGTGACCGTGCTGGCCGAGGTGTTTCCGGATCGCGATCCGTTGACCCGTGCGCCGCTTTTCTTCCGTGCCGATGCGCTTGGGCGGGCACAAGAGCTGGCGCTGCGCCTACACTGAGGTCCACTCAACTCCACCGCTTCGCGTGGCAAGATGGCTTGGTTTGACGCTTTCTCCCGACGGCAGCTCTACGGCTTTGGAGCACTGCTTAGCGCGGGCCTTGTGGCCTATGCCTTCTACCTGCAGTACGTGCACCTGATGGAGCCGTGTCCGATGTGCTGGTTCCAGCGCGCGGTGTTTGTGCTGTTGGCCGTTGCCTTTGGCACGGCCGCGCTCATCAATCCCGGCCGACGCGGTGCGCGCGTTGCCGCGGCAGTGATTGCACTGCTTGCGCTGGTCGGGCTTGCGCTTGCGCTTCGGCACTTGTGGATCCAGTCGCTTCCAGCGGATCAATTACCCAGTTGCGGCATGGGCATCGGCTACATGCTTGAAACCTTGCCCTTTTCGGATGTCCTCGCGCGCACGCTGGCCGGCTCGGTCGAATGCAACAAGATCGACCGTGTGCTCGGGCTGCCGCTGCCGGCGTGGAACGTGCTGCTCTACAGCCTGCTTGGAGCGCTGGGCTTGATCGCCGTGCGATTCGATGGACAGCGCACTCGTGGCTAGGGTGCAGAAGGGCGCCTTCGACCTCGTGATGCGCAGGTGTGTTCTGCATTGTTGTGCCTTGCTTGCCATGATGGCTTTGGATGCCTCGCCCGCGCTTGCGTGGCGCTTTGAACCGCCGCCCACACCGCAGCGTCGTGTGACCGAGACGGTGCATGGGGTGCGTCTGATCGATCCGTACCGCTGGCTTGAGGAAGCTGGCGATGCGCAGGTGGTCGCCTGGACGCGCGCGCAGCACGAAGCGACCCTGGCGTGGCTTGATCGCCATGCGCCGGTGCCGCCGGGACTGGCCGAAGAGCTCACGCGCTTGATCGATCGCACGGTTACCTCGCCGCCGCAGGTCGTCAAGGGACGCGAATTCTTCACGCGCCGTGCCAAAGGTGAGGCGCAAGCCAAACTGTTCGTGCGCCATGAAGGGCGCGAGCGGCTGCTGTTCGATCCGCTTCGACTCGATCCCTCGGGCCAGTCGGCCATTACGGGTTGGACGACGAGCCGCGATGTCTCGGTGGTGGCTGTCGGTGTGCAGCGAGCTGGGGATGAGATCCCGACCCAATACTTCATCGACACCCGAACTGGGCAAGAGCTCTATGCCCCGCTGCCGGAGGTCTGGAGCGTGTCGTGGACGGCCGACAACACGGTGGTCTACGTGCAGCCGCGCACTCGTGACCAAGTGGCGCGCCAGCAGCCACTCTACACCCAGCGCCATCGTCTCGGCACGGCGTTGGCCACTTCCCCAATCGTGCTTCGCCTCACCGATGCCCGCCAGTGGGGCGGGGTGTTCGAATTCGAATACGCGCCTTACACGGTGACGGTTGTCGGAGAGGGCCATACGCCACGCTATGCGATCGCCCGCACCGGGAGCCAGGAGCCGCCGCGGGTGATCTTTGAAGAGAAGGAGGCCAACGCCACACTGGAGCTCATCGGCGAGACCCTCTACGCCTGGACCACGGCGGGTGCGGCAAAGGGGCGCATCATGACCGCCTCGATGGACCGGCCCGAGTTTTCGCACTGGCGCGAGCTCATCCCTGAGCGACCCGATGCACAGATCGAGGGCTTTGCGGTCACACGCCGCTATCTGATCGTTCGTGAAAAGCGTGAGCTGCTCGGGCGACTGCGTGTGCATGGGCTCGATGGCGCGTTTCTCCACGAGCTGGAACCGCCCGAGTTCGGCAGCGTGAGCTCGCTCGCGTACGACCGGGATGCCGATCGGCTGTACGTGGGGCTGTCGAGCTTTACGGCGCCTTACACGCTCTATCGGATCGATCCGGTCACCTGGCGCTGGGAGAAGGTGTATCAGGACGAATCGGTCATCGACACAGGCCAGATCGAGACACGGCTCGTCAAGTACCCAAGCCGCGACGGCACCCTGATCCCGATGTTTGTGAGCTATCGCAAGGGCACACGGCTTGATGGTTCCAACCCGACGCTGCTTTATGGCTATGGCGGCTTTGGTATCGGGATCGGCGTGGGTTATTTGGGCAGTTGGGCGCTGCTGATCAATCGTGGGGTCGTTCTTGCGCAGCCCGGTCTGCGCGGGGGCGATGAATACGGCCAGTCCTGGCACCGTGCCGGCCAGCGGGCCAACAAGCAAAACGTCTTCGATGACTTCCATGCCGCCGCCGAGTGGCTTGTGCGCGAGGGCTATACCCGTCGCGAGCGGCTCGTGGCGATGGGCGGCAGCAACGGCGGGCTGCTGGTGGCCGCAGCCGTCACTCAGCGCCCCGAGCTCTACGGGGCAGTCATCTGCTCGGTGCCGCTTCTGGACATGGTGCGTTACCACCGCTTCCGGATCGCCCGCTACTGGATCCCGGAGTACGGCGATCCGGATCGGCCTGAGGAGTTTGCCTGGCTGCTTCGCTATTCGCCTTACCACAACATTCGGCTGGGCGTGGAGTTGCCGCCGATGCTCGTCATCGCCGGCGAAAACGACACACGGGTCGACCCACTACATGCCCGGAAGTTCGTGGCTCGCGCCCAGAACAACCCAGGACAGCAGCATCCCATCATGCTGAAAATGGACTTTGGTGCCGGGCACGGCTCGGGTAAATCAACCGCGCAGCAGGTCGAAGATCGCCTGACGTGGATGCGTTTCTTCTTCGCGGCCGTCAGTGAGCGCGGCCGCTGATGCCGCAGTATGCCTCCGGGGCGGTCAAGAAACACCCGATCGCCCTGAAGCCTGGTGTGGTTGGCTTGATGCGCGGGGCGCGCCGAAGCCGAGCATCGCAAGATAAAACGCGCTGACGGCCCTTGGCCGTCAGCCGCTCAAAGCAAGCCGGCCAGCTGCTTCGCGCCGGGGCGGCATAATCGCAGGCCGCGTTGAGTTTTGTGATGCCCATCATGCTGCTTCGAGACAAAAAAATCCTACTCACCGGCGTGCTCTCCAACCGCTCGATCGCTTACGGCATCGGCCAGGCGCTCAAGCGTGAAGGCGCAACCCTCGCTCTCACCTACGCAGGGGAGGCGATGCGCGAGCGGGTTGAAAAGCTTGCCCCGGAACTCGGCGCCGCGCTCGTGATGAGCATGGACGTCACGCGCCAGGAAGAGATCGATGTGGTGTTCGACCGCCTCAAGCAGGAGTGGGGGGCGCTCGATGGGGCGGTGCACTCGATCGGCTATGCGCCGCGCGAGGCCATTGCCGGGGACTTTCTCGAGGGGCTGTCGTGGCCGGCCTTTTCCACAGCCATGGAGATTTCGGCCTATAGCTTCGCCGCGATGGGCAAGGCCGCACGGCCGCTCATGCAGGGGCGCAACGCGAGCTTGATCACGCTCACCTATTTGGGCAGCGTTCGCGCCGTGCCCAACTACAACACGATGGGCGTGGCCAAAGCGGCGCTTGAATCGATCACACGCTACATGGCCGCGTGCCTGGGGCCCGAAGGCATCCGGGTCAACGCGATCTCGGCCGGGCCGATCAAAACGCTTGCCGCCTCGGGCATCGCAGGCTTTTCCAAGATGCTCAAGGGCTTCGCCCAAGTCGCCCCATTGCGACGCAATGTGACCATTGAGGATGTGGGCAATGTGGCCGCGTTTCTGCTCTCGGATTGGGCAAGCGCGATGACCGGCGAGGTGCTCTATGTCGATTGCGGCTACTCGCACGTGGCGGCCGGTCTCGAGGAGTCGTCGGAAAAATCGGCCCCTTGAAAACACGAGTTTGTCGCAAAATTGGTCTTTGGCCCCATCGTCTTTGGCGCCCATCTGAACACAGGCGCCGCACACGATAAGCATGATCGTCTACAACCTCTGCTGCAGGAACGGTCACCCATTCGAGGGGTGGTTCAAATCGCCCGCTGACTTCGAAAACCAGCGCGATCGCGGGTTGGTTGAGTGCCCGATTTGTGGCGTGCGGGAGGTGCGGCGTCTGCTGCATGCGCCGCATCTCAAGCTCGGGGCTGCCGAAGGCGAATCTTCACAGCTTGATCCTGAGGCGCTCGAGGAGGCGCAGCACTATCGTCGGATGTTCGCGGCGATGGCCGAATTTGCGGCCAAGGTTCGAGCTCATACCGAAAACGTCGGCGATCGCTTCGCTGAGGAAGCCCGCGCGATGCACTACGGAGAAAAACCCCATCGTGGCATTCGCGGCCGGGCCGATCCGCAAACCGCAGCGGAGCTTCGTGAGGAGGGGATCGAATTTCACACTCTCCCGTTTCCGGTGGATTGGCCGAATCTCAACTAGACCGGTCTGGCCTTACAGCACATCAAGTCTCTCCCGCAGCGCCTCGGCCTGGGTGTGAATCGCGCGGACGGCCTGTGCGCCCATACGGTCAAGGTTGGAAAGCACCATCTGCGCGCGCGGGTTTGTTGCAAGCTCCGCACGGTTTTGGGCCAGAAAGTCCCAGTAGAAGACCGTGATCGGGCAGGCGCGCGGCCCGGTCTTTTCTTGCGGCCGGTAGCGGCAGCCGCGGCAGTAGTTGCTCATGCGATCGATGTAGGCACCGCTTGCCGCGTAGGGCTTGCTTGTGAAGCGACCTCCGTTGGCATAAAGCGCCATGCCGAGCGTGTTCGGATGCTCGACCCACTCGACCGCATCGACATAGACCGCCAGATACCAGGCCGCAACCTGCGCCGGCTCGATGCCCGCCACAAGTGCAAAGTTGCCTGTGACCATGAGCCGCTGAATGTGGTGCGCGTAGCCGAAGCGAAGCGTCTGCCCAATGGCCTCGCGAAGACAGTTCATTTCGGTGCGCCCATTCCAGTACCAACTTGGCAGGGGCAGCCGATGCCCGAAGTGGTTCGCGCTGGCAAGCGCCGGCATATCGAGCCAATACACGCCGCGCATGAACTCCCGCCAGCCGAGGATTTGCCGGATAAAGCCTTCGGCGCTGGCCAGATCACAGGCACCGGCTTCGTGTGCCGCAAGCGCGGCCTCGATCACCTCCCGCGGATCGAGCAAGTGCAGATTGAGTGCGGCCGAAAGAAGCGAGTGATAGAGGAAGGGCTCGCCCGCCCACATCGCATCCTGAAACGGACCGAAGCGCGGCAGGCGATCGCGCGCGAAGGCGAGAAGCGCCTCCAATGCCTGCGCGCGTGTGACCGGCCAGGCAAAGTCGGCAAGCGCCCCGGGGTGATCGGGGAAATGTTGTTCCACCTCGGTGAGCACCTCGCGGGTGATGGCATCCGGTGCAAAACGTGGAGGTTGCGATAGTGGCCCCGGACCACTTCGACCGAAGGCTTCGCGATTTTCAGCGTCATAGTTCCAGCGGCCTCCGAGGGGCTTGCCCTCGGGTGTCATCAGCACACCGGTTTTCATACGCATGTGGCGGTAGAAGCGCTCCATCAGGAGCTTTTTCGGCCGTTTAGCGAATGCGGGCGCCCCACCGGCCCAGCGCGTAAACTCAGCCCTCGAGATCAAAAAATGCGAATCGGGATGGAGCACAAGCGGCAGGCCGAGCCGACGGGCGGTGCTGCGAAGCGCTTGCTCGATGCGCCAATCACCCGGTTCGCAGGCCTGTAGCTCGGTGGCCTTGATCTCCCACGCCACGGTAGCCCAGGCCTCCGCCAAGCTTCGGTGGGGATGGGTGCCCAGGCGCAGGTAGCGCAGTCGATACCCTTCGGCACGCAGTTCCTCGGCGAAGTGGCGCATCGCGGAGAGAAACATCGCCGTGCGCGGCTTGCTACTCCAGACGTGGGTCGATTCCTCGTGCGCCTCAACCATCAGCACGAGATCGCGTTTACGGTCGATGGCTGCTAGGGCAGGGTGCCCGAGCCAGAGCTGATCGCCCAGAACGAGGGCGAGTTTCATGGCTTGGCTTGCCGACGCGCCCGTCGGCAGCGCTCGGAGCAATAAAGCACCTGCGCCCAGTTTTTGGCCCAGGCCTTGCGCCAGACCATCTCCCGGACACACACCGCGCAGGGTTTGCTCGGCAGGTAGGACTTGTTGCCCTTGAAGCGGGTGCTCTTCATGGGGCTTTCGCGGGCGTTTTGGGCAGCGGCCGGAGCACCGCCTGACCGCCATCGACCCGAAGCACTTGCCCGTTGCTGTGATCGGCCTCCGGCAGCAAAAGAAAATCGATCGCGGCGGCCACCTCATGCGGCTCGCCGATACGTCCGGAAGGGATAAGCGCTGCCGAACGCGCCTCGGCCTCCGGTGTGGCGATGAAGCGCTGGGTGAGCGGCGAACGGGTGAGCCCGGGGGCCACCACATTGACCCGGATGCCACGCTCGGCGTAGGTGGCTGCAGTAGAAAGGGCAAGTGCTGTAACAGCCGCCTTCGCTGCGGCGATGGCTTCGTGGTTTGCAAATCCCGCCTCGGCGACCACCGAGCTCACAAGCACCGCGCGGGCCGGTCGCTGCGCCTTGAGTGCACCGGCAACCAGCCACTTGAGGAGCGTAAACGCGGTGGTGGCGTTGACCTCGAACTGGCTGCGCCAGTCGGAAAGGCTTGTCAAATGCAGCGGGCGCACCACGGTGCTTCCGACACAGTGCGCCAGGGCATCGGCTGGGCCTTGCGCCTCGGCCCAGGCGGTGAGCTTGGCTAGGCCTTCCTCCGTGGTCAGATCGGGACTCAGCCACGCCGCACCGAGCTCACTGGCCAAAGCCTCAAGTCGCAGGGTGTCGCGGCCGGTCAACAAAACCCGCTCGCCGCGCCGTGCAAGTCGACGCGCGAGCGCCTGACCGATCGCGCCTGAAGCGCCGGTGATGAGGACCGTCATGCAGGAAAGGCTCCTTTGCTGATACTGTGCCAGAAAGCGGAAAACGATCGCATCAGGCGATCCGGATCCGGAAAGGCCCGCGGCGCGGGAAGCAGACAGCCGAGCGGCCGAAGCGCCTCTCGGTAGAACGGGTTGAGTGTCGAAACGCTGGTCAGTTGCGCGCTATAAACGGCGAGCAAGTTTTTCAACTCGGCGGCCGAACCGATCAAAGCGCACAGGTCACCCGGCTGAGCGCCGAGAGCACCCAGCGCCAGCGCTGCTCCGACCACGGGTACTGGGCATGAAAATCGGTGAGAAGGATACCGATGCTCGCAGAGCGCTCAGCCCCTTCGAGATGGAGGCACCACGGGTGGATCAGGTAGCGTGCCTGTGCCCAATGTTTGGCGCCTGCGTTGACCGAGCAGGTCTCCGGGGGTGGAAGCGTGAACACCGATGGCTCGTCAAAGCCTTCGTAGGTCGATGCGATCGGTTCCGGCCCAGCGTCGAAACTTGAGCTCGCGAAGCGTTCCAACTGGTCGTAGCGACGATCGATCGCGGTGCCGGTGTTGTGCCGCCCTTGCCACGATTTAGGTGTGTAGCGCGCCACATTTTCCGCGTTGAAGAGATAGGGCTTGCCAGTCCAGGTGCCTGCTACCCACTGCCAGGACAAGGTGTTTGAGGCAAGATCGCCATCAAGCAGGTGTGCATACATCCAGCGCGCCCCCACCGCCCAGTCGACCTTTCGCAAATGCACTAGGTGTAGTTTCTCAAGACGTTGTTTACGTCGAAGCCGAGTCTGGAGGCTGGTGGGAGGTGGTGTAGGGCGCGGTGGGGT
>JANWWI010000159.1 GCA_025056355.1 Casimicrobiaceae bacterium | reverse complement strand
AATGCCTGCGTCAGGGTGCGAGCGTCGGCGCAAACCCGCAGGCAAAGGCCCGCGCCCTTGCCGACATCAAGGCCTTTCTTGCCAGCCATCTGTGACGCATCGAGGAACCCTCATGACCGAAGCCGTCATCGTCTCCACCGCACGCACGCCGCTCTGCAAGAGCTGGCGCGGCGCGCTCAACCTCACCCACGGCGCGAAGATGGGCGCGCATGTGGTGCGCGCGGCGCTCGAGCGCGCGCGCGTCGAACCGCAGGAGGTCGAAGACGTCCTCATGGGCTGCGCGATGCCCGAGGGCGCGACCGGCGGCAACATCGCGCGCCAGATCGCGATCCGCGCGGGGCTGCCGGTGACGGTTTCCGGCATGACCGTGAACCGCTTCTGCGCCTCGGGCCTGCAGACGGTGGCGCTTGCCGCGCAGCGCATCCTCGCGGGCGAGCCCGGCATCTACGTCGCCGGAGGGCTGGAATCGATTTCGCTCGTTCAGAACGAGTCGAACAAGCACCATGCGCAGGACGACTGGCTGCACCGGCACAAACCCGA
>JANWWI010000158.1 GCA_025056355.1 Casimicrobiaceae bacterium | reverse complement strand
ACGCCCGCCACGGTCGTGCCCGACGAGCCGATCGTCGTCGAAGCCGAGGTGACCGGCAGTCAGCGCGGGGAGCCGAAGAACTACGACGGCAAGTTCGAAGGGCCGATGACCCTGCGCACCGCGCTCGCCAAGTCGAAGAACATGGTCTCGATCCGCGTGCTGCAGGACATCACGCCGAAGTACGCGCAGGACTACGTGCAGCGTTTCGGCTTCGACGCCGACAAGCACCCGCCGTATCTCACGCTCGCGCTCGGCGCGGGCTCGGTGACGCCCCTTCAGATGGCGCGCGCCTACGGCGTGTTCGCAAACGGCGGCTACCTCGTCGAGCCGTACTTCATCCTGCGGGTGGTCGACGACCGCGGCAATCCGCTCGGGGCGGCGCGCCCGCGCACCGCCGGCGACGAAGCGCTGCGGGTGCTCGACGCGCGCAACGCCTTCATCATGGACTCGTTGATGCAGGACGTCACCCGCTACGGCACCGCGGCCGCCGCGGCGCGCCTCGGCCGGCGCGATCTCGCCGGCAAGACCGGCACGACGAACGACT
>JANWWI010000157.1:293-544 GCA_025056355.1 Casimicrobiaceae bacterium | reverse complement strand
GAATTCCACGTAGTAATCTGGTTGAAATTGGGTGTGGGCTTTGACCCAGAGCACGGCTGTTTTCAGGGCTTGGATGTCGGCGTTGGGGTCCCCCAGTAAATGATTCACGATTTTCGCCAGGGTTTGCCCCGAATCTACCATGTCGTCCACGACCAGCAGGCGCGGCCCAAGCTGGGGTTGGGTCGTGGTGATGGACTTGGCTCGGCGCACATCCCCCCGCTGCTGGCCCACGTCAGATTGGGCGCTGATAA
>JANWWI010000157.1:0-283 GCA_025056355.1 Casimicrobiaceae bacterium | reverse complement strand
TGGCCAGGGGTTTGTGAAACATGCGCGATAGCGTATCGCCAATGCGGAGTCCCCCCCGGGCAATCGCCAGAATTTGGTCAAACTCCCAACCCGACCGGTAAATCTGTTGCGCCAGGGTTTCAATCAACTGGTGGTAGCGCTCCCAGGTGACGTGGTAATCGGGCATGGCTGGCGGCTCCAGGGTGTACTTCGATTTTACGCACCCAGGGCAATGGTAAAATGTCCATTCATTGGCATGACGGATGATATATGACCTTCTCGCGCCGTAGTCAAGCCATTACCG
>JANWWI010000156.1 GCA_025056355.1 Casimicrobiaceae bacterium | reverse complement strand
ATGGTGGAGGTGTTCGCACCCCAAGGGATGGAAGGCATGGAGTCTCAACTCAAGGAACTGTTTTCTTCCATGGCACCGAAACAAACGACGAAGGAGCGCATGCGCATTGATGATGCCCTCGACCACCTTACTAATGAAGAAGCAGGTAAACTCATTGACATGGAGTGGGTGACGAAGGAGGCAATTCGCCGCGTGGAGGAAACGGGCATCGTTTTTATCGACGAAATCGACAAGATCGCTGGCCGCGAAGCCACCGGTGCGCCGGACGTTTCACGGCAGGGCGTACAGCGTGACCTACTCCCCCTCATTGAAGGCAGCACGGTCAGCACGAAGTATGGCATGGTGCGTACGGACCATATCTTGTTCATCGCCTCAGGGGCGTTCCACATTGCCAAACCTTCTGACTTGATTCCGGAGTTTCAGGGGCGCTTTCCAATCCGTGTAGAGTTAGACCCGCTCACGAAGGAAGACTTCGTACGCATTCTTACCGAGCCGCAAAACGCGCTGCTGAAGCAGTACGTCGCCTTATTGGCTACGGAAAAGGT
>JANWWI010000155.1 GCA_025056355.1 Casimicrobiaceae bacterium | reverse complement strand
ATGCAGCGCGCGCCCTGGGTCGCCGCCTGCTCGTCGGTGAGCCGCGCGACGAACTCGCGGTAGTGGCGCTTGCGCGCCTCGCGCGGCTCGTACGCCTCGTGCACGCGCTCGAATTCGAGAAAGCCGGTGACCTTGCCCACGGGACGCCTCGGGCCTTGCGTTCAGGCCGCCATCCGGCCGTTGCGCGCGGCGAGTTCCCCGAGCGCGCGCCGGTATTCGTGCGGGAAGACCTTGACGAACTTCGCGCGGTATTCCGTCCAGCGTTCGAGCACCTCCTTCGCGCGCACGCTGCCGGTGTAGCGCACGTGCCGCTCGAGCAGATCCCGCACGATCGCCTCGTCGGCGAGGCCGCGGTGCCAGTACTCGCGGCCGAGCTTGGCTTGTTGCTCGCGCTCGGAAAGGAGCGGCTCGAGCGCGACCATCGCGGTGTTGCAACGCCGCGCGAACGTGCCGTCGGCGTCGAGCACGTAGGCGATTCCGCCCGACATGCCGGCGGCGAAGTTGCGCCCGGTCGCACCGAGCACGACCACCGTGCCGCCGGTCATGTA
>JANWWI010000154.1 GCA_025056355.1 Casimicrobiaceae bacterium | reverse complement strand
ACACCACCTGCGTGACGTGAGTGTAGCCGGCGATCGCCATCTGGCGGCGCAGCGCTTCCAGGTCCAGTCGCTCGTCTTGCCTGAGCAGAAAGGTGTAAGCAGCGAGGTACTCCGGCGGGCACAGGCGCACGAGCGCAGTCGGCGCCGGCACGAGCGCGACGTCGAAGTCGCCGCGCTGGATCGCATAGAGCGTCGCAAGTCGCTCGGAAACGAGGTCCGGATGCGGCGAAAGCGCGTCGTAAGGCAGCGTCTCCCAGTCGGGCAGCAGCCGCACGCGCAACCGCGGCGCGAACCACGCGATCTCCTCGGCGAGGCGCTGCGCGTCGGTCGCCGCGGCGCACACCGTTGCGACCGGCGCGTGCGCCCCGGCTAGACGCGCGAGCGCGAGCGCATCGGCCGAGCCGGCGAGACGGCCGATGCGCGCGCGCGCGGGCAGGGAATCGCGATGCATGCGGCGCCTATAATTCTAAGCGTTCGCATCTGCCGAAAGCCGCCGTGGCCACGTATGCGCTCATTCCCGCGGCCGGACGCGGAACGCGGATCGCACGAAGC
>JANWWI010000153.1 GCA_025056355.1 Casimicrobiaceae bacterium | reverse complement strand
CACCTGCGGCCGCCAGCGCGAAAAGGTCTCGCGCACGCGCGCGGGGTCTTTCGCGTCGCCGAGCACGGCGACCACGTCGGTCGCGCCGTTCGCGTCGCGGAATTCCTGCTCGATCGAATGGAGCGCGAATTCGGAGACGTCGAAGAGCACCATGCGTGCCGGCGCAAAGCGCGCGATCTGGCGGCACAGTTCGGCGCCGATCGAGCCGCCGGCGCCGGTGACGAGCACCGTTTTTCTCGCGAGGAAGCCGCGCAGCCCGGCGGTGTCGAGCGCGACCGGGTCGCGGCCGAGAAGGTCGTCGAGTTCGATCTCGCGCAGCGCCGAGACGCTCACGCGCCCGGCGACGATGTCAGAGAGCGCCGGCACCGTCATCACCTTGAGGCCCGCGGCGGTCGCGAGATCCACCGCGCGCCGGCGCGCCTGGTGCGAGGCGCCCGGCATCGCGACGATCGCCTGGGAGACGCCCATGCGGGCGGCGACTTCGCCGATCCGCTCGATCGGCCCGAGCACCTTCACGCCGAGGAGCGCAGCGCCGCGCTTCGCCGGATCGTCGTC
>JANWWI010000152.1 GCA_025056355.1 Casimicrobiaceae bacterium | reverse complement strand
GAGAGCGCCGCCTGGTGGTCGTCGGCGACCGCGCGCAGGGCCCGGCCGATCCGCGTGTACTGGAAAAAGACCGCGAGCACCGCCACCAGCACCCCCGCGATCACGGCCGCCGTCAGATCGAACTGACTGACGTTGATGCCGGCGGCCTGCGACAGCCACTCCATCGGCACGTCCTCGATGCCGAGTTCCAGCCCGTGCGGCTGCGAGCCCCAGACGAGCTGCGCGAGGCCCTCCAGCACGAACGTGAGCCCGATGGTCGCCATGAAAAGCGTGATCGGCGGCTGGTTGACGAGCGGCCGCAGCACGAACCGCTCGGTCGCGACGCCGACGGCGACCATGACGAGGAGCGTCGCCGGAAACGCGAGCCACATCGGCAGCCCGAACATCTTGACGAGCTGAACGAAGGTGAGCGCGGCGAAAAACACCATCGCCCCTTGCGCGAAGTTGAACACGCCCGAGGCCTTGTAGATGAGGACGAAGCCGATCGCGACGAGCGCGTACATGACGCCGGCGAGCAGCCCCCCGATCAGCACCTCGAAGAAGAACCCGACGTTCAATGC
>JANWWI010000151.1 GCA_025056355.1 Casimicrobiaceae bacterium | reverse complement strand
GGACGCCGTGCTCTTCAGCAGCGGCATGAACGCGGTGACGACCGTGCTGCTCGCCATGCTCTCCGCCGGCACGCACCTTATCATCGGAGACGACTGTTATCGCCGTACGCGCCAGTTCTGTAAGACCTACCTGAAGAAGTTCGGCATTGAAACCACCGTCGTGCCCATGGGCGACCTCGCCGCGTTGGAGGCCGCCATCCGCCCTAACACGCGCCTCATCGTCAGCGAATCGCCGACCAATCCCTACCTGCGGGTGGTAGACCTGGTGCGGCTTGTCGAAATTGCCAAACGGCACGGAGTGAAGACGCTGATTGACTCAACCTTCGCCAGCCCGGTGAACCAAACGCCGCTTGATTTCGGCGTAGACCTGGTGTTGCATTCGGCCACCAAGTATCTCAGCGGCCACAACGATTTGCTTGCCGGTGTAGTTGTGGGTAAGGCCGGGCTGATTGACTCGCTGCGGCAGGCGCTCGGCGTACTGGGCGGCGTAGCCGACCCGCATACCGCCGCGTTGCTGCTGCGCGGCCTCAAGACGCTGGCGCTGCGCGTCGAGCGCCAGA
>JANWWI010000150.1 GCA_025056355.1 Casimicrobiaceae bacterium | reverse complement strand
CAAAGAAGATTGTTGATATAAATGAATTACTTTTTAGAGAAAAATTTAGTGATTATGAAGAAGTCAGATTATATAGAAAAGGAAGGTATTTTTTCTTAGAAAGAATTCATAGTAAAATTTCAATGAGTAGAGATAAATTTGACGATCCGGAAGAAGCATATTATTATTATAATATGCTAGTGGAGAAAAAGTCCACGCACTATTAAAACAAATAGAAAATAGAAGTTTGTTTTTGCCGGTATAGCTCAGTGGTAGAGCAACCGCCTTGTAAGCGGTAGGCCGTGGGTTCAAATCCCTCTGCCGGCACCATTATTTTATTAATATTTGAGGAGAAGATGATGTTGCCCTACTTTCTGACCAGGTTGGAAAATTTGCAAATCTTATTTTGTCTTGATTAGCATCTATATCTTCATCTGTTTCTATGATAATATAGTTTCCACTATCTAAATTAAGTAACATCAAATAATCAAACCCTTCTATTATTTTGTAATAAGCAAATGATATTTGACCATAAGATTTTAGAAATTCAACAACTTTTATTGTTCCATTAATATTTATAAA
>JANWWI010000014.1 GCA_025056355.1 Casimicrobiaceae bacterium | reverse complement strand
CCATATAGGCAGCTTACAATAGGGCACCTGGAGGCACTGTTTTCCCGGTCTCATACCAACGTCGAGGTCCTCAAATTACTCGAGCATGAGTTAAGGCAGCGAAACACTTCTAGAGCGATAGCACTTTTGTCGAAAGTGTTGACAGCAATCAACGATGTTGCTGGCCCTTCGTCGGCGTCTGCCAGGGAGCTACCGCGGCGTAATACCGAACCCAAGCAGTCGGAGCTTTGGGAACAAATCGTTGACAAGGCATCCCGAGCCATTGCAACGCCGACCTCCGCACGCTACAGAGCACGACGGTCTAAGCCAACAGTTTTTGCAACCGAGTCGACGACGGAGGCAGCTCGACGAATTACCATCGAGGTTGCATCGAATATTTTTGCCGCTGCGGTCAACTCCTCCTGGGAGTCGATTGAACTAAAGCGTCGGCAACTGGTGCTCAAGTCGCATCCGGAGCGGTTAAAACCGTTACCCATCGGTCAAAGGGAGCGGTTGCGTGCGGAAGCAGAGAACGTCAATGCAGCTTACTTGATTTTGTTCGTCTCGCGAAGGCGAACGCCTTGACGGACTTGCGTTTTTCCTTTGAAAGCTGAGGCTAGCACCGATTGCAGATGCACCGCATCGCGAGATGTTGCGAGTAAAACAGACGGAGCTAACAGTCCGTCTAAAAGGTCTCGCCCGGCGCAATGTCGGCCGATGCGGCGAGATTGGGGTTCGACTGACAGCGGTGCGGTACACAAAGGTACGCGCTTGCGGAGTCAAAAAAGGAACCGCGGAACCATCATTGGAAAAATGGAGTCGGCGGTTAGTCTGATTCGGTTACCGATGCTGAGGGGGGTTAGCCGCTTGGTTTGTACGCAATTGTTTAGGGCAGGACACTAAGACGTCCAAGCGTCTATTTTTGGCCCAGCAAGCCTTTACGTGTCGCAGACTTCCTAGCTTTTCGAGCAGGGCCGACCGAGATCGACTTAGACGACGCACTAGCGCTGCGGGACGAGCTTAAGGCTTCTATCGTAAGGGCTTGCTTGATGGTCTAGAGGCGGTAGATTGTCCGAAACAGCGCGTGAGATGCCCGCGCATGCCGCGTCAGCCACGGGCTACGGCAATTCAGCGGTAGACGTCCTTGCGGTGGCCGACGCGTACCACGAGGATGCGCAGCACTTGATCCTCGATGCTCGCGATGATCCGATAGTCACCGACGCGGTACTTCCAGAAGACCCCAAGCGTGGAGCCTTTGAGGGCGTCGCCGATGCTGCGTGGGTCGTCGAGCTTGGCGACGCGCTCTCGCAGAAAGGCCGTGATGCGCTTGGCGACAACCTTGTCCAGAGCAGCCAAGTCTTTCTTGGCCCTGTCGCCAATCTCAATCTGCCAAGCCAAGGTCGCGTTCGACTTCTTCCAACGTGTAGGTGCGGCTGCGACCGGCCCGAATCTCGATCAGGCGCTGTTCGGCGAGATAGAGGTCCTCAAGATCGTCCAGATGCTCGAGAATGGCCTCACGAACGTAGAACGACTTGGTTCGCCCAGTGGCTTTGGCCAAGGCTTCGAGGCGGCTTTCCACCTCAGGCGGCAGGCGGACGGCAAGCATCGACGGTACCTCCTCGTTCAAACGTTGTGACGTAGTACAAGTATAACGAGTTCGCTTTGATCGATCTCGCACATGGTTCGAGTGATGTTTTGAAAAGGCCGATGCAATTTCGGTCGCCTTCGGCGCGGCCCCCGTGCCGCGCCTGTGTGGGAGGTGCGGCGCCCCGGCCGACACGGTCAAGCGGTGGGGGGCCTTACCTCGCGCCTTCCCGCCGCACGTTGATCGGCCCGCCGCGGAAGGGGGCAAAGCCGCAGCCAAAGATGGCGCCGGCATCGGCCAGATCGGCGCTTTCGACCACGCCTTCGGCCAGGGCCCGCTCGGCCTCATCGAGCAGCGGGTTCATGAGCCGCTCGCTCAAGCTCGGCGGGGCTGCGCCGACCGGGCTTTTTTGCGGCTTGCCATCCACCCAGCGGTAAAAGCCTTGACCGGTCTTTTTGCCAAGCTGCCCGGCGGCGACTTTTTCCGCGAGCTTCTTTGGCGGCGCGCGCAGCACCGATTCACCTCCAACCATTCGACCCACCGCCGCGCACACATCGAGCCCGACCACATCGGCCAGCTCCACCGGCCCCATCGGCATGCCGTAGGCGAGCGCAGCCTCATCGATGGTCTCGGGCGCAAGGCCTTCATCGAGGCAGCGCATCGCCTCGGTCAGATACGGCGCCAAAATGCGGTTGACCCAGAAGCCGGGCGCGCTCTTGCAGATGAGCGGCAGCTTGTCGATCTGCGCGACAAAGGCTGTCGCGCGCCGCACGAGTTCAGCGTCGGTCTGCGCACCGCGAATGACCTCGACGAGCATCATCTGCGCCACCGGGTTGAAAAAGTGGATCCCGACCAGCCGCTGCGGGCGCTCTAAGGCCGTGGCGATCTGCTCAAGCGGGATCGAGGAGGTATTGGTCGCGAGCACCGCCTCGGGCCGAGCGCGCGCTTCGAGGCGCGCAAAGACCGCGCGCTTGACTTCGAGTTGCTCGACAACCGCCTCGATGATCAGATCGGCCTTCGTGGCCCCGTGGCCGCGCGGATCCGGTGCCAGCCGGTCCATGGCGTCCCGCACTCGCCGGGGGTCACGCAGACGCTTCGTGAAAAGCTCATGCGCGCGGCGAAACGCCGGGGCAATCCGCGCTGCATCGAGATCCTCGAGCGTCACCCGCAGTCCCGAAAGCGCGCACCAGGCGGCAATATCGCCGCCCATCACGCCGGCGCCGACCACATGGACATGGTGCGCCGTGAAATCGATGCCCTTAGCCTGGGCTTTGAGCGCCTCACGGAGGCCAAACACCCGGATCAGTTGACGCGCGGTCGGATGCGCAAGCAGCTGTTCGAGGGAACACGGCTCGGCGGGTGCGGGCCGGCGGACATCGCCGTCGTGACGACGCCAGAGCTCGATGATCGCGTAGGGGGCCGGGTAGTGCTCGCGCCGCACCCGCTTGGCCACTTGGCGTTCGGCCTGCCGGGCCACGAAGTGGCGAAGCGGGCTCTCGGTAAGCAGCTTTTGCGCGAAGGGCAGGCGCCTGGGCGGTGCGGCCTTGAGCAAAACGCCGCGCGCGGTGTTCCACATGATGCGGTAGGGCACCGCCTCATCGACCAGGCCGAGCTGCTTGGCACGGCGTGCGTCGACCGTCTTGCCCGTGAGCATCAGATCGAACGCAGCTGGCGCACCCACCACCTGCGGCAGGCGCTTCACCCCACCCCAGCCGGGCAGGATGCCAAGCATCACTTCCGGCAGTCCGAGCTTGGTGGCGGGCTCATCCACGGCCACCCGATAGCGGCAAGCCAGCGCAAGCTCAAGCCCGCCCCCCATGCAAAAGCCGCGAATGAGCGCGAGGGTCGGATAAGGCACCGTCGCAAGCCGCTCGAACAGCTCGTAGCCCTCGACCACCAGGCGCTTGGCGGCCTCGGCATCGTTGTTGCGCGCGATCGATTGAAACTCGTGGACATCGGCCCCGGCGATGAAACCGCTTGCCTTCTCCGAGTAAAAGACCACGCCTTTGGGCGCGCTGACAGCCAAGCGATCGAGTAGCTGCGCAAGCTCCACGCGCAGCGCCGCACCGAGCGTATTCACCGCTGCCCCGGCCACATCGATGCCGACCCAGAGGATGCCGTCGGTGTCGGTGCGCAGTTTGAGATGCGCGAAGGGGGTGAGGCTTTCCGTGCTCATGATCAAGCCGCCTCCAGAAGCATCGCCCCGCCTTGCCCGCCGCCGATGCAGATGGCCGCCAGCGCCCGTTTGCCGCCGGTGCGCCGAAGCACTCGCAGCGCATGCAGCACGATGCGCGCACCGCTTGCGCCGACCGGATGCCCGAGCGCGATGGCGCCGCCGTCGACATTGAGCCGCGCCCGGTCGACCGAACCGAGGGCGCCTGTAAGCCCAAGCTCCTCGCGGCAGAAGCGCTCATCCTCCCAGGCGCGCAGGCAGGCGAGCACCTGTGCGGCGAAGGCTTCGTTGATTTCGATCGTGTCGAGGTCGGAGAGCGCAAGGCCGTGGCGCTGGAGGATCGGAGTGGCCGCGTAGACCGGCCCCAAGCCCATCTGCGCCGGGTCGCAGCCCGCCCACTGGCTGTCGACGATCTTGCCAAGCACGGGCAGAGCGTGGCGCTCGACGGCGCGCGCTGTGGCGAGCAACACAAACACCGCGCCGTCGGTAACCTGTGAGGAGTTGCCTGCGGTCACGTTGCCGTAGGGTTTGTCGAAAAATGGCTTGAGCGCGGCAAGTTTCTCTGGCGTTGAGTCGGTACGCACCCCATCGTCGGCCGTATAAACCTTGCCCTCGCGATCGATGAGCGCGACGATCTCTTCATCGAAATCGCCGTTTTTCTGCGCGGCGAGGACGCGCGCATGGCTTTCGGCGGCGAAGGCGTCCATCTCGGCGCGGGTGATGCCGAAGCGGAAGGCGAGGTTTTCGGCGGTCTGGCCCATCAAAAGCCCGACCTTTGGATCGGTCAGCCCGCGCATGAGCGCAATCACGGGCGAGAAAATCGCCTTGACCGGCAGCCGCGCGAAGGCCGCCGCCCGCTCGCCAAAGCTTTTCGCCTGCGCGAGCGAGGCAAACCAGAGCACCGCCTCGCGGGTATAGAGCAGCGGCGCGTGCGAAAGCGCATCGGTGCCGCCGGCAAGCACGAGCTCAGAGCGGCCGGCCAGCATGTTGGCGATCGCGCTATCAAGCGCCTGCATGCCCGAGGCGCAGTTTCGCATCACCGTCCAGCCGGTCACCCGGTCGCCGCAACCCAGCCGCATGGCCACATAGCGGCCGATGTTGACCTCATCGGCGGAAGGATTGGCGCAGCCCAAGATCACCTCATCGAGATCGGTCGGTGCAAGCGGCAACCGATTCAGCAAAGCCCGCCCGCAGGCGACGGCCAGATCGCTCGCGCTAAAGGGGCCTGGCGCGTTTCGGGCTTTGAGAAACGGCGTGCGCAGGCCATCGACGACATAGATCGGCTCGGCAAAATGGGCAGGCACGGGTGAGCTCTCTCTCAGATAGGCTGGGTCAGAAGAACACGGTGAACGTCCTGGATGGCCGCGCGCTGCTCGGTGCTTCCCCCGGACGCGCGCAAGGCTGCGGCAAGAAACGGTGCAAAGTGCGCGAGAAAGGCCACGTCGTCCTCGGCCCCGCCCGGGCTTCGAGCTGCGAGGGCACTCATGAGCCGCCGTGCATCCTCGCTGGCCAGCGTTGCGGCCACCGCATCAAGAATGAAATGCAGCCGCATGGCAAGCTGCTCGGGTGGCTGCTCCGGAAGCGCGCGCGAAAATGCTTCCTTGAAAAGCTCGTTGATCCCCGAGTAACGCTCGGCAAGCAGTCGCTGCACAAAAGGCGAAGGGTCGGCGAAGGCCCGGCCGAGGAATTTGAGAAAGTCTTCCCCGCCGCGCTCCGGATCGCGCGCAAGCGCGAGCGCCGGTAAGAACATCGCCGCAATCAAGCGCTCAACCAGCAGCGGCGTGTCGGCCGGCAGGTTTCTGAGATGGATCAGCAGACGATGCCGATCGTTCATCATCGGATCGAGCCGGCGCGTGAGGATCTGCGTGAACAGCGCCTCCTTGCTGCCGAAGTGATAGTTCACGGCGGCCAGGTTGACGCGCGCAAGCGTCGTGATGGCTCGCATGCTCGTTGCTTCGAAGCCATGCTTCAAGAAAAGACGCTCCGCCGCTTCGAGGATTCGGCGTTTGGTCGCACCGCGTTCGTGTTGCGACCTCGTCGGCGAGGCGGGTAGCTTCATCGCCGGCACGCGGCGTGCCGAAGAGGTCTGTGCGGCAGACGCCGGCGCATCCTGCGGGATCAATCCAGCCAGTAACCAAGCAGCGCGGGGCATGGCGAGACAAGATTCAAACGGCCGTTCGAATTTTGTCTCAAGTAGCACGCCTTGTTGTTAGGCGAATTGCTCCAAGGTGGAAGCTGAGCTGAGCAACATCCGCTTCGGGTCGAAGCTCGTTGATTACGAAGCGCTTGCCGCCCGGACAGCGCGCCCAACTGAAGGGATAGGGCCGGCATCGGTCCGATCGCGGTCGCGGAGAGGAGCCTCAAGCGGCGTGAGGTGGGCTCGCAAAGGGCGTCGGAGAGTCCGAAACGACTTTGGCTGCTGCCGTGACGACGGCCCTGTTGGGCGGAATCGCTGGTGGCGCTTCAGGGACTCGAACCCCGGACCTGCGGATTATGATTCCGTTGCTCTAACCGACTGAGCTAAAGCGCCAAGCGGGCTTGTAATTATGTCTCAGTCGGCGTTGAAGGCCACGGCAGGTGAACCGGACGCTGTGGACTCAGGCGGCCGATGCGGCCGGGCCGAGAATGGCTGCGATGGCTGCGCGAATACGCGGCAGGCTCTCCGGCGAGGCCAAAAGCCCCACCTTGGTCCGGCGCGTAAGAATCGCCTCGGCATCGCGCGCCCACTCGTGGTCGCGCAAGTACTCAATTTCGCGCTCGGCCAAAACATCCTCGAAGCACTCGCCCATCGCGGAGGGCCCGCCCTCCGTGAGGCGTTCGGCAACAAGCCCGTAGCGATGGACGAGGCGGCGTGCGTAGGCGCCCGTGAAGCCTCGCGCGACGAGGTCGGCCTCGAGCGCGCGCAGGCGCGCGGGGCTCGCCCCTGCCTGCAGAGGCGCATGCGTCCAGCTGTGGCGGGAGGCTGCCGGGAAGAACGGCAGAAGCGCTTCGAGCGCGTGTTCGGCAAGCTTGCGGTAGGTGGTGATCTTGCCGCCGTAGATGGTCAGCAGCGGCGCCCCCGGCACGGCACGGCCGGGTTCGGGCGTGGTGTCGAGCCGGAGCACGTAGTCGCGGGTCACCTCTTTCGGATCAGTATCGCCGTCGTCGTAGAGCGACCGCACGCCGGCGTAGGTGGCCACAATCTCTGTGCGTGTGACCGGCCGGTTGAAATAGGCGTTGACCGCGCTCAGCAGATAGTCGATCTCTTGCTCCGTGATGGTCGGCGCGGTGTAGTCGGCAACAGGCACGTCGGTTGTGCCAATCAGCGACAGGCGCTCCAAGTACGGAATGACAAAGACGACGCGGCCATCGACGTGTTGCAGGATGTAGGCATGCTCACCCTCGTGCACGCGCGGCACGAGGATATGCGAACCCTTGATGTGGCGCACGGAGTCGGTTGCAGCGGCGGTCCGGATCGTGTCGCCAACGGCTTTGACCCAGGGGCCGGCGGCGTTGACGAGCGCGCGGGCCGCAACGCAGCGCTCGGCGCCGTCGGCGCGGCGGCGTAGCCGAACCTGCCACAGGCCGTCACGTCGTTCGGCCCCGAGGAAGGCGGTTCCGACTTCAAGGTGAGCGCCCCTCGCCTGCGCGTCTTTCGCGTTCTCGACGACCAGCCGCGCGTCGTCGACCTGGGCGTCGCAGTAGACGAATCCCTCGCGATATTCGGGCTTGAGGCCAGCGCCCCACGGGATGCGATCACCCTCGGCGAGCGAGGTGGCGAAGGAGCGCGGCAGGGTTTGCCGCTCGCCACTGAGCCGGCCAAGCCCATCATAGAGCCACAAGCCTGCTCGCAGCATCCAGCGCGGCCGCAAATGCGGCGCATGCGGCAGGACGAACCGAAGCGGCCGAATGAGGTGCGGGGCCACACGCAAAAGCACCTCGCGCTCGGCAAGGGCTTCGCTCACCAGCCGAAATTCGTATTGCTCCAGGTAGCGGAGCCCGCCGTGGATAAGCTTGGAAGACCACTGCGAGGTGTGCGCGGCAAGGTCGTCCTTTTCGACAAGCAGCACCGAGAGCCCCCGCCCCGCTGCATCCCGCGCGATGCCGACACCGTTGATGCCCCCGCCAATGATCAGCAGGTCCACCGGGGAGGAGCCGCTCGACGAGAAAGCCACACCGCCCATGCTATCGCCCCGCAACGGGCGCAAATGAAAACGGCGGCTTGCCGCCGCCGCTTGCTTGAGGGCAATGCCCGCTACTTTTTCCGCAAGCGCCGGATGGCTGCAAGCTGCGCGACGGCCGAGGCAAGCTCGGCCTGCGCGGTCGCGTAGTCAATCGCGGCGTCGCGGTTTTGTAGCGCTTCTTCGGCGCGCTTTTTCGCCTCGTTGGCCTTGGCCTCATCAAGGTCGTGGCCACGGATCGCTGTGTCAGCAAGCACGGTCACCACATGGGGCTGCACTTCGAGAATACCGCCGGCGACGAAGACGAACTCCTCGTCGCCATCGGCCTTCTCGATGCGCACCGCGCCCGGCTTGATGCGGGTGATGAGCGGCGCGTGCCGCGGAAGAATGCCGAGCTCGCCCATCTCTCCAGGCAACGCAACGAACTTCGCCTCGCCCGAGAAGATCGACTCCTCAGCGCTCACCACATCGACGTGGATCGTTTCCATCGCGAACGCTTACTGGAGTTTCTTGGCCTTTTCGAAGGCCTCATCAATTGTTCCGACCATGTAGAAGGCCTGCTCGGGCAGATGATCGCACTCACCGGCCACGATCATGTTGAAGCCGCGGATCGTCTCCTTGAGCGGCACGATCTTGCCAGGCTGACCGGTGAAGACCTCCGCCACGTTGAACGGCTGCGACAGGAAACGCTGGATCTTGCGCGCACGCGCCACGGTGAGCTTGTCCTCGGGGGAGAGCTCATCCATTCCGAGAATCGCGATGATGTCACGCAGCTCCTTATAGCGCTGAAGAATCGCCTGCACCGAGCGTGTGCAGTTGTAATGCTCTTCACCGATGATGAGCGGATCGACCTGCCGCGAGGTGGAATCAAGCGGATCGACCGCCGGGAAGATGCCGAGTGCCGCGATGTCGCGCGAAAGCACGACCGTTGCGTCCAGGTGCTGGAAGGTGGTGGCCGGCGAGGGGTCGGTCAAGTCGTCCGCAGGCACGTAAACCGCTTGGATCGAGGTGATCGAGCCGGTCTTGGTCGAGGTGATGCGCTCTTGCAGGCGGCCCATCTCTTCGGCCAGGGTAGGCTGGTAGCCCACGGCGGAGGGCATCCGGCCGAGCAACGCCGACACTTCGGTTCCGGCGAGCGTGTAGCGGTAGATGTTGTCGATGAAGAGCAGAATGTCACGCCCCTCGTCGCGGAACTTTTCCGCCATGGTCAGACCGGTGAGGGCCACCCGCAGGCGGTTGCCCGGCGGTTCGTTCATCTGACCAAACACCATCGCAACTTTGTCGATGACCTTCGACTCCTGCATCTCGTGGTAGAAGTCATTGCCCTCGCGGGTGCGCTCACCCACACCGGCGAACACCGAGTAACCGCCGTAGCTCTTCGCGATGTTGTTGATGAGCTCCATCATCGTGACGGTCTTGCCAACGCCGGCGCCGCCGAAGAGTCCGATCTTGCCACCCTTGGCGAACGGACAGATCAGGTCAATCACCTTGATGCCGGTCTCCAGAAGCTCCGTGGTCGGCTTGAGGTCCGCAAACGCTGGGGCCTTCTGATGAATCGGACGCCGCTCTTCGGCCTCGATCGGCCCGGCCTCATCGATCGGCCGGCCGAGCACGTCCATGATTCGCCCGAGCGTGCCTTTTCCGACCGGTACGGTGATCGGCGCCCCGGTCGCGTTGACCTTCATGCCGCGGCGCAGACCATCGGAGGAGCCAAGGGCAATCGTGCGCACGACCCCATCGCCGAGCTGCTGCTCGACTTCGAAGGTGAGGCCCTTTTCCACGCCCGGATGCTCCTCACTCGGGTCGAGTACGAGCGCTTCGTATACCTTAGGCAATGCCGAGCGCGGAAACTCCACATCGACCACCGCGCCGATGCACTGAACGATCCTGCCTTGAACCATGCTCATCGTTGTCCGTCCTGTCGATCCGAAAACCTCTCTTGCGAACGCTAGGCAATGGCGGCCGCGCCACCGACGATCTCTGAAATCTCCTTGGTGATGGCGGCCTGACGCTCTTTGTTGTAGGTGAGCTGAAGCTCGCGAATCACGTTTTTCGCGTTGTCCGATGCCGCCTTCATCGCCACCATTCGCGCCGATTGCTCCGAGGCCATGTTCTCGGCCACCGCCTGGTAAACAAGCGCCTCGACGTAGCGCACAAGCAACTCATCGACCACGCTTTTTGCGTCGGGCTCATACAAGTAATCCCAACTGTACGCGCGCTTCTCCGCCTCGGTCTGCGCAAGCCGCTCGCTCGACAACGGCAGGAGCTGCTCAATCACCGGCTCCTGCTTCATCGAGTTGATGAAACGCGTATAGGCCAGATACACCACATCCTGCTCGCCGCGCTCGTAGGCATCGAGCTGGACCTTCACCGCGCCGATGAGCCGATCGAGATGCGGTCGGTCACCAAGGCCGACTACCTGCGAAACGATCTTGGCCCCGAGACGGCTCATGAACTGATAGCCCTTGTTGCCGATCGTCGTAAGTTGAGGCTGAAGCCCCTCGGCCTCGAGCGACTTGAGCTTGCCGAGCACAGCGCGCAGGACGTTGGAGTTGAGCGCGCCGCACAAGCCTTTGTCGGTCGTCACAAGAATCAGCCCGGCCTTACCCGAACCGGTGTTTTTGATCAGGAAGGGATGCCGGTATTCGGGATTGGCCGAGGCCATGTGCGCAGCGATGTTTCGCACCTTGTCGCCGTAGGGTCGCGCGGCGCGCATGCGCTCCTGCGCTTTGCGCATTTTGGAAGCGGCGACCATTTCCATCGCCTTGGTGATCTTGCGCGTGTTTTGCACGCTTTTGATCTTGGTGCGGATTTCCTTGGAGCCAGGCATGGAACGCCTCGTCGAGCGGATAAAGGGAACGCAGCGCGATCAGTACGAGCCGTTCGCCTTGAAATCCTTGATGGCTGCGTGCAGCGCTTCTTCGTCTTCCTTGCTGAGGTCCTTGGTCTCCTCGAGCCGACGGACGAGATCGCCGTACTTCGAGCTCAAGTATTTGTGCAGCGCCTTTTCCGCGGCAAGCGCCTTCTTGACGTCGATGTCGTCAAAGTAGCCGTTGTTGACCGCAAAAAGCGTGACCGCCATTTCCCAAACCTGAAGCGGCGAATACTGCGGCTGCTTCATCAGTTCGGTCACCATGCGCCCGCGCTCGAGTTGCTTGCGGGTGACCTCATCAAGATCCGAAGCAAATTGCGCAAACGCAGCCAGTTCTCGATACTGCGCAAGCGCAAGACGCACCCCGCCGCCGAGCTTCTTGATGATCTTGGTCTGCGCGGCGCCTCCGACGCGCGAGACCGAAATGCCAGCATTGATCGCCGGACGGATGCCGGCGTTGAAAAGGTCCGTCTCGAGGAAGATCTGCCCGTCGGTGATCGAGATCACGTTGGTCGGAACGAACGCCGAGACGTCGCCGGCCTGCGTCTCGATGATCGGAAGCGCGGTCAGCGAACCGGTTTTGCCCTTGACGGCCCCGTTGGTGAACTTTTCAACATAGGCTTCATTGACGCGCGCCGCGCGTTCGAGCAAGCGGCTGTGCAGATAGAAGATGTCCCCCGGATAGGCTTCGCGGCCCGGCGGACGGCGAAGCAAAAGGGAAATCTGCCGGTAGGCGACCGCCTGCTTGGACAGGTCGTCGTAAATGATGAGCGCGTCTTGGCCGCGGTCGCGGAAGTATTCGCCCATCGTGCAGCCCGAATAGGGCGCGATGTACTGCATCGCCGGCGATTCCGATGCTGAAGCCGCCACGACGATCGTATAGTCCATCGCGCCTTTTTCTTCGAGTTTGCGGACCACGTTGGCAATCGTGGAGGCTTTTTGACCGATCGCCACATAGATGCAGATCAGGTCCTTGCCTTTTTGGTTGATGATCGTGTCGATCGCCACGGCCGTTTTTCCGGTCTGACGGTCGCCGATGATGAGCTCGCGCTGTCCGCGGCCGATCGGCACCATCGAGTCAATCGCCTTGAGTCCCGTCTGTACGGGTTGCGACACCGACTTGCGCCAAATGACGCCCGGGGCGACCTTTTCGATCACGTCGGTGAGCTTGGCGTTGATCGGCCCCTTGCCGTCCACCGGCTCACCGAGCGCGTTGACCACCCGCCCGATCAGCTCGGGCCCAACCGGCACCGAGAGAATGCGGCCGGTCGACTTGACCGTGTCGCCCTCGGTGATGTGCTCGTAGTTGCCCATGATGACCGCGCCGACCGAGTCACGCTCGAGGTTGAGCGCAAGCCCGAAGGTGTTGCCCGGGAACTCGAGCATTTCGCCCTGCATGACATCGGTCAAGCCGTGGATGCGACAGATCCCGTCGGTGACACTCACGACGGTGCCCTGGGTACGCACCTCGGTGCCGACGTCGAGGTTGGCGATCTTCGCTTTGATCAGTTCGCTGATTTCGGAGGGATTGAGTTTCATGGCTCTACGCTCATTTGACTTGACTCGTCTTGACTCGCCCGATCGCAAGGGCGATGAGGCGCGCTTTAGCGCTCAGGCTTTGAGATGACGCTCCATCTTCGCGAGTTGCCCGGTCACACTGCGGTCGATGACCTCATCGCCCACACAGATGCGCGCGCCGCCGAGGAGCGAGTGGTCGATTTCTTCAATGAGCTCGATCGATCGCCCATAGCGCCGCGCAAGCGCCGCCCGGAACTCCTCTCGCTGCGCCTCGGTTAGGGGGTAGGCCGAAACGATCGTGGCGCGCGTCACCCCCTCGGCATCGCGCTTGAGCGCCTGGAATTGCTCTTCGATGTGGGGCAGGAGCTTCACGCGGTCGGCCTCGAGCAGCACGCGCAAGAAGTTCTGCACGGCCGCCGGCATGCGATCCCCCGCGAGGGTGGCAAAGATCGCGTACTTCTGCTCAAGAGCGAGTTTCGGATCGTCGATCGCCGCAGCGACTTTGGGCTCTCGAACGAGCCCCGCAAGCAGCGCAAGCGCATCGGCCCAACCGGACAAGGCATTCGCCTCGCGAGCAAGCGCGAACGCCGCCTCGGCGTAGGGACGGGCAACGGTGGTCGGCTCGGCCATCGTGAATCAGAGCTCGCGCTTGAGTTGGGCCAACAGCTCCGCGTGCGTCTGCGGATTGATCTCGCGCTCGAGGATGCGCCGTGCACCGGCGACCGCAAGCTCGGCGACCCGATCGCGCAGTTCGTCGCGCGCCTTGAGCGAAAGCTGCGCGATTTCCTCGGCCGCAAGCGCACGCTCCCGCTCGGCGGCAGCACGCGCTTCGCTTTTGGCGGCCTCGATCGTGGCGCTGCGCTCTTTTTCCGCCTGCGCCGCGATTTCAGCCGCCCGCGCCTTGGCCTCGGCGATGATCTTCTCGGCTTCTTTCTGCGCGGTCACGAGCGCAGCCTTGCCCTTTTCGGCTTCGGCGAGTCCGTCGGCGATTTGCCGACGGCGCCCTTCGATCGCGGCAGCAAGCGGCGGCACGACGAACTTCACCGTAAAGAAGATGAAGATCGCAAAGCCAAGCGCCTGCAGAAGCAACGTCATGTTGATGTTCATGACCGTCTACCCGAGTCTTGAAAACAAAAGGCGCTCCGCAGTTCGGAGCTCGATCGGATTGGACCCCCCGTCCCGCGTTACTTCAGCAACGCCTGGACGACGCCAAGCAGCGGGTTCGCGAAGGCCAGCAGGAGCGCGATCCCCACACCGATGATGAACGAGGCGTCGATCAGACCCAGCAACAGGAAGACTTTGCCCTGCAACTGCGGAATCAGCTCGGGCTGACGCGCGGCAGACTCGAGAAACTTCGAGCACATCACCCCCACGCCAATGCAGGCGCCGATTGCACCCAGGCCCACGATCAGGCCGATCGCAATCGCGGTGTAGCCCTGAACCTGGGCCAGGATAAGTGCTTTTTGGAGCAGTTCCATGGTGTTTCCTTTGAGGACGAAGTGATTAGTTGATGAACGAAGAAAGAGAAAACGCAGAAATCAGTGCGACTCGTGCGCAAGCGCCAAGTAGACGGCCGTCAGCATCATGAAGATGAACGCCTGAAGCGGCACCACGAGCAGGTGGAAGATGGCCCACGCAGCGTGCAGGAGTCCGCCGATGGCCACGCCGAGGAGCCCGCCGATCGACAGCAGGGCAATGAGCAAGAAAATGATCTCGCCCGCATACATGTTGCCGAACAGTCGAAGCGCGAGCGACAGCGGCTTCGAGACAAGCTCGATCAGCTGAAAGAGGAAATTGGCGGGCCAGAGCAAGGGGTTTGCACCAAAGGGCGTGCAGAAGAGCTCGTGCATGTAGCCACCGAAGCCCTTGGCCTTGAAACTGAAGAAGATGACCAGCCCGATGACGGAGAGCGCAAGCGCCAGCGTTGTGTTCACATCGGCCGTGGCCACCGGCTTCCAGTAGTGGATCCCGACGGCTTCGAAGGCCTTGGCGATGAAGTCGACCGGAAAAAACTTCATCGCATTCATCAAGAACACCCAGACGAAGACGGTGATCCCCAAGCCGACCACAAAGCGCCGATCCCCGTGGAAGATGTCTTTGATCTGGTTGTCGCAGAACTCGTAGAGCAGCTCGAAGAAGGCTTGCGCCTTGGAAGGCACCCCTGCGGTGACCTTGCGCGAGATCCACCACAGAAACCCAAAGCCAAGCGCGCCGAGCACCCAGGAAGTGATCACCGTGTCGAGATGAACCGTCCAGAAGCCACTGTCGGCTGCCGTTTTGAGGTTGGTCAGATGGTGTCCGATGTAGTCTCCGGGACCTTGGTAGCTGCTCGCCATGAGGATGCTGCCGTGCCAGTCAGAGGGACTCGTTCAGATACGCCGATCGCCGGAGGCGCGGCCCGCACCGATCACGAGCGCCGCTCGCCAGGCGAGCAACGTGACAAGGAAGGTAACGAACATGGCCCCGACGTTGAGTTGTTTGTAAAAGCCCACGATGACCGCCAGTTGAACGGCGATGAACACGAGCTTCACGATTTCCGCACGGAGTAAGGGCCAAAGCCCCGTCCCGCGTGCATGCTTCAAGCCGAAATTGGCAACGACCACGTAGACCACCGACGCAAAGACGTTCGTGAGCCCCCCAAGCAGCGCGGACACCATCCCGTGTTCACCCGCCATCACCCCGGCGGCCACGGCCATGGCCACGGTCAGCCCTGCCTGGATGACAAGCATCCGGCGAAGCACAGGGTTGCGGAGGTTGATGTCGTTGCCGGTCACCGGGATCGCACCTCAGGCGAAGCTCGCCCCGGCTTTGGGTGGCGCCTCAATTGGCGTAGGAGCCGCCGCCTTTTTCAGCAAAACGCTCGATTATAGGCATGAAGCCGAACTTTGTGCAATGCAGCAGTCGGTTGTTGGGCAGCCCAGCGCGCAGGGTGCGCGCGCCATCACATCCAATCGTGGGGCAAGTGCACCAGGCCAAGCTCCCGGGTACTTCCCGCGATCACGAATTCGCGCTCCATCGTGTCGAACAGACGCAGGCCTTCCGGGTCCATCGCGTGCGCACGCAGGCGGTACGCGCCGGGCAGCAAGCGCCAGTCGGTAAAGCGGATCGCGAAGCGCCACTCCTGGCTCGAGACGGCGTGGAGTCGCCCCCGGTCGATCTCGCTCGTGGTGCCGTAAACCGGCGTGCCATCGGCGCGCACAATGCCCAGAGCCAGCTGGGGGCAGCGCCCGTCGTGACTCCAAAGCCGCCCCTCGACACACGCGCCGTGGCTCGTGAGCTCCCGTATGGCTAGCTCGGCCACCGCATACGGGGTGAGCGGCTGGCCGTTGCTTGCGGGCTTTGCGCTGGCCCGCTCAAGGGCACGACCCTTCGCCTGTGCCTGTTTTTCTTCGTGGTAGGCCTGATAGGCCAGGGCCACGTCGCTCGTTGGCCCAAGCAGGCGAATCCGCCCGTGGTCGAGCCAAAGCGCACGCTCGGTGAGCTTTCGCACATGGTAGAGCGAGTGCGACACCAGAAGCAGCGTGCCGCCGTCGGCCAGGTAGCGCTCGAGCCACGCGATGCACTTTTGCTGAAACGACTCATCCCCGACCGCAAGCACCTCATCGGTGATCAGCAGATCGGGTTTGAGCGCTGTGACAAGGGCAAAGCCCAGGCGCACGACCATGCCGGAGCTGTAATGCTTGACCGGCTCGTCAATGAACTCGCCGATGTCGGCAAAGGCGATGATCTCATCGAGCCTTGCCTCGAAGGCGCGTCTGCTCAAGCCCTGAAGCGCCGCGGCGAGCTTGAGGTTCTCGCGTCCGGTGTAGTCGGCATGAAAGCCCGCGCCGAGTTCGAGCAGCGCCCCGACGGTGCCATAGCGCGCAACCGCGCCGGCCGAGGGCTGAAGCACACCGGCGATGATCTTGAGCAGGGTGGATTTGCCGGCGCCGTTGTCGCCAATGAGCGCGAAGGATTGTCCGCGCTCGACGGTGAAACTGACCGCTTCAAGCGCCGTAAAACCCTCGCCAGGCCCGAGCGGCCGGCCCGACACCAGCAGCCGCGCAAGCGCCCGCAGCCCCGCCGCGCGTGTGGCGCGCGGGAAGTACTTGGTCACGCCGCACACCTCAAGCAAGGGCTGCGCGCTCATAGGTAGTCGTCCACATGCGGCGCGAGGCGGCGGAAGATGGCGTAGCCCACGAGCGCGACGAGCGCACCGCCTGCAACAAGCGCCAGATCGACAGCGTGGGGTGCCGTCTCGCCAAGCAGATACGCGCCATGAAAGCGCTCCACGACCCAGGTGTAGGGGTTCCACCAGAGATAGGGCCGAATCGATTCCGGCAGCACTTCGAGCGCAAACTGGATCGGAGCGAGAAAGGTCAGCAAAAAAAGCAGCGGGCCAAGCATCGGCTCCACATCCCGTACGAACACGTTGACCCCTGCGACCCCCCAAGCCGCGCCAAGCGCTGCCAGATAGAGGGCTAGCCACGCAGGCAACGTCGTGGCAAGCGCCGCAAGCGCAAGGGGTGCGCCCAGCGCCTTGAGCACGAGCACGATCACGGTGAGTGCAGCAAAGTGCAAGCCAAAGCTCGTGGTCACCACCGCCAGCGGCACCCAAGCGCGCGGCAGAGCCGTCTTGGTAATGAGTGCGCCTTGCGCGATCAGCGAGCCTGCGCTCCGGGTCACGCTCTCGGTGAGGGCGATCCACGGCCAAAGCCCGACCGCAAGAAAGGCCAGGTAACTGCCCCCGTACTTTTCGGGCAGCGCGATCTTCAAGAACACGCCAAAGACGACCGCGTAGATCGAAAGCTGAAGAAGCGGCTGCACGACCCACCAAACGGGCGCCAGCACGCCGCCTAAGAAGCGGTTCTTGAACTCGCGTTCGATGAGCGCGGCAAGCAGCGGTGGGATCATGGGCGCGGGCTCCGCGTGACTTGCTTCGTCACACAACCCCTCCGGCGCTCACGCGCCACCTCCCCTTCGCGAGCGAAGGGGAGGCCATGATCTCGTTCTCCCCTTCGCAAGCGACGGAGAGGCCATGATCTCGTTTCCCCCTGCGCCGCAAGGCGTAGGGGAGATGTCGGCGCAGCCGACAGAAGGGTCGGCGCGCTGACCTTCGCATGCGTCCCGTCTGCGCCGCCTTCACCCGCCGCCAGAGCGCGGGCGGCACTGGGGCTGGATCGGCCCACAGGCCGCGTCGCGCCTCGGCGGCCAAACGTTGGGCGCGCGTAACGCGCATCCGAAAACCGATCATCGGCCCAGGCAAGCCCCGCCTCGAGGAGCGCCAAATTGAGTGCATCGCTCGACTGCCCCGGCAACGCGGCCCGTACGATCAGGCGGCAGTACCGATCGGTGGCCAGCACCTCAAAGGCAAGCCGCTGCCCGCGCACCCGGGCGCGAAGCCAATCGCGCGCTGCGCGACCGTAGGGCTGGTCAAGCTCCGGCGCATCGATGCCGTGTAGCCGCAACGTGCGTTCCGCCGTACCCGGAAAGCCCGGGTTGCGCACAACAAGGCTGTCACCGTCTTTGACCCGCACCACCTGCGCCGTGAAGCGCTCGGGCCAAGCGCGTTCCTCGCAGCGCGCCGAGGCGTTCGCATCAAAACTCATCACAAGCAGCAGCTGCAGCACCGAAGTAAGCCGCCGCAAGTCAGCGCCGAGCATGGTCAAGCGCCCCGCGCCTCGGCAAGAAGCGCAAGCGCCTCTTCAGCCAGCGCGCGCGAGGCCGCCGCCACGATCGTGCCATCGCTTGTGAGCCTGAAGGCTTGTCCCGCCCAATCGCAGACGACGCCACCGGCCTCCTCGATCGGGTTCACGAGCGCCGCGTAATCGACCACCTTGAGCCCGCGCTCGATCACCAGATCGGCATGACCTGCGGCCACCATCGCGTAGTTGTAGCAATCGCCGCCGTAGTAGATGCCTTTGACGGCGCCGCGGATCCGGGCAAGGGTGGTCTCATGGCCATCGTCGTAGAGATCCGGTGCGCTCATGAGCACGATCGCCTCGGCGAGGCACTCGGCGCGCGGCCGCACCCGCATCGGGGCACCATTGAACCACGCGCCTTGCCCACGCACACCGATCCAACGCTCCCCGGTGATTGGCTGATCGATGAGGCCGAGGAGCGGCTCACCGCGATGCCACAGCGCAATCAGCGTGCCAAACTGCGGCTTGCCGCAGGTGAAGGCCTTGGTGCCATCGATTGGATCGATGACCCAGACGGTCTCGGCCTCCGCGCGGATCGAACCGTGCTCCTCACCGATCACCCCGTGCTCGGGATAGCGCGCTTCGATCGCCGAGCGCACGGCGGCCTCGATCTCCTGATCGGCAAGTGTCACCGGTGTGGCGTCGGGCTTGTCGATCACGGTCAGCGCCGAGCGGAAATAGCGCTTCGCGATCGGCCGCGCGAGATCGGCCAGATGCTCGGCAAAAGCACGGTATTCGGCGCGGGGAAGCATGGCCGATAATTTTGCTCAACCCCGTCGCGTTTTCTCCTCCCTCTTGAAAGGACACACCCCATGACGATCAAGGTTGGTGACCCCCTACCCGCCGGCACGCTGATGGAGTCGGTCGGCTACGACGAGACGAAGAACTGCCCGCTGCCGCCGCAGCCGGTGGACATCCAGGCCCTCTGTAAGGGCAAGAAGGTTGTCATCTTCGGCCTGCCGGGCGCTTTCACGCCGACCTGCTCCGCGGCGCACGTGCCGGGCTATCTCAAGCACTACGAGGCGCTCAAGGCCAAGGGCGTCGATACGATCGTCTGCATGGCGGTCAACGACGGCTTCGTGATGGGGGCCTGGGGCCGCTCGCTCGGGGTGGGCGACAAGATCCGCATGCTCGGCGACGGCTCAGGCGCCTACACCAAGGCGCTCGGCCTTGAGCTCGACCTCACCGACAAGGGCATGGGCGTGCGCTGCCAGCGCTTTTCGCTGCTCGTTGAAGATGGCATTGTCAAGCGCGTCAACATCGAGGGCGTAGGCCCGGCCAACTGCTCCTTTGCCGAGGCGATGCTCGAGCAGCTCGGCTGAAGAAACCGCGCTTTCCTCCCCCTGTGATTACGCTGCCCACCGATCGGGAGCTCGCCTTGCGCGTGATCCCGATGCCTTCGGATGCCAACGCCAACGGCGATATCTTCGGCGGCTGGCTCATGGCGCAGGTCGATCTTGCGGGCAGCGTCCCCGCCGCCCGACGCGCACGGGGGCGCATCGCCACGGTCGCAGTGTCCTCGTTCGTTTTCAAGCAGCCGGTGCAAGTGGGCGATGTGGTGAGCTTTTTCGCACGCATCGTGAAAACCGGTCGCAGCTCGATCACGGTGGAGGTCGAGGCGTATTCGGAGCGCAAGCAGGGCCGCGAGGTGGTCAAGGTCACCGAAGCGGTACTCACCTATGTGGCCATCGACACCACGGGCCGCCCGCGCGAACTGCCGCCGCTCGATGAAGGCAGCCTTTTGGCATGAGCCGGCTCGCCCGCGCGCTCATCGCGCTTGAGCTTTTCTGCGCCGGAGGACTTGCAGCGGCCAGCGATGCCCGCGCGCTCGGCTCCGCGCCCACCTGGACGCAGATGCGCCTTGCCATCCGGGCAGCCCACCTGGGCGAGGGCACGCTGCCCGCGCTCTTTTTTCGACCCCAGGAATCGGGCGGCGAAGCTTCCGTGCGACGCCATCCCGCGGCGATCGTGCTGCATGGCTGCGGCGGCCTCGGGCGCGAGGGGCAGCTCAGCACGCGGCACGCCATGTGGCGCGATCTGTTGCTCGAACAGGGCTTCGCGGTGGTCTTTCCGCTTTCCTTTCCCCCGCGTGGATTCACCGAGGTCTGCACCATCCCAAGCGGCGAGCGCAGCGTGAGCGCCCTCGACCGGGTGGCCGATGTGCTTGCAACCGCCGAGGCGCTTCGTGCGCGGCCGGACATCGACCCGGATCGGCTCGTGCTGATCGGCTTTTCCCACGGCGGCTCCACCGTGCTTGCCACCCTGACCCGTGAGCCGAGGGCGCTCGGTCTCTTTCGCCGAGCCATCGCGTTCTATCCGGGGTGTCGTGCCTACGCCCAGGCGGCTGAGCGCGGGCAACGGCTAAAACTTGCATCGCCGCTGACGATTCTGATCGGCACGGCCGACGACTGGACCCCGGCCGAGCCGTGCGAGCGCTGGGTCAAGGCCCTCAAAAGCGAGGGCCAGCCGGTCGAAATCGTTCTCTACCCTGGCGCCTACCACGGTTTCGATCAGCCCACAGGCCCTCTGCGCGTGCGCCGCGATGTACCGGGCGGCGTCAACCCCGGTCGCGGTGTGACCGTGGGCCCCGACCCCGCCGCACGCGAAGATGCGAAAGCGCAGGTGCGTGCACGGCTTGCGCCGCTGGCTCAAGCGGCACCGTCGGCCGTCTGGCCGCGCCCGGCGGCCTCGGCGCCGCGCTGATCACCCGTATAGCAGTTTGGGCAGCCAGAGACCGATCTGCGGAAACAGGTAGAGCAGCACAATGGCCACGATCTGGATACCCATGAAGGGGATCATGCCTGCAAAGATCTGGTTCAGCGAGACATTCGGGGGCGCCACCCCCTTGAGATAGAACGCGCTCATCGCCACCGGGGGACTCAGGAAAGCGGTCTGCAGGTTCAACGCGACCAGCAGCCCGAAAAACAGCGGGTCGATGCCGAAGTTGTCGAGCAGTGGCACGAAGATCGGCATGAAGATGACAATGATTTCCGTCCATTCGAGCGGCCAGCCGAGCAAAAAGATGATGATCTGGCTGAGAATAAGGAATTGGGTCGGCGTCAGATTCAGGCTCATGACCCACTGCTCGACGAGTTCCTGGCCGCCAAGCAACGCAAAGGCCGCCGAGAATATGGCGCTTCCGACGAACAGCCAACACACCATCGCAGTGGTTCTTGCCGTCAAGTAGGCCGATTCCCGGAGCACCCCAAAGTTGAGCTGCCGGTATGCTGCAGCAAGCAAAAAACCCCCGAACGCCCCCACAGCCGCGGCCTCGGTTGGCGTGGCCAGCCCGAACACGATCGAGCCCAGGACGCCGAGAATCAGGATGAGCAGCGGAAAAAGGCTCGCAAGCAACATGCGAAAAATTTCGAGCCGCTCGAAGGTAAACACGGCGTAAAACGCAATCAAGCCAACGAGGCCCACTGCCGAGCCAATCCACCAGGCCAGACTCGGCGCGCGTCGACCGAGCGTCGTGGCCTCTTGGCCGCCGTCGGTGGATGCAGACGCGCCTGCGCCAGCCGCATTACCCAACACGGGGGCCGACGCCGACCCAGCCGTGGCGGCTGCCCCGGGCGGCTCAGCCAGTTGACCAACGCTCGCGGACACGGCAGAGGCCGTGGCCGCACGACCGGCATCACTACCGGGCGGCTCCCGCAGTTCCTCACTGCCACTGCTTGCGGGCGGTTCGGCTAGCCCGCTGGAAACCGAAGCCGAGGCGCCCCGCTCATCGCGCCCGATCTCGATCAATTCGGACGGCGTGGACGATTCGTCGGCGGCAACGATGCGCGTCTCGAAATGCCAAATAAGCGCAACCGCAAAGCAAAACACCCCAGCCGGCACTAACGCAATCACCGCCTCGCGTAGCAGAGCGGCAATCGGCAAGTGCTCGTTGCGACGACCTTTCAGAGCGAGCACGAGCGCAGGCAGAACGCGGTTGGAGAAGCTCTGTTTGAGACGCTCGCTCAAAGGTGGCAGCCTCACCTGACGCTCCTCCTTGGAAAGCGGAGGCATCAGTTGCGGCCGCACGCGCGCAAGCACGATCACGTAAAGGATGTAGAGCCCTGCCAGCATCAGGCCAGGCAGAAATGCGCCCGCGTAGAGCTGGACCACCGAGACGCCGGCGGTTGCGCCGTAGACAATCAGTAGCACCGAGGGCGGAATCAGAATGCCCAGACATCCCCCGGCGGTTATGGCACCGGAGGCCACCCTGACGTCGTAGCCCGCACGCAGCATTTGCGGCAAAGCCAGCAACCCCATCAAGGTCACCACCGCGCCGACAATCCCGGTCGCCGTGGCAAACACCGCGCAGGTAAACAAGCTCGCCACGGCCAGTGAACCCGGCAACCACGCCAGCGACAGATGCAAGCTGCGAAACAGCCGATCGATGAGATTGGCCCGCTCGACCAAGTACCCCATGAACACAAAGAGCGGTATGGAGATCAGCACGTCGTTGCTCATCACCGAGAAGGCGCGCTGAACCATCAGGTCGAGCGTTTGCCGCATGGCGCTAGTGGCGCCTTGCCCGCCCAAGTAGTACGCCAAGAAGGTAAAGATCATTCCCATACCCATCAGCGTGAAAGCCGTGGGAAAACCGAGCAGAATCGCAGCCACCACAAGCCCGAGCATCAGCAATCCGTAGTGGCCACTGGTCATCTCGGGTGTACGCAAAATCAGGATCGATGCGGCGGCCACAACGAGCCCCATGAGACCGAGGCCAAAGCGCAGTTCACGGCGGATCATGCCTCATGCCCCCCGGCCACGGACACGCGCCTTGAGCCGGTCGACGTCGACCTCTTCGACATCCGCTTCTCGCGATGGCCAGGCTCCATCACGCAAGCAGAGGATGCAGCGCGCAATCTCGACGAGCCCCTGAAGCAGCAGCAAGGCCCCTGCGACGGGAATTACCAGCTTGAACGGGTAAAGCGGCAAGGGTGTGGCCGAAAACGTCTTCTCGCGGATCGCGAAAGATTCGCCGAAATAGATCCATCCGGCCCAGGTCAATGCGATCACGCCGGGCAGAAAGAACACCAGGTAGAGCAGCAGGTCGATCACTGCCTGAGTGCGCGGCGAGAGCGCCCGGTACAGGATATCGCCGCGGACATGACCCCCTTTGGCAAGCGTATATGCGCCGGCCATCATGAACAGCGTGCCGTACAGCATGATGTGCGCGTTGAGTGCCCAGTCGTGCGGCTTGTTGAGGACATAGCGCGAAAACACCTCATAGCAGATCATGCCCGTGAGAACGACGATGAGCCAGGCAAACACGTGACCGAACCACGTGGACAGACGATCGACGCGCAAAAAAAGCGCTTGCATGGCAGAGCTCCTGATGGAAGAGGTGGGTCAGCGACGGCTGCAGCGCGGAGGCCGCAGCCGTTCATCGCCCCGTTTGCCCCCGGGGGACTCAGCCCCTGGGAGCGCTCGGCGATCGGTCAGCGGCAGGCCGATCCGATTTTCAACTGCGCCGGCGGAAGTAATGGTTCCAGGCCATCTTGAAGTCGACGGTGTAGTCGTTGTGCCAGGCCCCGACTCGTTCGGCGAATTCGCGCTGACTGTCAAGCACCTTCTTGAACATCGGATTTTCAGCGCTCTTCTTGGCGATGATCTTGTCCCAGACGGATAACTGCGCTCGCAAGATTGCATCGGGAGTCTTGTAGAAACGTACGCCGGCCTTCTTGAGCTCGATGTAGTCCTGCGAGTTGCGATGCATCGCCTTCCAACTCATGTCGGCACTCGCCGCCTGCACGGCGTAATCGATGATCGCCTTGAGCTCAGCCGGCAGCGCGTTGTATTTGCTGCGGTTGAACAGAACTTCAAATTGCTCGCCACTCTGGTGGAAGCTCTGCAGCATGCAGTTCTTGACCACGTCGGCAAAGCCCAAGATACGATCCGAGGACGCGTTGTTGAACTCTGCACCGTCGATCAGTCCCCGATCGAGCGCAGGGACGATTTCGGCAGCTGGCAGGGGATTTACGGCTGCGCCCATCTCGGTGTACATGTCCACCGCCAGTCCGACCGTGCGGAATTTGATGCCTTTGAGGTCTTCCACCTTCGCAATCGGCTTCTTGAACCAACCGAACGGCTGTGTTGGCATAGGGCCGTAGAGGAAGGAAACGACGTCCATGTTGAGGCTTTTGTAGATCTCCTCCAATAGCGCCTTGCCGCCGCCGTAGTAATGCCAGGCGAGGACCATGTTCGGATCCATCCCAAAGCTTGGACCTGAGCCCCACAACGCAAGCGCCGAGTTTTTGCCGTAGTGGTACGCCACCACACCATGCCCGCCGTCTAGGGTGCCTTTAGACACCGCTTCGAGCAACTGGAACGCGGGCACGACCGACCCGGCCGGCAGCACCTCGATCTTGAGTCGCCCGCCAGCCATGTCATTGACCTTTTTGGCGAAGTCGTTCGCGAACTCGTGAAAAATGTCCTTGGCCGGCCAGGTGCTCTGAAAACGGAAATTGATCGTCTGCGCGACCGCGATCATCGGGGCAGCCAGCACGGTACCGGCTGCGGCCGTGGCAGATGCTCGCTTCAGAAAGCGACGGCGTGCGGGTTGGACTTTCGGTTGTGTCATCGAGAACCTCCTTAGCGTGTTGGTCAAAACGCCCCGACTCAAGGCAAAGGCGACGAGGATGAATGAGCGCTTCGCACTCATTGCCTCTGCTCAGTATCGGCTACACCGAACCCTTTGTCCTGAGGGTTAGACCCGAATCGCACAACCCTCGCGTGACCGCGAGTCGACCGAGATCCCCCCGCAGCGTCAAGCCATGGAACCGCTAATCGCGAAGGCCGATCGAGACTCCGCCGCGCAGGCGTTTCTCGCGCTCGCCCCAGGCCAGATAGGCCGTGAGGGGCCCAAGCCGGGAGTGCCACATGAGCCCCACGCCGACGCCGACGGCCGGCTTGAGCGCACGCACCCGATCGGCCACCGCACCGGCATCGAGAAAAACCGTGCCGGCCAGCCGCGGCGCGAAGGGGTAGCGCCATTCGGCACTGGCTGCGACCTTATAGCGTCCCGCGGTCGCAAAACCCGCCTGCTCGACGGCGATGCGATCGCTGCCGTAGCCGCGCACCGAACCCTCGCCGCCGGCGCGAAAGCCCACGGCCTCCGGCAAGCGAGTGCGGCGGGAGGCCAGAATGGCGCCGGTTTCGAGCCGGGTGTGGAGGCTGCCCCAAGCTCCGGGCAGCTCAAAGCGCTCGCTTGCCCGCACCGAGAGCCGCGAAAACACGATCTGCTCCGGCTCCTGGGTCACACCGAGTGCCAACTCAAGGGCACGGGTGGAAACCGGGTCGAAATCGAGCCTCCCCAGACGAGCGCGCCGCTGCCACGCCCATTCGAGTAAAAGCGCGCGGCCTGAGCGCTCTTCATGCGGTGGCGCAACCCTCGCCTCGAGCGCCTCCAACGTCAGCGCGCAACGCTCCTGCCCCTCGTGGCGTGGCCATTCGAGCCCTGCTTCCAGCTCGCGCCGCTCGATGACAAGCCCCGTCAAACGCTGCCTCTGCAAAAGCCCACGGCCGAGCGCTTCGCTACCCCAAGCCGCAAGCGGCGCTCGAACACTGCCCGCCCATTGGAGGCCATCACGGGTCCAGGCAACTCGGTTGGCCGCCTGCGCCCCCGCCACACCGAGCTCGTGTTCGATCACCCAGCGCAATCCGCTTCGGCTGCTGTAGCTCGGTGCGAACAACAGTCGGTCGGCTAGCAGCGGCGGGGTCGCCAGTTCGAGCAACGCACGCGGCGGCGCTCCGGGGCGGCGTTCAGTGACCAGGGCGAGCCCTCGCACCAGACCCGAGGCACGAAGCGCGGCCTCCACCTGATCGAGCGCGGCATCGAGCCATTCATCCGCGCGGCGAGGGGCCGACATAGCCTGCGCGCGGGCCTCGGGCGCAACCGTATCGACCGATGCGGCGGCAAGGACTTCGCCAGCGGCTTCGGTATCCGCCGACACGCAAGCGGAGGCCAAAAGCGCAGCAAACGCAAAGGCCACCGACGGCACCTGCGCACGCCAGAAGCCCAAGGCGGTCCTGCTCATGCGCGGCCTCGGCGAAGCAGGGGTTTGCACGTCGCCTCAAGCGCTCAACTTCCGGCGCAGGATCTCCTGCACCTGCTGCGGATTGGCCTTGCCCTGGGTGGCCTTCATGACCTGCCCGACAATCGACATGAGCGCCTTTTCCTTGCCGGCGCGGTAATCGGCAATCTGGGCCGCACTTTTGGCAAGCACTTGATCGATCACCGCCTCAAGCGCTCCGCGGTCGGTGATCTGCTGGAGACCGCGCGCTTCGATCACCGCATCGGCACTGGCCGCCTCGCCTTGCCAGAGCGCATCGAAGACGGTCTTGGCGATCTTGTGGCTGATCGTGCCGTCTTGAATGCGTGCGATGAGCCCGGCCAGCTGCGCAGGCGAAACCGGCGCCGCTTCGATCGTTTTCTCCTCGCGATTGAGCGCGGCGGCCACTTCACCGAGGATCCAGTTGGCAGCCGCCTTGGGCGCTGCTCCGGCCGCAACCGTCGCCTCGAAATACTCCGCCGTGGCTCGATCCTGCACGAGCTGCGTCGCATCGTCGGCCGAAAGCGCATACGCGCTCCGGTAGCGCTCACGCTTGGCCTCGGGCAGCTCGGGCAGTTGCGCGCGAATGGCCTCGATCTCTTGCTCGGTAATCACGAGCGGCGGCAAATCCGGATCCGGAAAGTAGCGATAGTCCATCGCATCTTCCTTCGAGCGCATGGCCCGGGTTTCGCCGGCCTCGGGATCGAAGAGGACGGTGGCTTGCTCGATCGAACGGCCTTCTTCAAGTTCGGCAATCTGCCAGGCCACCTCGGCTTCGATGGCCTGCTCGATAAAGCGGAAGCTGTTCAGGTTTTTGATTTCACGCCGTGTGCCGAGCCGCTTCTCGCCGACGCGCCGCACCGAGACATTGACATCGCAGCGGAAAGAGCCCTCTTGCATGTTGCCATCCGAAATGTCGAGCCAGCGCACAAGGGTGTGCAGCGCACGCGCGTAAGCGACCGCCTCCTCGGCTGAGTGCAAACACGGCGCCGTGACGATTTCAAGCAGCGGCGTGCCGGCGCGGTTCAGATCAATCCCCGAGACCTCCACCTGCGTGAGGCCTTCGTGCACGCTTTTGCCGGCGTCCTCTTCGAGATGGGCGCGCTGGATCAGGACGGTCTTGGTTGCGCTGTTGCGCAACGCGATCGTGAGCCGGCCGTGTTCGATGATCGGCTCTTCGTATTGCGAAATCTGATACCCCTTCGGCAGGTCGGGGTAGAAGTAGTTTTTGCGCGCCATCACCGAGCGGCGCCGGATCGTTGCACCGATCGCGAGCCCGAAGCGAATCGCGCGCTCGACCGCACCGCGATTCATCACCGGAAGCGTGCCCGGCAACGCGGCATCGACGAAGGAGACCTGCGTGTTGGGGGCGGCGCCAAAGGCCGTCGCCGCACCCGAGAAGAGCTTCGAGACGGTGGAGAGCTGGACATGGGTCTCAAGCCCGATGACAACCTCCCAGCCGGTCATGCGCCCTCCCCTGGATCGAGTCCTTCGAGCGCCGGGCGACGGCGATGCCAGTCGGTGGCCTGCTGGAAGGCGTGCGCCACAGCAAGTAAGCGCGCTTCATCGAGCGGCCGACCAATCATCTGCAAGCCCACAGCCTGGCCGGCCCCATCCACGCCACACGGCAACGACAGCGCCGGCTGGCCGGTGAGGTTCGCGCAGACCGTAAACACGTCGTTCAAATACATCTTGACCGGATCGTCGCTCTTGGCGCCGAAGGCAAAGGCGGTTTCAGGGGCGGTCGGTCCCATCACGACGTCGCAGTGCTCGAAAGCACGCTCGAAATCAAGCGCAATCAGGCGGCGCAGTTTGCTTGCCTGCAGGTAATAGGCGTCGTAATAGCCGTGCGAGAGCACGTAGGTGCCGATCAGGATGCGCCGCTTGACCTCGGGGCCGAAACCCTCGGCGCGCGAACGTCGATACAGATCGGTCAGATCGTCGTAGCGCGCGGCACGATGCCCGTAGCGCACGCCGTCGAAGCGCGCGAGGTTGCTTGAAGCCTCGGCCGGCGCGACCACGTAGTAAGCTGGCACCGAATGCCGCAGGTTGGGCAGCGATAACTCGACCGTAACGGCCCCCAGGTCACGGTAGACGGCCAGCGCTGCCTCCACCGCCGCGCGCACACCGGGATCCACGCCCTCCTCGAAGAACTCGCGCGGCAGCCCGATGCGCAGGCCGCGCACGAGCCGTGCGGCTTCGGGCAACAAGCGCGTGTAGTCCTCGGCCGGCCGCTCGAGGGAGGTGGCATCGCGCGGGTCATGCCCGGCCATGGCGTTGAGCAAAAGCGCACAGTCCTCGGCCGTGCGCGCAAGCGGCCCAGCCTGATCGAGCGAAGAGGCAAAGGCGATCATGCCGTAGCGCGAGCAACGCCCATAGGTCGGCTTGAGCCCGGTCAGGTTGCAAAACATCGCCGGTTGGCGGATCGAACCGCCGGTGTCGGTACCGGTAGCCGCCGGCACCAACCCCGCCGCCACGGCCGCGGCCGAGCCGCCGGAGGAGCCCCCGGGGACTCGGGTCAGATCAAACGGATTTTTGACCGGCCCGAAGAAGGAGGTCTCGTTCGAGGAGCCCATCGCAAACTCATCCAGGTTGAGCTTGCCGAGCGTGACCGTACCGGCACCTTCGAGCCGTTCGACGACCGTGGCCGTATAGGGCGCGATGAAATCGACAAGCATCTTCGAGGCGCAGGTCGTGCGCCAGCCCTCGATCAGAAAGATGTCCTTGTGCGCAATCGGCAAGCCTTCGAGCGCCCCGGCACGACCCGCCGCGCGGCGCGCATCGGAAGCCTGCGCCGATGAGAGCGCGCGCTCAGGATCGAGCGTGATGTAGGCGTTCAGGCTCGGATTGAGCCGCTCGGCGCGCGCCAGATAGTGCGCGGCCAACTCTCGAGCGCTCACCGCGCGCCGCGCAAGCGCCTCAAGCGTCTCGGCCACGGTGGCGAAGCTGTCCCAGCCGGAAAGCAGCTCAGGCGCGCGGCTCATTCGATCACCCGCGGCACGAGAAAGTAGCCTGCTTCGCTCTCGGGCGCGTTGGCAAGCAGCGCGTCGCGTCGATTCGACTCGGTCACCTGATCGGCTCGTAGCCTGAGCGTGCGATCAAGCCCGTGCGTCATCGGTTCAACGCCTGAGGTGTCGACCGCGCGCATCGCTTCGATCAATCGGAAGATGCCCTCGAGCTTGGCCGCCACATCGGCCACCTCTTCGGAGGTGACCGCAAGCCGCGCCAACTGCGCGATGCGCTCGATCTCTGTCGTGGAGAGTCTCATGGAGCCGGCTGAGACAGTGCGTCGATGAGGCGAGGAACGCTCGATGGCGCGCGCTGCCTCGCATTTTTCGGGCAGGACCGGCGACAACGCCCGCCGAATCCGCGCGCCCAAGCCCCTGCTCGAGCGGCGAGCGCGCCGCCTCGCAAATAAGCTAGGGTAACATACGCGCGTTTGAACGCGTAGCGCGATCAAGCGTGCCAAGCGCGCTTCGACGTTTGAAAGTCATTTCCGGGGGACGCGGCAGATCGGTTGGACGCGTCGCGTGTTGCGCGTTGAGCCGCGGATGAGCAAAGACCGCGTAGGCCACCGAAGAGGTTCATGTTTAGTTTTCTTTCGAGCTACTTTTCCACCGACATCGCGATCGATCTCGGCACCGCGAATACCTTGATCTACGTTCGCGGCAAAGGGATCGTGCTCAACGAGCCCTCGGTGGTTGCCATCCGTCAGGAGGGCGGGCCCAATGGCAAGCGGCAAATCCAGGATGTGGGCCTGGCGGCCAAGCAGATGCTCGGACGTACGCCGGGCAACATCACGGCGATCCGCCCGATGAAGGACGGGGTGATCGCGGACTTCAACGTCACCGAGCAGATGCTCAAGCACTTTATCCGCAAGGTGCTCGATTCGAAGCTTTTTAGTCCCTCGCCGCGAATCATCATCTGTGTGCCCTGCGGCTCCACCCAGGTTGAACGGCGGGCGATCCGCGAGTCTGCGCTTGGCGCGGGTGCCTCGAAGGTCTTTTTGATCGAGGAGCCCATGGCAGCGGCCATCGGTGCCGACCTTCCGATTTCGGAAGCAACCGGCTCCATGGTGGTCGACATCGGTGGCGGCACCACAGAGGTTGGCGTGATCTCGCTTGGCGGCATGGTCTACGCGGGGTCGGTGCGCGTCGGCGGCGACAAGTTCGACGAAGCGATCATCAACTACATTCGCCGCAATTACGGCATGCTGATCGGCGAGACCACCGCCGAGAACATCAAAAAGACGATTGGCTCGGCCTTCCCTGGCAGCGAAGTTCGGGAGATGGAAATCAAGGGCCGCAACCTCGCCGAGGGCATCCCGCGTTCCTTTACGGTCTCCTCGAACGAAATCCTCGAGGCGCTGGCCGATCCGCTGAACGCGATCGTCAGCGCCGTCAAGCAAGCTCTCGAGCGCACGCCGCCGGAGCTGGGCGCCGACATCGCCGAAAAAGGCATGGTGCTCACCGGTGGCGGTGCGCTGCTGCGCGACATCGACCGCCTGCTCATGGAAGAGACCGGGCTGCCGGTGGTGGTGGCCGAGGATCCGCTGACCTGTGTGGTGCGCGGCTGCGGCAAGGCGCTCGAAAACATCGACCGCCTCTCCTCGATCTTCACGACCGACTGAGTTCGCCGCTGCGGGGGGTTCGCATCGGTGCGCCCGCCACGTTCTCTTGGGAGGCTATGGTGAGCCGGGTCACTTCACTGCCCTCCGAACCCCCGTCGTTCTTCCGGCGCGGTCTGTCGCCGCTTGCGCGGCTCACCGTGTTCGGTCTTGCATCCGTCGTGCTGATGTTCATCGACGGACGCTTCAGGACGCTCGAGTTTGTCCGCAGCGTCGTGGCCACGGTGCTGCATCCCATCCAGCAGGCCGCGCTGCTGCCTTCCGAAGCTCTCGAGGTGCTTGCGGAATTCTTCGAAAGCCGAGACGAGCTGCGCCGACAAAACGAGCTCTTGCGCGCCGAACTGCTCCTTGCAAGCCAGGACGCTCAAGCCGCGCGGGCCGCCCAGGCCGAGCTCGCGCAGCTCCAGGGCTTGTTGCTGACCGCACAGCGGCACAGCGGCGCGCAGCGTACCCGCGTGCTCTATCCGAGCCGCGACCCGTTCTCGCAGAAAGTCTTCATCGAGCGCACCGGCAAAGACTTCGACGCCGGTGTGGCCGTCATCGACGAACGCGGCCTGCTCGGCCAGGTCACGCGAATCTATCCGCTGCTTGCCGAGCTCACGCTCATCACGGAAAAGGACTTTGCCGTGCCGGTCCGCGTGGAACGGACCGGAATGCGCGCGATCCTGTTCGGGCGCGGGCCCGGCAAGCTCCCTGAGTTGCGCTACGTCCCAAGCGGCGCCGATCTGCGCGAAGGCGACATCCTGGTGACCGCAGGTGGCGACGGCGTCTATCCGCCGCATGTGCGCGTGGCCACGGTCGAGGCACCCCGGCGGGAGCGCGACAACTTCTTCATGACGGTCGAGGCGGTGCCAATCGCCGGCCTCGGCAGCGCCGTACACGTGCTCGTGTTGCCCCGGCAGCCCGCGCCGCCGCTGCCGCCGACGACGGAAGCGGAGGCCAAGCGCAAAACCGAGCCGCGGGCACGACGCTAGCAGCCCATCGCGAACTCTGGCTCGATGTTTCGCCTGCCCAACAGCCCGCTGCTTGCAATCGCGCGCCCCGAGGACATTCTGCTGCCGCCGCGCGCCTGGTTCGTCGTGCTCACGCTGCTGCTCGCCTTCGTGCTCAACCGGCTTCCGCTGTCGGGTATGGCCCTTGCGCTGCGGCCGGATTTCTTTGCCCTCGTACTGTTGTATTGGTGCATTCACCAGCCCCGGTGGGTCGGCATCGGGGTTGCCTGGCTCTGCGGCTTATGCACCGACGTCGCTGAGGCCAATCTCTTTGGTCAACACGCGCTTGCCTACAGCCTGCTCGGTTTTTCGGCGGAATACTTCCATCGCCGCGTGCTGCGGTTTCCGCTTTGGCAGCAGGCCCTGCACGTGCTTGCGATCCTGCTGGCCACGCAGCTCGTTGTGCTAGTGCTGCGACTGATGAGCGGCGCCTCCCCGCCGAGCCCCGCGTTCTTGCTCTCAAGCGTCTCCAGCGCGCTGTTGTGGCCGCTGGCCTCCATGCTGCTGCAATGGCCGCAGCGCGTCCGTTCCGTCACCGATTGAGATGAGCGCCGAACTGCGCCAACCCGAGCGGGAACTCGCGCGATTCCAGCAGCGCCTGCTGATTGCGGGCGTGCTGATCGTGATTGCTTTTGCGCTCCTGTTTGGCCGCTTTGTCTACCTGCAAGTGTTCCAGCACCGCCACTACGCGAAGCTCGCCGAGGCCAACCGCGTCGACGTGCATCCGGAGCCGCCCACTCGCGGCATCATCACCGATCGAAACGGCATCGTGCTGGCAACCAACGATTCGGCGTACACGCTCGAACTCAATCCGCGAAAAACCGGCGACCTTGAGCGCGCGATCGACGAAATCGCCTCAATCATCGAGATTACGCCGCGTGAGCGGCGCCGTTTCAAGCGCTTGTACGAGGAATTTCGTAGCGCGGAATCGCTGCCCCTCAAAACCCGCCTCACCGACGATGAGGTGGCGCGGATCGTCGCGCAGCGCTACCGGCTACCCGGTGTTGAGATCAAGGCGCGCCTGTTTCGCCACTATCCCTTCGGCGAGACGGCTTCGCACGTGCTTGGCTACATCGGCCGCATCAGCACCGCGGACAAGGAAAAACTCATCGAACAAAATCTCTGGAACGAGTACAAAGGCTCGGATTACATCGGCAAAGTCGGCCTCGAGCTCAGCTACGAACGCGAACTGCGCGGCCGGGCCGGGCACGTCGAGGTCGAAGTCGATGCCGCACGACGCGTCGTACGCACGCTGTCGCGGCAGCCGGCGCGGCCCGGCAATCACCTGCAACTCTCTCTCGACATCCGCTTGCAGATCATCGCCGAGCGGGCCTTTGGCGCTCGGCGTGGCGCGCTGGTGGCCATCGAGCCATCCAGCGGCGAGGTGCTTGCGTTTGTGAGCCGGCCTGGCTTCGACCCGAACCTGTTTGTCGACGGCATCGATCCGCAAAGCTGGGACGCGCTCAACCACTCGCCCGACAAGCCGCTGCTCAACCGGCCGTTGCGCGGCACGTATCCGCCAGGGTCGACCTATAAGCCCTTCATGGCGCTGATGGCCCTTGAGTTTGGACTGCGTAGCGAGCACCAAACCATCCACGACCCGGGTTATTTCCGGCTCGGCAACACGGTGTGGCGCGACTCCCGCCCCGGCGGACACGGACGCGTTGACCTGCCCAAGTCGATTGCCGTCTCTTCGGACGTCTACTACTATCAGTTGGCCACGGAACTCGACCCCGATCGCTGGGCGGAGTTCATGCGCGGCTTCGGCTTTGGCGTCAAAACAGGCATCGACCTCGAAGGCGAACTGCCGGGTATCCTTCCCGATCGCGCTTGGAAGGCCAAGCGCTTCCCGAAAGACCCCAAGCTGCACATCGGCGACCAGGTCTCGATGGGCATCGGACAGGGCTTCAACACCTTCACGCCGCTGCAACTGGCCTACGCCACGTCGGTGCTCGCCAACCGCGGCGTCGCATTTCGCCCGCATCTGGTGCGCGCAATCCAAGACGGAACCACGGGCGAGTGGCGGCTCCTACAGCCTCAGCCGGCCTACACGCTCAACTTGAAGGAGGCTCACCTCGACGCCGTGGTGCGTGGCATGGTCGGGGTCGTGCAGTTCGGCACGGCAGCCGCCGGGTTCAAGGGCGCCCCCTACACGAGCGCCGGCAAAACGGGCACCGCCCAAGTCTTTGGTCTCAAGGGCGGCGACTACGTCGAAAGCCGTGTGGCCGAGCGGCTACGCGATCACTCCTGGTATGTGGTGTTTGCGCCGGTTGAGAAGCCGCGCATCGCGATGGCGGTCTTCGTCGAAAACGGCGGCTTCGGCGCGCGTGCCGCCGTGCCGATCGCCCGTCAAGTGCTCGATGCGTTCTTCGACCCCGCGCGGCTCGACGCGGTTTTGCCGGCCAACGCGTCGAACGCAAGCACCGCGAGCCTGCCGACGCTGCACGTGGCCAGTATCACGCGCGGCCTCCACGACCCGAAACCGCACCGTCCATGAACGAATCTTTCGCCTGGCTCGAAGCGCTGCGACGCGCTTGGCATCGAAGCACAGCCCACGTCGATGCGGCGCTGTTTGCCATCGTTTTGACCATCACGGTACTCGGGCTGCTCGTGCTCTACAGCGCCGCCAACGAATCCACCGCGCGGCTCTGGTCGCAAACGCAAAAGATCGTGCTCGCCATTGCGATCATGCTCGTGGTGGCCAACTGCTCGCCGCAACTGCTGCTGCGCTTCGCGGTGCCCCTCTACGTGCTCGGCATCGTGCTTCTCATCGCGGTGGCCCTTGGCGGAGAAGTCATCAAAGGCGCACGTCGTTGGCTCAAACTCCCCGGCATCGGCACGATTCAGCCCTCGGAGCTGATGAAGATCGCGTTGCCGCTCGTGCTGGCGTGGTACTTCGAAAAGCACGAAGGCGCCGTGCGTTGGCGCAATTTCTGTGTGGCGGCCGTGCTGAGCGCGATTCCTTTCTTTCTGATCGTGCGGCAGCCGGATCTGGGCACGGCCTTGCTGGTCGGCGTCTGCGGCTTTTACGTCCTCTACCTGGCCGGACTCGATCTGCGCATCATCTTCGGCGGGTTCGTCGTCGCCGTCTTGCTGGCCTTTGCCGCCTGGGAGTTCAACTGGCTGCATGACTACCAGAAGGAGCGCGTGCTCACCGCGCTCGATCCGTCACGCGATTCACAAGACGCCGGTTGGCACACCATTCAGGCGGCCATCGCGATCGGCTCGGGTGGCTTGCTCGGGAAAGGCTGGCTGAACGGCAGTCAGACGCATCTGGAATTTCTGCCCGAGCGACACACCGACTTCATCGTGGCCGTCTATGGTGAGGAGTTCGGACTGCTCGGCGTGAGCGTGCTGCTCGTGCTCTATCTGATGCTGCTTGGACGATCCTTTGTCATCGCGCTGCGCGCCTCGACGCTCGCCGGTCGATTGATGGCCGGCACGATCGCGCTCATGTTTTTCACCTATGCTTTCGTCAACATGGGCATGGTGGCTGGCATTCTTCCCGTGGTCGGCGTGCCGCTGCCGTTTGTGAGCTACGGCGGCACTGCCATCATCACGCTGTTTGTGGCCGTCGGCATCCTGATGAGCGTGGCCACCCACCGCAAGTTGGTGGCCTCATGAGTCGGTGGCCGAATTCCTCCGCCTACGTCTGGGCTGCGCTGCTCGGTCTGCTGCTGGCTGCTTGCTCCACCGTGCCACCGCACGAGCGCAGCGGCGAGCCCGGCCCGCGCCGCGAACGCTTCTACGCGAACGATGGTCCGCCCGAGCGCATCCCGGTCGATCTCGACCGAATTCCCGATGCGATACCGCGCGAAGAGACGCTGCATCGCTTCGCAAACCGCCCCTACACCGTCTTCGGTGTCGAGTACACGCCGATGACGGCGCTTGCGCCGGTCACCCAGCGCGGCATCGCTTCCTGGTATGGCCGCAAGTTCCACGGCCAACGCACGGCCACCGGCGAGATCTACGACATGTTTGCGATGACGGCAGCGCATCCGACGTTTCCGCTGCCCAGCTACGCGCGCGTCACGAACCCTCGCAACGGCCGCTCGGTCATCGTGCGCGTCAACGACCGCGGACCGTTTCTGCACGGGCGCATCATTGACCTCTCCTATGCGGCCGCGCATCGTCTCGGCATCGCCCAGACTGGAAGCGGCGAAGTCACGGTGGAACTGCTCGTGCCGCCGTTCGCCGAACGGCTCGCCAGTGCCCCCGCGCCCGAAACGCGCGAGCTGAGCGTTGCGTCTGCGCCCGCGGTGCCGTCACGCGCCACCGAGACCCGAGCACCCGAAGGCGACGGCCGCTGGGTCGTGCAACTGGGCGCGTTCGGAAACTTTGCCAACGCAAATGCGTTCCAACAGCGCATGCATCACGTGCTCGGGCAAACCGTCCAGGTGCGCCAGATCGACGGCCTGTTTCGCGTTCAGCTTGGCCCTTACGCCAACCGGCAAGAAGCCGAGGCCGCGCGGCGTCACGCCGAGCACATACTCGGCACTTCGCTACCGCTTGTGCTTTTCCGTCCATGACCGCAGTCGCTTTTGTGCATCGTGCCCTGGTTTTGCTCACGGGCCTGTGGGCGCTCGGCGTAGCCTCCAGCGTGCGCGCCCAGCTCGTCATCGACATCGTCGGCGTGGGCGCCCAGCAAATCCCCGTGATCGTGACGCCCTTTGCCGGCATCGAACGTGAAGCGCAGCTTGTCTCAAACGTGATCACGGCCAACCTCAACCGCAGCGGGATGTTTCGGTTACTTGCGCCGGAGGGTCTCGCCCGCGGTGTGGATGCCGCGCCGCAGTGGTCGCTCTACGGCGCCCGCGCCGCCGAGGCCGTCGTGCTGGGCAGCGTGCAAGTTGCATCCGACGGCCGCTTCCAGGTGAGCTTTCGCCTGCTCGATGTGGCGCGGCAACAACAAAGCGCGGGACTGGCCTTCACGGTGCCGGCTCGCGATCTGCGCGCCACGGCGCATTACATCTCCGACATCATCTACGAACGGCTCACGGGCGACAAGGGCATCTTCAGTACCCGTATCGCCTACGTGGCCAAAAGCGGTCCGCGTTACCAACTGATCGTGGCCGACAGCGACGGCATGAACGCCGTGGCGGTGCTCGAATCCAACGAGCCGATCATCTCTCCGGCATGGTCGCCGCGTGGGACGCATCTAGCCTACGTTTCCTTCGAAAACCGCAAGCCGAGCATTTACGTGCAGGATCTCACCACGGGGCAGCGACGCCTCCTTGTCAACGCGCCGGGCAACCAGTCCGCGCCGGCGTTTTCGCCGGACGGTCAGCGCATCGTCTTTGCCTCGTCGCAAGCGGGCGGCACGCAGCTCTTTGTGATCAACGTCGATGGCACGGGAATGCGACGCCTCACCACAAGCGGCGCCATCGACACGGCGCCGTTCTGGGGGCCGGACAACCGCATCTACTTCATGAGCGATCGCGCCGGCACGCCGCAGATCTACCGCATGAGCCCGGAGGGCGGCGCCTCCGAACGGCTCACCTTCGAGGGCAGTTACAACGCCAACCCGCGCGTCGCACCGGACGGCAAAAGCATGGTCTTCGTGCGCCGCGACGGCGGACGCGACGTGCTGGCGGTGCTCGACTTCGCCTCGCGCCAAGTGCAAAACCTCTCTCAAGGCCCAAGCGACGAATCGCCGTCTTTCGCGCCCAACGGACGCATGATCGTTTACGCTTCCGTACACGCAGGTCGCGGCGTTCTGGCCGCGGTTTCCGCCGACGGCCGAATCAAACAGCGACTGGCCACGGCCGGTGCCGACGTGCGCGAACCGGCCTGGAGTCCCTTCCTGCGCTGAAAGGATTGCCTCGTATGCGCCTACGTGACCTCTCTTGCATCCTCATGCGAACCCTCGGTGTTGCCGCGCTCGCGGGCGTTGTCGTGACGGGCTGTTCGACCGCGCCCGAGCAAACGGCCTCTGTCGAGTCGCGCACCGAACCCACGGTTGCGACCAGACCGCCTCAGCCGGCAACGCCTTCGGCCGCGGCGAGCGCCACGGGCCTCGGCCCAAGCACGGCGCCGCTCGCACAACCAATCACGCCCGCCCCCGCGGTCACGCCCAGCGCGCCGGCAAGCGGGCTTGATCCCGCGCTCACGGATCCGGCGAGCCCGCTGTCAAAGCGCAGCGTGTATTTCGACTTCGATGTGTTTATCGTGCGCGACGAGTTCCGGCCGATGCTCGAAGCGCACGCCAACTACCTGAAACGAAACCCGCGTGTGCGCGTCGTGATCGAGGGCAACACGGATGAGCGAGGCAGCCGCGAGTACAACCTGGCGCTTGGCCAAAAGCGCGCCGAGGCCGTCAAACGCGTGCTGACCCTGCTTGGCGTTCCCGAGGCGCAAATCGACACGGTGAGCTTCGGTGAGGAAAAACCGCGCCGCACGGGAAACAGCGAAGCCGACCATGCCGAAAACCGTCGTGCCGACATCCGCTATGTCGGTGAGTAACCTGCGCGTGCCGCGCACAAGCGGGCGCGCCCTTCGCGCTTGCGTGCTTGGCACGACGCTGGCGATGCTCTCACCGCTTGCTCATGCGATTTTTAGCGACGGCGAAGCGCGCCAGCAAATCCTGCAGCTACGCCACCAGATCGCGGAGCAGAACCGGCTACTCGATGCGCGCATCGCCGAACTCGAGGCACAAGCGCGCAACCGATCGATCATCGACTTGTTCAACCAGGTCGAAATCCTGCGCGCGGAACTGGCCCGGCTGCGCGGCATGCAGGAAACCATCCAAAACGAACTGGAAAACAGCCAGCGCCGACAGCGCGAGCTCTACCTCGATCTCGACAACCGCTTGCGCCGCATCGAATCGGCGCTCACGGAATTGCGATCAGCGGTTCAGGGGGCCGCTGCGGCGGCCGCCGCGGCACAAACCGCTGTGGCGGCCCTGCAAGCAGCGGCGGCTCCCGCGGCCAGCGCCTCGTCGCCCGCACCGGGCAGTGCCGCTGCCGCGGCCCCGCCCGCGGCAAGCCCGCCAGCCCCCTCTGCCGCCGCGCTGCCGCCTTCCGATCCGGCTGCCGAACAGCGGCTCTACGATGCGGCGCTTGAGCTGGTTCGCGTGGGTCGGTATGCCGAGGCCGTGGCGACGTTTCAATCGTTTCTGCGCGCACATCCGCGCTCCCCGCTTGCTCCGGCGGCGCTGTACTGGATCGGCAACAGCCTCTACGCCCAGCGCGACTACCGAGGCGCAATCGCCACGCAACGCCGGCTCCTGACCGAGTATCCGGACAGCAGCAAGGCCCCCGACGCCTTGCTCAACATCGCCACGGCCCAGGCCGAACTCGGTGAGCTCGCAGCCGCGCGTGCAACGCTGCAGGAAGTGGTGAGTCGCTACCCGAGCTCCGAGGCGGCCGGCAAAGCGCGGCAACGGCTCGGCCTGCGCTGATGGAGGCGCCTGCTCGATGCGGCCTCGATGAACGCCGAACGCCGCCCGGGGCGGTCGACGACGAGCACCTCCCCAGGGGCGCCGTCGAGCTCCTCTCGCGCGAGCTTCGCCAAGCGCCTGATCGCGTGGCAGCGCCGCGCTGGGCGCCACGACCTGCCCTGGCAGACCACGCGCGACCCGTACCGCATCTGGGTTGCCGAAATCATGCTGCAACAAACGCAAGTGGCCACCGTGCTTCGATACTACGAACGCTTCGTGAAGCGCTTTCCGAGCGTGCAGGCGCTCGCCGCGGCCGGTCTCGACGAGGTGCTCACGCTCTGGGCGGGGCTTGGCTACTACGGCCGCGCGCGCAACCTGCACGCCGCGGCACGCAAAGTCACCCTTGAGTTCGCGGGACGCTTTCCACGCGATGTCGCAGGGCTCATGACACTGCCCGGCGTGGGCCGAAGCACCGCAGGGGCCATCGCCGCGTGCGCCTTCGGCACGCGCGCCCCGATTCTCGACGGCAACGCGCGGCGCGTGCTGGCACGTCACGCCGGCATCGCCGGCGCCCCTGAGGCACCTGAAACGACCGCCGCGCTATGGGCCGAGGCCGAGCGTCGGCTGCCGCGCGGCGCCCAGGCGATGCGCGTCTACACCCAGGGGCTCATGGACCTTGGCGCGACGTGCTGCACGGTCCGGCACCCGCAGTGCGACCGCTGCCCCGTCGCGACAGACTGCGCCGCACGGCTGAGCGGCCGCGTCGCCGACATCCCGCCGCCGCGCCGCCGTTCGCCGCTGCCGCTTCGACGACAACGTTTCTTGCTCGCGCTTCACGCTCGAGAAGTATTGCTCGTCAAGCGACCCACTCGGGGCCTCTGGGGCGGCCTGTGGTGCCTGCCTGAACTGCCTGCGCGAGTCGCCGCCACGCGCGCTGCACGCGCCTGGGGCATCGAGCGCTGCCGCCGGCGACCCGCGCCCTCTGCCTTTGAACACGCGTTCACGCACTTTCGGCTGCGCATCGAACTCATCGCGCTTGAGGTGCTTGCACGCCCGTGGCGCGAACTTCCTCCGGAGAGCCGGTGGCTACCGCTCGATGAAATCGACAGCGCCGCGCTGCCACGCCCGATCATGAAACTGCTCAACGAGCTCGCTGGATCGCCTTCCTCGCCCTAGCGCGAGCGCACTGACCACACAAGTATTCAGGATCGGCATAAGGACTTTCCAACCTAGCCAAAAACGAAGGTCGCGCGGCTCCGCATAATGTGGCGCCCGAAACCTCTCAGGCACATTCTGTCTCGGCTCCGACCATGCATCCAGATCTGGCCTCGACGCACGTCGCCGTCGTTGTCCTCGGCGCGCTCACGGGCGCGCTGTTTGGCGCCGTCGCCCAGCGCAGCAACTTCTGCACGATGGGCGCCATCGCCGATGTGGTCAATTTCGGCGACTGGACGCGCGCACGTCAGGTGCTCTGCGCCATTGCTGTGGCGATCATCGGCGTGGCGCTGTTGCGCCACCTCGAGACGGTGGACATCGGACGCAGCTTCTACGTCCAGCCGCGCCTGATCTGGCTGTCGCACGTGGTCGGCGGACTCGCGTTTGGCTTTGGCATGACGCTCGGCTCGGGCTGCGGCAGCAAAGCGCTCGTTCGCATCGGCGGCGGCAGCTTGCGTGCACTCGTGACGCTGTTGGTGTTGGGGCTGTTCGCCTGGTTCACGCTGCGCGGCATCCTGGCCGTCTGGCGCGTCGCGTACTTCGACAGCGTGCACGTGATGCTGCCGCGCCCTCAGGATTTACCTTCCCTGGCCGGACTTTCGGGCGCAACGGCGCTTGTGGCGGCGCTCGCGATCGGGGTGGCGTTGCTCGTTTTCGTCTTCGCGGGGCGCGAATTTCGCCGCCAGCCCTGGAGCATTGCTTCGGGGTTGATCGTGGGGCTGGCCGTTGTGGCGGGCTGGTATGTGACGGGCCGAATCGGCTTTGTCGCCGAGCATCCGGAGACGCTTGAGCCCGCCTGGATCGCAACGAACTCCGGACGTCCCGAGTCGCTGACCTTCACCGCGCCGCCCGCATATCTGATGGAACTGCTCGCGTTCTGGAGCGATCGCAGCCGCGTGATGACCTTCGGCATCGCAACGATCCTCGGCGCCATCGCCGGCGCAGCGGCGATGGCGCTTGCGACGCGCACCTTTCGCTGGGAAGGCTTCGCCTCCACCGAGGATCTGGCCAACCACCTCGTCGGCGGTGCGCTCATGGGCTTCGGTGGCGTGCTGGCGCTCGGCTGCACGGTCGGGCAGGGGCTCACGGGGCTGTCGACCCTGTCGCTGGGTTCACTGCTGACCGTGGTCGCAATTGTCCTTGGCTGCCGCCTCGGCCTGGCCTGGCAGCTCTGGCGGATCGAGCGCTCCGGTAGCTAAACGCGGCGCTTGCCGGCCGATAATGGCGGCCATGAATGGCAGAACCGGCCAACCCTTCGACATCTCGCACAAAACGCACAATCCCAACGCGGGACTGCGCGGCGACTACTCGCACATGGCGGCCGACTTCACGGTGCCGCAGGAGATGGGCCGATACGATGAGGCGATGCACGAGCGCTGGCGGCGACTCGTCGCAAGGCAGCTCGCGCTGCTGCCGAATCGGGCTTGCCGTGACTTCATCGCGGCAGTGCGCTCGCTCGAACTCGGCCGGGGCATTCCGTGTCTGGCCGAGATCAACGCGAAACTCGCTCAGTGCACGGGATGGGAGCTTGTGGGCGTGCCGGGACTTTTGCCCGATGAGGTGTTTTTCACGCATCTGTCACGGCGGCGCTTTCCGGTCACCGTTTGGCTGCGCGAGGAGCACGAGTTCGACTACATCGTCGAGCCCGACCTGTTCCACGATTTCTTCGGCCATGTGCCGATGCTGTTTACGCCGGTCTACGCCGACTTCCTGCAACGCTACGGCGAAGGAGGGCTCAAGGCGGCGCGCTTGAATGGACTCACCTGGCTTGCGCGGCTGTATTGGTACACGATCGAGTTCGGTCTGCTACGGGAGGCCGACGGCGTTCGCGCCTACGGTGCCGGCATCCTCTCCTCGCCGAAGGAACTGGTCTATGCGGTCGAAAGTCCGACCCCAGCCCGCTTGCCCTTCGAGGTGATGCACATCATGCGGACGCCGTATCGGATCGACGACGTCCAGACGCAATATTTCGTGCTCGACCACTTCGAGCAGTTGCTCGCCGACACCGAGCCGGATTTCGCGCCGTACTACGCCGCGCTCAATGCCGAGGCGCGTGCCAATTCCCCCCGTTGAGCTCAGCTCCCACACCGCCGTCTTGCCGCGTTGTGGCCGCGATGGGCGGCACCTTCGACCCTGTTCACTACGGCCATCTGCGGGTGGCCTCGGAGGCCGCTGCGGCACTTGGCGTTGCCGAGATCCGCTTGATCCCGGCCGGCGAACCCGTGCACCGCAAACCGCCGAGCGCCTCCCGCGGGCAGCGCTTGGCCATGTTGCGGCTCGCCGTGGCCGACTGGCCTGCGCTTCAAGTCGATGATCGAGAACTCCGGCGTCCCGGACCCAGCTACACGCTCGACACGCTCGAGTCGCTCCGCGTCGAACACCCCAGTGCTAGCATCCTCTGGCTCGTCGGCGCGGATGCCTTTCTCGGCCTGCCTTCGTGGCACAACTGGCAGCGCTTGTTCGAACTGGCGCATTTTGTCGTGCTGAACCGACCTGGACAGGCGCTTGCCGAGGCCTGCATACCGGATCGCCTCGCGTGGGCGGCGCCGCGACTTCTCCGTTCGCGCGACGAGCTGCTTGCCGCGCCGGCCGGCGGCATTTTTCTGCTGAGCGTGACGCCTCAGCCCATCTCGGCAAGCGCCGTGCGCGAGCGGCTCGCCGCCGGCGCCCCAGAGGCCGAGCTCGCCTCGTTGCTGCCGCCGGCCGTACTCGCCTATATTCGCACCAACCGCCTGTACTCGAGGTGATCGCTTTGCGTCTCACCAAAGTCCAGAAAGCTGCTCTTTCTGCCCTCGAAGACATCAAAGCGCGCGACATCACGACGCTTGATACGCGCAAGCTCACCTCACTGTTCGACGCGCTCATCATCGCCACCGCCGACAGCGCTCGGCAAACCAAAGCCCTTGCACGCAACGTGCACGACAAAGTCAAGGCTGCAGGCGGCCGCGTACTCGGCATTGAAGGCGAAGAGGTCGGAGAATGGGTGCTCGTCGACTGCGCGGATTTCCTCGTTCACATCATGCAACCGGCCGCGCGGGCCCATTACAACCTCGAAGAGCTGTGGACGCCTCCCACATCGCGGAAGCGCACGAAGGCGGCACCATCGCAAAGCGCACAGCCACGGGAGGCGGCAGCGTCGAAGACACAGCCTCGCGGCGCGCCCCGCACACGCTGTCGTCTTCGCGACGGCTAACGAAGCGCCGATGCGGTTGCGTGTCCTTGCGGTCACGGCCGCGGCCCCGCCCTGGCTCAACGAAGCCGTGGCCGACTACGCTAAACGCTTCCCGCGCGAGTGGCCGTTTGAGGCCATCGATCTGCCACCCGAGCGCCGCAGCGCCAAACGGCCCGTGGCCGCAATCCTTGCCGCCGAGGCCGCACGCATTCGCGCCCAGCGCCCGCGAGAGGCGCCGCTCATCCTCTGCGATGAGCGCGGAGAGGCCTGCCGTTCTCGCGAACTGGCCGCCCGGCTTGCGCAATTCGCACGCGAACATGCCGCCGCTTGCTTCGTGATCGGCAGTGCCGATGGCGTCGACCCCGCGCTACGCGCGGAGGCCACCTGGCTGCTTGCGCTGTCGCGCCTGACGCTCCCGCATGCGCTCGCGAAGCTTGTGCTGATCGAGCAGCTCTACCGCGCTGTGAGCATCCTCCGCGGCGAACCGTATCATCGCGATTGACGATCCGTTCGCAACGCTTGTCCTAGCCATGACTCCCATTCTTCTCGCCTCGCGCAGTCCGAGGCGGCTTGAACTGTTGCAACAAATCGGCATCCCTTGTCAACCGCTGCCTCTGCGCGAGGAGCCTGGGCGGCTCCGCGACATCGACGAGACACCGTTGCCCGGCGAAAATGTGTACCTCTACGTCGAGCGCATGGCCAAGATGAAAGCACAAATCGGGATGCTGCGTGCTCGGCAACGCGGAATTGCCCTCTCTCCACTGCTTGCCGCTGACACGGCCGTGTCAATCAAAGGCACGATCCTCGGCAAACCCGCCGACGCCGAGGACGCCAAGCGCATGCTTCGACTTCTATCCGGCACGACACACGAAGTGCTCACGGCCGTGGCCGTCACCGACGGAACCCGCCTCTTGCATGACACCTGCGTCTCGCGCGTACGCTTCCGCGATCTCGAGGAGGAGGAAATCGCGCGTTACGTGGCCTCACGTGAGCCAATGGGCAAGGCGGGCGCTTATGCGGTCCAGGGACTTGCAGCCGCCTTTATCGAGCGCATCGAAGGAAGCTACTCGGGCATTATGGGGTTGCCGCTCTTTGAAACGGCAGCGCTGCTGGCTCGGTTTGGTATTCGGGTCGTCTAGATTCGGGTGGTCTAGAACAAGCGCCCTCTGCTAAGCCAACGATGAGCGAGGAAATCCTCATCAACGTCACGCCGCAGGAGACGCGTGTGGCCACGCTTGAGCACGGCGTGATTGAGGAGTTGCATATCGAGCGCGCCTCGAATCGTGGACTGGTTGGCAACATTTATCTCGGTCGCGTCGCCAGGGTGTTGCCGGGAATGCAGAGCGCCTTCATCGAAATTGGTCTTGACCGCGCCGCCTTCCTGCATGTTGCAGACATTTGGGGCAACCGGCCCAGCGGCACGACCAGCGAAGCCGGCCGACCGATCGAAGCGATTCTGTCCGAGGGCCAGAGCCTGCTCGTCCAAGTCATCAAAGATCCGATCGGCAGCAAAGGCGCGCGCCTGTCGACGCAGATTTCTCTGGCGGGCCGACTGCTGGTGTACTTGCCGCAGGAATCGCACATCGGCATTTCGCAGCGCATCGAGGCCGAGGAGGAACGCAGCCATCTCAAAGAGATGCTTCAAAACGTGCTTGCCAGCGCAAGCGTGCCTGGGGGGTTCATCATTCGCACGATGGCCGAAGGCACCACCGAACCGGAACTCGCACGTGACGTTGAGTACCTCGTCAAGCTCTGGGGCGACATCGGCGAGCGCGTCAAAACGGCGCGGCCCGGGTCGCTCGTGCATCAGGAGCTCACGCTCGCCGAACGCATGGTGCGCGATTTTGCCGGCGTGCAAACCGTGCGCGTGCTCATTGATGATGCCGCCGAACATGCGCGTCTGCTCGAGTTCGCGCGCCGGTATGCCCCGTCGCTCGTCGATCGCATTCACCTCTATGCCGGACAGCGGCCGTTGTTTGATCTCTACGGCGTGGAGCAGGAAATCGAGCGCGCCTTGCATCGGCGGGTTGCTCTGAACAGTGGCGGCTATCTGATCATCGACCAGACCGAGGCGCTCACCACGATTGACGTCAACACCGGAGCATTCGTCGGCGCGCGCTCTTTCGACGAGACGGTCTACAAGACCAACCTTGAAGCCGCGCAGGCGATCGCACGCCAGCTTCGGCTGCGCAACTTGGGCGGGATCATCATCATCGATTTCATCGACATGGAGCTGCCCGAACATCGTGAGGGCGTGTTGAAGGCGTTGCAGGAAGCGATCGCCGGCGACCGCACTCGGCTCACCGTGAACGGCTTTACGCAACTCGGGCTCATCGAGATGACGAGGAAGCGCACCCGCGAATCGCTCGGGCACATCCTCTGCGAGCCCTGCCCGACCTGCCAGGGTCGCGGCGAAGTCAAAACCGCGCAGACCGTCTGCTACGAAATCCTGCGCCAGATCATGCGCGAGGCCAAGCAGTTCAACGCGCGCGAGTTTCGGATCGTCGCCGCCCCGAGCGTCATCGAGATGCTGCGGGAAGAAGAATCGGCCGCGCTTGCGCAGCTTTCGGGCGACATCGGCAAACCGATCTCGCTGCAGGTCGAGCCGCGCTACACCCAAGAGCAGTTTGACATCGTGCTGCTCTGATGGAGAGTCTTGCCATCGTGCTGAGTTGGATGCTGGCTGCAGGCCTGGGCGCTGGGCTTGCAGTGTGGTTTCTGCGCGAACGCCGCCCAGGCAAGGCACCGCCAACGCTGGCACAGGTCTCCCTCGAGGGGCTGCGCGCGGTCGGCGAACTCACCGTCTTTCGCGCGATCACCAAGGAGATTGTGACCGAGACCGACTACAGCTTCGGCGAGTTCGGGCGCAAGTACCTGCGCTGGGCGTTTTCGCAGAAAAAGCTCGCCATGATCTTCGAGTTCCAGATCGACTTCA
>JANWWI010000149.1 GCA_025056355.1 Casimicrobiaceae bacterium | reverse complement strand
CGTCCGCCGACGGCCGCGCCGTCCGGAGTCGCGCCGACCGCCCCGGCCTCGAGCGGCGCCTTCCTTGCCCTCGATCCCGGCCACTGGGCGCTCCAGCTCGCGCTGGCCGCGAGCGAGGAGGCGCTGCCCCGGCCGTCGCTCGCCGAGACCGGGATTGAGCTCTACGCGCTGACGCTCGCGGTCGCCGGCGAGCGGCGGGCGGTGCTGCTCGCCGCGCCCTATCCCACGGTCGAGGCCGCCCGCGCCGCGGCGGCGCGGCTTTCCGCCCGGCTCGGGCATGCGGTCTGGCCGCGCCGGATCGGACCGCTCCAGAACGAGCTCCGGATGCCGCGGGGCGGGATCCCGGGACCGCCATGATCCGCAACGACCGCTTCCTGCGCGCGCTGCGGCGCGAGACGGTGGACCGCACGCCGGTGTGGCTCATGCGCCAGGCCGGGCGCTACCTGCCCGAGTACCGGGCGCTGCGCGCCCGCGCCGGGAGCTTCCTGGCGATGGTCAGGGATCCCGAGCTCGCCTGCGAGATCACGCTGCAGCCGCTCCGGCGCTTCCCCCTCGACGCCGCGATC
>JANWWI010000148.1 GCA_025056355.1 Casimicrobiaceae bacterium | reverse complement strand
AATCCTCGATGCTGACCGAACAACCGTTGCCTCCGGCGGAGACGGCAAGCGCGTCCTCTTCTGGTCCGTCGTTGCGGATCATTCCGCGTGCGGAGCACGGGATCAGCAGGCGTCAGATCTCTCCGGCGGCACTCAGGGTGCTTTACCGGCTGGCCGAGGCCGGATACGCCGCCTACCTCGTCGGGGGGGCGGTGCGCGATTTGCTCCTTGGAGGAGCGCCGAAAGACTTCGACGTCGCAACCGATGCCACGCCCGAGCAGGTCCAGGCTCTGTTCCGCAACTGCCGCCTGATTGGGCGGCGTTTCCGGCTTGCCCATGTCCTCTTTGGCGCCGAGATCGTCGAGGTCGCCACCTTCCGCGCCATCCACGCCGACCCGGACGACGACCGCGAGATCGTGAACGGACGGGTGGTGCGCGACAACGTCTGGGGCACCCAGGAGGAGGACGCGCTGCGCCGCGACTTCACCGTCAACGCGCTCTACTACGGGATTCACGATTTTGCGGTGCGCGATTACGTCGGCGGTTTCGCCGATCTCGCCGCCCGCCGTCTGCGCCTGATCGGCGATCCGGA
>JANWWI010000147.1 GCA_025056355.1 Casimicrobiaceae bacterium | reverse complement strand
CACCAAACTGGCCGATAATCTCACTGGCAGTCTGCTTGGCCCCTTCGCCGGCCTGCTTCACAAACGCGCGCGCCGCCGACTGGGCAATTGTGCCGAGATGCTCAACCATCTCCTCGGCAGTCATGCCTATGCCGGTATCGCTGATCGACAGGGTACGAGCCTCTTTATTCACCTCAATCGTAATCTGCGGTTCGAGGCCGGGATCGCGCACCTCGCGGTTGGTCAACATCTCGAACTGCACACGGTTAATCGCGTCAGAGGCATTCGAGATCAGCTCGCGCAGAAAGATCTCGCGGTCGGTATAGAGTGAGTGGGCAAGAATGTACAGCACCTGCTGCACTTCAGCCTTGAAAGTATGGGATTGCCGTCCGGTTTCGGTCAACGGTTCAGTTGTCATAGACCTCCCCTCGCTACTGCAAGCGACAAATGCGCGTTGGCGCACAGCTATGGCCAAGCGCGCAATAGTCAATGCGCTAGCATGCATTGTAATTACTCTGCTGGCATTTGATCATTAGAGAGATGTTGGAAATTGGCTGCGCGATGCGCAGCCCTGCATCTTGCGAGGGGGCGTA
>JANWWI010000146.1 GCA_025056355.1 Casimicrobiaceae bacterium | reverse complement strand
GAACAAGGACCGCACCCAGGAGGAGTTCTTCTACGCGTTCAACGCCTTGGTCGAAGCGCACCGCCAGATCGTGATCACCTGCGACACCTACCCGAAGGAGATCGCCGGGATGCAGGAGCGGCTGATCTCGCGCTTCGGCTGGGGCCTCACGGTCGCGATCGAGCCGCCGGAGCTCGAGATGCGCGTCGCGATCGTGCTGAAAAAGGCCGAAGCCGAGTCGGTCGCGCTGCCCGAGGACATCGCGTTTTTCATCGCCAAGCATATCCGCTCGAACGTGCGCGAGCTGGAAGGTGCGTTGAAAAAAGTGCTCGCGTTCGCCCGCTTCACCGGCCGCGAGCTGACGCTCGAGCTCGCGCGCGAGGCGCTGCGCGACATCCTGCACGTCGCCAACCGCCAGATCACGATCGAGGGCATCCAGAAGACCGTGGCCGAGTACTACAAGATCAAGGTCTCGGACATGCATTCGAAGCGCCGCACGCGCAACCTCGCGCGCCCGCGTCAGGTGGCGATGGCGCTCGCCAAGGACCTCACCCACCTCAGCCTTCCCGAGATCGGCGAGGCCTTCGGCAACCGCGAC
>JANWWI010000145.1 GCA_025056355.1 Casimicrobiaceae bacterium | reverse complement strand
GGCGGTCGCCGGCGCGGCCACTTTGTGGGCAACGCTCGGCTCTGCGGCCTTAATCGCAGTGCCGCAAAAGATGTTCGGCGCGGTCGACTCCTTCACCCTCCTCTCGATCCCATTCTTCGTTCTCGCGGCGGACCTTCTGGTTGCGTCGGGTGCGACGCGGCGCTTGGTAGCAGCGATGGACGCATTGGTGGGTCATTGGCGGGGCGGCCTTGCTTCGGTTGCTGTGCTAGCCTGTGCGTTTTTTTCAGCGATCTCCGGTTCCTCAGCCGCCACCGCGGTGGCGATCGGCTCCGTGCTGGTGCCAGACATGGTGCGCAAGGGTTATCCTAAAGAGGCGACTGCGGGGCTCGTGGCAGTGGCAGGCGGCTTGGGCATCCTGATCCCGCCGTCGATTCCGATGATCGTCTACGGCGCGGTGGCGGAGGAATCGGTAGGACGGCTGTTTGTCGCTGGCATTGTGCCCGGCATCCTGTTCACTCTCGCTCTCCTGACGGTGAGCATGGTCGTATTTCCGCGCAGCGAACGGCCGTCCGGCACGATCAGCCCAGCCGCGAAGCTGCGCGCGATCGGCGAGGCCGGCTGG
>JANWWI010000144.1 GCA_025056355.1 Casimicrobiaceae bacterium | reverse complement strand
ACGCCGAGCGCGCGCGCGGCGGCGCGGGGCTCCTCGTCACCGGCGGGTTCTCGCCGAACGAGGCCGGAAACCTCGGGCCGCACCGCGCCGAGATGAGCACGCCCGAGGACGCCCGGCGCCACCGGGTAATCCCGCGCGCGGTGCACGAAGCGGGCGGCCGGATCCTCCTTCAGCTCCTGCATTCGGGCCGCTATGGCTACCACGATCGCATCGTCGCGCCCTCGGCGCTTCGCTCGCCCATCAACCCGCGCACGCCGCGCGAGCTGTCGGGGGAGGAAATCGAGGCGACGATCGGCGATTTCGTGCGCGCGGCGCAGCTCGCCGAGGAAGCGGGCTACGACGGCGTCGAGATCATGGGCTCGGAGGGATACCTCCTTGCCCAGTTCCTCGCGCCCCGCACCAACCTTCGCCGCGACGAATGGGGCGGGCCGCTCGAGAACCGCATGCGCCTCGCCTGCGAGATCGTGCGGCGCACGCGCGCGGCGACCGGCGCGCGCTTCATCGTCATGTTCCGCCTCTCGGCGCTCGATCTGGTCGAGGGCGGCCTCTCGGGCGAGGAGATCCTTGCCGTCGCGCGCGCGATCGAGAGCTCGGGC
>JANWWI010000143.1 GCA_025056355.1 Casimicrobiaceae bacterium | reverse complement strand
ATCGCGCGAAACCCGGTGCGGCGCGCAAGCAGCGCGTGGTAGGCGATGATCGTGCCCACCACCTGAAGGGGTTTTTCCTCGACGAGCGCCTGCCGAAAGCGCGCGCCGGCGCTCATCGCCCGAGCAGGTGGGTGACGCCCGCACGCTCCTCGTGCAGCTCCTCGAGCGTCGCCTGCATGCGCGCGCGGCTGAAGTCGCTCACCTCCAGCCCCTGCACGATCTTCCACGCGCCGCCGGCGCAGGTCACCGGAAAGCCGTAGACCACGCCCTCCGGGATGCCGTAGCTGCCGTCCGAGGGCACGCCCATCGTCACCCAGTTGCCCGGCTCGGTGCCGCGCACCCAGTCGCGGATGTGGTCGATCGCGGCGTTCGCGGCGCTCGCGGCGGACGAGAGCCCGCGCGCCTCGATAATCGCCGCGCCGCGCTTTTGCACCGTCGGAATGAAGACGTTTTCGAGCCACGCCCGATCGTCGATCATCGGCCAGACCTTGCGCCCTTCGCATTCGGCGTGAAAGAGGTCCGGATACTGCGTCGCCGAGTGGTTGCCCCAGACGACGACTTTCTTTACCGACGCGACCGGCTTGCCGAGCTTGGCGGCGATCT
>JANWWI010000142.1 GCA_025056355.1 Casimicrobiaceae bacterium | reverse complement strand
TGCCAAACATTCCGGACACTCGGCAACTTCGATCACTGTTTCAAGCGACTCGCAGGTGATAGCCTCTACCGGCCCCGGCGCGAAGCCGACGGCGCCGCAGGCGCAAGCGTACCAGCGGCTGCGGGCGTTGCGATAGGGGACGCGCGGCGCATCGAGGTGCACTTCTTCCACACCCATGCCCCAACGCGCATTGGTGATGAGCCGACGGCAACCACAGGCGAGCAGCTTCTCGGCGTACTCGCGATAGTGTCGGCAGTGCCTCATCAGCAACACGCCGACCGTGATGCCGGGCGGGAACGGCCATGTCAGGGCATCGGCGCAGATGACTTCGAGATTGCCGTTTCCTCTTCTCTCAACAGGAGATAGGGTTAGGAGATGAGGGATGACAGCCCGATTTCTCTCCACCGCGATCACCCGCCGCACCTGCTGCGCTGCCAGCCGCGCGAAGCGCAGGTCGCCGGCGCCGATGTCGAGCACCACGTCGTCGGGTCGCAGGAAGCTCAGCGCCGTCTCATAGGTATCCGCGTCATACGGCGCCCAGGCGGCCTCCCAGTCCACGTTTTCCGTCCGTTCCCGGTCAGCCTGCCGGGTAGGTCACAATCGCC
>JANWWI010000141.1 GCA_025056355.1 Casimicrobiaceae bacterium | reverse complement strand
CGCAGCCCGAGTCGAGGCAGACGACGAGCGAGGGATGGCCGATCCGCTCCGCCAGGTGATCGATGTAGTAGGGCAGATCGTAGCTTCCGCTCTCCTCGCAGCCCTCGATCAGGACCACGCAGCGCGCGTGCGGGATGCGCTCCCGCGCCAGCGCGAGCAGGGCCCCGACCGAGGCGAAGCAGGCGTAGCCGTCGTCGGCGCCGCCGCGTCCGTAGAGCCGCCCGTCGCGGAGCACCGGCGTCCAGGGGCCCAGTCCCTCGGCCCAGCCGCTCATCTCCGGCTGCTTGTCGAGGTGGCCGTAGAGCAGGACGGTATCCTCGATCCCCGGCACGCCGGGAACCTCCGCGAAGAGCAGCGGCGTGCGTCCGGGCAGTCGCACGATCTCCGCCTCGAGCCCGGGCACCGGCTGCGCCCGCACCCAGCGCAGCATCAGCTCCGCGGCCTCGTCCATGTGGCCGTGGCGCTCCCAGTCGGGGTCGAACATCGGCGACTTGTTGGGGATGCGGATGTACTCGCACAGCAGGGGGGTGATCTCCTCGTCCCACTGACGGTCGATCTCGACGCTCCGGTTCAGCGCCACGGCCCGGTCCTCGCAGTCGGAAGAACCGCATT
>JANWWI010000140.1 GCA_025056355.1 Casimicrobiaceae bacterium | reverse complement strand
ATGAAAGCTAACACGCTGCCCACAGTAGGCAAATACAAGTCGCCTCGCGGTTCGTTCGGCTTCGGCTCGATAGAAAATTTGATGTTGTAGCCATTGTCTAACACGTACTCACACAAGAAGTTCACGGCATCGCGGAAATAGCCGTTGGCCGTGATCGGATCTTTGCTAGCGTCCACTTCGGTACCTTCACGCCCGCCCCAGAAGACATAGACTTCAGCGCCGACCTCATGGCCCACGTCCAAACACTGCATCACCTTCTGCGTAGCAAAAGCACGAATCGCGGGATCCGTGCTGGTAAACGCACCGTCCTTGAAGATCGGATGGTAAAACAGGTTAGTGGTGATGACCGTAGCTTTGATACCCAAGTCGTCCATGAGTTTGCGCAGTTCTCGGATACAACGGTCACGTTCTGCGGCCGAGGCGCCGAAGGGGATAATGTCGTTATCGTGAAATTCAAAAGCATAGACATTGCGTTTCGCCAAGCCCTCGAGGCATTCCCGGACACTGCGTTCAGGGCGCGTGACCTCGCCGAAGGGGTCGCGGCCCCGGTTTTGGATGCACCAGATGCCGAAGGCAAATTTGTCGGTCTTCTTAGGGGTGTATTTGTCGCTCATG
>JANWWI010000013.1 GCA_025056355.1 Casimicrobiaceae bacterium | reverse complement strand
ACCGGCGAATAAGGGCGTCGGACGCTCGAGGAGTGCCTCGGCATGCCCGAACTCGCGCCGTTCGCTCGCGTCGACCTCACCGCCCAACTGCACGGCCATCGTGAACATGCCGTAGCAAATCCCAAGCACCGGAACGCCCAACTCGAACACCGCCTGGGGCGCGCGCATCGCGTGCGCCTCATACGTGCTCGCGTGCGAGCCGGACAAAATGATGCCGAACGGGTTGAACGCTCGCAGAAACGCTTCCGAGACGTCGTAGGGGTGAATCTCGCAGTAGACGCTTGCTTCGCGCAGACGTCGCGCGATGAGCTGTGTCACCTGAGAGCCGAAATCGAGAATCAGGATCCCGCGCGGCATGGCAATCGACTCACAATCTGCCTCGCGCAAACGCATAGAGCGTCGCCGCCGAGCGTGCCCTGCTGCTCATGGCTTCTTCGGAGCCTCCTTGGCCGGGGTCCTGTTCGGCGTGGGTCGGGGTCCGCCCTGTTCCGCCTTTGGCGGATCGGGCAGCTTGATGTTTTCGCGCTTGAGCGCGGCATCGATCCGCTGATCGATTTCCGGCCCGAGCGAGTCTGCCCACCGCATCGCCGTTTGATAAGTCTCCCCGTTGATCTTGCCTTGCAGGTTGATCACTTTCTTGCCCGCGGCACTCTCGTAGAACTTGAGTGTTTCGGCCACCTCAGCCGCAGTGAAATGATTGTGATAGACCAAGGTTACCTGCTCGATCAATCCTCCAGGTCCATCGAGTTTTGCGTTGAGGCCCGCCAAAATGGCATCGCGCATGATGAGAAAACCGCGCTCGGGGAATTTCGGGTCCAACTGGCGGATTCCGGGGACCATGCTCTGCACGGTGCTGTTAGCGATTTGCTCGGGAATCGCACGCACGCCGGTCAGTTCAAGCAGCTTGCGAATGTTGGCGCGTTTGGCCTCGGTCAGCGGTTCGGCACTGCTCGCCGCAGCAGGGTTGGCAATGCTTGCGCCTGCAGCTGACGTGGGTGCCGCCGTGGAAGCGGGGGTCGATGACTGGCTTGCCGTTTGCGCGTGAGCCGTTGCGACGAGCCACCCAAACGGCAGAAGCGCAAGGCAAATGAATCGACGGGTCATGGAAGTCCTTTCAGAAGGGTCGAAAAAAGCGTTACTCAACGTGATAGTTGGGTGCTTCCTTGGTGATCTGGACGTCGTGCACGTGCGACTCACGAATGCCCGCGCTGGTGATTTCAACGAATTCGGCCTGGCTACGCATCTCTTCGAGCGTTGCGCAGCCGCAGTAGTGCATGGCCGCACGCAATCCGCCCTCCATCTGAAAAATGATGTTCGACAGCGGCCCCTTGAATGGCACTTGCCCTTCGACGCCTTCGGGAACGAGCTTCGCCGTATTTGGATTGTTCGGTGCGTTGTCTTGAAAATAACGGTCAGCACTGCCCTGCGCCATCGCACCCAAACTGCCCATGCCGCGGTAGGCCTTGTAGCTGCGCCCCTGATAGAGCACGATCTCTCCAGGCGCCTCCTCCGTACCGGCGAAGAGGCTCCCCAGCATGACAGCGTGTGCCCCGGCCACAATCGCCTTGGCAATATCGCCCGAGTAGCGAATGCCGCCATCGGCGATCAGCGGGACGTCGCTGCCGGCCAGCGCCGCCGCAACTTCAGCAATCGCTGAAATCTGGGGCACGCCGACCCCCGTCACGATGCGCGTCGTGCAAATCGACCCGGGGCCAATGCCGACCTTGACCGCGTCGGCCCCGGCCGCCACCAGAGCGCGCGCCGCTTCGCCCGTGGCGATGTTGCCGGCAATGACCGGCACATCCGGATAATGCCGCCGCAGCCAACGCACACGCTCGATGACCCCACGCGAATGGCCGTGCGCTGTATCGATCACGAGGAAATCAACGCCCGCCGCGACAAGTGCAGCAACGCGCTCTTCCGTCCCATCGCCCACGCCGATGGCCGCGCCCACGCGCAGTCGTCCCTGCTCATCCTTCGTCGCCCGCGGGTGCTCGGTCGACATCAGTATGTCCTTGACGGTGATGAGGCCTCGCAGTTCAAAGTCCTCGTTGACCACAAGCACCCGTTCGAGCCGGTGTTTGTGCATGAGCGCTTTAGCTACCTCGATCGATTCGCCCTCGCGAACGGTCACGAGCCGCTCCGCGGGGGTCATGATCGCTGAGACCGGCTGATCGAGCCTTGTCTCGAAACGTAAGTCGCGATTGGTCACGATCCCGACAACGCGCTTGCCCTCGAGTACCGGCAGCCCAGAAATCTTGTGCTCGCGTGTTAGTGCCAACACTTCGCGCACCGGCAGGTCGGGCCGGATCGTGATGGGATCCTTGACAACGCCCGATTCGTGCCGCTTGACGCGGCTAACCTCCTGCGCCTGACGCGCAATGGAGAGGTTCTTGTGGATGACCCCGACGCCGCCGGCCTGCGCGATGGCAATGGCCAGTCGCGCCTCGGTGACCGTGTCCATGGCCGCCGAAACAAACGGCAAATTGAGCGTGATTGAACGCGTGAGCCTCGTTGAGACGTCGACGTCTTTCGGTAACACCGCTGACTCGCGGGGCACGAGCAGAACGTCGTCGAAAGTCAGAGCGCGATAACGGATGCGCATGTCGAGCCACCGATTCGTTTCAGCGTGCGCGCCGGTCGGTCATTGGGCTCGAGCATCGCGCGCGAGCGCAAGCCAACCGAGACTGCCACGACACAAGCAGGATCCCGAGAAGCGGGCGCTGTCTATGCTTAGGCATCACGGTTTTGCCTCGCCGGCGGCTTTGCCCAACGCCGCACCGGCGGGCTTCACTTTGACCTCGATCAACTCTTTGAGTGCAGCCAGATACGCCTGCTGTAATTCCGCGTTGAGCTGCTGGGCAAGCCGTCGCGCGTCTTCTCCAAGCTTTCGCGCATCGGAAGCCGCCGGTTCGATTGCCTTGTTCACGCGTACGATCGTGTAGCCGCCGGCGTCATTGACCGCGCCGACATACGCGGGCGCCCGGCTGAGATCGGCGGCAAAGACCGCGCGACGTAACGGCGCATTGATCCCGGGTAGGGAACCCTGGCGGGTCAGCCGCTGCGGGGTGCCGAAGTCAAGCTTGACGGTGCCACCGGCTTGCAACGCCGCCAAACGCGCCGCCCCTTCTTTCGCCGCAAGCTCGGAAGCGGCGCGGCGTTGAAGCATGGCCGAGATCTCCGCCTTGACCTCATCGAAGGGTCGGACGGCGGCGGGTTTGTGCTCGAGCACCCTCGCCGAGATGAGCGCCGAGTGGCCCAGATCGATCGCTTCGGAGTTGCGCTTACCGCTTGTGCTCGCCGGCGAAAAGACCACTTCGGCGAACTTTGCACTGCCGCTGGCGAGCGCCTGAACCTGAGCCCGCGTGAGCCAGTCCGTTTGTTTGATCTCCAGTTTGAGCTCCTCGGCAATCTGCCGGTAGCTGTCGGGAACCTCGTAAACGCGGTTTTGAAACTTTTCCGCCCCCTCGGCAAAGAGCTTCGCCGCCTTTTGCTGCCGCAGCTCGCCCTCGAGCTGCGCGCGCACAGCCTCAAAGGGCTTGATTTGCTCCGGCTTGATCTCGGTGAGCCGAATCACGTGATAACCGAATTCGGTCTCCACGGGGCCTTGCACCTCGCCGGGCTTCATGGAAAAGACCGCCTCTTCAAATGGCTTGACCATCTGGCCGCGCGGGAAAAAGCCAAGATCGCCGCCTTGCGCAGCCGAGCCCGGATCCTTGGATTTCTGTCGCGCCGCCGCCGCAAATGACGCCGCGTCGGCCTTAGCGAGTTCGCGCGCAAGCGTTTCGGCCTCCTGACGGATGAGAGCCTTGCTCTCCGGCTTGGGCTTGCCTTGGGCATCTTTCTCCCAGACCAGAAGGATATGGCTTGCGCGTCGCTCTTCGGGCAGGGCAAATTCCTTGCGTCGCGATTCGTACTGTGCACGCAGCTCTGCCTCGGGCACGGTCACCGCGGCAGCCAGCTGCGCCTGCGAAAAGATCACGTATTCGAGCCGGACCTGTTCGGGCGAACGATAGCTGTCGGGCGAACGATCGTATTCGGCCCGCACGGCGGCCTCATCGACTTTCGCCTGCGCAAGAAACGCGCTCGGATCGAGTATGGCCACTTGCACTTCGCGCGACTGTTCCGTGAGCCGTTGAAACAGTGCCGCCTGAGTCGCGCCAACGATCCCACCTCGCATCAGCGATTCCGAGAGCGCCTGCTGTGCGAGCTCCTGGCGCAGTCGAGCCTCATAGGACAGGCGTGTAAATCCATTGGCCCGCAACACCTCGTCATAGCGAGCCAGTGAAAACTGCCCGCCCTCTTGAAACACCGGCTGGTCGCGGATGACTTGCTGCAACTGGCTGTCGGTGGCGGTCAGACGCAACTGCTGCGTTCGCGCTTGAAGCACGCGCTGATTGATGAGGCCGTCGAGCACTTGCTGCCGCACCTCAGGCGAATCAAACATCTTCGCATCGAAGCCCGACCCGAGCAGCCGGCGCATCTGCTCTTGCTGGTTGCGCAGCGCTTGGTCGAATTCAGCCGGAGAAATGGGCTGTCCATCGACCAGGGCAAGGTGGTTGTCAGCCGTGGTACCGCGCACGTACGAATCGATCCCGACCAGCGCAAACGGCAACACCAGCAAGGCCAGGATGATCTGAACGAGTCGCTTGTTGCGGTAAACAAAGTCGAACATGATCGCAGCGGACCCAAGCTCAGCGACCTCCGCTCAACGCGGGACGTCGCGCCGAAACAAAAAGGGCGAACGACAAAGTTCGCCCTTTTCCTAAGATGTCTGGCGGAGTGGACGGGACTCGAACCCGCGACCCCCGGCGTGACAGGCCGGTATTCTAACCGACTGAACTACCACTCCTTCGTCTCACAATCTCATCACTTGCTGCCGATGGCTTGGACACTGGTGGGTGCTGAGGGGTTCGAACCCCCGACTTTCGCCTTGTAAGGGCGACGCTCTACCACTGAGCTAAGCACCCCCGAGCGAGCCAGCCTCGCGATCGACGCGCGAAGAAGGAAAAGCGCCCCGAAGCGCGTTTTTCTTGCTTTGCTTCCCGTCTGCGTCGCCGCGCGCCCGACTCGAGCGACGCGGCGCCGCATTCGCGCGGCGAAATAAACAAGCCTTGCTAGTTTAGCGCGTCTTTGAGCGCCTTGCCGGCGCGGAACTTCGGTACCTTGGCGGCCTTGATCTTGATCGCCTGCCCTGTTCTCGGATTGCGCCCCGTGCGCGCGGTGCGCTTGCCCACGTAGAACGTGCCGAAGCCAACCAAAGACACAACCTCGCCCTTCTTGAGGGCAGTCTGAATGGCACGGAGGGCTCCGTCGAGTGCACGCCCGGCTGCGGCCTTCGACAAATCGGCACTTTTGGCAATGCTCTCGATCAATTCGGCCTTATTCATGTTCTCGATCCCCTTTCCAACAAGTCAAAGTTTGCGATGTCGAAGCGCCCGTCTACGGAGCCCTTACCACGGCCCAGAGACGTTGCTCGGGAACTCACGTCGACAAAAAGGCTGCGAGCGTCGCGCGAAAGGCGGCAACGCCACACCCCCGAAGGCTCGCAGTCTACTACGATCTTGCCCATTCAAACTACAGAAATAGGCGCAACGCGCAGGCTCGTCAAGCTCAAAACGTCCACGTCAGGAGCGCCGACGTCTCGTGCGGCCCAGTCGGGCACAAATCCCGACCGACGCATCTGCACTGGACTGCGATGGTCCACAACAGCAAATCCGCTCGCCCTCGTCGCGCGCCTCAGTGGGTCGTAATCGGATCGCCCGCAGACGCGGGGGTCGGCACGACGGGAGGCGAGACGGCCGCCTCCTCGCTCGCAACGGGCGCGGGCATGCGCTCGAGCGCACGAACCAACACCTCGTCGATCCAGCGTACCGGAACAATCTCCAAACGATTTTTGATGTTGTCTGGGATTTCGGCCAAGTCCTTGACGTTCTGCTCCGGGATAAGCACCACGCTCACCCCGCCGCGATGCGCGGCGAGCAGCTTCTCTTTGAGCCCACCAACCGGAAGTACCTCGCCGCGCAAGGTGATCTCACCGGTCATCGCAACATTCGCACGCACGGGGATTGCGGTCAGCGCGGACACGAGCGCCGTCGCGATCGCGATGCCGGCGCTCGGACCGTCCTTGGGCACAGCGCCTTCCGGGAAATGGAGGTGCAGGTCATTTTTCTCGTAGAAATCCACGCGAATGCCAAGCCGCTGAGCGCGTGCCCGGACCACGGAGACGGCCGCGGCAACCGACTCTTGCATGACATCGCCGAGCTTCCCCGTGTGCTTGACATTGCCCTTGCCCGGCAAGACGACCGCCTCGACCGTCAGCAGGTCTCCGCCCACTTCAGTCCAAGCGAGGCCGTTGACTTGACCGACCTGGTTCTCCTTCTCCGCCATTCCGAGGGTGTAGCGGCGCACGCCGAGAAAGTCCGCAAGATTGTCTGGGGTCACACGAACCGACATGCCTTGCCCCGCTTCACCGGCAAGCAACGCGCGGCGAATCGTCTTACGGCAAATCTTCGAGATTTCACGCTCAAGTGAGCGTACTCCCGCTTCGCGCGTGTAGTAACGGATGATGTCGCGGATTGCCTCTTCGGTGATCTCCAACTCACCGTCTCGTACGCCGTTGTTCTTGATCTGCTTGGGAATCAAGTACTTCTGCGCAATTGAGACCTTCTCGTCCTCGGTGTAACCCGACAGGCGAATAATCTCCATGCGATCGAGCAGTGGCGCCGGCAAGTTGAGGGTGTTCGCAGTGGCCACAAACATGACGTCCGAGAGGTCAAAATCCACTTCGACGTAGTGATCCGAAAAACGGTGGTTCTGCTCAGGATCGAGCACCTCGAGTAGTGCCGAGGCAGGATCGCCGCGAAAATCCTGTCCCATCTTGTCGATCTCATCGAGCAAAAACAGCGGATTGCGCACACCGCACTTTGCCAGCGACTGAAGCACCTTTCCCGGCATCGAGCCGATGTAGGTGCGACGGTGCCCGCGGATTTCCGCTTCATCCCGTACCCCGCCCAGCGACATGCGCACGAACTTTCGCCCCGTGGCGCGCGCAATCGATTGCCCGAGCGATGTTTTCCCGACCCCGGGCGGACCAACGAGACACAGAATCGGTGCCTTGACCTTTTCGACGCGTTGATGGACCGCGAGATATTCGGTGATGCGTTCCTTGACCTTTTCGAGTCCGTAATGATCCTCTTCGAGAATCGCAGCGGCTCGCGCCAAGTCTTTGATGACCTTGGTCTTTTTCTTCCAGGGCAAGTTGACGAGCACGTCGAGGTAATTGCGCACCACGGTCGCCTCGGCTGACATCGGCGACATCAGGCGCAGCTTCTTGAGCTCGGATTCGGCTTTCGCACGTGCCTCCTTTGGCATGCCGGAGGCTTTGATCTTCTTGGCCAGTTCTTCGATCTCAGCCTGCTCTTCGCTTTCGCCGAGTTCTTTCTGGATCGCCTTGACCTGCTCGTTGAGGTAGTACTCGCGTTGGCTCTTCTCCATTTGCCGCTTGACGCGGCCGCGGATACGCTTCTCAATCTGCAGGATGTCGACCTCGCTTTCGATCAAGCCAAGCAAATGTTCGATGCGCTTGGAGACCGAGGCCATTTCAAGGATCTGCTGCTTTTGCTCGTGCTTGAGCGGCAGATGCGCCGCGATCGAATCGGCCAGACGCCCCCCGTCTTCGATCGCCGCCATCGAGGTCAAAATTTCCCCGGGGACCTTTTTATTGAGCTTGACGTACTGATCGAAGGAATTCAGAAGTGCTCGACGGAGCGCTTCGATCTCTTTCGGATCCTCCTGGGGGATCTCGACGGGCCGTCCTTCGGCAGCGAAAAACTCTCCCTGGGTCGACACCCCGGTCAGCGCGACCCGTTCCACCCCTTCGACCAGCACTTTGACCGTGCCATCGGGTAGTTTGAGCATCTGCAGGACGGTGGCCACGCAGCCGACTTCAAAGAGGTCTTCCGCAGCGGGGTCGTCTTTGGCCGCTGAGCGCTGTGCCACGAGCAAAATTTGCTTGCCAGCCTCCATCGCGACCTCAAGCGCCCGCATCGAACGAGGCCGCCCGACAAACAGCGACACGACCATGTGTGGAAACACGACCACGTCGCGAAGGGGCAACAGCGGATACCTAACAAGGGTCTCGTCGGACGATGACATGGTGCCAATACCGGCGGGGAATTTAGGCCGCCTTCGTTGATTCAGACAAGATCAAGATCGGACGAGTTTCGTTTTCGACCGTGCTCTGATCCACCACCACTCGCTCGACATTCTTGAGCGAGGGCAAATCAAACATGACGTCGAGTAACAGATTTTCAACGATCGAGCGCAGCCCCCGCGCACCCGTGCGGCGTTTGATCGCCTTTGCCGCAATCGCCGAAAGCGCCTCGGGGCGCACTTCAAGCTCGACCCCCTCCATCCGAAACATCTTCTGATATTGCTTGATCAGCGCGTTCTTCGGTCGGATCAAAATATCGATCAAAGCAGCTTCATCTAACTCATCGAGCGTCGCCACCACTGGCAGTCGACCCACCAGTTCCGGAATCAAGCCAAAACGGATCAGATCGTCCGGTTCGACCTCACGGATCAATCGTCCGATGGCTCCGGTGTCTTCCTTCGAGACGACTTCGGCACCGAATCCGATGCCCGATTTCGCCGTGCGCTGTCGAATAATCCGCTCAAGGCCTTCAAACGCCCCGCCAACGATGAACAGGATGTTTGAAGTGTTGACCGTGATCATCTCCTGATTCGGATGCTTGCGTCCGCCCTGCGGGGGCACCGACGCATTGGTGCCCTCGATGAGCTTGAGCAGCGCTTGTTGAACGCCCTCGCCCGAGACATCTCGCGTAATCGATGGGTTTTCACCTTTGCGTGCAATCTTGTCGATCTCATCGAGGTAGACAATCCCACGCTGAGCGCGCTCGACGTCGTAGTCGCAGGTTTGAAGCAGCTTCTGAATGATGTTTTCAACGTCCTCGCCGACGTAGCCAGCCTCGGTCAATGTGGTTGCATCGGCAATCACAAACGGCACATCGAGCAGTCGCGCCAGCGTCTGCGCGAGAAGCGTCTTTCCGGAACCGGTCGGGCCGATCAGAAGAATGTTGCTCTTGGCGAGCTCGACGTCGTCGTCGCGCGCCGAGCTGTCGATGCGTTTGTAGTGGTTGTAGACCGCAACAGACAGGATCCGCTTGGCGCGCGTCTGTCCGACCACATACTGGTCGAGCTTCTCACAAATCTCGTGTGGGGTCGGGAGCCGCTTCTGGGTGGCCCCTTGGGGAGCGCTCGCCTGCGCCTCTTCGCTGATGATGTCGTTGCACAGTTCGATGCACTCGTCGCAGATAAACACCGAGGGACCGGCGATCAGCTTGCGGACCTCGTGCTGACTCTTGCCGCAAAACGAGCAATACAGAAGCTTTTCGGAGGATTTATCAGCCATGACCCACGCGGCGGACAACGTCCCCGCCCACTTGACAATGTTGCAACGATCCGAGTGTACGATCAGCCACGTCCATGCTCGGCACGCCCAACACCGCCCGTCCCGCGGTGCTGCAGGCTCGTTGCGTTTTCACCCAGCCGCCCGTGATTCGAGCACGCGGTCGATCATGCCGAAGGCGAGCGCCTCCTCGGCAGTCATAAAGTTGTCTCGATCCGAAGCCCGATCGATCTCCTCGACGCTGCGACCGGTGAATTCCGCCATATGCTTGTTGTAGCGTTGTTTGAGACGGATGATGTAGTTGGCATGCCGCTCGATGTCAGAGACCTGGCCCGAAAAGCCCCCAGAGGGCTGATGGATCATGACCGTGGAATTCGGTAGCGCATAGCGCTTGCCGCGCGTGCCAGCAGCCAACAAAAACGCGCCCATCGAGGCTGCCATCCCGATGCATAGGGTGCTCACGGCCGGCTTGATGAAGCGCATGGTGTCAAAGATCGCCATGCCGGCCGAAATCGAACCGCCCGGGGAGTTGATGTAGAAGCTGATGTCCTTATCTGGATTTTCCGACTCAAGGAAAAGCAGTTGCGCAACGATCAGATTGGCCGCCTCGTCGGTCACCGGACCGACCAGAAATACCACACGCTCCTTGAGCAGTCGCGAATAAATGTCGTAGGCTCGTTCGCCGCGACCGCTTTGCTCGATAACGATGGGCACGAGCCCAAGACCTCGGGCAGGACCCGCCATCGCGAATGCGTCAACCGCACCCGCCGGCCAGGCAAACTCGCTTGGGACACTCATGGGATCTCCCTTTTACTCGCGAGGGCGCCGAGCACAAGGCCGGACACCCCATCCTGTCAATTGTGATCGAAGGCCGGAGTTTCAAGCGGACCAAGGCGTATCGGTCGTCGCGCGAGCCCCTGTCCATCACCCGTCACAGCAGGACCTCAGGAGGTCGCGACGCGGCCAATAAGCTCGAGAAACGTCATCGGCTTGTCGACAACCTGCGCCCGTTCCAGGACGTAGTTCACGACGTTTTGTTCGAGTGCGCGCGCCTCAAACGGCGCCAAACGCTTCGGGTCCTGGAAATGCCAAGCCACCACCTGCTCCGGGTTCTCGTAGGACTGGGCGTGCTCTTCGACCAGGGCACGGACTTGGGCAGGCGTTGCCTCGAGTTGGTGGGCGCGGACGAGTTCACTGACGATCAGGCCCATGGCGACGCGTTCAGTGGCCGCCGGTTCGAACGTAGAGGGTGAAACCTCCGCATTGGGCGGCGGCACGCCCGTTCGACGTAATTCTTCACTGGCTGCCTGCGCCATGCGTTCGGCCTCGGCCTGCACAAGCGACTTCGGAATCGGCACCTCGACGAGGCGACGTAAGGCCTTGAAAACCTGATCGCGCTCGGCCTGAAACACGCGTCGCTTGCGCTCCAGCTCGAGATTCGAGCGCACCTCCGAACGAAGGGTGGCCACCTCGCCCGAGGCCACACCGAACGCCCGCGCAAACTCCGCATCGACCTCCGGGAGGATCGGGCGGTAGACCGCCTTGACCGTCACGGTGAACTGGACGGTCTTGCCCGCCAACTCACGGGAAAAGTGATCCGAGGGATACGTCACGGCGAACTCGCAACGAGCGCCTGCCGTAAGCCCCCGGATGTTGTCCTCAAACTCGGGCAGCATGCGCCGCTGCCCGAGGATGATCGACAGATCACGCCCTGAACTACCCGAAAACGGCGCTCCGTCGATCAGACCGTCGAAATCAACGATCACGCGATCGCCGTCCTCGGCCGGCTCAGTCTTGGGTTCGTAGCGCACGCGCTGCGCGCGCAGCTTCTCAATCGTGCGATCGACGTCGGCCTCGGTGATTTCGACGGCCGGCCGTTCGATGGTGACGCCCTCGAACGAAGGAAACTCAATCTGCGGAAAGACCTCAAACGTCGCCGTAAAACCGAAATGCCCGCTGTCCACGCCATCGGTCCTCGGCTCGATCCGCGGGGTGCCGGCCACGCGCAGCTTTTGCTCGGCCACGATCTGGTTGAACGCGCGCTCCACGTGATCCCCGATCACCTCGAAGCGAACCTGCGCTCCGTACGTTTGCGCGACCAAGCGCACCGGCACCTTGCCGGGACGGAACCCGTCCATCCGCACGCGCTTGGCCATGCTACGGATGCGCGCCTGCGTCTCGGCTTCAACGGCCGCAATTGGAATGGCTAGAAACACGCGCCGTTCAAGGGCGCCCAGTTGTTCAACGTGAATCGACATAGGGATGTGAGGGTCTTGACCGACCGGCCGTCGCATCGCGCCGCGGCTTAGCCGCCCGACACGAGACCGCGCCGAACTTCGCTCGCTTCGAAAAGGCCGCCTGAGAGCGCGACGGCCTGACGGGCTCTAGGTAGCGCGGTGGTGCGAATGAAGGGACTCGAACCCCCACGCCGCGAGGCGCTGGAACCTAAATCCAGTGCGTCTACCAATTCCGCCACATTCGCAGCAGGAAGATTATAGGTGGCCCCGCCCGCTCCGGGATGCGCAAGCGCGGCGCAACAGCGCCCCCGGCACCGATATCATGCGCCGGTGAACTTGCCAAGCCTTGCCCGCAACGCTGCGCCACCGGAAGCGGCCGCTTCCGATGGCTGGCTTTGGGTCGACGGACACTACGAAAACTTTCCGGTCGCCTCGCGCCTTCTTCCGCGGCGCGAGCGTGCCCTGGTCATGGCGTTGTATCGCTTCGCTCGCTTTGCCGACGACCTCGCCGATGAGGGCTCAGCCCGCGACGAGGAGCGCCTCGTCGCGCTCGCGCAACTCGAAGCGCAGGTGCAGGCGCTCTTTGCCTGTCGCGAATCGAGCAAGCCGGTTCCTCGCCTCCCGGTTGTGCAGGCGCTCGCCCGCCTTCGCGACCAGATGCCCTCGCTCGGAGCAGAACCGTTTCTCGCCCTGTTGTCGGCGTTTCGGCAGGACGTGACAAAAACGCGCTACGCCAACCGCCGCGAGCTGCTCGACTACTGTGCACGCTCGGCGCAGCCAATCGGGCGCGTCGTGCTTGCGATCTTTGGCATTCATGACCGACAGCTCGAACGCTTGAGCGACGCCCTTTGTAATGCCTTGCAGCTCATCAACTTTTGGCAGGACGCTGCCCGCGATGCCGAGCGGGGTCGGCTCTACGTCCCGCTCGCCGATCTTGAGCGATACGGTTTGTCGCCCGAGCATTTTCCGCACAAAGGCGGCCACGAGGCCCTGATGCATGAGCTGTGCGCTTGGACGCTCACGTTTTTGCGCGAGGGTTGCGCGCTGCTCCCTCATCTACCCCGTCGGCTCGCTTGGGAGGTCACTGCGACGATCGCCGGAGGCATGCGCATCCTCGAGCGCATCGCTCAAGCGCGCTACGATGTACGTAGCCGGCCCGTGCTCCGCTGGCGCGACGCGCCGGCACTGTTGCGAATTGCCTGCGCCGTTCGAAACAACGGCCCCACTGCGCTTGTCCTCGAACCGTGACCCCTGACGAGTACTGTCGCGAACGTGCCGCACGCACCGGGTCGAGCTTCTACTACGCCTTCCGCTACCTGCCTGAGGAGCGCCGCCGCGCAATTACGGCCTTCTACGCCTTCTGCCGCGAAGCCGACGACGTGGTCGACGAGCCGATCGACCGCACGGTGGCGCGCGCAAAACTCGCCTGGTGGCGTCAGGAGATTCGAGCCATGCTCGCGGGTCATCCGTCCCATCCCGTGACGCGCGCGATCGCACCGCACGTGAGCGTGTATGGGATCCCGAGCGAGTCCTTCGATGCGCTTCTCGACGGCATGGCCGAGGATTTGGAACATGCCGGTTACCACGACTTCTCGGAACTCGAACGCTACTGCTACTTGGTCGCCGGCAGCGTTGGCGAGGTCAGCGCGCGCATCTTCGGCTTCGACGCGAAACACCGCGAGGCCGTGCTTGCCTACGCTCGCACGCTTGGGGAGGCACTGCAGCTGATCAACATTTTGCGCGACGTCGGCGAGGACGCGCGGCGCGGACGCCTCTACCTGCCGCGGGCACTGCTCGATCAATATGGCGTTTCGCCCGATAGCGTGCTTCGACGCGAAGCGAGCACAGGACTCACGAGCGCGCTTGAGGCACTCTACCGGCGCGCCATCGAGCGCTACGAGGAGGCGCTGCGGCTGCTGCCGCCCGATGCACGCCGTGCGCAGCGGCCGGGACTCATCATGGGCGCGATCTACCGAACACTCGCCGAAGAAATCCGCCGCGAAGGGTTTTGCGTGCTGAAGCAGCGCATCGCCCTGACGCCGATCCGCAAACTCTGGATCGCATGGAAGACCGCGACGTTCGCGTAGCCGTCGTCGGAGCGGGCTGGGCGGGTGCGGTCGCCACAGCCTGTCTGGCTGAAGCAGGGCTCAAACCGCTCCTCTTCGAGGCCACCGCCGTGGCGGGCGGTCGAGCGCGCCGCGTGCTCTTGAACGGGCGGTCGCTCGACAACGGACAACACCTGCTGATCGGCGCCTACAAACGCGCGCTCGACTGGATCGACCGATTCGCGGGCAGCACGTGCTATCACCGCCTGCCGCTCTCGATCCGCACCTTTTCGCTCACCGAGTCCGGAGGCTTTGCTGTGGTCCTTGAGCTCAGCGCACGGCGCAGGCCGCCCTGGCAGCTCGGGCAAGCCCTGTTGAACGCACGAGGCTTTTCCTTCGTCGATCGTCTTCGGGCGCTGTTTCGTTGCCGCACGCTGTTGGAGAAACGCCCTCCCTTCGAGCAGACCGTTCGCGCCTGGCTTGCCGAGCTTCCCGCGCCGATCCGCGAGCGGCTCTTCGAGCCGCTTTGCCTCGGAGCGCTCAACACGGCGCCCGAGCGTGCCTCGGCGCGCGTCTTCGCCGAAGTGCTCAGACGCACCTTCGCGCGTGCTTGCACTTCGGACTTCATCGTGCCGAGGGTCGATTTGTCTCGGCTCTTGCCCGAGCCCGTGCTTGAGCATGCAGCGCGAAACGGCGCACGGATCCAGCTAGCCGATCCCGTCGTGCGCATCGAGCGCTGCGAGCTCGACCGCGCGTTTTTACTTCATACCCGCTCCGGACGATATCGCACGCGCTGGCTTGTTTTGGCGGTTGCGCCCCAGCATGCGGGCCGCCTGCTTGCCGTCTTTCCCGAAGCCGACCGGCACGTGCAGACCCTCGCCAGGCTTGAATACGAATCGATCGCTACCGTGCACTTCGATTTTGCGTTCGCGCCGGGGCTTGACCCGGAACGAACCCCTTTACTGCAACTTGACGGCGAACCGGGACAATGGCTCTTTGCGCAGCGACAACCCGGCGGGGGCGTTCGCGTGAGCGTTGTCATCAGCGCACTGTCACAACACTGGCGCGAGGCCGGCACACAGGCGCTTGCCGAGGCCGTCGGCGCGCAGCTTCGGCGCCGCTGGCCGGCGCCGTTTCAGATGCCAACGCCCGTGTGGTCTCAGGCTCTCGTGGAAAAACGTGCCACCTACGCATGCACGCCGCAGACCGTCCAGGCGCTTGCGGCGCTACCCTGGTCGCTACGAATTGGCCACGACCTCGCCCCGCGACTCGTCCTTGCCGGGGATTGGACCGTCCCCGAACTACCCGCAACGCTCGAAGCGGCGGTCATTTCCGGCGAACGCGCGGCGCGCGAAGTGATCCAGCAGTTCACGAACGAATCGCGAGCAGACGAAGTCCGATGAGCCACGACGTTTTCACTTACGGTTCGCTGATGTTTCCGGTTGTCTGGCAGCGCGTTGTGCGCGGCCGCTACGAGAGCGTGCCGGGCACCGTGCACGGGTTTCGTCGCCTCGTCGTGCGCGGAGAAAGTTATCCGGGGCTTGTGGCTACCCGCCGCTCAGATACCGTGCGCGGGATCCTCTACCTCGAGGTAAGCGACGAGGATCTCGATCGGCTTGATCGCTTCGAAGGTCCGCCGTATGTCCGACTGACCACGCCCGTTCATCTCGACGATGGCCGGCTACGGCTCGCGCAAACCTACCTGGCAACACCCGCGCTTGCGCTCGAGCGCAAGGACTGGGATCCGGACCGCTTTGCCCGCGAGGGCCTCGAGCGCTTCCTACGCGAATACTGCGCGGCCCGCGCCGAGACGCGCTGATCAGCGCTACTTGACCTCCGGTGGACTTACTTTCGCCACCGCGCCATCCCCTGCCGCCGGTTCGGGCTGCCCCGACCCGCCGGCCGAAGCCGGTGAGGAGGCTGGACCGCTACCCGCAGAGTGCCCAGGTGCGCTGTAGGTCCGTGCCGGACGCACCGGACGGCCGGCCATAATGTCACTGATCTGGTCGGCATCGAGCGTTTCGTACTCGATGAGTGCCGCAGCCATCGCCTCGACCTTATCGGCGTTGTCCTGCAGGATCTTCTTGGCCAGGGCGTACTGTTCATCGATGATGCGCCGGATTTCGGCATCCACCTTGCGCATCGTTTCTTCGGAAACATTGCGCGTTTGCGTGATCGTGCGACCGAGGAACACTTCGCCCTCGTTTTCGGCATACACCATCGGGCCGAGCAGATCGCTCATCCCGAAGCGCGTGACCATGTCGCGCGCGATCTTGGTTGCGCGTTCGAAGTCGTTTGCGGCACCCGTCGAGACGTCCTTCAAGAACAGCTCTTCAGCGGCGCGACCGCCGAACAGCACGGCAATTTGCGCGAGCATCTGCTCTTTGTAGAGCGAGATGCGGTCTCGCTCTGGAAGCTGCCAGGTGACGCCGAGCGCCCGTCCACGCGGAATGATCGTGACTTTGTGCACGGGGTCGGCCTTGGGCAGCGACACAGCCACAATCGCGTGCCCGGACTCATGATAGGCCGTAGCACGCTTTTCTTCCTCGGTGAGCACCATCGACTTTCGTTCGGCGCCCATGTAGATCTTGTCCTTGGCCTTCTCGAAATCTTCCATCTCGACGAGCCGCTTGTTCGCGCGCGCGGCAAACAGCGCCGCCTCGTTGACGAGATTGGCCAAATCGGCCCCGGAAAAGCCCGGCGTGCCCCGCGCGAGCGTGTGTGCATTCACATCCGAGGCCACCGGCACTTTCCGCATGTGCACCTGTAGGATTTGCTCGCGGCCGCGAATGTCGGGCAACGGCACCACCACCTGGCGATCGAAGCGCCCCGGGCGCAGCAGCGCCGGGTCGAGCACATCGGGGCGGTTGGTCGCCGCAATGACGATGACACCCGCATTGCTGTCGAACCCATCCATTTCGACGAGCATCTGGTTGAGCGTTTGCTCACGCTCGTCATTGCCGCCACCAAGCCCCGCGCCGCGCTGGCGGCCCACCGCATCGATCTCATCGATAAAGATGATGCAGGGGGCGTTCTTTTTGGCCTGCTCGAACATGTCGCGGACGCGCGCGGCGCCCACGCCGACAAACATTTCAACGAAATCGGAGCCCGAAATCGAGAAAAACGGAACCTTTGCTTCGCCCGCGATCGCCTTCGCCAATAGCGTCTTACCCGTTCCCGGCGGCCCGACAAGCAGCACTCCGCGCGGAATACGCCCGCCAAGCTTTTGGAACTTGCCCGGATCCCTCAGAAACTCAACCAGTTCCTGGACCTCTTCTTTGGCCTCATCGCAGCCGGCCACATCGGCGAAGGTCACGGTATTGCTGCTTTCGTCGAGCATTCGCGCGCGGCTCTTGCCGAAACTGAAGGCCCCGCCCTTGCCACCGCCTTGCATCTGTCGCATCATGAAAATCCAGGCGCCAATCAAGAGCAGAATCGGGCCAAAGGAAAACACAATCGTGGACAGCAGCGAGCTGGTCTCCGCCGGCCGCCCCGTCACCCGAACGTTGCGTCGCAGCAGCTCGTTGAGCAAATCTTTGTCGTAGCCGCCTGGGATGAAGGTCGTTCGGCGACCCTCCGCCGTGCGATAGCTGACCTCGGCACCGGCGATGTCGACCTCCGAGACTCGCCCGCCATTCAAATCCTCAATAAAGGTCGAGTACGGCACAGGCTCCGAACGTCGCCCCGCCCTGTCAAACTGCTGCACGACGGTGAGGACGATCAGTCCGATCACCATCCAGATAGCCACATTTTTGACCGTGTTGTTCACCGAGCGAGACTCCGATTAGAGGTGGGAAAAATTAGGGCACGACGGTCGATGCATCAAGCCGCGGCGCACCGTCATATTATGGCGCGGGCGATAGTTTCAAGCGCCGATTGGCTTTATCGCCGTGCATTCACCGGGATCGACAACGACGCGACGCAGAGGTTCCCACGGCGCGCTTCGCGCTCGCCCGCGAGCATGTCTCACGTAGAGTCCCGGCGCGTGCTGGCCAGCAAATAAATTTCCGCGCTTCGGTTTCGCGAAGCCTCCGGCTTTCGGCTTGCCACTTTGACGAAGTCGCGTTTGAGCCGGCGCACCAATTCGGGGAATCCCGGACCTTGATACGCCTTGATCAGAAGGCGTCCCTCGGGTTTCAAATGCGCCAGGGCAAACTCGGTCGCCAACTCCGCCAGATGCAAGGCGCGCGGCGCATCAATCGCAGGCACCCCGGTCATGTCGGGCAGCATGTCCGAGAGCACGAGGTCGACCGCAGCGTTTCCGAGCAAACGCTCGAGCTGTGCAAGCACGTCGGGTTCCGAAAAATCCCCTCGAATGAACTCAACGCCCTCGAGCGGCTCGATGGGCAGCCGATCGATGGCCACGATGCGTGCTTGTCCACGCGTCCGCTGTCGAGCGACCTGACACCAGCTGCCCGGCGCCGCGCCGAGATCGACAATCACGCTGCCGGGACGAAACAGATGATCTTTGTCGTCGATTTCGAGTAACTTGTAAGCGGCGCGTGAGCGATAACCCTCCCGCCGGGCACGCTGCACAAACGGGTCGCTCAAATGCTCGGCCAGCCAGCTGCGTTTGGATTTTTGGCGTCTGCGCCTAACCTGCCGCATTCTTGAATTATCGGAAGATGGGACAATTGCACGCAGCCTATCAACCCCTCTACCCTGAACCCCGAGCGGGTCGTAGCGCGCCACGCAGCTTCCGATGAACCCAGCGACCTTGTCCGCAAGCGCCCGCCGCGCACTACGTGCCGCCGCCCATCATCTGCGTCCCGTGGCCACCGTCGGCCGAGCCGGGCTTACGACCGCGGTCATCGCTGAAATCGACCGGGCGCTCAGGGCGCACAAACTCATCAAGGTCCGCATCACCGATCACGACCGCACCGAGCGCGAGCAATTTCTCGCCGAGCTATGCAGGCAACTCGGCTGCGAACCGGTGCAACATCTCGGCAAATTGCTCGTGCTTTGGCGTGACGACGTTCCGATCGGCACCGCGAGTGAGCCCAAAAAGAGCGACAGGCTCTTGCCCCCCGACCGGGCGCGCCCAAAACGCTCCGGGGGGTTGCTTGAGACAGAGTCGCGCGCGGCCGCTTCGGCTTCGCCTAAAGCCTCCCGTGCCAGTCGTCCGGCTACGAACACCGCCTCGCGCCGCCGCGAAGCCTCGGCCAAATCCGCTCGAACCGCGTCTGCTTCCACGGGCCGCACGGGCGCTAACTCGCCCGCCCGGACCCGGCCGCAGCCATCCCAGGGGCGTCATCGCTGGGGCGAGCGCCGCCCGCAACCTCCCGCAGAAGACACGGCGGCTGATCGGCGCGACGGCGCTTCGCGAGCTCACCTCTCACAAGCGCTTCGGACCAACCCGCGCGCGAGGAGGCCAAATCAAGCCGCCCGCGAAGGCGGAGCTCAATTGCGGCCTCCGGCGTCGAACCAGTGCCCGCGTCCCCGAGACGCAGCAAAGCCGTCGACCGCGCAGTCTGGACAACGGCGTCGCAACCGCCCGCGACACCGATCCGGCTAACGCAGGCCGGTCATCGCGCGCCACCGCTACCGGCCGTGCCCGATAGCCCACGGGCCCTTGAGCCGCAGCTCAATCAGGAGGGGCGACCGCTTCGACCTCCTCAAGCGAGGTGAGCCCCTGCGCAATCTTCTGCGCCCCCGATACGCGCAGCGGCTTCATGCCCTCACGGTAGGCTTGTTCCCGGATCGCATCGAGCTCGGCCCCCGCCAGCACGCGCTTTTTCAGCTCGGCGGTCATGAGCATCGTCTCGAACAAACCGATTCGCCCCTGATAGCCGGTCATGCGGCATTCCAGGCACCCCACCGGCCGATAAATCTTTGCCGGCCGCGGCGCGCGATAGGGCCGTGTGAGCGCTTGCCAGGTCTCGTCCGAAAGCTCCGCGGGCGCCTTGCACTTCGGACAAAGCGTGCGCACGAGCCGCTGCGCCATCACGCCGATCAAGGTCGCGTTGACCAGATACGGCGGCACACCCAGATCGATGAGCCGTGTGATTGCCCCTGGTGCATCGTTGGTATGCAGGGTCGATAGCACCAGATGCCCGGTAAGCGCCGCTTGTACCGCCATCTCCGCTGTGGCCAGGTCACGGATTTCGCCCACCATCATGATGTCGGGATCCTGTCGCAACAGCGCGCGGATGCCGCTTTCAAAATCGACCCCAATCTGCGGCTGAACCTGCATTTGATTGAAGGCCGGTTCGATCATCTCGATCGGATCCTCCACCGTGCAGACGTTGACCTCCGGCGTGGCGAGCTGTTTGAGCGTGGAGTAGAGCGTGGTGGTCTTGCCCGAGCCCGTGGGTCCCGTCACAAGCACGATGCCGTACGGACGCCGCACCATCTCGTTCCAGCGTGCCACATCCTCGTCGCTGAAACCGAGCTCGCGGAAGTCGCGCAGGAGCACTTCAGGATCGAAGATGCGCATGACCACTTTTTCGCCAAAAGCGGTCGGCATCGTCGAGACACGCAGTTCGATCTCTTCGCCCTCCGGCGATTGGGTCTTGATACGCCCGTCCTGGGGACGGCGCTTTTCCACGATCTCCATACGCGCAAGCAGCTTGATGCGCGAGACCATCGCGGTCATCACGGGCGGCGGGATCTGGTAGACCTGGTGGAGCACCCCATCGATCCGAAAGCGCACGATGCCTTGATCGCGCCGCGGTTCAAGATGGATGTCGCTTGCGCGCTGCTCGAAGGCGTACTGCCACAGCCAATCGACGATGCGCACGATGTGTCGGTCGTTGGCATCGGGGGTGGCGCCTTGAGCGCCGAGCTGCACCAGCTGCTCGAAGGAGGCGATGGCGGGTTTGTCATCGACGCTTGCCTCGTGTGCGCGCTTGACCGATTGTGCGAGCGAGAAAAACTCGACCACGTAGCGCTTAACATCGAGCGGGTTGGCAAAGACAAGTTCGATCTTGCGCCGCAGCAGCTGGGATATCTCGGGAATCCACGAGCGCACAAACGGTTCAGAGGTGGCCACAACCACGCGATCGCCCGTGACTTCAATGGGCAGGATGCGATAGCGCTGCGCGTAGGTCGAGCTCATCACCGAGCTCACCGCCGAAAAATCGACCTTGAGCGGATCGATATGCACGTAGGGCACATTGAGTCGCTGCGCGAGCCACTCGGTCAACGCTTCAAGCGTGATCAAGCGATGCGGCGGCGCAAGAGCGCGCCACTTTTGCTCGGCGATGAGGACGAGCGGGTGGTCGTAATTCCGAAACCGGGAGGTCGATCGAAGCTCCTCGATGAGCCGCTGCTCCACCATGCCGGAGCGCGCAAGCTCATCGAGCACAAAGTCGAGCGTGAGCGGACGATCCCCCGTGGGCGAGCTTGGGGGTACAGAGGTCTGCGCAACGGCCATGCGCGGATTCTGCCCGAGACGAGCGGCTCGGCTGGCCCCATCTCGAGCCGCCCTCGGCCTGCACGCAACGGCTCGGCTTAGAGTTTCACGCGCACACCGAGGCGGACCGTCCGACCGTAGCGCTCGTACTGCGCGTTGAACGGACGACTGCCTTGGTAGACGTAGTATTTTTCGTCGTTGAGATTGGCCACTTCGAGCGAGACCTGCAGCGAGCGCGTGGCCTGGTACTTGATGCTCAAGTCGACCTGGTTTTGCCGATCCACCCACAAGTCCCGCCCGGCATCCAGGATATCGCTGCCGAGCGAGAGCAAATAAGGCGACTTGTGATTGAGCGCAAGACGCAGGCTCCACGGGCCCTGCTCATACCCGAGCACAAGATTGAGCATGGTGCGCGACTGACCCGGCAGCCGGATCTCCCGCGCCTCGAAGCGGCGTGTTGCGGTATCAAACCGGCTCACGCGCGCTTTGGACTCAGTGAGCGTGGCGTTGACCCCCACAAGCAGCCCATTGAACGGGGCCGGAAGGTGCTTGAGCACATCGGCGTAGGAAAACTCGAGCCCGCGCAAACGCGCCGTGTCGCCATTGACGAAGGTCGTGGCCGAACTAAAGCCGACCCAAGGCCCTGTCCCTGCGAGGTTGGTCTGGTAGGTGAAGTCGCGGATGCGCTTCTCGAACGCGTTCAACGACACCACGCCGTCGCTGCCGAGCTTGCGCTCGATGCCCAAATCCAGGTTCGTCGAGCGCAGGGACTTGAGCTCCGGGTTGCCGAAGCTCACCTCGGTTGCGCTGCCGAAAACGATGCCCGGCGAGAGTTGGTCGAAATTAGGCCGCACCGCCGACTGGGTGAGCGCGGCGCGAAGCTGTGTGGCGCGGTCGAGGGCCACCCGGGCATGCAGTGCAGGCAGCACGGCATCTTCCTTGCGGCCGCTTTGAGTGGGAAGGATGCTCGTGCCGCTGACACGGAAGCCCGCCGCCGTGAATTCGGTGCGCTGAAAGCGCGCACCAGCCAGCACATCCACCACCCCCCAGTCGAGGCTGCCTTGCACATAAGCGGCACTCGTGTCTTCGTCCAGCTCGAAGTCGGCCGTGGCCGAGGCGGTTGGATTGCGCGCCCCCGCGCGCGGCAGCGCGGCCACACGCTCGCGCACAAGGGCCGCGGACAGGGTCGGACCGAAGGGGCCAAACGGGTAACGCGCCACATTACCCGTGACGAAGGCACTCATCGAGGTGCTGCCCGGCCCCCAGTAGTTCGGGCTGGTCGGGCTGCTGCTCGAATAGCTCCACTGCTCGGTGTCGTTGTTCTTCTCACGACGGGCGAGCTTGCCGCCGAATTTCACCTCGCCGGTGGCCTCGCCGAGGGCGAAGCGCCGCGTGATGTCGAGTTTCACGCTTTGCTCGCGGTCGCGTCCTTCGCGGCGCTGGAGCGTGATGGCGTTCAGGCTGTAGCGGCTCGGGTCGGTCAGTGCCGCAGGTCCGGAAAGAATCGGAACCTCGGTACCCGTGAAGCTCACCCCGGTAACACCGTTTTGCCGAAAGCGGGCGTCATTGAGTTGCTCCGGCGTTTTCTCACCGGCACGGCTGAGCGCAGCTTGCGCAGCAACGGTCCAGTCGCCCAGCGCATGCTCGCCGCCCAGGGTAAGCGCATCGATCGAGCGGGTGTACTCGCGGTCTCGCAAGCGCCGTTCGGCGCGTACCGAGCTAGCGACCTGCCCCTCGGCAATGCCGGTGGCCGGCACGATGTTGCTGATCGTGAGGCGGTCGCGGATTTCGCTATCGGTAAATCGGCTTGCCAGACCGCGCAGGAACAGTTGCGTGCCGGCGTGCGGCCGCCAATCGAGGTTGATGCCGACGGCGTTGCGGGTGCGGGTCGGCTGATAGTCACGAAGCTCCCAGCCCGCAAGGCGACCCGCATTCCACTGCCCCCCGGTCTCCACGTTGTCGGAACCGAAACGCCGACGCTCGCCACTGACCGCCACCACGACCCCGAGGCGACCGTCGCGCAACCGATCAGCCCAGAGGACGCTGCCCGACGGGCTCACTTTGCGCAAGTTTTCGTCGTAACTGCCTGCCGCGTCAAAGCTCAAGGTTCCAGCCGGCAGATCGAAAGCCGAGAGGCTTCGCACATCGATCAAGCCGCCGAGTGCGTTGGAATCCTGCTCGGGCGTAAAGGTCTTGTGCACCCGGATCGAACCGATCAGCCCCGAGGGCAGCACATCGAGCGACACCGCACGCGTGCCATTTTCCGGCGAGACGACGTTGACCCCGTTGATGCTGACCGCGTTGAGCTCCGGCGCCAGTCCGCGCACAACCACATAACGCCCCTCGCCCTGATCGCGCTGCACGGCAACCCCGGGAAGCCGCGCCACCGCCTCTGCGACATTCTTGTCCGGCAGCGCCCCAATCTCATCGGCACTGACCGCGTGCTGGACCGTAAGCGCCTCGGTCTGAATCGCAAGCGCCCGGCGCTGACTCTCGCGCTGGCCGGTCAGAGTCACTGTCTCGACCGTTGTCGCGGCGGTCGATGGGGTTTGCGCCGAAGCGACCCCAGCCGATGCGGCAAGCGCTGCCGCAACCGCTAGCGAAAGCGTGGTGCGCACGTGCGGAACGGCCTCAGCGGGCCGCAAGCGGGTGGTCAAAAGAAAGGCCGAAGCAATCGGGTTCATGGAATCAAGCATCGGAAAACAAAAAAGAAACCCGACGCGCATCACGGAACGCGCCTCGGTGAAAAACGGGAGGGAGAGACGAACTCAGAGACTCGACCCCTTCGTTGAAAGAGGTCATGTTCAAAACCGCTTCATTTCATTGAAGGATCATTGCAGTAACGTTTCACCGTCGCTTCGATGCCGCAAATCCTTCTTTCAAAGACCCTGAGTTGCATGAAACAACACTCTCACGCCTCGGCCTGCCTTGTTTTGCTCGCGCTTCTGAACGCGGCGCCATCGTCGCAAGCGGCCACGCGCACAGCCGAGTCCACGGTGGCCACGCCCACCGCACATACCGGAAGCCCGATTGCAACCGACCCGCTCTGCTGTGCGACCAAGACGCGCTATCCGGCGCCCTCGCGCGCCTCGGTGCCGGCAGTGCCCGCGGGCTGGCGCATCGTGCACACGCAGATGGTCGCCCGCCACGGCTCCCGGGGTCTTACACGCCCCGGACCTGATTTGGGTCTGCTCGCGGTCTTGCGCGCCGCCCGGCAAGAAGGCGCCCTCACGCCGCTTGGCGAAGCGCTCGAGCGCGACGTGCTGGCGCTCGCCCGCGCGCAAGCGCAACTTGGAACCGGTCGCGCCGAGATTGCCCGTCCGGGGCATGGCAACCTGACCACGCTCGGCATCGAGGAGATGCAAGGGCTGGCTCAGCGCCTCCACCAACGTGTTGCCGAGTTGTTCCGCCCCACCGCAGATACGGCCCCCATCGTTGAATTTGCCTGGTCCGGTGTGGAACGTGCTGACCAGAGTGCACGGGCATTTCTGGCCGCTCTCGAACAAGAGGTCGCGCGAAGCACCGGGGCCCGTCTCCAAATCCGGCCAACGCCGGGCCACACGCGCTACCCCGAAAATGCGCCGCGTCGCCAGCCCGACGGCATTGATCGCTTCACGCTCTACTTCCACAAGCTCGAACCGGCAACCGACCGTGCCGAATCCCGCGACGATCCGAATTCGGCGGTCTACACGGCAAGCCGCAACTACCAAAGCTACCTAGGCTCGGAGCGCCTCAAGCAACGACTGGCCCAGTTTCGGGCGCGTCCGCTCGTTGCGCACATCACCCAAGCAACGCTTGCGGCACTGTTCAAGCCCGCCTTTCTCGAACGGCTCGAGGCAGGCACGCTCAGGCTCGATGCGCGCGTCGAAATCGACCTGCCGGAGGTAACGGGCACATCGAAGAGGTTTGCCGCCAACTCGCGCATGCTCGAACGCCCCGTCGATCCGGGGAGCGTGCTCGAGGCCCTCTACGAGCTTGCCATCATCGCACCGCTATTCGAGCGCGACCTTCGCCTCGACTTCGGCGCCTATCTCTCCCCGCTTGCACGCTATGTTCTCTTCGAGCTCGACGATCATGAGAATTTCTACGAAAAGGGCCCCGCGAGCACGGAAGTGGCGCCGGTGACTTACGCCATGGCCCAGGGACTTTTGCGCGATTTCTTCGCTCAGGCTGAGGCGGCGGCCCAGGCGGCGAACAGTAAAACCACGCCGCGGGCGAAGTTCCGCTTCTCGCACGCGGAGATCGTGCTGCCCTTTATCCTGCTGCTCGGACTCGATCGCGATGCCTATGCGCTGCCCGAGGCCGAAGAGTATCGCTACCACAGCCACCCCTGGCGCTCGGCGCGCGCCGTGCCCATGTCGGCCAACATTCAGTGGGACACCTTCGTTGACCGTTCCGGGCGGGCCTGGGTGCGCATGCTGCATAACGAGCGTTGGGTCGCCTTCAAGGCGGCCTGCGCGCACGCCCGGCATCGCAAGCATGCGGCCTACTACTCGTTAGAGGGACTGCGCCGCTGCTACGCCCCCGACAAACCCGTGTCGGGCCGTCCCGCGCTTTAGCTGGAGGAAACCGGTATCCGCCCGAGGACTTCGAGCACGGTCTTATCGCCGTCCCGCCGCGGACGCACGACGAGCGCTTCGCCCTGCTGCGTAAACACGCCAGTCAAGGCCGAGATGTTGACCTGATGGGTCACCACGAGCCAGCGCTCGTTCGGGCCCAGCGTGGCGAGCCGTGCGAGCGCTTCGGCGGTTTGCCGGGCCTCGGTTGAGCGATCCTCGAAAAAGGAGTTGACCGCCGGCCAGTCCTCCGCCTGCCCCGCAATCAGCACTGCGGTGTCGCGGCAGCGGCACCACTGACTGGTGAGCACCCGATCAAAGCGAATGCCGGCCCGGCGGAAACGCTCACCCAGCGCCCGGGCCTGGGCCTTCCCGCGCTCGGACAGATTGCGCTGGGTGGAGCAGTCATCGAGGCGAAATCCTGGCGGATCACCGGTGCCCGGCACCGTTTCGCTGTGACGCATGAGCACGGCCACCCCGCCCCGGCGGATCAGCTCAAAGGCCGGCAGATCGCTTGCGGCAAGGCACGCCGGCCCGGACAACGCCCCTGCGAGCGCCACGCCGATTGCACTTCGAAACCACAGCCGGCGAGCGCGCAGGAGCGCATCCGGGGCCCGAGGCTCATGCCTACCGTCGGCCGCGGGAGCCCTTCGAAGCATCGGCGCTAAACGCATCGTTATCCTTTCGAGCCGTCGATGTGACTGACTTGCCTTGCCGAACGCGCTTATGCTGCTTCACTGCGCCGCCTACGTCAACGGAGTTTGCCAGCCTGCCCTCGAAGTGGCAGCCGTAAGCGACTTTCTCGCAAACAACCCGCCCCCGGGGAGCTTCGTCTGGATCGCGCTTTCCAAGCCGGATGCGGCGCTTCTGGCCACGATGCAGGAGGAGCTCGAGCTGCATGAGCTGGCCATCGAAGACATGAACCGCGGCGGCCAGCGCCCCAAGCTCGAGCACTACGGCAAAACGCTTTTTCTGTCCGTGTCGACCGCGCGAAAGCGGGGCGAGGAGCTGGCAAGCGGCGAGCTGCACTGCTACCTGGGCGAGCGCTTTTTGCTCACCGTGCTGCATGATGCGCCGCTCGATGTGGCTGCGTTACGCGCCCAGCTTGAACGCGAGCCGGAATTCCTGGCGCTCGGGCCTGGCGCGGTGCTGCATACGCTTCTGGATGCCTGGGTCGATGGGCTGTTCCCCGAGCTCGACCGGCTCGAAAGCTCGCTCGAAGCCATCGAAGAGCGCATCTTCGACAAGCGTGTCGACAACCGCTCGACCATCGAGGAGCTCTACGAGCTCAAACGCGAAACCACCCAACTGCGTCGCGTGGTCACCCCGTTGATCGAGGTGTGCCAGGGACTGCTCGAGCTACGGCATGAGGTGATGGCCGAGCCGCTTCGGCCTTACTTTCGCGACGTGCTCGACCACACGCTGCGCATCCAAGCGGCCATCGACACCCTGCGCGATCTGCAAAACGCCGCCACACAGACCAACCTGGCGCTGGTCACGCTGGCCGAAGGCGAAACCACCAAAAAGCTGGCCGCTTGGGGGGCCGTGCTCACCGTGCCGATGATCACCGGCACGATCTACGGCATGAACTTTGAACACATGCCCGAGCTCAAGTGGCCGTACGGCTACCCGCTTGCGCTGCTTGCGATGCTTGCAACCTCGGTCGGCGTGTGGGGCTGGTTCAAGCGGATTCGCTGGATTTGACGGTCTCGGGATGGCTTGCGGCCGCCGCGGCCAACAGTCCCGAGCCCGCCCGCAGCAAAAAACGTCGTTCGCGTTCGCGCCAGGACGAGGTCTCCGGCTCGCGCTCGAGGCAGGCAAACATTCTTGGCATGCGCGGATCGATCGGAAGCCCCGCCTCGGCCACCGCCCCGCGGTACGGCCCGAGCCACTCACGCCCGGCAAGAAGCCGCCAGTGCCCACGCGGAAACGGCTCGGCATCGGTCTGCCAGAGCCCGCGACCGTGCCGCGGCGAAAGCTCACCCGGATAAGGCGCATCCGGGAACGGATGAAAGACATAGCCGCGAGAAAGCGCATGGTTTTCGATGAGGAGCGTCTCGGGGTCGAAGGCCTCCCCGGTGACCTCGCTTGCCCAGCGTGCAAGAACCGCGCGCCCTTCAGCGGTTGTGCCCAGCAGGCGCTGTCGCCCGGTCATCTTGTCGAATTTCTCGTCCATGCGATCGTAGGCGCGCGGACCGAGCACCCCGGCCATGCCGCGTGAGGGTTCGAGATTCAAATAAAACTTGACCGTCACTTCGAAGGTCTCGATCACTCGGTCCTCACGCAGCACTGCCACATCGAATTCGCCCACCACCCGGCCGCCCGAGCGCACGGTCAAACCGCGCGTGGCGGCACGCACCTCCGGCCGCAGCTGCTGCCAGAACAGCACGAGCCGTTCGAAGCGGTGCCCAAGCGGCTCCGGAAGATGTGCCGAGCCGAGGGCTTGCTCAAGCGCGGCCGGTTCGCGCTCAAGCGCGCAGAGCACCTCCAGGTGCCGGGCAAGCTCGCGCTCGGCCCAGGCATCCTCAAGCAGCGCCCCCGCCCAGGCCGGATGCGCGGGCTCAAACAGCGAGGGCGAGCCGATCGCCCAGGCGAGCGCCCGCACATCGGGGTGCTTGAGCTCGGCAAGCAGTTGTTCGATCAGCGTCAGGGCAGCACCCGCCGCAGGAAGGCCGCAATGTCGGCAATTTCTTGAGCGCACACCGAGTGCGGCATGGGGTACTCATGCCACTCGACCCGGTAGCCGTGGCTTTCGAGCCGCGCGCGCGAACGCTGGGCAAGCGCAAGCGGCACGATCGGGTCGAAGCTGCCGTGCGCCATGAAGATCGGCAGGTCACGGTTGGCAGCGCTTGCTTCGGCACCCAGTGAGGACGCGCAGGCAAGGTACGTCGACAGCGCCACCACGCCGGCGAGCCGCTCGGGAAATCGCAGCGCCGTCTGCAGCGCAATCACCCCGCCTTGCGAAAACCCAGCGAGCAGCATGCGCTGACTGTCGATGCCGCGGGCACGCTCGCGGGCGATGAGCGCTTCGATCTCGCGCTGGCTCGCCCGCACGCCCGCCTCATCGGCGCGATCTTCGAGATCGGGCGAGACGATGTCGTACCAGGCGCGCATCACATAGCCGCCGTTGATCGTCACCGGCTGCATCGGGGCGTGTGGAAAGACAAAGCGAATGCCATGGCCGGGAGGCAAACCGAGTTCAGGCACAACCGGCACGAAATCGTGACCGTCGGCGCCGAGCCCGTGCATCCAAATCACGGCAGCATCGGCCGCACCCGGCGGCTCAAGGGTGATGGCATCAAGCATGGAATGAAGGCGTTGCGGGCTCAACCCACTCGCGATTCTAGGAAGCGGTCGCCAGCGGCAAGCTTCCTGCGCCAGCCCTCGGGCAGCGGCACGCTTTGACCGGTGGCGGGGTCGGCATAGACATAAACAAACGCTGCGCGGGCCAGCGCTTGGTTCGCTTGCTCGCGTGCGATGTCGAAGCGCACGGTCAGGCTCGAGCGCCCGATGCGTTCGATCGAAACGCTGATCAAGAGCCAGTCGTCATAGCGCGCGGGGGAGAGGTATTCGACGGTCGTTTGGCGCAGGAAGAGCTCGCGTCCCTCGGCCTGCTGCACGATGGGGTCGGGCAAGCCCACTTCGCGCATGAATTCGGTGAAGGCCAAATCACAGTACTCGGCGTAACGAGCGAAGAAGACGACCTTTTGCAGATCGACCTCGCTCCAACGCACCCGCAAGCGATGGGTAAAAGGCATACCTCAAAACCGGGGTTTGCGTGGGCAACCTTGAACATTGTCTCCGAGTGATCCGGCCGGCGGGCCCTGGCCCTCTCTCGGGACTCGCCCCAAAAGACAAACGATCCGAAAGAGCGCACAATCGGAAAGTCGAGCAAGCCCGCAAAACGGGCTTTGCCGGGACGGCCTCCTACCCGGGGGCCGGGTTGTGCGTCTCGATCGAAGGAGCTGCATCGTGTCACAAGCCCCTCTGCCGACCTCCGAGCTGCCCGAGGCGATCCGCCGGGCCCTTTCCGAAGTCACGCTCGATGACCGTTGGACACTGCCGCGCGGGCGCGTCTACCTGAGCGGAACCCAGGCGCTGCTGCGCCTCTTGATCCTGCAGCGACAAAAGGACCAGCTTGCCGGCCTCAACACCGCCGGGTTTCTCTCCGGCTACCGCGGCTCCCCCTTGGGCGGCCTCGACCAGCAGGCCTGGAAAGCGAAAAAGTATCTCGAGGCGAACCACATCCGCTTTGTGCCCGGCCTCAACGAAGACCTCGCGGCCACCGCCGTGTGGGGCACGCAGCAGGTCAACCTCTACCCCGGGGCCAAATACGACGGCGTCTTCGCGATGTGGTATGGCAAAGGGCCGGGGGTCGATCGTTGTGGCGATGTGTTCAAGCATGCCAACCACGCCGGCACGAGCAAGTGGGGCGGCGTGCTGCTCGTGGCCGGTGACGACCATGGCGCCAAGTCTTCGACCCTGCCGCACCAGTCGGATCATGAGTTCATCTCCGCCGTGATCCCCGTGCTCTACCCAGCCGGCGTGCAGGAGTATCTCGACCTCGGCATCCACGGCTATGCAATGAGCCGCTATAGCGGTTGCTACGTGGCGATGAAGGCGGTCACCGACACGGTGGAATCCTCCGCCGCGGTCATCGTCGATCCCGAGCGCATCCAGCCGATCATTCCGAACGACTTTCCGCTGCCTGAGGGTGGGGTCAACATCCGCTGGCCGCACACACCGCTCGAGCAAGAGCGGCTCATGCACGACTACAAGATCTACATGGCGATCCACTACGCGCGGGTCAATCAACTGAACCGCCTGGTGATCGATTCGCCTCGGCCGCGGCTCGGCATCATCGCCGCCGGCAAGGCCTACCTCGACACGCGACAAGCGCTCGACGATCTTGGCATCGATGAGGATCTCGCACGCGCCATCGGACTCAGGCTTTACAAGGTCGGCATGGTCTGGCCGCTTGAGCCGGAGGGCGTGCGCCATTTCGCCGAAGGACTCGAAGAGATCCTCGTGGTCGAGGAAAAGCGCCAGGTCATCGAATACCAGCTCAAAGAGCAGCTCTACAACTGGCGCGAGGATGTGCGGCCGCGCATCATTGGCAAGTTCGATGCCAAAGGCGAATGGGTGCGCCCGCACGGCGACTGGTTGCTGCCCGCCCCTGGAGAACTCACGCCAGCGATGATCGCGCGGGTGATTGCCGATCGCATCCACCGCTTCTATGTCAGCGACAAAATCAAGCAGCGCGTCGAGTGGATCAACAACAAAGAGCGTGAGCTCGCCGCCCATCGCATCCCGATTCAGCGGCAACCCTACTTCTGCTCGGGCTGTCCGCACAACACCTCAACGCGCGTGCCCGAAGGTTCGCGGGCCTTGGCCGGCATCGGCTGCCATTACATGGCCATTTGGATGAACCGCTCGACCTCGACCTTCACGCAAATGGGCGGGGAAGGCGTGCCGTGGATCGGGCAGGCGCCGTTCACGGAAACCCAGCACATCTTCGCCAACCTCGGCGATGGCACCTACTTCCACTCGGGGATCCTCGCGATCCGCGCCGCCATCGCCGCCAAGGTCAACATCACCTACAAGATCCTCTACAACGACGCAGTGGCGATGACCGGCGGGCAACCGCACGACGGACCGCTCTCGCCGGTGGCCATTGCGGAGCAGCTGCGCGCCGAGGGCGTGCAGACAATGTGCGTGGTCACCGATGAGCCGGAGAAGTACCGCGGGGTGCGGCTGCCGGCTGGCGTGGCGGTGCACCATCGGGCAGAACTCGAGCACATCCAGCGCGCCTATCGCGAAACGCCCGGGGTGAGCATCATCATTTACGACCAGACCTGCGCCGCCGAAAAACGCCGTCGCCGCAAGGCCGGCAAGTTCCCCGATCCGCCCAAGCGGGTGGTCATCAACGAGGCCGTCTGCGAAGGCTGCGGCGATTGCGGCGTGCAGTCGAACTGTGTCTCGGTCATGCCCCTTGAGACCGAACTGGGTCGAAAGCGCACCATCGACCAGTCGAGTTGCAACAAGGATTTCTCGTGCGTGAACGGCTTTTGCCCAAGTTTTGTCACGGTGGAGGGCGGCGCATTGCGTAAACCCGACAAAGTCGGTGAGGTCGACTTTCCGGCCCTGCCCGAACCGAGCCTCAAGCCGGTCGTTCGGCCCTACAACATCCTGGTCACGGGCATCGGCGGAACGGGTGTGCTCACCGTAGGGCAGGTGCTCGGCATGGCAGCGTTTTTGGAGGGCAAGGGCATTTCGGTGCTCGACATGTCGGGTCTTGCGCAAAAAAACGGCCCCGTGATGAGCCATGTGCGCATCGCCCCTGACCAAGAAGCGCTGCACGCAACCCGTGTGGCCGCCGGGGAGGCCGACCTCGTGCTCGCCTGCGATGTGCTGACCACGGTCACCGAGGAGGCACTCGCCAAAATGGCCGTTGGCGTGACGCGTGCGGTCGTCAACAGTGCGGTGATCATGCCGGCCGCGTTCACACAGGACGCCAACCTGCAATTCCCGTTGGGCAGCATGGAGCGTGAGATTGCCGAAGCGTGCGGGGCCCATGCAGTCGAGCTGATCGATGCCACGCGGCTTGCCACCCGGCTGCTTGGCGACTCGATCGCCACCAACCTGTTTCTGACCGGCTACGCCTGGCAGAAGGGCTTGATCCCTCTGTCGCAAGCCACGATCCTGCGCGCGATCGAACTCAACGGTGTGGCCGTTGACATGAACAAGGCGGCCTTTCTCTGGGGACGGCGCGCGGCGCATGACCTCAAAGCGGTCGAAGCGATCGCAGCACCCCAACCGGCCGCGCTCGAGCAAGACAACCCCGCTTTCTCGACGCGGCTTTCCACCACGCTCGATGAGCTGATCGCCCGCCGCGCGGCGTTTTTGACCGATTACCAGGATGCCGCCTACGCCAAGGTTTACACGGACTTCGTTGACCTCGTGCGCCGCACCGAACAAGCCAAGCTCCCCGGCAAGACCGAACTGACCGAAGCCGTGGCGCGCTATTACTTCAAGCTGCTCGCGGTCAAGGACGAATACGAAGTGGCACGGCTCTACACGAGCGGGCCGTTCGAGGCACGCATCAAGCGCGAGTTCACCGGCGACTACCGGCTCACGTTTCACCTCGCGCCACCGCTTTTTGCCAAAAAAGACCCGGTGACTGGGCAACTCATCAAGCGGCCGTATGGCCCTTGGATGATGCAAGCCTTCCGGCTGCTTGCTCGGATGCGGCGGCTGCGCGGCAGTTGGCTCGATCCCTTCCGCTTCAATCCGGAGCGCAAGCTCGAACAACAGCTCAAGCACGACTACCGCGCCCTCATCGAGGAGGTCCTCGCCAAACTGGGTCCGCACAATCATGCGCTGGCCGTGCAGCTTGCTTCGATCCCGGAGGAAATTCGCGGCTTTGGGCACATCAAAGCGCGCCACATCAAGTCTGCGCTCGAAAAACAAGCCCGGCTCAAGGCCGAATTCGACCATGCGAAAGTTGTGCGCCTGGTCGCCCCCGAGCCGGGCTTGAGCGATCGAATCGCGGCCGAGTAGCCGTTGCGGCGGAGAGGTCCGATCGGCGCTCGGGCCCGCGCGTGAATATTCGGCGGGCGTCATCCGCCGTGACCGGTCAGCCGCGCGCGGCTTACCGATGACACAATGCCGCCCCCATGCAAACCCCTCACATCGCTTCCACCGCGCCCGATGCACGGACCATGACGCCCACCGAGCGGCGCGCAAGCCTCTGGCTTGCGAGCATCTACGGCCTGCGCATGTTCGGGCTCTTTCTGATCCTACCCGTGTTCGCGATCTATGGCCGAGCGCTCACGGGCGGTCAGGAACCCTACCTGATCGGCCTCGCCATCTCGATCTACGGGCTCACGCAAGCGGTGTTTCAAATTCCGCTTGGGGCCGCCTCCGACCGCTTCGGACGCAAGCCGGTCATCGTAGGCGGTCTGCTCCTCTTCGCCGCAGGCAGCGCGATTGCCGCCCTGGCTAGCTCCATCGTGGGTGTGATCATCGGGCGAGCGCTTCAGGGCGCCGGAGCCGTTAGCGCCGCGGTGTCTGCGTTTGTGGCCGATTCCACGCGCGAGAGCGTACGCACGCGGGCCATGGCCATCGTCGGGGCCACCATCGGGCTCACCTTCGCAGCCGCTCTCGTGGTCGCGCCGCCACTTGCGGCCGCGGTGGGGCTTTCGGGCCTGTTCTGGATCACGGCCTTGCTTGCGCTTTTGGGCTGCGCCGTGGTGATCTGGGCCGTTCCCCCGGCACCACTACACGGCGAAGAACCGGCAGCGATTCGCCACGGCGATGTGCTCTTTCACCCGCAACTGCTGCGCCTGAACGTCGGCGTGTTCGTGCTACACCTCTGTCAGACGGCGCTTTTTGTCGTCGTGCCGACCCTGCTGATCGAACGGGGCGGGCTGGCCGCCCCGGAGCACTGGCTCGTGTATCTGCCGGTGATCCTGGTCTCCTTCGCCATCATGGTGCCGCCGATGATTGCCGCCGAACGGCGCGGCCGCCTGCGCGAATTGTTTCTGGCCGCCATTGCGCTCCTTACGCTTGCGCTGCTTGCGGCGCCGCAGCTTTCGGCACTCGCCTTCAAGGGCTTGATTGCCTTCCTGCTTGCCTTCTTTGTGGCCTTCAACCTGCTTGAGGCCATGCAGCCGTCTTTGGTGTCACGCATCGCGCCGGCGCATCTCAAGGGCTTCGCACTGGGGGTCTACAACACCAACATGTCGCTCGGACTCTTCGCCGGCGGCATCGTGGGCGGTACACTGGCCAAGCGCTTCGGCAGCGAAGCGGTCTTCTATGGCTGCGCGGCATTGGCCGCGCTGTGGTTCGTGGCGGCCTGGTCGATGAAACCGCCACCGGCAAAACACTAGGAGCAAGTCAGATGGCTTCTGTCAACCGCGTGATGCTCATCGGCAACCTCGGGCGCGATCCCGAGATGCGTTACCTGCCTAGCGGCGAAGCGGTGGCCACGTTTTCCTTGGCCACCACCGAGCAGTGGAAAGACAAAAACGGCAACAAGCAGGAACGTACCGACTGGCATCGCGTTGAATTCATCGGCCGCACAGCCGAGATCTGCGGCGAGTACCTGAAAAAGGGCATGCAGGTCTACATCGAGGGACGAATCCAGTACGACAAGTGGACCGACAAGGACGGTGTGGAGCGCACGATGACCAAAATTCGCGGGGAGCGGATGCAGATGCTCGGCTCCCGGCCAGGCAGCGCGACCTCGGCCGATGCCGAGGAGGGGGTCGATCGCGGCGGCAGCACGCCGCTTGGTACGAGCCAGCCGATGGGCCAAGCAGGCGGCGCAACCTCGAACAAAAAGAAGTTGGACGAGTTCGACGACGACATTCCGTTCTGAATCCAGCCCCTGCGGACGGCGCTCGGAGGTCGCCCGGGTCAGCCCAACGCGACGTGATTGCCCCAACCTCCGGGCCTCTAAACGGAGCCTCTGCCTTGCAGAGCTGCCAGCACAAGGCCTTGCCGTTCGCCCCGCATCGAACGGCGTGAAGCATCGGCACCGACGGGGTGAGCGCGCTCAGTCGGCCTCGATCACGATCTCGGTCTCGATGGCGGCCGTTTTGCCGAGCATCGCGGTGGCGGAACAATACTTCTCTTTCGAAAGCTTGACGGCACGCTCGACCGCTTTGACGTCAAGACCCGGACCTGCAAGCCGATAGGTCAGTTTGATGGCCGTGAATACTTTCGGGTCCTCCTCGGCTCGCTGAGCGGACGCTTCCACGGAAAAGCGCGTGAGCCTCTGGCGCGATTTGCTGAGAATCAACACCACGTCGAAGGCTGTACACGCCGCCGCACCGGCGAGCACGAGCTCCATCGGGCGCGGCCCCGTGTTTCGCCCCCCGTACTCAGGGGCGCCATCGACCACCAGCGCATGGCTGGACCCCGTCTCCACCACAAATCGAACCGCGTCGACCCAGCGTGCGCTCGCCTTCACCTCAAGCTCCTTTCAAACATTCATGTTTGTGCGGTCGCAACAAACTTGCAACATAAACCCTAAGACGTTTCTCGATTTTGCGAGCCGGTTAGGACCGGGCTCGGGATAACACAATAAAACATTGAATCGACTTATCTTTTTGAAATCGGATCCCGTCCACTGGTTGCCGACAAATCGAGCCAGGCGCATGAGGATGATACGGGTCATAGCGAGTTGAGGGCTTGACTTGTGCGCCGCAACATGCTTGAATAGCAACTGTCGATCGGGTCTCCTCCTTCCTGATCGATGAATGTCTTCCTTTCTCCTCCTTGGGTTGACATTCCGCTTGTCCGGGCGTGGGCTCTACTGGGTCCCGCCCGATTTTTTTACCTTCGCCGAGTCCCTGCAAGCAATCGGCTACACTTATTGCTTTCGCATCGTGCGACCGCGGTTTGCTTGAGGATTTTTCCTCTGAAGCGCGCCCTAGGTCGCAGTCGCTCACATAGAGTCCCATCCGACAGCCATCCTGCCTCCGCGGATGGCACCGCTTGGGACACCAACGAGAAAGAGCCCGACGTGAAAACCTACTCTCCCAAAGCGTCCGACATCAAGCAAGACTGGTACGTCGTCGACGGTACCGACCGTGTCCTTGGCCGTCTGGCCAGTCAGATCGCCGCACGTCTGCGCGGCAAGCACAAACCGACCTTCGCCCCGCACATGGACACGGGTGACTACATCATCGTGACCAATGTCGAAAAGATTCGCGTCACCGGGAAGAAGGCCGAGCAAAAGACTTACTTCCGGCATTCCGGATATCCAGGGGGCATCTACGCCACCTCATTGGCCAAGTTGCAAGAGCGTCACCCCGATCGCGTGCTCAAGCTGGCCGTGAAAGGGATGTTGCCCAAGGGTCCCTTGGGCTATGCGATGCTGCGCAAGCTCAAGTGCTATGTTGGCCCGACCCATCCGCACGCAGCGCAGCAGCCAAAGCCACTTGATCTCTGATTCGCGACCCTCGACAGCCGAACCGATCATGATCAGCTCCTACTACTATGGCACCGGGCGCCGTAAGAGTGCCGTCGCTCGCGTATTCATCAAGCACGGAAGCGGCCAATTCATCGTCAACGGCAAGCCCGTCAACGAATATTTTTCTCGTGAGACCGGCCGCATGATCGTGCGTCAGCCGCTGGCGCTCACGAATAATCTCGACAACCTTGACATTCGAGTCAACGTCTTTGGCGGCGGGGAAAGCGGCCAAGCCGGTGCCGTCCGACACGGCATCACGCGCGCTTTGATCGAATACGACGCCACGCTCAAACCGATCCTCAAAAAGGCGGGCCTCGTGCGCCGAGACGCGCGAGAGGTCGAACGCAAGAAGGTCGGCCTGCGCAAAGCGCGCCGTCGTAAACAATTCTCGAAGCGCTGATTCACGCGCGCGCCGATCCGACGCTTGTCCCCCGGTCGTGCTAGCCTTGGCAAGTTTCGGGGCTTCCGGCCGGCGCTGGCCGCGCTGCGCTCTCGCCCAGCCTTTGGGACGCACGCAGTGTCGGCGGCCAAGTAGGCACCTCGTGTTCGCTCGGTTCCTGACGTGCTTCGCGGTGCTCCCAAAGCACGCGCACGGCAAGCCCCCTTTTCATCGGAACGGAAGCGCTTATGACAGGCAAAGCGATCAAGGTCGGCATCGTCGGCGGCAGTGGATACACCGGAGTCGAGTTGATTCGACTCCTGTCGAGCCATCCTCGCGCCGAACTTATTCGAATCACCTCGCGCACAGAGGCGGGGACACGCCTTGATCAGCTGTTTCCCTCGCTGCGAGGTCGTTGCGACCTCGTCTTCAGCGACACGACCAGCGCCGATCTTAGCGACTGCGACGTCGTTTTTTTCGCCACACCGCATGGAGTGGCAATGGCCGATGCGCCGCGCCTCGTCGAGCGCGGAGTGCGGGTCATCGACCTGGCAGCCGATTTTCGCTACCGCGATCACACGACGTTCGAACGCGTCTACCGGATGCCGCATCGGTGCCCCGACCTCAACCGAGAGGCCGCTTACGGACTCGTTGAGCTAAACCGTCCTGAGATCGCTCGCGCCCGCGTCGTCGGCAACCCGGGCTGCTATCCCACCACGATGCAGATTGGCTTCGCGCCGCTGCTGCGCGCGCAAGTCGTCGATCCGCTTCACCTGATCGCCAACTGCGCCTCAGGCGTCTCGGGCGCCGGAAAAAAGGCCGAAACGGAATACCTGCTTTGCGAAGCCAGCGAGAACTTTCGAGCCTACAACTTGAGCGCTCACCGGCACCACTCCGAAACCGTGGCGCGTCTCGCGGAATTCGCGGGTACGGCCGTGGGGCTGCTCTTCGCACCGCACCTGGCGCCGATGATCCGCGGCATGCATTCCACGCTCTATGCCCGGCTCAATGAACGCGGCCTGGCGATGAGCGATCAGGAATTGCAGGCGATTTTTGAGACGAGCTACCGCGACGAACCCTTCATCGACGTGCTGCCCTGGGGCAGCTATCCCGACACGCGCTCAACGCGCGGCAGTAATTGCTTGCGCTTGGCTCTGCACCGCCCGCGCAGCGCAGCCGAACCCGGGGACACCCTGGTGGTGCTCGTCGTTCAGGACAACCTTGTGAAGGGTGCCGCCGGCTCTGCGGTCCAGTGCATGAACCTCATGTTTGGCTTGCCCGAGTCAATGGGGCTCGAACACATGGCGCTTGCGCCTTGAGGGCTTCCGATGTAGGCGATCATGGCCTGGATCCGCTCCGCCCGCATCTTGTCGAGCCTTCGCCGGCGCTTCGGCATCTCGGCACCGAAACTCACAGTACGTACGCATTGGTCATGGCGGATGCAGGCAGCTGCGGCGGTCTTGATCGCCCTGGCCCTGACCGCGCTGTTCTACAGTGGCTTCGATGCGGGGCGTTGGTTTGCGGGCTTTCACGGCGCTCAGCTCGAGGAGGAACGTCGACAGCTGCTCAGCGAGCTTACGCGCTTGCGCGCAGAAAACGAACGGCTGCTGCGTGAGAACGTTGAACTGAACAACGGCGCGCAAATGGCGCTTGGTGCACGCGAAGTGCTTGCGAAGCAAATCACGCAGTTGCAACAAGAAAACACGCAACTCAAGGAAGAAATCTCGTTTTTCGAAAAGCTGCTCGGTAGCGCCGTGGGAAACAGCAAGGGCGGCCTGGCGCTTCAGCGTCTGCATGCCGAGCGCGCCTCACCGACCAGCTATCGACTGCGTGCGCTCGTGGTCCAAGGGGCAAACGAGTCGCCCTTCAAGGGACGCTTGAGCGTCGTGGCGACCCTTGTCGATGGGAACCGACAAACGACGCTGCATCTGCCGGAAGATCAACCCGAACTCGGTCCGGCACTCGCGCTGAACTTCAAGACGTATCAGCGCGCCGACATCACCTTCCGGGTGCCTGCCGGCACCGAGCTCAAGTCCGTGCTTGTGCGTGTGCACGTCGGCTCGGGCAACGCACCGCCCCGCCTGCAGCAAACGCTGCAACTCTGAGTCGTCGCCCACGAAGCGGTACAGGCCCGCGCAGCCGTTTCGCGCAATCCGCGGAGCGAAAAACGATTCAGCTCGTCCGCGCGGGCATCTCACCGCCGTAGAATGCCCGTTGTTTCAGGAGTCGAAACCTGATGTTCGGCAAGAAAAAATCCTCCCTTCCGAAGCAACGGATCGACAGCTTGATCGGCGCCTCGACGGTCATCCAGGGGGACGTTCGTTTTCAGGGCGGTTTACGGATCGACGGTCACGTCCAGGGGCACGTCCATGCCGCCAGTGACTCAAGCTGCACGCTCGTCATCGGCGAAACCGGACGCATCGAAGGGGAAATCCGCGCCTCGCACGTGGTCATTCATGGTCAAGTCGACGGCCCCGTGTTCGCCTCCGAGTATCTCGAATTGCTCAACACGGCGCGTATTCGCGGCGACGTCACCTACAACACGCTCGAAATGCACGTGGGCGCGATCGTCGAAGGGCGGCTTTTGCATGTTGAACCGGAACGCGCCGAGGTGGTCGAAATCAAACGCCAGGCGGCCTCGTGAGAAAGCTCCTCACGCCGGCTGCTCAAGCTGAGCGCTTAGGCTGCATTCGCGCTCCCCTCCGCGCTCATAAATCGGCCTGGCCGATTGCTTGAGCGGCTCTTCCCCCTCGGAGCCGCGGCTGCGAACGCATGCCGAGCGCGCCCAGACGAAGGCGGGCAAGCAGGCAGAACCACCCGGCTCCCTCGTCTTGACCGCCAGGGAGTGCTCACGAGTGACGGAACGGTTGCGCGAGCGCCATGGCGCTCGCATAATCTAGTGACTGCCAGCTCGTTCGAGCTTTCTCGGAGTTTCGCCATGAATGCTCTTGCCGATCTTCCGCCACCGCTAGTGTTCACCGATGCGGCGGCCAACAAGGTTCGCGAACTCATTCTCGAAGAAAACAACCCGAATCTGAAGCTCCGTGTCTTCGTAACCGGCGGCGGCTGTTCGGGTTTTCAATACGGCTTCACCTTCGATGAGGAAGTCAACGAAGACGACACGATCATGGAGAAAAACGGCGTCACGCTCCTCATCGATGCCATGAGTTATCAGTATCTCGTCGGCGCCGAAATCGACTACACCGACGGCCTCGAAGGTGCCCAGTTCGTGATCAAGAATCCGAACGCAACCTCGACCTGCGGTTGCGGAAACTCGTTTAGTGTCTAAGCAGCCGCGGTTTAGCGGTCGACCCTTCAAACAGGCTGCGCACATCGGCAGCTAAAGCGGCGCGCGATCGTCGGCCGGCCCTCGTTCGCGCCGCTCGCGCAATTCGCCGGGGCGATGCGGATCTGGCCCGCAAGCTAAAATCTAGCCGATTGTTTTTGAACGCTTTTTTGTTGCACCCCTCGGGTTCTGAACCCGAGATTTCGTCTGTTGGAGGCAGCCAGCGCATGGCTATCGAGCGCACCCTTTCCATCATCAAGCCGGATGCCGTCGCCAAAAATCTGATCGGCCAAATCCTTGCGCGGTTCGAAGCCGCGGGGCTCAGGATCGTCGCCCAGCGCATGACTCAGCTTTCGCGCGCTGAAGCCGAAAGTTTTTATGCAGTGCACCGCGATCGTCCGTTTTTCAAAGATCTGGTTGACTTCATGACCTCGGGCCCCGTTGTGGTCCAGGTGCTCGAGGGAGAAAACGCGATCGCGAAGAACCGCGAGCTGATGGGGGCGACCGATCCAAAGAAAGCCGCACCCGGCACGATTCGCGCCGACTTCGCCCAGTCGATCGATGCCAACGCCGTTCACGGATCTGACAGCCCCGAGACGGCCGCGCAAGAAATTGCCTTTTTCTTCGCGCAGTCCCAGATCTACAGCCGCTGACGAGCGGCCTTGCGCAGCCTTATGGCGCAGACGCGGCAAAACCTGCTCGATCTCAACGAAAGCGGACTGGCCGCTTTCTTCGCCCAACTGGGCGAAAGACCCTCCGCCTGTCGCATGCGCGCTCGGCAGCTGCTCAAGTGGCTGCATCGGGCACAAGCCAGCGACTTCGGCTTGATGACTGACATTGCGCGCCCGATGCGCGAACGGCTTGCCGCCCATGCCGTGATCGGCGATCTCCCGGTCATCCGCGAATCACGAGCCCAAGACGGAACACGCAAGTGGCTGTTCGACGTCGGATCGAGCGCGATCGAAACGGTCTTTATTCCCGAGCCCGACCGCGGAACGCTTTGCGTCTCCTCGCAAGCCGGCTGTGCCCTTGACTGCGCCTTTTGCGCCACTGGCAAACAAGGCTTCAACCGCAACCTCACAACAGGCGAGATCATTGCCCAGTTGCGGCATGCCAACCGCGTGCTCAAGGCCGAGGCGAATCCGATGGATCGCGGGTCCGGGGGCGTTCAGCCGGTCACCAACGTCGTGTTCATGGGCATGGGCGAGCCGCTTGCAAACTTTGAGCCGGTGGTCGCTGCACTCGAGCTCATGCTCGATGACCATGCCTACGGCCTGTCGCGCCGTCGCGTGACGGTCTCGACCTCGGGACTGGTCCCGCAAATCGATCAGCTCGCCACTCGCTGTCCCGTCGCGCTCGCGGTGAGCCTGCATGCGCCCACCGACGCGCTGCGCGATCAGCTTGTGCCAATCAACCGTCGCTATCCGCTGGCTGAACTGCTTGCCGCGTGTGAGCGCTACCTGCGCTATGCACCGCGCGACTTCATCACCTTCGAGTATGTGATGCTCGACGGCGTCAACGACCAGCCCGAGCACGCCGAAGCGCTGGTGGCGATCGGTCGCCGCGTGCCATGCAAGTTCAACCTGATTCCGTTCAATCCGTTTTCAGGCACTTCGTTCCGTTGCACCCCTCGGCCTCGACTGCTCAGCTTCCAGCGGCGTCTGACCGAGGCTGGGTTGATTGCCACGATACGACGCACTCGCGGCGAGGAAATCGACGCTGCGTGCGGACAATTGGCGGGCGAAATCCATGATCGCACGCGGCGGACCCGCGCACGCGTGTTCCCGTTACGAGCCCTGGCGCCCGTGGATTCTTGAGGGAGGTGCCCGTTGTCCCGGCGAAGTTCGTCCCTCGTTGTCGCGCTGGTCCTGGCCAGCCTTCTTCCCGCCTGTACTCAGCTTGATCGGTTTGTGGCCGATACGCCGCCGACGCCGCAAGCGAGCACTGCCGCAACGAGCGAGGATCCGCTGCGCTTCCGCGCGCGTGTGCACGCGGAGCTTGGCGCGAATTACTTCCAGCGTGGCCAACTGGCCGTCGCGCTTGAGGAGCTCAACGAAGCGATCCGGCTCGATCCGCGCTACGGCCTCGCACACAGCATCCTCGGACTCGTGTATGCGGAAATGAACGACCTGCCGCGGGCCGAGGCCGCCTTCCAGCGCGCGCTGTCCGTTGCGCCCAATGAGGGCGATGTGCGCAACAACTACGGCGCATTTTTGTGTCGCCAAAATCGAACCGACGAGGGACTTCGCGAGTTCGAGGCGGCCCTCGCGTTGCCGCTCTACCCGACACCCCAACTTGCGCTCGAAAACGCGGGCAATTGCGCACTCTCGGCGGGCCGACTGCGGGTGGCGGAGGGCTACTTCACCCGGCTCGTGCAGCTGCAGCCGTTCAGTTCGGCCGGACACCAAGGCTTGGCAGCCATTGCCATGAAGACCTCGCGCTGGGATGAGGTACGACGCCACGTCGAGCGTGGACTGCGTGCCGAGCCGCTGACGCCAGAACTGCTCTATTTCGGCGTGTGCGCCGAGCGCGCACGCGGCGGGCGCGAGCAAGAGGCGGAATATCTTCGGCAATTGCGCACGCGGTTTCCCGACTCGCCGCTCATCGAGGCAATCAACCGCGGAGCTTGCTCGTGAGCGAACAGACGCTGCCACCTGAGGCTGCGCGCCAAACGGAGGCGCTTCAAACCTCCGTGCCAGATGGCGTCGTCGCATCCGAACCCGCAAGCACGAAGCTCAAACCGGGCGAACGGCTGCGCGCGGCCCGCGAAGCGGCGGGCTGGAGCGTGGCCGATGTCGCCGCCAAACTCAAACTCGTGCCACGCCAAATCGAGGCGATGGAAAGCGGCGACTGGAGCGCCTTGCCGCCGCGCCCCTATGCGCGGGGTTTTTATCGCAACTATGCACGGCTGCTCGGCATCGATCCGGAGAGCCTGGAACTCGATCCGCCGCCAGCCTCGGCCAGCATGGCCGTTGCGCCCGACGAGCCAGCCTCGGGCTCGGCAGTAAGTGCTCCGACGGTCACCGAGACGCCCCAACGACGCAACTGGACCATCCCCGTCGGGCTCGTCCTCATTCTGTTGGCCGGCGCGGTTTATCTGAAGCAGACACAGCCGTCGGAAAACAAAGCACCCATATCACCGGCCGGCACGACGCAGCGCACCGGCCCCGCTTCAGTGACTTCCGCACCTGCTTCAACGCCGAGCGAAGCCGCTGCACCAAGTGCGCCTGAGCCCAAACACCCGTCAGCGCCTGCTGCGCCTTCGGCATCGTCGCCGTCGCCTGCAGAGGCCCGTAGCCCGACCCTTTCCGACGCACGCCGGGCTAAAGTGCGCCTGCAATTCGCAGCGCCCTCGTGGACCGAGGTACGATCGAACGACGAGGTCATCTTCCGCGAAATGGCCGAGCCCGGAGTACGCGAGTTCGTTGCCCCTGTGCCGCTTCGCTTCGTCATCGGCAACGCCAGCGCCGTCTCTCTCGAAATTGACGGACAACCGATCGATCTTGCGCCGGTCACCCAACGGGATGTGGCCCGGCTTCAGTGGCCATGAACGACGTACTGCTTTACGGGACCCGCCGCCCGCGCCGCCGCTCGCGCCAGATGCGCATCGCTCATGTGCGTGTGGGCGGCGATGCGCCGATCATGGTGCAGTCGATGACCAACACCGACACCGCCGATGTGGAGGCCACGGTGGCGCAGGTCTACGCACTCGCGCAGGCAGGCAGTGAAGTCGTACGCATCACCGTCAACACACCCGAAGCAGCGCGCGCAGTGCCGGCCATCCGCGAAGGGCTTGATCGCAAGCACTGTAACGTTCCGCTGGTCGGCGATTTTCACTTCAACGGGCACAAGCTGCTTCGCGACTACCCGGAATGCGCACAGGCGCTGGCCAAGTACCGCATCAACCCTGGCAACGTCGGGCGCGGCGAAAAACGTGACCTTCAGTTCGCGCAGATGATCGAAATCGCGCTGCGCGAAGAAAAACCGGTGCGCATCGGTGTGAATTGGGGCAGCCTCGATCAGGCCCTGCTGGCCCGGATGATGGATGAGAATGCGCGTCGCAGCGAGCCCTGGCCCGCACAGGCGGTCATGCGCGAAGCGCTTGTGCTCTCGGCACTGGAGTCTGCGGCCTTCGCCGAGCGGCTCGGCATGCCTGGGGATCGAATTTGCCTCTCCTGCAAAGTCTCCGATGTGCAGGATTTGGTCGCGGTCTACACCGACCTGGCCGCGCGCTGCGACTACCCGCTGCATCTTGGCCTTACGGAAGCGGGGATGGGTTCGAAGGGCATCGTTGCCTCGACCGCCGCGCTTGCCATCCTGCTTCAGCAAGGCATCGGCGATACGATCCGTGTCTCGCTCACGCCGGAGCCCGGCGGTGATCGCACGCAAGAGGTCATCGTCGCGCAGGAGATCTTGCAGACGATGGGCCTGCGGCAGTTTGCCCCGCTGGTGACCGCCTGCCCCGGCTGCGGGCGTACGAGCAGCACCTTTTTTCAGGAGCTTGCGGCCAAAACGCAAAGCTTCCTGCGGGCCAAGATGCCCGAGTGGCGCGAAAAATACCCCGGGGTTGAGGCGATGAGCGTGGCCGTGATGGGCTGTGTGGTCAACGGCCCCGGTGAGTCGAAGCTGGCCAACATCGGGATCAGCCTGCCCGGCACCGGTGAGCTGCCGGTGGCGCCGGTCTACGAGGACGGACAAAAAACGCTCACGCTCAAAGGCGAACACATCGCCGAAGAATTTCAGGCGCTCATCGAAGCCTACGTCGAGCGCACCTACGGCCCGCATCGGCAGCCAGCCCAAGCGCAACCGGCTCAAAGCTCCCAATCACCCGGATCGCGTGTCATCCCGATCGCCGCGCGGTCACCCTGACAAGCGCGGCGGCGCCGAGGGCGAAAGCGTGGCGGATCCGATTTCGGTTTTCGCAGACAAGGCCCTTCGCAACCTCCTGAGCCGGAAGGCTTGAGTGGCTCAAGCATGGCTCAAGCGCAGGGACGTGGTTTAGCTACATTGCGCCAGGTGAGCGAAGAGCGCCAGCCCGCGCAGCACCTCGCCGAGCCGCGCGAGGAGCAAGCCCATCTGCCGCCTGCGCTTCGGCCGCATCTGGCGCGGCTGGGCATTCATCATCTGCGCGATTGCCTGACCCACTTCCCGCTGCGCTACGTGGATCAGACGGTCGAGCGGCCGATCAGCGAACTGCTCCCCGGTGAGAGCGTGGCGGTTCGCGGACGGGTGGTGGCGGCCGAGTGGCGCTTCAAGCCGCGCCGCCTGTTCGAAGTGCAACTTGCAGCCAGTGTGCCCGATGCGCCGCACGCTCTGCCGCTTGGGCCGACCCTGCGGCTTGTGTTTTTCCACACGTGGCCTGGGTTGACCGCCGCCTATGCTCAAGGGCGCGAAGTGCGCGTCTTCGGGGAAGTGCGCGCCGGCCGCTATGGGCTCGAAATGATCCATCCGCGCCTTGCGCCGCTTGAACGCGCATCGAATGGCGTACGGGGTTCGGGCGAAACGCCTCGACTGACGCCGATTTATCCGACCGTTGCGAGCGTGCCGCAGCAAACCCTCCGGACGCTCATCACGCGCGCACAGCGCGTGGCGGCATGGTTGCGCGATCCCCTCCCCGAACACATTCGCGCACGGCTCGGCCTGCCCAGTTGGGCCGAAACCGTGGCGCTGTTGCACGCTCCTCCTGCCGATGTCGATCGCCTCGCGCTTGAAAAGCGCACGCACCCGGCCTGGCAGCGCGTCAAATTCGAAGAGCTGCTCGCGCAGCAAATTGCACTGGCCGGTATCCGCCGCGAGCGTGAGCGCGAACGGGCCCTGCCGCTTCGTGCGCCCGATCGGATTGCCGAGGCGCTGATGGCAACGCTGCCTTTCGCGCTCACGCGAGCGCAACAGCGCGCGCTGGCCGAAATCCGCGCCGATCTCGAGCGCGATCGCCCGATGATGCGGCTTCTGCAAGGCGATGTCGGAAGCGGCAAGACGATCGTGGCAGCACTTGCCGCGCTTCGGGCCGTGGAGGCCGGCCATCAAGTCGCCTTCATGGCCCCGACCGAACTGCTCGCCGAACAACACTTTCGCAAACTCGCGCACTGGCTCGAAGGGGCGGTCGGAGCCCTCGGGGTGCGCCTGGCTTGGCTCTCCGGAAGCCTCTCGACAAGGGAAAAGCGCCGCGTGCGTGCGGCTTGCGCATCAGGCGAAGCAAGCATTGTGGTGGGCACGCATGCGCTCTTCCAAAAAGACGTGCGCTTTGCGCGGCTTGCGCTCATGGTGGTCGATGA
>JANWWI010000139.1 GCA_025056355.1 Casimicrobiaceae bacterium | reverse complement strand
CGAAACGCGCGCGCCGCGAGCACTCCCCGGCGCCGTACGCGATCCTCGCGCTCTGGAAGAAATACGGCGGCGACCCGTTCGCGAACCCGGAGGACCCCGAGTGCTCGATCCGCATGCTCTTCGAGCATCCGACGACCAAGAACCTGATCCGGCTCTTCTTCCTGCAGGAGCGGCTGAAATCCTTCGGCAAGGGTTCGGCGTTCGCCGCGCGGCACGTGCATGTGGTCGGCGCCGGCGTGATGGGCGGCGACATCGCGGCGCTGTGCGCGCTGCGCGGCCTCGCGGTGACGCTCCAAGACACCTCGGCCGAGCGCATCGCGCAGGCGCTCGCGCGGGCGGCGAAGCTCTTTTCGCGCCGGCTGCGCGACTTCCGGCGCGAGCGCGACGCGATGGACCGGCTGATCCCCGATGTCGCGGGGGCGGGGGCGCGGCGCGCCGACCTCGTGATCGAGGCGATCTACGAAGACCTGCCGGCGAAGCGCGCGCTCTTCGCGAGGCTCGAGGCCGAGGCGAAGCCCGGTGCGCTCCTTGCGACCAACACTTCGAGCCTGCGCCTTGCCGACATCGCGAAGGCGCTTCGCGATCCCGCGCGGCTCGTCGGCATCCACTTCTTCAATCCGGTG
>JANWWI010000138.1 GCA_025056355.1 Casimicrobiaceae bacterium | reverse complement strand
GTCGGATAGCGTTCGACGAGCACCGTCTTCATGCCGAGGTCGGCGGCACGAAACGCCGCCGAGTAGCCGCCCGGCCCGGCGCCGAGCACGAGCAGGTCGCAGTCGAGATCCGCCTTGCCGGCGAATGCGGTCGCCCCAGCGGGCGCGGGCGTTGCTTCGCGCGGTGGGGCGGCCGCAGGTTCCGACGACGGCGACTGCGCCGCCGCGTCTGCTGCCGCCGGTGCCGACAGCTCGGGCGACGCCGCCGGATCGAGCTGCAGGATGAGCGAGCCCTGCGACACCTTGTCGCCCACTTTCACCGCGACCGACCTCACCGTGCCCGCCTCGGGCGAGGGGACCTCCATCGTCGCCTTGTCGGACTCGAGCGTGATCAGCGACTGCTCTTTCGCGACCGTATCGCCCGGTTTTACCAGCACCTCGATCACCTCGACGTCCTTGAAGTCGCCGATGTCCGGCACCCTGATCTCGACGGGCATGGGTCCCCCCTTTTGGCGATTCGATGCGCTGCGCCGCGCAGGCGCTCAGAGCAGCGTGCGGCGGATGTCGGAGAGCACCGCGCAGAGAAACGCGGTGAAGCGCGCCGCCTGCGCGCCGTCGATGACGCGGTGGTCGTAGGAAAGCGAGA
>JANWWI010000137.1 GCA_025056355.1 Casimicrobiaceae bacterium | reverse complement strand
CCGGGCCTGTCCGTGGATGATTGAGATTTTGGCGTTGGGGAAGAACTTGGCCATCGAGAAGCGGCCCAGCGTCACGATGACTTTCGGATTCAGGGCGGCGATTTGCCGCTCCAAGTAATCATCACAGGCTGCCAATTCATCTGCCTCCGGGTCACGATTGCCGGGCGGTCGGCACTTGACCACGTTGGTGATGAACACCTGCTCGCGCTTTAGCCCGATCATCGCCAGCAGCTCTTCGAGGAACTTACCTGCTGCGCCCACGAAGGGGCGGCCTTGCTGGTCTTCGTGAAAGCCCGGTCCTTCGCCGATGAAAAGAATGTCGGCGTTTGCCGGCCCTTCGCCGGGCACGGCGCGCGTGCGGGCCAAATGGAGTTTGCAGCGCGTACAGGCGTTGACCTCGGCAGCAATGGTCTGAAGAGTGATTTCAGCTGACATGGGTGGTTCTCCTGTCATTCTATTCTCGGCGACAACAGCGACTTGTCGGTGGCTAACGGTTTCGTCATCAGCAACGCGTCTTCGCCGTCGCGATAGAAACGTTTGCGTCGGCCTACCTCAACGAAACCGAATTTTCGATACAAACTCTGTGCGGCCAGGTTGTTCACGCGCACTTCCAGCGTCGCCGAGA
>JANWWI010000136.1 GCA_025056355.1 Casimicrobiaceae bacterium | reverse complement strand
TGGCGCGGCAGGTAGCCGGGTCGATCCCCGCATGCGCGGGGGAATCTGGCGTTCTCGCCGCCCGCCAGCTTGAGCAGGGGGTCGATCCCCGCATGCGCGGGGGAATCCCCACCCCCTGAGCGAAGCGAGGGGCACCCTGCGGTCGATCCCCGCATGCGCGGGGGAATCCCAGGCGCATCTGTCCACGAAAGCGAGCATTCGGGTCGATCCCCGCATGCGCGGGGGAATCTCGATGCGGGCGAACCCGGGCCCGCGCCGGATCGGTCGATCCCCGCATGCGCGGGGGAATCCTTACTGCCTGATCGCTTCAACGATGACTGAAGGGTCGATCCCCGCATGCGCGGGGGAATCGCCGGGTGGTCGAGGTCGATCACTCCCATGCCGGGTCGATCCCCGCATGCGCGGGGGAATCAGCAATTCTGACGCGCAGGCACGCGCGAAAGTGGGTCGATCCCCGCATGCGCGGGGGAATCTTTACGTTCCTTTGCTGGATGACGCCGTGCGCAGGTCGATCCCCGCATGCGCGGGGGAATCACTAGCATCAGGCCAGATTGGCCGTTTGTACAAGGTCGATCCCCGCATGCGCGGGGGAATCCTTAGCACCCTTTAGCGCCAAAGCGACAAACAGGGTCGATCCC
>JANWWI010000135.1 GCA_025056355.1 Casimicrobiaceae bacterium | reverse complement strand
CGCAGCCAGCGCGAGCGCGTGCTCGCCGAGCTCGGCCCGCGGCTGCTCGAGCTCGCCCGACTGGCCCGGGAGCGCGGCATCGGCCTCACCGTGGACGCGGAGGAGGCCGAGCGCCTGGAGCTCTCGCTCGAGCTCTTCGAGCGGGTCTTCGCCGATCCCGCGCTCGCGGGCTACGAAGGCCTCGGCCTCGCGGTCCAGGCCTACCAGAAGCGAGCCCCCTTCGTCATCGACTGGCTGGCGGCGCTCGCCCGACGCCACGGCCGGCGCATCCCGGTGCGCCTGGTGAAGGGCGCCTACTGGGACAGCGAGATCAAGCGCGCCCAGGAGCAGGGGCTGCCGGGCTACCCGGTCTTCACCCGCAAGGCCAACACCGACGTGAGCTACCTCGCCTGCGCGCGGCGCCTGCTGGCCCACGAGGACTGCTTCTTCCCCCAGTTCGCCAGCCACAACGCCCACACCATCGTCGCCGTGCACCACCTGGCGCGTGGCCGTCCCTTCGAGTTCCAGCGGCTCTACGGCATGGGCGAGGCGCTCTACGAGGAGGTCACCGGCGGCAACGGCCTCGGCGTTCCCTGTCGGGTGTACGCGCCCGTCGGCTCCCACGAGGACCTCCTGCCCTACCTCGTGCGCCGGCTGCTC
>JANWWI010000134.1 GCA_025056355.1 Casimicrobiaceae bacterium | reverse complement strand
TCATCGCGAGGATCATGACATGGCGAGGAAGCTGGAAAAGGATCAGTGGCAGTCGTACTTCGAGCGCGTCTCCAAGGCGCTCGGTGCCAACGTGGTCGAAATCGCGATCGTCGGACCGCGTCTCGGGGCACAGCGCGAGACCCGCGGCACGACCCTGACGGGCGTGTCGTACGACCCGAAGGGCGACCTCTTCGCGGCGATCGGCGAAGACCTTGAACACAACATCCGCCACCCGCGCGAGATCTACGTGGACGGCGAGGTCGAGGGGCTGCGCAGCTTCGAGGTCGTGGACGCCGAGGAGGTGCGCCACATCTTCACCTTCAAGGAAGTGCTGCGCCTTGCGCCGCCGGCGCGCTGCGGCGTCGTTACCGGTCTCGCCCCGGCGAGGCGGCCGACGCCGGGCCGACGGGATGGTGGAGGCGGCGGGAATCGAACCCGCGTCCGCGAATCCTCCGCAGTCGGGACTACATGCTTAGCGCGGTCGTTTGCGTCTCGCCTTGCGCCCGCCGACCGGCAGGCTGACGCTCGGCCAGCCGCTTCGACGGATCCGACGGGCCAAGCGGCCAGGCCCGGCGGAGAGGCTGGTGTGAATGGCGCTGCACCTTCCTTGCGGAAGGCCTAGCCCGCCAGCAGGCTAGTGCAG
>JANWWI010000133.1 GCA_025056355.1 Casimicrobiaceae bacterium | reverse complement strand
CTCTTGCCGGAAATCGAATTGCCACCGGTTTCAACGGTTTAGTCCAGGGAGCGCTGGATGATCCGTCCGTTCAGGCCTCAGCGTTGGCCAAGGCGGCTCAAGAAGGTTTCCTTCCGATGGATGATTCAAAAACAGAAGGATAAAAAGATGACGCTACAAATACCGCGGCAGACTTACGCCGATCTCTATGGCCCTACCACGGGCGACAGGGTACGTTTGGCCGACACCGACCTGTATATCGAAGTGGAACGCGACTATACCGTCTACGGCGATGAGGTGACTTTCGGCGGCGGCAAGGTGATCCGCGACGGAATGGGGCAGCGTAGCCGGGCGTTGCGCAGCGAGGCACTGGACCTTGTGATCACCAACGCTCTGATTCTCGATCACTGGGGAATTGTCAAAGGCGACATTGGGGTCAAAGATGGTCGGATCGTCAAGGTGGGCAAGGCAGGAAATCCCGACACGATGGCGGGCGTTGATCCGGAGTTGGTGATCGGGCCGACCACAGAGGTGATTGCAGGAGAACACTTGATCGTCACCCCAGGTGCTATCGACAGTCACATTCACTTTATCTCGCCGCAACAAATCTATGAAGCGCTTTCCAGCGGCGTCACCACAATGATAGGCGGCGGCACAGGCCCGGCCACCGGCTCAAATGCCACCACATGCACTC
>JANWWI010000132.1 GCA_025056355.1 Casimicrobiaceae bacterium | reverse complement strand
GAGCGGGCGCTGGCCGGCGTGGGCGCCGTCAAGGCGCGCGTCGCGCACGACGGCGACGACGGCGGCGGGGTCGCGCATCCGGGGCTGGGGGCGGGGGCGCTGGTAGAATTCGTCAAGGTGCTCGGCGACCGGCCGAACCAGATCGACAAGAAGCGCGACGACGTCCAGGTGACGGCGGCCGATCTGCTGAACTTCCAGCCGGAGGCGCCGATCACCGAACAGGGGCTGCGCATGAACATCAACGTCGGCATCCACTACCTCGGTTCCTGGTTGGCCGGCAACGGCTGCGTGCCGATCCACAACTTGATGGAGGACGCCGCCACGGCGGAGATCAGCCGCTCGCAGGTCTGGCAGTGGATCCGATCGCCGAAGGGCGTCCTGCAGGACGGGCGCAAGGTGACGGCCGAGCTGGTGCGGGCGCTGATCCCGGAGGAATTGGCCAAAGTCAAGGCGGTGGTCGGCGGCGATACGTCCACCTACGACCGGGCGGCGCAGATCTTCGAGCGCATGGCAACCGCAGAGACCTTCACCGAGTTCCTGACGCTGCCGTTGTACGAGGAGCTGCCGTGAGCGCTAGCAACGCAGACGTTTGCCTATCGTCCCATCGTTAGGGACTCTCTGAGCAAGGTCCCGCGAATCGTATCTGCGGACACAGTGCCTCGGTGCGATGGACGGGAGG
>JANWWI010000131.1 GCA_025056355.1 Casimicrobiaceae bacterium | reverse complement strand
CACGGTCTGGGCGGGGAAACATCCCACCCCGAAAACCAGGGGATTACGACACAGCGCAGCGGTGGCTTCTGTGGTGCCGTACATGGGGAAACATCCCACCCCGAAAACCAGGGGATTACGACCGGCGCGCTTGTACGTCGCGGCGGCGCGCTCGGGGAAACATCCCACCCCGAAAACCAGGGGATTACGACCGTCTTTGGCGGCCATAAATGAGGCTTCGATGTGGGAAACATCCCACCCCGAAAACCAGGGGATTACGACGCCCTGGAGATGAGGCATCTCGCGAGGTAGAAGGGAAACATCCCACCCCGAAAACCAGGGGATTACGACCGCCGCATCGCCTCGGCAAGCGCGGCGCTCGGCGGGAAACATCCCACCCCGAAAACCAGGGGATTACGACCGGAACGAAACGACAGCCTCGGCCGTGCCGTCGGGAAACATCCCACCCCGAAAACCAGGGGATTACGACGAAGAGTCTCGCCGTGTCGGCGTGACCGACGGCGGGGAAACATCCCACCCCGAAAACCAGGGGATTACGACCGAATCCGGTCTGGCCTCGCGCGCGGGTGCGTCGGGAAACATCCCACCCCGAAAACCAGGGGATTACGACGGCCTCCTGCGCGCGGCGGCGCTCGGCTTCGGGGAAACATCCCACCCCGAAAACCAGGGGATTACGACGCTCCA
>JANWWI010000130.1 GCA_025056355.1 Casimicrobiaceae bacterium | reverse complement strand
AGTTGGCGACCACGCCGTCGATGAACATCCCGTTGGCTGGGAATTGCACATCGGGCAGTCGCTCCTGCAGGAACCGCCGTATCTGCGGGTCGCTGATGTCCGCGTAGCTGATGCCCAGCCACGCTTGCCCCACCGAGCCGTGTTCCAGTATCTCGCGAATCACCTGCTTCACGCGGTTCACGGGGATGGCGAATCCGATGCCCACGTTCGCGCCCACGGGCGAGAAGATGGCGGTGTTGATGCCAATCAGCCTGCCGCGCGAGTCGGCGAGCGCGCCGCCTGAATTCCCCTGATTGATTGCAGCGTCGGTTTGGATGAACCCGCTGGGCGCGCCTGCGCCCTCCAGCGAGCGGTTCAACGCGCTCACAATCCCCGCCGTCACAGTCGTGCCCAAGCCGAACGGATTGCCCACTGCAATCACCCAGTCGCCCACCTGCAGCTTGTCCGAGTCGCCCAGTTGCGCTACAGGTAGGTTCTTGCCGTCGATTTTCAGCAGCGCAACGTCGTTTTGCGAATCAGTACCCAGCACTGTCGCGCGAAATCGGCGTCCGTCTTGCAGCGTCACGAAGATGTCCCGCGCTACCTGACGCTGGATGCGCACTACATGGTTGTTCGTGACCACATACCCGTCTGCACTGATAATCACACCAGAGCCGCGTCCACCCACTTCGCGCCAGCCGCGCCAAGTG
>JANWWI010000012.1 GCA_025056355.1 Casimicrobiaceae bacterium | reverse complement strand
GGCCGCCGCTACGGCGTCGAGGTTAAGTTCCAGGATGCACCGCGCCTGACTCCGTCCATGCGCATCGCGCTCGAAGATTTGGGGCTAAAACACCTCGCGGTGCTCTATCCAGGCGAGCGCCGATACGCACTCGAGCGCCGCGTCACGGTCGTGCCGCTCGCGGAGCTCGCGACACACGGCGCGTCCGCCCTGCTCGGCGATCGGGCCGCGCGCACCGAGGAGCCAAAGGCATGAGCGAGATTTCCGAACGCGCCTTCGAAGAGGCCATCGAGCGCGCGTTGCTGCAGGGCAGCCCCGACACGGATGAAGCAAACGCCGTGCGCGAACCGCCCGCGCAGTACGGCGAGAACCCCCCGGGCGGCTACCGCCGGCGTCGGCCTGAGGACTATGACCGCACGCTGTGCCTGCTGCCGCAGGACGTCGTGGATTTTGTGCTCGCCACACAGCCCAAAGAGTGGCAAAAGCTCGCGCAGCATCACGGCCGCGCAGTGCGCGAGCAGTTCCTGCGTCGGCTTTCCGCGGAGATCGAGCGGCGCGGTGCGCTCGACGTCTTGCGCAACGGGATCAAGGATTCGGGCGTCAAGTTCCGTCTGGCCTTCTTCCGGCCGGCCAGTGGGCTGAATGAAGAGACGCGACGGCTGTATGCCGCGAACCTGTTTTCCGTCGTGCGGCAGCTTCGCTACAGCACGAGGAACGAAAACAGCCTCGACCTGGTGCTGTTTTTGAACGGCATCCCGATCTTCACAGCAGAGCTCAAAAACCCGCTCACCGGGCAGACCGTCGAGGACGCGATGCGGCAGTACAAAACCGACCGCGATCCGCGCGAGCCTTTGTTCCAGTACGGCCGATGTCTTGCACATTTTGCGGTGGACCCGGACCTCGTCTACGTGACCACGCACCTGCAGGGTGCGCGCACGCGCTTTTTGCCGTTCAACCAAGGCCGGTTCGGCGGTGCCGGCAACCCACCGGTGCCGCCGACGCGCCAGGGCTACGCCACTGCCTATCTCTGGGAGGAGACCTGGTCGCGCGACAGCGTGCTCGAGCTCGTGCGGCAGTTCATCCACGAGGTGGAGGAGGAGGACGACCGCGGCCGCAAAACCGGCCGACGCTTTCTCGTCTTTCCGCGCTACCACCAGCTCGACTGCGTGCGCAAGCTCGTGGCCGACGCCCGAGCGCACGGGGCAGGACAGCGGTATCTGATTCAGCATTCGGCGGGCAGCGGCAAGACCTTCACGATCGCCTGGCTCGCGCATCGGCTTTCGACCTTGCATGACGCTCTCGACCGGCGCGTGTTCGATTCGATCGTCGTCATCAGCGACCGCCGCGTACTCGACCGTCAGCTTCAAAGCGCCGTGCGTCAGTTCGAGCAAACGCTTGGCGTGGTGGAGAACATCGACACCACGTCGCGCCAGCTCAAGGACGCACTGGAGTCCGGTAAGACGATCATCGTCACAACGCTGCAGAAGTTCCCGGTCATCGCGCGGGAGATCCGCTCACTGCCCGGCCGACGCTTCGCCGTGATCGTGGACGAGGCGCATTCTTCACAGTCCGGCGAAAACACGAAGAGCCTGAAAACCGTGCTTGCTGCTGCTTCTCTGAGGACGCTGCGGCAGAGGAAGCGGGGGCAGCCACCCCGGAGGAGGAGCTGGAAAATGCCGTGCTCGCTGAGATGGAGAAGCGCGGAAAGCTCCCGAATGTGTCGTTTTTCGCCTTCACTGCGACACCTAAAGCCAAGACGCTCGAGCTGTTCGGGGTCAAGCGGCCCGACGGGCGGTTTGCGCCGTTTCATCTCTACAGCATGCGGCAGGCGATCGAGGAGGGTTTCATCCTCGATGTCTTGCAGAACTACGCGACCTACAAGGCCTACTGGCGGCTGCTCAAGAAGGTCGAGGACGATCCGCGCTACGACAAGCGCAAGGCCGAGTCTTTGCTGAAAGCGTTTGTCGAATTACATCCGCACGCAATCGGCGAGAAGGTCCGCATCATCGTGGAGCACTTCGCGGCGAAGGTGCAATCGGAGATCGGCGGGAAGGCCAAGGCCATGATCGTGACCCGATCGCGGCTGCATGCGGTGCGCTACAAGCGGGCGCTGGACAGATACCTCGCAGAGCGCGGCTATCCGTTCAAGGCGCTGGTCGCGTTCTCGGGGACGGTGCAGGACGGCGGACAGAGCTACACCGAGTCGGGCATGAACGGTGTACCGGAAGTGCAGACGGCCAAGACGTTCGAGCAGTCTGAGTATCGGTTGCTGGTTGTGGCCAACAAGTTCCAGACGGGCTTCGATCAGCCGCTGCTGCACACAATGTACGTGGATAAAAAGCTCGGCGGTGTGAACGCCGTGCAGACGCTGTCGCGCCTGAATCGCACGCACCCGGAGAAAAAGAGCACCATGGTGCTCGACTTCGCCAACGAGGCCGACGAGATCAAGGCTGCCTTCGAGCCGTACTACGAAACGACGCTGCTGTCGGAGGCGACCGATCCGAACTTGCTCTACGAGGTCCAGAGGCGCTTGGCGGCGTTCGGGGTGTTCAGTGAGGCCGACGTGAATGATTTCGCTCGGGTCTACTTCGACTCGCGAGCGACGCAAGACCGACTCTATGCCGCGCTCCAGCCGGCCCTCGCGCGGTTCCAGGAGTTGCCGACCGACGAGCAGCGTGACTTTCGCGGACAGCTCAGCGAATATGAGCGGCTTTACGCCTTCCTCTCCCAGGTGCTGAGCTTTGCCGATGTCGATCTCGAAAAGCTCTACCAGTTCGCCCGCTATCTGCGCCGCTTGTTACCTGCGGACCGCGAGATACTGCCGCGGGAGGTACAGCAAAACATCGACCTCGAGTCGTATCGGATCCAGGCCATCTCAAGCGGCCGCATCGCACTTGAGCGTCGGGGTGGGTTGCTTGCGCCGGTTGGGGCCGAAGGCAGGCACACAAGGGCCGCGCAGGAGGTTGAGGCGCTGTCGCGCATCGTTGCCGAATTGAACGAGCGCTTCGGCTTGAACCTGGGGCCAGAGCATCGCGTCACTCTGAGCCAAATCCTGGACAAGCTCGAAAGCGATCCAGCACTCGAGGCAGCATCGCGCGTCAACACGGACGTGAATTTGCGGCTTGCATTTGAGCAAAAGCTCGAAGATGCGATCCAGGAGATCGTTGATTCGAACTTTGAGCTCTACCGGCGCATCACCGACGATCCGGCGTTCGGCCAAATGCTCAAAGAGAAACTGTTCGAACAATACGTACACGCTCAGCGTCGCGCCGAACGCTAACGGGACGGAGCAGTGTCGCCAAAGGGTGCCTTCGCGCACCAAGCGCATACGAATCGCGTTCCGATCGAGTCCGACGAATCGGCGCCCGAGGGGATTTTTCGGCAAACCCTGACCGCTTTCGCGCGTTGGTCCTAACGCATCTGCCCCGGCAGCCAGGTGGCCAGACCCGGGAAGAGGTAGATGAGCAGGAGGGCTGCGCACATGAGCACAAACATCGGCGCGGTGACGCGGGCGATGAAGGGGATTTCGCGGCCGGTCATGCCTTGCAGCACAAACAGGTTGAAGCCCACCGGCGGGGTGATCTGCGCCATCTCAACCACAATCGTCACGAAGATGCCGAACCAGATGAGGTCGATGCCGGCCGCCTGCACCGTCGGCAGGATCACGCCCATCGTGAGCACGATGATCGAGATGCCATCCAAAAAGCAGCCAAGCACGATGTAGAAGACGGCAAGCGCAGCGATCAAGCCCCACTGCGGCAGGCCGAGGCTTTGGATGAACTCAGCCAGCGCCCGCGGCAGGCCGAGATAACCCATCGACAGGGTAAGAAAGGCGGCTCCGGCAAGGATGAGCGCGATCATGCAGTACATGCGGGTGGCCCCAAGCAGGCTCTCCTTGAAGCTCTGCCAGGTGAGGGCGCGCTGCGCGGCGGCTAGCAGCAGAGCGCCCACCACGCCGACGGCGGCCGCCTCGGTCGCCGTGGCATAGCCGCCATAGATCGAGCCCACGACGAAGACGATCAGCAGAATGACCGGAATCAAGCTGGTCGAGCGGCGCAGTTTTTCGGCCAGCGCTACCCGCTCGCGGGTGCTGGGGATTGCGTCGCGGTTGAGAAGCGACCACGCGATCACATAGCCCGAAAAAAGAAGCGCGAGCATGAGGCCGGGGATGATGCCGGCCACGAAGAGCTTGGCAATTGAGACTTCCGCCGCCACCGCGTAGACGATCATGATGATCGAGGGCGGGATCAAGAGGCCGAGCGTGCCTGCACCGGCAAGGGTGCCGATGGTCATGCCCTCGGGATAGCCACGGCGCGCAAGTTCCGGCAAGGTCATCTTGCCGATCGTGGCGCAGGTGGCGGCCGAAGAGCCCGAGACCGCGGCGAAGATCGCGCAGCCGAAGACGTTGGTGTGCAAAAGCCGCCCCGGCAGCTGCTCGACCCACGGCGCCAGGCCGTGGAACATGTTCTGCGAGAGCCGGGTGCGGAAGAGGATCTCGCCCATCCAGATGAACAGCGGCAGCGCCGTGAGCGTCCAACTCGTTGAAGATCCCCAGATCGCCACGGCCATCGCATCGCCCGCGGGTCGGGTCGAAAAGAGCTCCATGGCGACCCACGCCACGCCGGCAAGCGCAAGCCCGATCACCACGCCGCCGGCAAGCAGCAGGAAAAGCACGACGATAAGCAGCGCGGCAATCAGGACCGTCATGCCTCTGGCGACTTCGAACGCAAGGAGGTGGCCGCACCGCCGCGCGCTGCGGTCAGGAATTCATCGACCAAGGCGATCGCCAGCACCACGGTGCCCAAAGCCATCGCAAGCTGCGGAATCCATAAGGGGGTGGCGTCGTTGCCGGTGGAGATGTCGTTGAACTGCCAGCTCTGCCACACAAGCCGCACAGAAAACCAGGCCAAAAGTGCCGCCAGCACGACCCCAATGCCCAAGGCGGTGATCTGCACGCGTGCGCGCCAGGGCTCGGGCAGCCGATCCACGAGCAGCGCCACCCGAATGTGTTCGCCGCGCTTGAGGGTTGCGGCAAGGGCCAGAAAGCCGCTTGCCGCCATGAAGTAGCCGGCGTAGGCGTCCGTGCCGCGCACATGAAAGCCAAGCTGCCGCCCGAGGATGCCTAGAAGCACCATCACGAGCAGCAGCACGAGAAAGGCCGCCGCGAGCCACAGGCAGGCGGCGTAGAGCCGATCAAGAAGGAGGCGCAAGCGCAAAGCTTGGCAAGCTAGCGGCGAAATGCTTCGATGAGCTGGCGGCCCTCAGGCCCGGCTTTCTCAAGCCACTCGTTGAGCAGCGTCTGTCCGACCTTTTGCATGTCGGCCTTGAGTGCGGCCGAGGGTTGCAGGATTTGCATGCCGCCGGCTTTGAGTTTTTCCAGTGTGTCGGTGTTGGCGCGGCGCGAAGCCTCCCAGCCGCGCTGCTCGGCGGCGGCTGCCGCTTTCATCACCGCCTCCTGGGTGGCCTTGTCGAGCGCATCGAAGGCGCGCTTGTTGACAATCACTGCGTTTTTCGGCAGCCACGCCTGCAAGTCGTAGTAGTGCTTGACATGCTCGTGAAGCTTCGCATCCCAGCCGGTTGCGCCTGAAGACATCATCGACTCCACAACGCCCGTGGCGAAGGCTTGTGAGACTTCTGCGGCCTGGATGGTGACCGGCTGCGCGCCGACCAGCTCGCCGATGCGCGCGGTGGCCGGGGAGTAGGCGCGCCATTTGATGCCTTTCAGATCGGCTGCGGAATTGACCGGGCGCTTCGAAAACAGCCCCTGCGGGGGCCACGGCACCGAGTAGAGCAGCATCATGCCTTGCTCGGCGAGTTTCTTCTCGAGCATCGGCTTTTGTGCGCGGTAGAGCTTCATCGCCGCCTCGTAGCTGTCGGCGAGGAAAGGGATGCCATCGGCGCCGAAGATCTGCCACTCGTTTTGGAAGTTGACGAGCAGGATCTCACCGGCTTGCGCGCCGCCGGTTTGCACCGCGCGCTTGATCTCGGGCGCTTTGAAAAGCGAGGCGTTCGGATGCACGGTGATCTTGAGCTTGCCGCCGGTGGCGCGGTCGACCTCGGCGGCAAACTCATTGATCGTGATCGTGTGGAAGTTGCCGGCCGGATAGGCGGTGGCGAGATCCCATTTGGTTTGGGCCTGCAGGCCCGAGGCCGCGGCCCAGGCCAAGGCTGCGGCACAGATCGCAACGACAGGTTTCATGGGTACACCTCGATGAATCGGATTGGAGACACACACAAACCGAGGCAGGGGCCTCGCGTGCAGCGCAGACGCGCAAAGAATAGCGCGCCGCTAGCGCCGTGAGGCCGACCAGACTCGAATCGATGAGACGCCGGCGCTGCCTGGGCATGCTCGTGCTCGACACCGATTTCAAGCGTGTCGAAGGCGATGCGGGAAATCCCGCATCATGGCCGTGTCCGCACATCGGAAACGGGTGATAGGCGCCAAGGCATGGCCGACCGTGCAGGCGAGGGTGGCGCTTGCGCCTTCGATGGCGGCCGCGAAACGCGACCTCCAGGCCGGCGTGGCTGCGATACGACCGGCTGCGCTTTTCTGGCGCGCCGGCAGCGGGCGCTTGCGCAAGCGGTGGCGGTGCCTCTGGCGGCACGCTCTTTGGGCTTGCCGCCGGCTCAAGGCGCAACCCTGGGCGGGGAAGGGCGAACAGCCTGGGGGTGAGGATCTCGGCCGCTTCGATCGATGCGGCGAGGGCGCGAGGGCGCGGGATGCGAAGCCTCGGCCCTCATCGTCGGCAGACCACCAGGCGGTGCACGCACGGGCATGATTCTGGATGCTAGCGGGAAGGGATGCCAGCGGGAAGGGCTCGACCGCGCAGCGCGCAAGCACGAGTGACTTGAGGCGGCGCCGATTGCCCTGGGATGCACGGCGAGGATTCGCCTCTGGCTGCTTGAGTGTGCCAACATGCCGCCGTATCGTTACACGCTTGCGGCGGCCGCGGGCCGGCCGGTTGACGATGCGTTTGCGCTGGGGCTCGATTTGGTTTGCGGGGTGCGCTTTCGGTCAGGGAGGTCAAGGTGGCGGCAGCTGAGGACTCAACCGTGCAGGGCTGGATCGATCGGTTCGCCGATCATCTGTGGCTCACGGACGGTCTGGCCGAGGCCACGCTCGCAAGCTACCGGCAGGATCTCACTCGGCTCTGCGCATGGCTCAAACGTGAGGGACTCGATCCCTTGACGGTGAGGCGGGCCGATCTCGAGCGTTATTTGGCTGCGCAGTATGCCGAGCGGGCGCGGCCGAGTTCGATTCGGCGACGGCTCGCAAGCCTGCGGCGCTTTTACCGCTGGCTTGCCGAGACGGGGGTTCGCGCGAGCGATCCGGCCATCGAGATCGAACCGCCCGCACGCGAGCGACGCTTGCCGAAAAGCCTCACCGAGTCGCAGGTCGAGGCGCTGCTCAGCGCCCCGGACCCGACGACCGCTCAAGGGCAGCGCGATCGCGCGATGCTCGAGACGCTCTACGCGACGGGGCTGCGCGTGAGCGAGCTGGTCGGGCTCGAGCTCGTCCAGCTCTCGCTCGATCAGGGTCTGGTCAAGATCGTCGGCAAGGGCAACAAGGAGCGGCTCGTGCCGCTCGGCGATGCGGCCATCGCCGCGCTGCGCGGCTACCTGGAGGGCGCGCGGCCTCAGCTCCTGGGTGCTCGCGCCTCGGCTTATGTGTTCGTGACCGCCCGCGGCGAGCCGATGACGCGCCAGGCGTTCTGGCATCTGATCAAACGCTACGCGGCCCGGGCGGGCATCGACCCGCGCACGCTGTCCCCGCACACGTTGCGCCATGCCTTTGCCACGCACCTGCTCAACCACGGCGCTGACCTGCGCGTGGTTCAACTGCTGCTCGGACACGCCGATATCACGACCACGCAGATCTACACCCACGTGGCTCGAGAGCGGCTCAAAGCGATTCACGCCGAACACCATCCGCGCGGACGATGAGCGCCGAAGCATCCCGAGCTCACGCGGCCACGCCCGCACTGCGAGCGCTTCACGCGGCCGGCCTTGCCTTTCGCCTGCACTTCTACGACTACATCGAACGGGGTGGCGCGGCGCAGGGCGCCCGATGCCTTGGCGCGCCGCTGCAGGAAGTGATCAAAACGATCGTGCTCGAGGATGATGAGCGTCGGGCGCTCGTGTGCCTGCAACACGGCGATCGCGAGATCTCGCTGAAAAAACTCGCGCGGGCGCTCGAGGTCCGAACGATCCGCCCTTGCACCCCCGAGGTCGCGCGGCGGCACACGGGTTACTGGGTCGGCGGAACCTCGCCGTTTGGAATGCGAAAGCCGCTTCCGATTGACGCCGAGCGCACGGTGGCGGACTTGCCACGGATATTTTTGAACGGCGGACGGCGAGGATTGCTGGTCGAACTCGATCCGAAAGCGGCGCTTGCCGCGCTCGGCGCACACCTGCTCGATGTGACGGCTTGAGGCAGAGGTGGCGTTCGGCGGCGTGCGACTTGCGATGCGGCCAAAGCGCACCGTCTCAAGAACGGATTACGGTGCGCCTGGCCGGGCCGCGGTCAGGCGCGGCGCGCCGTGCACAAAGCCCGCTCGATTCGTGCCAACCACTGTGCGAGGCGCTACATTTTGCGCATGAAGTCCTCGCCTCAAAACGTGCCGGCGGCGCCGTTGCCGTGGGCGTTTGCATGCGGAACCGACGTCGGCCGCGTGCGCAACCACAACGAGGATGCCACCTATCTCGATGCCGAGGCTCGCGTCATGGTGCTAGCCGATGGAATGGGCGGGTATCAGGCGGGCGAAGTGGCCAGTGAATTGGCGGTGAGCATCATCGCGGAAGCCTGCCGCGAGGGGATGAACGACGAATCGATGCTCGGCAAGATCGACTCCGAGTCGGGCATCTCGGTGGCCATGCGGCAAATGCAGCTTGCGATCGAGAAAGCCAACAACCGCATCTGTGCGCTCGCCATGGGCAAGCCCGAACTCTCGGGCATGGGGACGACCGTGGTGGCAGCGCGCTTCTACGACGGTCGAGTCGGGATCGCCCACGTGGGCGATTCTCGCTGCTATCGGTTTCGCGACGGTCAGTTGCGGCAACTGACCAAGGACCATTCCTACGTGCAGGAACAAGTCGAGCGCGGGCTCATGAGCGAGGACGAAGCGGCGCATTCGCTACAGAAAAATCTGATCACACGCGCGCTGGGCATCAATTCTCTCGCTCGCGCCGACGTGCAAGAATTTCGCACGCGGCCGGGCGATATCTATCTGCTTTGTTCGGATGGCCTGAGCGACATGGTCGATGCACGCCAGATCGAGCAGGTATTGGCAAGCACTGTCGATCTTCAGGAGGCCGTTCGCCGCCTCATCGATTTGGCTAATGAAAGGGGCGGGCGCGACAACATTTCGGTGGTGCTGGGCCGAGTCGGTGCGGCCGAGCCTGGCGAGGTCTGGTGGCGGCGTTTGGTCAAGACCAAGACCCCTCCGCCGGGGCGTGCGACTCCGCCGGGGCGTGCAACATAGAACGAATGCGCAGTCACGAGGGATCGGGGAGCGGTGATGCCGCGCCTTTTTTGGTTACAACCGGACACCACGATCGTGGAGTTTCCGTTGCGGGCCGAGCAGTCGCTGATCGGGCGAAGCTCTCGCTGCGACGTGCGGATCAAGCATCCGGCGGTCAGCGCCGAACACGCCTTGATTCGACTCGTCGGCGACATGGCTACGATCGAAGATCTGGGCAGTTCCAACGGCACGCGAGTCAATGGGCGCCGTATCGACAGCGTCGTACCGCTCCGACACGGCGATCAAATCGAAGTGGGTCGCGAGCGGCTCATATACTTCGCCGATCTCGATTTGGCCAGCCGGACCATGCATCAGACCGAGGCTGCGCCGTTGGCGCAACCCGCCGCCCGAGGCGAATCGGTCAAAGGGCCGCGAACGACCGTGCACGTCCCTTTGAGCGCGCTCGAGCAGCCGCTTTCAGCGTCGGTCTGCGTCTTGACCGGCCCTGCTCAGGGTCAGGTTTATCCGCTTGTTCAGGAAGTGACCTCGCTGGGCAAGGTCGGTCGGCAGGTGATTGAAATACGCCGTTTCCTCGGCCCCTCGTGGCGACTTTCTCAGCGCGAGGGGGCGATCGCGGTTACGGTCAATGGCGAACCGGTCATTGGCGAACGCGAACTCGTCTCGGGCGATGTGATCGAGATGACCGGCGTGCAGTTGCGCTTTGAAATTTCCCTGGCACGCGCACACGACTCAAAGCCGACGTGATGACCGGCCGGGGGCTAGTGCAGCCCGTAGACCTCCGGTTGCTCGAAGCGAAACCGCACTTCAAAGCGCGCTCCTCCGAGGTCGCTTCGCTCGACGGACAGGCGGGCCCCGTGCAGCATGGCCACCTCGCGTACGATGGCAAGACCCAAACCGCTGCCGGCAACCCACTGCCCCGAGGAGGAGTCCTGACGCGGAAGTCTCGCGAAGGGCGCGAAGATGCGTTCGCGATCACCCTCCTCGATGCCCGGGCCGCTGTCTTCGACGATGATTCGCGGGGGCTCTGCCGCAACGGTGACGCGGACGGAGCCTCCGCGCGGCGTGTACTTGATCGCGTTGTCGATCAAGTTGCGGATACATTCGCCGAGCAGCGTCGGCTCGCCCGATAGACGCGGCGAGCGATTCGGATGGACGAACTCGACGTCGATTGCCTTCGTCATCGCGTGGGACAGATACTCCTGGGTCACTTCGCGACAGGTTTCGACGAGGTCCACCTCCGTGAAGGTCGCGGTGACCGAGGAGCTCTCGGCTCGGGCCAGCGAGAGCAGTTGCGCCGAGACCCGGCTCACGCGGTCGATTGTGCGTTCGAGGGAGGCCAGTGCCGCGCGTCGCTCGGCCTCCGAGGCCACATGTTGTGCGACCTGAAGCTGCGTGCGCAGCGTCGCCAGAGGCGTGCGTAGCTGATGGGCGGCATCGGCGATGAAGCGCTGGTGCGCCTCGCGTGCGGCAGCCAGGCGCCTCATGAGGGCGTTTAGCGAGCGGATCAACGGTGCGAGTTCCGCGGGTACCGCATCGGGGGCCAGTGGCCGAAGGTCATCCGCCGCGCGGCTGTCGAGGTCCCGCTTGAGCTGTCGCATCGGCCGCGACACGTAGCGAAAGCCGAACCAGATCAAAAACGCTGCTGCGAGCAAGACGAGCGTTTGCGGCATCGCCTCGCGCAGCATGATGGAACGTAGAAGACCATCCTCCCGCCGACGCGCTTGCCAGAGTACGATGTAGACGTCGCGGTCATCGACGCGGTCGATGCGCGCCCGTAGCACGCGCACGAATTCACCCTCGGTCGCCGCGTTGAAACCGCGGACCATTCGTTCATCGATCCGCTCGGGCAAATCGCTTACGGGTGACTTGCCCGCGCTCAGGTACGCGGCCAGCGTGTCATCGCCAGCCAACACGGGGCCCGAATCGAACCCGATCAAGTAGCCGATCGGATAGTCGGGATGGGCGTGAAGCCAGCGATAGACGTCCGGGCTGCTCGCGACCGGATTGCCGACCTTGATACGGGCTCGGTAGATTTCATCCCGCAGAACGTGGGCGACCGTGTTGAGCCGGTCGTCGAGCGCGCGCTCGACGATGTCGCGAGCGGCCAGGAAGGTGATCCCGAGGCTGATGAGCCAGATGAGCAGAAGCGGGGCAAACAGCCATTCGAGCAGCCGCGCAAAGAAGTTCATGGCAGCGGGCGCAACGGCGGGTCGGCGCGCAACAGTCCGGGCGGTGCGGGGCGCGCGCTCACGAACGCTCGCCTGAAGGCTTGTCGATGCAGTAGCCCAAGCCGCGGAACGTGCGAATTTCGATCTCCGCGACTTCAAGCTTCTTACGCAAGCGATGGACGTAGACCTCGATCGCGTTGAGCGAGATGTCCTGGTCCCAGGCGCACAGGCTCTCAAGCAGCTGCTCTTTACTGACCGCGCGCCCGGCGCGCAGGAGCAACACCTCGAGGATGCCCGCTTCGCGCGCGGAGAGATCAAGCGGCTGATCATCCGCGCGGGCTTGCCGCGAGACCTGATCGAAGCGCAGGCGCCCGTGCACGAGTTCGCTCGATGCGGCGGCGTTACGGCGGCGGATCAAAGCGCGCACCCGCGCATGGAGCTCCGAGATCGCAAAGGGCTTGACCAGGTAATCATCCGCGCCGGCATCGAGCCCCTCCACGCGGTCGCTGACCGCATCGCGTGCGGTGGTGATGAGAACCGGCGTGGTCGCTTTTGGATCGTTTCGGGCGCGCAACACGCGAAGCATCGCCAGTCCGCTCATGCGCGGTAGCCCTAGATCGAGGATGATCAAATCGTACGGGGCCGCATCGATCGCCGAAAGCGCGCGTTCGCCCTCGCTGACCCAATCGACCGCGTAGTTTTCCTTTTGCAGGCTTTTGCGGGTCGCCTCGCCGAGCGCCGCATCATCCTCAACGAGCAGGATGCGCATGGGTGACGCGGCCGATCACGTCGCCGGTGGCGTGCGTCGTCATGGCCGTTCCTCCTTTTATGCCGACGAATGCCCGAAGTTTAGGCGCAAGCCGACTTTGCCTTCACGTCGTCGAAGGCGCGTTCGGCGTCGCGATCAGGCCGCCCGCTTTCTAGCGGCGTGGCGCTCCGAGTCCGGGGTCGGCGCCGGCATGGAGCCGCTCGCGCTTCTCCACCAGAAAGTCGATCAACGCCCGAACCTTGGCGGGCATCTTGTTACGCGTTGGAACGTAAAGGTAAAGGCCAGGAAACGGCTTGCACCAGGCCTGAAGCACCCGCACCAAACGTCCTTCCTGAAGATAAGGACGTACAGCCAACTCAAGGTGCTGCACTAGCCCCACGCCCTGGAGCGCTGCGCGAATCATCGCTTCGTCGTCGTTCATGGTTACGTTACCGCTGGGCTCCACCGTGAAGTCGTGGCGTGCGCCCGATTTGGATTTGGCAGGGGTCGAGAATTCCCAATGAAAAATCCTACCGCTGCTGGTTTGCCGGTAGCGTACACAGTTGTGCTGCGCCAGGTCGGATGGTTCCTTGGGTACACCGTGCCGTTTGAAGTACTCGGGCGTGGCCACCACGGCCATTTCCATCGGTGGGCTCACAGGCACGGCCACCATATGCTCGGCCAGACTCTCGCCGAACCGCAGTCCCGCGTCGCAGCCTTCGGCCACGATGTTCGACAGGCCGTCGTCCATGACCAGTTCCACCTGAAGTTTGGGAAAGCGCGTCAGGAATTCTCCCAAGTGCGGCTCCAGCAGCAGCCTCGCCGCCACCCGCGAGGTGTTCACTCGCAGCAATCCTGATGGATCCCGTCCGGCGCTATCCAGTTCTTTGACGGCCTGCTGAATATTCGATAGCGCAGGCTGCACCAGAGCCAGCAGATGCCGCCCTTCCTCGGTCAAGGACAGGTGACGGGTGGTGCGATGGAGTAGGCGCACGCCCAGCCGCTGTTCCAGTGCCTTGAGTTGTTGCGACAGCGCGGCCCGGGTGATGCCCGTTGCCGCCGCGGCCTTGGTGAAGCTGCCGTGCTCGGCCACGCGAACGAACCAGGCCAGTGAAGGCAGCAGCGAGGGGAATTGGGCCGCGTCCATGATTGTTAAGTATCGCTTACGTCTGCGCTAATGACTAGGTGCTTACATAAAACCAATTCGATTTCTACAGTTCACCTCATGAACCAGCGAACGGTTCAGTGACCTCCCACAACCCACAAGGAGCACCGTATGCAAACCGTCACTTTCAAGAACCTCAACGGCCAGGGCATCACCCTGGCGGCCGACATCCATACACCCGCTGATTTCGATGCCAGCAAACGTTACCCCGCCATCGTGATCGCCCATCCGGGTGGTGGCGTCAAGGAGCAGGCCGCTGGCCTGTATGCCGCCAAGCTGGCCGAGCACGGCTTCGTGGCCGTCGCCTTCGACGCGTCCTACCAAGGTGCCAGCAGCGGCGAGCCGCGTCAGTTGGAAAACCCCTACATACGCACCGAGGACATCAGCGCCGTCATTGACTACCTGACCACGCTGCCCTACGTCGACGCCGAGCGCATCGGCGCCATGGGCGTGTGCGCGGGGGGCGGCTATGCGGCCAATGCCGCCATCAACGACCGCCGCATCAAGGCCCTGGGCACGGTGAGCGCGGTCAACATCGGCGCCATGTTCCGCAACGGCTGGGACGGCACCAAGCCGTCGGCAGAAGCGATGGGTCTGTTGCAGTACGGCGCCCAGGCCCGCACCAACGACTACGTTGCCCAGGCCATGACCATCCCGCTGGCCCCGATGCGCAAGGAGGACGCTCCCAATGCCGAGCTGGCCGAGGCTTGGGAGTACTACCACACCCCCCGTTGCCAACACCCCAACGCCCCGGGCTTCACCTATGCCCGCAACCTCACCCAATTGGTCACCTACGACGCCTTCAACTTCGCCGACGTTTTCCTGACGCAGCCGATCCTGATGGTGGTGGGCAGCCAAGCGGGCAGCAAGTGGATGAGCGAAGACCTGATCCGGCGTGCCGCCAGCACCGACAAGACCCTGCATGTGGTCGAAGGCGGCAACCACATGTCCTTCTACGACGTGCCGCAGTATGTGAGCGCCGCGGTAGGGCAGCTGGTGTCCTTTTTTCGCCGTACCCTTTCCTGATCCGCGAAGGCTGCGTCGGTCGATTCCCTCGGCCCGGTGCAAGCGCGGCCCGCACACCAACGACCCGGGGCCGGTTGTGCTCGGCGAAGGTCGCGGGCCCAAGGAGGAGCGGAAGTCACGGCATGCCTTGTGTCGAGGCGGTAGGGCTCATCCCGTCGCGCACCAAGAAAAAAGCCCTGCACGCGGCAGGGCTCTTGCGGCGACGTGACGCGCTCTCAGCCGTACTTGACGCTACAGCCGTACGGCGCAGGCGTGGGGTTGGAGATCGGCTTTCCGGCCATCGATTCTTCGAGCGCGGCGCGGACCCAGTTCTTCGCCGTCTTCACATCAGCTGGGTTGGCGCTTCGCTTGTCATCGATGCCACCTGCGAAAACAAGCACGCCTTGCGGATTGACGATGTACATGTGCGGCGTGGTTTTGGCGCCATAGGCTTTGCCGATCGCGCCCGATTCATCCATCAGCAGGTGGGTCGGTTTGCCCTTCCACTCGCCGGTCATCTTGGCATCGAGCGCAGGCGGGGCAAGGTAGTCGCCATGCGACTTTGCGGTTGAGTTGATCGTGAGCCAGACCACGCCCTTGGCGGTTTTTTCCGCCTGAAGTTGCTGCATGTTGCCGGTGCTGTAGTGCTTGACGACGAACGGGCAGCCGGGGTTGGTCCACTCAAGCACGACATGCTTGCCACGGAAATCCGAAAGCCTCACGGTTTTGCCGTGGACATCGGTGGCGGTGAAATCAGGCGCCGGTTGGCCGACCGTGGCGGCTTGAGCGGCAAAGGCGAGACACGCGGCGACAGAGGCCGCAACAAGGCGCTTGAGCGACATCGAAGACTCCTTCTTTTTTGCCAATGGGGGAGATCCATCCGGTCAAAGCCGGGCGATCGCCTCTTTGACGAGGCCCGGCGTGAGCAGTTCAGGCAAGAGCTCGACAGGTCGGCCGGGCGCGTGCAAGGCATAGACCGGTACCCCCGAGCGGCCGAGCGCCTTGAGCGACTCGGTGATGCGCGGATCCCTGTTGGTCCAGTCGGCGCGCATGAGCACCACCCCCTTGGCCGCAAAAGCCGACAGCACATCCTCACGCGACAGCACCAGGCGCTTGTTGGCCTGACAGCTCACACACCAGGCGGCGGTGTAGTCGACAAACACCGGCTTGCCGGCGGCATTGGCTGCGGCCACAGCCTCTGGCGACCAAGGCTGCCAAAGGTCGCTTGCGCCGCGGGCCGATGCATCCGGCGCCGTGGTGGTGGTCTGGGCGCTCAGTGCAGGCGCGCCAGCCGGCCAGGCCAGGGCGAAGGCGGCAAGCGCCGCGACCAACCCGGCCCAGCGCGCGCTCGGTCGGCTCGAGCCGAGAAGCCACGCACCCAAGGCGATGCCGACCAGCCCAAGAAGGGCAACGGCGCCTGAGTCCACCCCGACTTGCTGGGCAAGCACCCAGAGGAGCCATACCACGGCCAGAAACATCGGGAAAGCGAGCGCTTGCTTGAGGGTGACCATCCACGGCCCCGGTCGCGGCAGTCGGTCAAGCCACGCCGGAAACCAGGCCAGAAGCACATATGGAAGCGCCATGCCCGCCCCGAGCGCCGCGAAGACGGCCAGTGCGGTGCCGGCGCTCTGGGTGAGCGCAAAGCCGAGCGCTGCGCCCATGAAGGGCGCGGTGCAGGGGCTGGCTGCCACCACCGCAAGCACACCGGTGGCAAAGGCATCGACACCGGGGTGTTTGGCGGTATAGGAGAGAAGCGTCGAGGGGGCGAGCTGTCCGACTTCGAAGGCTCCGAGCAGATTGAGCCCAATCACGAAGAAGATGGCAGCCAGCGTCCAGACCACCGTCGGCTCCTGCAGCTGAAAGCCCCAGCCGACCGCGCTCCCGGCCGCTTTGATTGCAAGCAAGACGCCCGCGAGGGCGAGAAAGGAAAGCACCACCCCGGCGGCGTAGTAGAGGCCGTGCCGGCGCATCGCCGCGGCAGCGCCAGCCTGATCGCCATGGTGCTGGGCGAAGGACAGGATCTTGAGCGAAAGTACCGGAAACACGCAGGGCATCAGGTTGAGGATCATTCCGCCCAGGAAGGCAAACAGAAGCGCGCCCGCCAGCCCGAGCGTATCCGTTGCCCCGGCGGCCGGAGCGCTGGGTGCGCCCCGTGCAGCTTGAGCCGCGCTGGTTTCGCCGACGGTGCTCGGCTTGGTCGCCACGGCTGCAAGCGGGACAGCCTCCCGCGGCAGTTCGAGGGTGGCCACCGTCCGTACCGGGGCGATGAGCCTGAGCGCCGCGGCGGGTTCATGCGCGCCGCTTGCGCGAAGTCCCGCCGGCGCGGTGACCACAAAGGCGACCTCGGCCGGTGGTTTGGCACCGTCGAGGAGCTTGAGCCGCGCGAAGTAGGTGTTGCCCGCCCGGTAGGTGGTCTGTACCGCGGGCTCGGTGAGCTGCTCGAGCTCGGGAAAGACATCGAAACCGGAAAGCCTCGCCTCCGGCGGGCCGGAAAAGCGAATGAGCAGCTCGCGTCCTGCAACCTCCGCGCCCGCATCGCCCCAGCCAGGCAGGGCACGTGGCATTCGGCGATCCGCTTGAGCAAAAAGCGGCGCCTGCGGCGAGAGTTCCCCAGCAGCCGCCGTGACCGGTAGCCTCAGGCGTACCGGGCCGTCTTCGGGAATGCACACATCCTTGCAGACGAGCCATTCGGCATGGCCCTTGATCTCAATCGTGCTGCCGGGCTTTGCATCCGCGGGAATGCGAACGCTGGCCGGCAGAAGGATGTGGCCTTCGTAGCCAAAGTTGACGATCGGCCCGGTGACCAAGCGTTCGGGCGCAGGCCACTCGAATTCGCTCACTGTGACCCCGGGCGGGAGCTGCCAGGTGACTTTGGTCGGAAGCCCAGAATCGCCAGGGTTTTTCCAGTAGGTATGCCATTTCGGGGCATGCCGGATCGACAAGCCAATGCGCGCGGTCTGTCCTGGAGCCACGCTCGTGCGCTCGGCCACGAGCTCCACTTCCACGTGTGGCGTCTTGACCGGCTGGGCCGCGGCGGTGCCAAGACTCAGAAGGGCGGCCAGGGCGCCCAGAAACAAGCATGGTGGATTCATCCGCTCATCAGGTCGAATGGGTAAGGCTTCGTTAGAGGGGCGCGCTGCATGACTCTGGAAGTGGAGTGGTCCAAGCCGGGTTTGGTTCCGCGCCGACTCTGGCGGGGCGATCCCTAGAATGCAAGCCTCTGCGGGCGTTGCGCCCGATTCTAGGATGGATGCCTCTTGCGCGGCTTTTCGCGCCTATTCCGCGTTTCCATGCAAACACACTACGATCCCAAGACCGTCGAAGCGGCTGCCCAGGCCCACTGGCGCGAAACCGATGCCTATCGCGCCATCGAACACGACCCGCGCTACCCCAAGGGCAAGTATTACGCCTGCTCCATGCTGCCTTATCCGTCGGGCCGGCTGCACATGGGGCATGTGAGGAATTACACGATCAACGATGTGCTTGCGCGGCACCTGCGCATGAAGGGCTACAACGTGCTCATGCCCATGGGCTGGGACGCCTTCGGCCTGCCGGCCGAGAACGCGGCGATCAAAAGCGGGGTGGCTCCGGCGGCCTGGACCTACGAAAACATCCGCGTCATGAAACGGCAGTGTCAGGCCCTGGGGCTAGCCATCGACTGGTCACGAGAGCTCACCACCTGCGACCCGAGCTACTACAAGTGGAATCAGTGGTTCTTCTTGAAGCTGCTCGAACACGGCCTGGCCTATCGGAAGACCCAGATCGTCAACTGGGATCCGGTCGATCAGACGGTGCTTGCCAACGAGCAGGTGATCGACGGGCGCGGCTGGCGCTCCGGGGCGCTGGTGGAAAAGCGCGAAATTCCGGGCTACTACCTCGCCATCACCAAATACGCCGAGGAGCTGCTCGACTACGTCAAACATCGGCTCCCCGGATGGTCGGAGAAGCTGCGCACGATTCAGGAGAACTGGATCGGGCGCAGTGAGGGTGTGCGCTTCGCTTTTCCGCATGAGATCCGCGCGGCGGACGGCTCACTCATCCAGGACGGGCGGCTTTATGTGTTTACGACTCGCGCCGACACGATCATGGGGGTGACCTTCGTGGCGGTTGCGCCCGAGCATCCGCTTGCGGTGCGTGCTGCGGAGTTGAACCCAGCGCTCAAACCCCGGATCGATGCGCTCAAACTGGGCGGCACCACCGAGGCCGAACTTGCGCTCAAGGAAAAAGAGGGCGTGGCCACCGGACTCTATGTCACCCATCCGCTCACCGGCGAGCGGATCGAGGTCTGGGTTGGTAACTACGTGCTCATCACCTACGGCGATGGCGCCGTGATGGGGGTGCCGGGGCATGATGAGCGGGATTTCGCCTTCGCCAAAAAATACGGCCTGCCGATCAAGCAGGTCGTGCAGGTCGGCGATCAGGTGTTTTCCACCGAAGCCTGGCAGCCCTGGTATGCCGAGAAGGGCCCGGGGGTCGCCGTCAACAGCGGCAAGTACAACGGGCTTTCGTACCAGGCCTGTGTGGATGCCGTGGCGGCCGATCTTGCCGCGCTCGGCTTGGGCGAGAAAAAGGTCACCTACCGCTTGCGCGACTGGGGCATCTCGCGCCAGCGCTACTGGGGCACGCCGATTCCGGTGATTCACTGCGCCGACTGCGGCGTGGTGCCGGTGCCGTACGAGGATTTGCCGGTGGTGCTGCCTGAGCATCATATCCCCGACGGCAGCGGCAACCCGCTCAACAAGGATGAGGCGTTTCTGGCCTGCACCTGCCCCAAGTGCGGCAAACCGGCGCGGCGCGAAACCGACACGATGGACACCTTCATCGACTCGGCGTGGTACTACATGCGCTACGCCTCGGCCGGTGCCGAGACCATGGTCGATGAACGCAACGACTACTGGATGCCGATGGATCAGTACATCGGCGGCATCGAGCATGCGGTGCTGCATCTGCTCTACGCGCGCTTCTGGACCAAGGCGATGCGCGATCTGGGGCTCCTCAAGTTCGATGAGCCGTTTTTGCGCATGACCAACCACGGCATGCTGCTCAACCACATCTTCTACACCCCCGGCGCGCATGGCGCGAAGAACTATGTGCCGCCTTCGGAGGTCAAGCCCATTCTCGATGAGAAGGGGCACATCATCGGCGGCCTGCTGGCCGATGGCACCCGGGTCGAATACGGCGGCATCGGCAAGATGGGCAAGAGCGAGCGAAACGGTGTCGACCCGCAAGACCTGATCGACCGCTACGGCGCAGACACGGCGCGGCTTTATGTGATGTTCGTGGGTGCGCCGGAGGATCCCGCGGTGTGGTCCGACACGGCGGTGGAGGGCGCGCATCGCTTCTTGAAGCGCCTCTGGGCCTGGTGTTTCGAACACCGTGAAGAGATCGCCAGCGCAGGCGCCGTGGATGCAACGGCGCTCACCCCGGAGCTCAAGGCCCTGCGCTACGAGCTTCATGCCACGCTCAAGCAGGCCAACTACGACTACGAGCGGCAGCAGTACAACACCGTGGTCTCGGCCGGGATGAAGATGTTGAACGCGCTTGAGACGCTTGCCGTGGGCGCGGCGCCGGCGCTTGCGCGCGAGGGCGCCTCGATCCTGCTTCGCACGCTCTACCCCGTGGCGCCGCACATTACCTGGCAGCTGTGGCAAGACCTGGGGTTTGCGGCCACTTACGGCGAAATCCTCCATGCCGAGTGGCCGGAGCCAGATCCGCAGGCGCTCGAGCGCGAGGAGATCACGCTCGTGCTGCAGGTCAACGGCAAAACCCGCGGCCACATCGTGGTGCCGGCAAGCGCCGATCGTGCCGCGATCGAAGCGGCGGCGGCTGCCGCACCCGAGGTGGCGCGCTTTGGCGAAGGCCGGCCGCCCAAAAAAATCGTGGTCGTTCCGGGGCGGCTTGTCAACGTGGTGGTGTAGGGCATGAGGACACGTCGCCGGTGGCTTGCAGCCCTGCTGTTGACCCCGCTTGCCGGCTGCGGCTTTCAGTTGCGCGGGGCGGCGCGCTATCCGTTTTCAAGCATCCATGTGCAGTCGCCTGCGCGCTATGGCGTGGGCGGAGCAGTGCTTTCGGGGGCGGCAGCGCCGGTGGTGCCCGATGTCATTGCGGCCCTTGAGCGTGCCGGCGTGCAGGTGAAGCCGCGCATCGAAGAGGCCGACTTTGCGCTTCGATTTCAGCAGGTGCTGTTCGACAAGCGGGTGCTTTCGCTCTCAGGCGGCGGGCGTGCGCGCGAGTTCGAGCTCGAGTATGTGATCCGCTACGAGCTCGTCGATGCGCGTGGCCGTGCATGGGGCGAGCCGGGCGAGATCACCGTGCGGCGCGATTTTTCCTTCTCCGAATCGCAAGCGCTCGCCAAAGAGGCCGAAGAGCGACAACTCGTGCGCGACATGGAGCTCGATGCGGTGGCGCAACTGCTGCGTCGCCTCACCGCGGTCAAGCGGCCAGCCACGTAATGCCTGCGTGAAGCCGCTCTACCTGATTCACGGCGAAGAGCTCCTGACCAAGATCGAGGCGCGGGATGGGCTCCGTGCGCGCGCCCGCAAGGCGGGCTACAGCGAGCGCGAGCATCATGTGGTTGAGGCAAACTTCGACTGGGGCGCGCTACGCGACGAGGCAGCCAGTCTTTCCCTCTTTGCCGAGCGGCGGATCGTCGAGGTCACCCTGGCTGCGGGGAGAGTCGGTACCGAAGCCGCCGAATTCATCGCGTGGGTCGCGGCACAAGCCTCAGCCGATGTGCTCTTCATCTTCGATCTGCCCAAGCTTGAGCGGGCGCAGACCGAATCGGCCTGGTATGCCGCGGCGCGGCGTGCGGGGGAGGTGATTGAGGCCCCGTTGATCGAGCGTGAGGCGCTTCCCGCCTGGATTGCCGAGCGGCTCAAGCGGCAGGGCTTGGCCGCCTCCGAAGAGGTGGTGGCGCTTCTTGCCGAGCGCTGCGAAGGCAACCTGCTTGCCGCGCGGCAGGAGATCGAAAAGCTCACGCTTCTGATCCCGGAGGCCGAGCGCGACCGGCTCACGCCGGAGGCAGTGCTCGCGGCGGTCACCGATGTGGCGCGCTATGACCCGGCAGAGCTTTCGCTTGCGTTTTTGTCCGGGGATCTGGCGCGCTACGCGCGCGTGCTCGAGGGGTTGCGTGCCGAAGGCGAGCAGGCTGCCAGACTCTCTTGGCAGCTCTCGGAGGATGTGCATGCGCTGGCCGGGGTGATTCTTGCGCAGCGCGACGGCGTGCCGCTTCTTCAGGCCTTTCGCAGTCTGCGCATCTGGGGCAAGCGCCAGCAGGCGCTCGAGCGGGCGCTCGAACGGATTCCGGCTGCCCGCATTCCCGAGCTCATTCATCGCTGTGCGCTGCTCGACGGGCAAAGCAAGGGGCAAATGCCCGGCGATGCCTGGCTCACCCTTGCGGGGCTTGCCGCCTTTGCGCACGGGGTGCTGACGCTTCCCGACCCGTGGGGGTGATTGAGCGGGAGCCTGCCGTGCTGCATCCAATCGTCGGCGGGCTGCGTATGCATCGATGATCGCAGGGGTGCATCGGTGCCTTTGCGAGCGTCGTTCATCATCGATTCAGGAGTCTTGCATGAAATTCAGCGCTAACGGGCGCCCGGCCCGATTCCTCCATTCCGTACACGCTGCTGTGCTGTCTGCTTTGCTGCTGACCGGCGGAAACACCGTCGGCGCGCAGGAGAAAAAGCCCCTCACGTTCGGGGAACTCCAGACCATTCGTGTGATGGCAGGCGGCACGGTCGGCGAAGCGCTCGGCGCCACGCTGCCGAAGCCGCATTTGGGCATTCTCGCCAACCGGTCGGCGATCTGCAGCGTGCTCGCCGGTGGTGTCGGCAGCGGTTTTTTGCGGGCCAAGCCAACTGGCATGCTGACCTTTGAATCCGTGCGCGACGTCAACGACGTTGCCACCGCCGTCGAGCGCGTGCTCCCCAGCGACGCGGTCTACCTTGCCTTCGGCGGAGAATGGAAACGCGAGGACAACGTGGCCATGCTCGAAAAGACGCTTGAGGAGCTCGCGCTGCACAACTACAAAGGCACCATCGTGTTCCACGTGACCACCTGGGCACAGCGCCAACCTCACGATATCGCCGCGCGCAACCCGCGCGTGGCCGCCTACTTGCGTAGCGCTGATTTGCGCACCGGCACTCTCAATCTCGACGCCAAGGAAGCCACACTGCAGCAGGTGCGCCTCGATGGTGCGGAATGGAAGCTCACACCGCTTGCCAAGGTCGCCTTGCGCGACGACCTTGTAGCGCTGTTCCGCCGTCAATGAGTTAGCCGATGGCCGGGTGCGTTTGAAAGCAGCGCAAGCCCGGCGACCGCGGCGGTCTCGGCGCGCAGCACTGTCGGCCCCAGGGTCAGGCGCACCTGGGCGCGTGCCCGCAGCGCGGCAAGTTCGCCGGGCGAGAAGCCACCCTCCGGGCCCACCGCGAGGGTGAGAGGGCCTTCGGGGCTGATGTATGACGTGCCGCCTTCGCCGTCTGCAAGGACCAGACTCCGGTCACCTAGGCGCTCGAGCCACACGGCAAGCGGTTGCGGCGGCTCAATGCGCGCGAGTCGATTGCGCCCGCACTGCTCGCTGGCGGCGATCACGATGCCCTGCCAGTGCGCGAGGCGCTTGTCGATGCTGCCGGGGATGCGTTGCGAACGCTCGGTCAAGAGCGGCTCGATCCGTGCAACACCGAGCTCGACGGCCTTCTGGACGAGCCAGTCGAAGCGCTCGCTTGCGATCAGCCCTACGGCGAGCGTGATCTGCCGTGCCCTTTCGCGCTCGATGGGACGGCGCGTGCCGGTGCCCACCCACACGGCGCGGCGATCAACCGCAATAAGGGTTGCCGGCACCTCACCGCCTAGGCCGTCAAAGAGCGTGACCGCATCGCCCACCCGGAGCCGAAGCACACGCGTGTGCTGCGCGGCGGCTTCAGGCAGGGGCCAGCGGTGCGCATCCTCCGGGATCGGCGGTGGACAAAAAAAGCGCGGCGGCTGTGCCATGGCCCCGGGACGGCTTTGCTCTAGCGGGCATGGGCGAAGCGCCAAAGCGCGCGTCGGACAGCCTCCGGCGCCTCGAAAAGCATCGCATGGCCCACTTCGGGCAGACGAACGAGCTCGGGCGCGCGCAGGGTGCTGAGCAGTTCGCTTGCGGCTTTCGGCGGGGTCATCAGATCGCGCTCGCCGAGGATGAGAAGGCTCGGCTGCGCGATGCGGGAGGCGGCCGCGAGGCCGTTCGTATAGGTCCGACAGGCATTCAAGTCGGTGGCGAGCACCCCGCGCGGCTGTCGCGCCATGAGCGCCTGCAGGCTGCCGGGCAGCCAGAAGCCCGGCATCTGCAGGCGGCTTTCAAGTTGGCTTGCCGCGGCGAACGACCAGCCCACGATCATGCGCTGTGCGCGCGGCTCGTCCTGGCGCGCCGCATCGAAAAGCGTATCGCTGACCGCCATCGGGACGGCCGTGCCCAGAAGCGCGAGCCGGGCGATCCGTTCGGGCCGTGTGGCGGCCAGTTCGAGCGCAACCAGCGAGCCCATGCTGTGCCCGGCAACAAACGCCGAGGGCACTTCAAGCGCATCGAGCACCCGAGCCAGGCGCAGCGCAAGTGCTTCGATGCTCTCTTCGGGGGGCGATGCGCTTTGGCCGTGGCCGGGCAGATCGGGCGCAAGTACGTTCCAGCCGTGGTGGGCGAAGTAGCGGCTCTGCAGGGCCCAGACCGAGTGATCGTTGGCTGCGCCGTGGATCAACAGCGCGCTCGGGCGGCTCGGGTTGAACGGCCGCCCGCCGGTGTAGAGGTACAGGCCTTCAAGCCTCATGCCGCACGCTCCGCGCTCTTGAAAGCGCGCTTCAGATCCTCGATCAGATCGTCGGCCGCCTCGAGCCCGATCGAAAGCCGGATCGTGCCCTCGCCGAGACCCACCCGCGCAAGCTCTTCGGCGCTCATGCGTGCATGGGTGGTGCTGGCCGGATGAATCACGAGCGACTTGGCATCGCCGACGTTGGCCAAGTGCGAAAACAGCTTGAGCGCATCGATCAAAGCGCGCGCCTGGGCCCTTGAGCCTTTGAGTTCGAAGGCCAGCACCGCCCCTGCCCCGCGCGGCAGATAGCGCTTGGCCAGGGCGTGATCCGGATGGGTCGGAAGCTCGGGGTAGTGAACGGCCGCCACCATCGGATGCGCAGCCAGGAAGGCGGCCACGGCACGAGTGTTTTCCACATGTCGCGGCATGCGCAGGTGCAAGGTCTCAAGCCCCTGCAGGATCTGCCAGGCATTCATCGGGGAGAGACAGGCGCCAAAGTCGCGCAGCCCCTCGCGCCGCGCCCGCAGCAAAAAGGCTGCAGTGGGCGATTCTTCGGCAAAGACCATGCCGTGAAAGCCCTCATAGGGCTCGGTGAGGGTGGAAAAGCGTTCGCGTGCGCTCGGCGCAAGCCAGTCGAAGCGCCCGCTGTCGATGAGCACGCCGCCCACGACCGTCCCGTGCCCGGCGAGGAACTTGGTGGCCGAGTGCAGGACCAGATCGGCCCCGTAGGCCAAGGGTTGCAACAGGTACGGCGTGGTGAGGGTGGCATCGACCAAAAGCGGAAGCCTCGCATCGTGTGCGATCTCGGCCAGCGCTTCGAGATCGAGCACACGTCCGCCGGGGTTGGCGACCGTCTCTCCGAAGAAGAGCCGTGTCTCGGGTCGAATCGCTGCGCGCCAGGCATCCAGATCCCAAGGATCGACGAAGGTGGTGTTGATGCCAAAACGCGGCAGCGTGTAGGCAAGCAGGTTGTGGCTGCCACCGTAGAGCGCGCGGCTTGCCACGATATGGCCGCCCGCGCCCATGAGCGTGACAATGGCCAGATGCAGCGCCGCTTGGCCGGAGGCGGTCGCGATGGCACCTACACCCCCCTCGAGAGCGGCCATGCGTTCTTCGAAAGCGGCAATCGTCGGGTTAGAGATGCGTGCATAGACATGCCCGGCGCGCTCCATGTTGAAGAGTGCCGCCGCATGATCGGCATCCTCGAAGACAAACGAGGTCGACAGATGGATCGGCAGCGCGCGCGCGCCGGTGGCGGGATCGGGCGGGGTGCCGGCGTGCACGGCAAGGGTGTCGAAAGCGGGCATGACGAGGTTCGAATGCAGCTCGGTTCGAGCCACCGATTATCGGCGCGTCGTCGCTTGCGATCGGTTCCTGCGGAAGCGGCCCCTGCAGCTTCGAGGTACAGCCTGCGCCTAGAGGTCGAAGCGCACGCCCTGCGCCAGTGGCAACGCGCGGCCGCGGTTGATCGTGTTGGTCGCGCGACGCATGTAGGCCTTCCAAGCGTCGGAACCCGACTCGCGGCCGCCGCCGGTTTCTTTTTCGCCACCGAAAGCGCCTCCGATCTCGGCTCCGGAGGTGCCGAGGTTGACGTTGGCGATGCCGCAGTCCGAACCCGAAGGTCCGAGGAAGTGCTCCGCTTCACGCAGATCGTTGGTGAAAATGGCCGAAGAAAGGCCTTGTGGCACCGCATTGTTGAGCGCGATCGCCTCAGCGAAGTCGCGGTAAGTCAGCACATAGAGGATCGGAGCGAAGGTCTCGGTGCACACAATCGGCGTCTGGGCGGGCATGGCAACGATGGCTGGGCGCACGTAGCTGCCCCCTTCACAGCCGGCCACCGTCACGTGCTCGCCACCGACCACGATCTGGCCTCCTTCGGCCTGGGCCTGCTGGAGCGCTGCCCGCATGGCCTCGGCGGCTCGAGCATCGATCAAGGGGCCAACAAGCACGCCCTCGGAGAGCGGATGGCCGATCGGTAGAGCCTCGTAGACGCGCGCGAGCCGCTCAAGCAGTGCCGCGCGGATCGATTCGTGCACGATCAGCCGACGCGTCGTGGTGCAGCGCTGCCCGGCCGTGCCGGCTGCGCCGAAGACGATCGCTCGTACAGCGAGCTCCAAATCGGCGCTTGGGGCAACGATTACCGCGTTGTTGCCGCCCAGTTCGAGAATGAGGCGCCCGAAACGCCCGGCAACCACCGGCGCAATTGCGCGACCCATGCCCGTTGAACCCGTCGCAGAAATAAGCGGCAGGCGCGGGTCGCCGGCGAGTTGCTGCCCGATCGAGGCACCGCCGATCAAAACCTGCACGAGCGCTTCGGTTTCTTCGGGCGCTCCAACGCGAGCTCGCGCACGCGCAAACAGAGCCTCGACGGCCAGGGCTGTCAGGGGCGTCTTTTCCGAGGGTTTCCAGAGCACCGGATCGCCGCAGACGAGCGCCAGCGCTGCATTCCACGCCCACACGGCCGCCGGGAAGTTGAAAGCCGTAATGACGCCGACGCAACCGAGCGGATGCCACTGTTCCATCATGCGGTGTTCGGGCCGCTCGGAGGCGATGGTCAGACCGTAGAGCTGGCGCGACAGTCCCACGGCAAAGTCGCAGATGTCGATCATCTCCTGCACTTCGCCGAGACCTTCGCTGGCGATTTTTCCGGTCTCGAGCGAGACGAGCCGAGCGAGGGCTTGTTTGTGGGTTCGGAGCTCCTCGCCAAACTGCCGCACGAGCTCGCCGCGCCGCGGTGCGGGCACCTCGCGCCAGCGTGTGAAGGCCGCCTGCGCCCGAGCGATTGCCGCATCCACCGCGACGGCATCCTGTTCGCGCACGCGCGCGAGCACGGCCCCATCGATCGGGGAGCGCACCTCGCGCGCTGCATCGGCGAGCGTCGCGGCATCAAGCCCGAGTTCGGCCCAGGTTTCTGCGAAGAGTTCGGAGGATGGTTTCATGGCAGCGCTCCTATCCCCTTAGCCGATCGATTCAACCTGTCGTTGCGCTTGGTAGGCGCGCCCAAAGCGGTTGGCGAGAAACTCCGGGAGCGAAACCTGCTCTTGTCGGATGAAGCCTCGCTGCGGCAACCTGCCCGCGCGAAACAGATCGACCACCGCGCACACGCCCGAGGCCGTCGCGATCTGAATGGCCGACTGCGGCTCAGGACCGCGCTCGGCGAAGATTTTGCGCGCAAAGACTTCTTCGAGGAACTGGCCGCGGCGCAGCCCAGTGACCGTGACGAACACGAGCACGACATCCTGCATCGTCGAAGGCACGCTGCGGCGCAGGATCGCCTTGAGCGTTTCCTGATCTTCCTTGAGCCGCAGATCTTCGAGCAGCACGCGCATGAGCGCGTGATGACCAGGGTAGCGCACGCTCTTGTAGTCGAGGTTACGAGCACGTCCGGCAAGTGTTTCGCACAGCGTGCCCAAGCCGCCCGAGGTGTTGAAGGCTTCGTACTCGACGCCATCGAGCGAGAAATGCTCGAGTCCTTCCAGCGGCAAGACGTGAATGCGCTCGCCGTCACGGATCGCCTCGCACGGTTGGCAGTACTCGTTGATCAGTCCGTCCACGCTCCAGGTCAAGTTGTATTTGAGGGAGTTGGTCGGAAAGGCGGGCAAGGCGCCGACGCGCATCTTGACGTCGTAGAGCGTCTCGAAGCCTTGCGCGAGGTGGTAGGCGACGATACTGATGAATCCCGGCGCGAGACCGCACTGCGGCATGAAGACGGTGTCGGCGCCTTCGGCGATCGCTTTGATTGCACGCGTGGCGGCTACATCTTCGGTGAGGTCGAAGTAGTGGCATCGGGCCTGCCGAGCGGCTTGTGCGACCGTCGTGGCGAGGTAGTACGGCAGCGCATTGATCACCGCCTCATGGCCTGAGAGCGCCGCGGACAAAGCGCGCGGGTCGCTGATCTCGAGCGGCGCAGTGCGAATGCCGGATCGGGCGAGCTCGCCGAGTGCCTCGGGGCGACGGTCGAAGACCGTGACCGCGAAGTCATCCGTTGCCGCCAGGTATCGGGCGATGGTCTGACCGATGTGGCCAGCACCGAGGAGAGCAACCTTCATGGCGCCTGGGCGTGAGCGTTTGCGTTGGCAGCGCGGTTTGCCGCAAAGAGTCTAGGCCGTTGCCATGCCGGAAACAACAATCAGTGCGGCAGCCGTGCCGCTTCTGCGGAGGCGTTGGAACCTCCGGGACACAAAAGGTCGACTGCTCTGCACGCGCGCCGCTGACGAGGTCGAACGCTTCTTGCGCGGCTACCCGACACGATCTGCGCGCCTGCCGGGGGCGATCGAACACTTCCATCGAACGCACGGCCCGCTTGAGCGCACACACCGCCTGCGTGGCGGCGGAGGGTTCTCGGCGCGATGAAGCGGTGCGCTTGAGCGCTTGCGTTGCACGCTTTTGCGCTTTAGTCCGCGATCACGCCGCCACCCAGACAAACGTCGCCGCGGTAGAGCACCCCGTATTGGCCCGGCGTGGGGGCCCACTGGGGGACGTCGAATTCGAGCCGTCCGCCCGTTTCGCCCTCGGCGACGAAGGCGCAGTCGGCATCGGGTTGGCGATAGCGCGTTTTGCCGGTGTAGCCGCGGCCAGCCGTGGGCGCAACCCCCGCGATCCAGTGCGTATTGACGAGTCTGACTTGAGCGCGACGAAGCGCCGGGTGGTTGCGCCCCTGCACGACGATCAAGCGGTTGGCCGAGAGGTCCTTGCCGGCCACATACCAAGGCTCGCCGGTGCCGGCGCGGTCGCCGCCCAAGCCGAGCCCGCCGCGCTGGCCGAGCGTGTAGTAGGCAAGTCCTTGATGGCGACCGACGACCCGACCCTCAGGGGTGACCATTTCACCGGGCGTTTTAGGCAGGTAGCGTTCGAGAAACGCGCGAAAAGGCCGCTCGCCGATGAAGCAGATGCCGGTTGAGTCGCGCTTGGCATGATTGGGCAGTCCGATCTGCCGCGCGATCTCGCGGACTTGTTGTTTGTGCAGACCGGCCAGCGGGAAGATCGCCCGTGCAAGTTGCTCCTGCGAGAGCCGATGCAGGAAGTAGCTCTGATCTTTGCCCGGATCGGCGCCTTTGACAAGCTCGAAGCTGCCGTCGCGACCCTGGCGCAGACCGGCATAGTGACCGGTGGCGATTCGCTCTGCACCGAGCTTGAGTGCGTAATCGAGAAACGCAGCGAACTTGATTTCGGTATTGCAGAGCACGTCGGGATTGGGCGTGCGGCCCGCGCGGTGCTCGGCCAGGAAATGGGAAAACACCCGCTCTTTGTACTCGGAGGCGAAGTTGACCACATCGATGTCGATGCCGAGGTGATCGGCCACGCTGACCGCATCGACCAGATCCTCGCGCGAGGAGCAGTGCTCGCCATCGTCGTCGTCTTCCCAGTTTTTCATGAAGACTGCAAGCACCTCGTGTCCGGCCTGCTTGAGCAGCCAAGCGGCCACGGCCGAGTCGACGCCCCCGGAGAGTCCGACGATGACACGCATGAGCGAATTTTCAGATGTTGGACGGCGCACGCACACGCGGGCAATAAAAAGGGCACCGCGCAGGTGCCCTCATGAAAACGAGGCACGGGGCCTCGCGCCAGAAGCGTTGCTTTAGGCTTTCTTGGCTTTCTTGGCTTTCTTGCCCTTTTTGGCCTTCTTGGCCGGGGCAGCCTTCTTCTCGTCCTTCTTGGCTTCGGCCTTGGCCGGCTCAGCCGGCTTGGCCGGGGCCGCCGGAGCGGCGGGCGCCTGGGCGAAGGAGACGGCAGCGAAAGCCGAAGCGATCAGGGCAGTCAGCAGTTTGCTCATGGGTCACAGTCCTCTAGAGAGATGTGTTGTTGTAGAAAACGCGGGGAAACTCCCCGCGCCCGAGTCAGTAACGAACCAACATTCGATTGGTTGACCGGTGCGGTACGGGCGAGCGCGCCGCACCCGGGCAAACCCGACTCAGGGGTGATGCTAGCAGGGATGGCCGCGCCGTTGCCGTTCCAGGGCCGCCAGCGCGGCCCGGGCCAGTGGAATCGTGACCGGGCGATGGGTGGCTAGCGACAGCCGGTCGATCGCGCGTAGAGCCTCGCGCAGGGACCGGACGTCCCGCGCATAGCGGGTCAGCACGTAAGCGAGCACTTCGTCGCCGATTGTGAAACCGCACTGCGCACTGTAGGCGCGAAGCAGGCTCGGCAGCGCATCTTGGGGCAGGGCCCGAATTTCGAACACGAGGCCGCTGCCCAGACGAGAGCGCAGATCGGGCCGCAGAGGGCTCGTCAGCGGAGCCTCAGTGCACGCGGCCGCGATGGCTCCCCCTCGTGCCTGGACGTGGTTGAAGGCCGTGAACGCGGCCGCTTGGCCCTCCCTGTCGTAGCGATCCACTTCATCGAGGATGAGCAGATCGGTCTCGACGAAAGGGTCCGCGCACAGCTCGTGCGGGGTGGCGGCTAGCGCATGCCTTCCGGCGGCTCGGGCTGCCGTGGCTAGGGCCTCGAGCAAATGCGACTTGCCAACGCCGGGTGCGCCCCAGAGCACGATGACTTGTGCCGCCAGCCTCGCATCGGGTGCAGGCGTTCGCTGGGCGAGGGCGCGCAGGGCCGCCACCGCTTCGGCATTGTGGCCGACGATAAAGTTCTCAAACGTCGGCGCCTCGGGCGCGAAGAGCTCGAGCGTGATTTGCTGCATGGGCAGGGCGGCGGACTGAAGCGCTCGGGCCGACCCCAGGCGATCCCTGGGCTGCGACCCGCGAGGCTCAAGCGGTCGCTAACATTCGTGGTGCGAACGGTACCGATCGCCGCCGCGGAGGCGCTGCTTGCGAAGCGGTACGGCCTTCGAGACGATCAATTAGACACGATCGGCCTGCAGTGCATGCGGCTTCGTGCGGTGCCGGTCCAAGAGCATCCTGTTTGCGAGTAACGCTTCACGGCTCGCGTGGCTGTCCGACCCCCATGACCAACGCCCCCATTCGCTACGAGCAGGCCGGCGTGCACTATGAAACCATCGATCGGGTCAAGCGCCTGGCCCAACAAGCCGCCGCCAGCACGGCGTCGGCGCTACGCAACTTCGGGCTTTCCGAGCTTTCTGCCTCCCGCGGCGAGTCGGCGTACGTGATCGATCTCGGTGACCGCTATCTGGCCTCGATCGTGGAATGTCTGGGCACGAAGGTGCTTGTGGCCGATGCGCTCTACGCGGCCACTGGGGTGAGTCACTACGCGGCCATCGCCCAGGACACGATTGCCATGGCGGTCAATGATTTGATCACCGTGGGCGCCACCCCTCTGATCGTGCAGGCGTACTGGGCCGCAGGCAGCAGCGACTGGTTTAGCGATGAGCGCCGCGCGGGCGATTTGATTCGCGGTTGGCGCGCCGCCTGCGAGCGCTGCGGTGTGGCCTGGGGCGGAGGCGAAACACCTGCCCTTTCGGGCGTGGTCGTCGAAGGCACGATTGACCTGGCTGCCGGCTGTGTGGGAACGGTCTATCCGAAATCGCGGCTGACGCTCGGCGAGCGGCTTGCCGCCGGTGATGCGATCGTGCTGCTTGCATCAAGCGGCATCCATGCGAACGGCGTATCGCTTGCGCGCAAGATCGCGAGCCGGCTACCCGAGGGCTATCAGACACGTCTCGACGACGGGCGGAGCTTGGGCGAGGCGCTGCTCACCCCGACCGCGCTTTACAGCCCCGTGACCGAAGCGCTGGCACGGGCGGGCATTGAGTTGCACTACGCCGTCAACATCACGGGCCACGGCTGGCGCAAGCTGCTGCGCCATCCAGCCGACTGGACCTACGTGATCGAGATGTTGCCACCGGTTCCCACGGAACTTGCCTTCATTGCGCGCGAGGCGGGCCTCGATGCGCGGGAAGCCTATGGCACGTTCAACATGGGGGCGGGGTTTGCGCTCTTCGTCGCCGCTCGCGATGCCGCACGGGCGGCCGAGATCGCGCGCGACCAAGGGGTGGCGGCCTGGATCGCCGGACACGTCGAGGCCGGGCCAAAACGGCTGCGTATCGCGCCGATGGGCGTGATCTACGACGGCGCGGACTTGCAGCTTCGCGCATGAGTGCTGGCCCGCGCAAGCGCATCGCCGTGCTCATCTCCGGACGCGGCTCGAACTTGGGCGCGCTCTTGCGGGCGGATTTGGCCGGGACGATCGTTGTGGTCGGCTCAAACCGCGCCGAGGCAGCCGGTCTCGCACACGCGCAAGCCGCCGGCGTTCCAACCGTGGTGGTGCCGCATGCTGACTTCGCGACTCGCGAAGCTTTCGATCGCGCGTTGCTTGCGGCACTGAACGAATACGCGCCGGATCTGGTCGTATTGGCCGGTTTCATGCGCATCTTGACCCCTGTGTTTACCTCGGCCTATGCGGGACGCCTGATCAACATCCACCCTTCGCTCTTGCCTGCCTTTCCGGGGCTCAACACGCACGCGCGAGCGCTTGCCGAAGGGGTCAAGCTGCACGGTTGCACGGTGCACTTTGTAACGCCGGAACTCGACCGCGGACCGATCATCGCGCAAGCGGCCGTGCCGGTGGAAGAGGACGACACCCCGGAAACCCTAGCGGCTCGCGTGCTGGCCGAAGAGCACCGAATCTTGCCCTGGGCGGTGCGCCTGTTCTGCGAGCAGCGTCTCGTGGTCGAGGGTATGCGCGTGCGCGTCCTCGCCAAGGCCCTCTGAGGCGTTTGCGTCGAGCCATGGTTGCTGTTCGACCCAAGGCCCACGGAGCTGCCGAGCCGCTTGAGTTTGAGCTTGCCTCGCGGCTGGCGCGACGCCGTGCTTGGCTTGCCACGCCGAAGCAGCGCTTCGCGCTTGCGCTGCTTGCGTCGCTTGCGCTACATCTGCTGGTTGCGACCGTCGTGGACTTCGAGCCGCCCGAGCGACGGGTCGAGCCGCTTGTGACGAGGCTCATGCCCCCTCCACCGCCGCCGACGGCAAGCCCCTCACCGCCACGACCCGCGCCGCGCCGTGCCCGGCCCGCGGTGCGGCCGAGCGAGGCTGTGGCCGCCGTCGTGCCCGCGCCGCAACCCGAGGACGTACCCGAGGTGCCGCCGGTCGATCCGCCCCCGGCGACGCCGCCGGTCGTTGAAACGCAGCCCGAGCTGCCGCCCGTGGAAGCGCCAGCGGCGCAGCCTGCACCCGTGCCGCCTGCGCCGCAGCCCGTTGAGCCGACCGTAGCGGAGCCTCGGCCGCAAGCGCCGGCCGAGCCTCCGGCGCGGCTTCCGCCGCGACGCCTCGATTTGGGCTATTTGGCTTATCTGGGCGAACAGCGCTTCGAAGTCGGCCCCGTCACGCTCAGCTTTCAGCACGAGGATGGGCGCTACAGCTTGCGCGCGAGCGGGCGCGCGCGGGGGCTTGCAGCGCTCATGTACCCAGGCACCTTCACGGGCGAATCGCGCGGCCGTATCACGGGGGACGGGCTCAAGCCCGAACGCTTCGTCGAGGAACGCGGCCGGCCGGACCATCGGCGCGAAGTCGTGTTTGACTATAGCGAGCGCGTGATCCGGCTGCCCGAAAAGGAGCCGCTCGAGATGAAAGATCGGACCCACGACCCGCTCACGTGGATCGTGCAGTTTTATTTCGCGCTGCCAAAGAGCGATCGCGCGACTTTCACGGTGGCAAGTACGCGCCGGCTCGATGAATTCACGCTCACCCGCGAGCGGGATGAGGAACTGACCGTGCCCGTGGGCGATCCCGATCCGCTGACCGGCGAACGTCGTACCCAGACCGTCAAGACGCAGGTGTGGAAAAGCGTCCGGCAACCCGACGCCGAAGGCAAAGGCGGCGGGACGGCCACGTTCTGGCTCGCGCCCGAGTTTCACTACATCCCGTTCAAAGTCAAACTGGTCTCGGCCAGTGGCCGCAGCGCAAGCTTTGAGCTGACCGGCATCAAGGCCGAGTAGTGCATCGCGCCCCTCGGGATTTCCGGCCAATCCGTTTGTCCGACCCGAGCTGCTTCGAGCTTCGAGGCAGGCTCGCCGCGCTCAGGCATGAGCGGCGAGCTGGCGGAGCGGTGCGGATCAATATTTTCGGAAACCGTTTCCGACTGTCGGAATTTCTTGCTAGCATCGCTGCAGTCGCAGCTCAGTGCATTTGGATGTGTGTTGTTGCCTTTGTCGAGAGGCGCGCGCACACTGCGAGCGAACACAGGCGTCACGAGATTGACTTCAACACTTCAGGAGAGGCACCGCCATGTCCGACCACAACACGGCGAAAGTCGACATCGACCCGGCCGAGACGGCCGAGTGGCTCGATGCGCTCGAATCAGTCATCGAACGTGAAGGCTACGATCGCGCGCACTTTTTGCTCGAAGCGCTCTTTGACAAGGCGCGCCGCTCGGGCACCCGGGCGCCGTTTTCACCGAACACCGCTTATCTGAACACCATTCCCCCGCATCTGGAGGCGAAAAGCCCAGGGGATCATGAGATCGAGCACCGGCTGCGCAGCTACGTCCGCTGGAATGCGGCCATGATGGTCTTGCGTGCCGGACGCAAGGGCCTCGAACTCGGCGGACACATCTCGACCTTTGCCTCGGCCGCGACCCTCTATGACGTTGGCTTCAACCACTTCTGGCATGCCCCTTCGGCCAACCACGGCGGCGATCTCATCTACATCCAAGGTCACAGCGCCCCCGGCATTTATGCGCGGGCGTATCTGCTCGGGCTCTTGAGCGAGGAGCAGCTCGACAACTTCCGTCAGGAAGTCGATGGCAAGGGCCTGTCGTCCTATCCGCACCCGTGGCTCATGCCGGATTTCTGGCAGTTCCCCACCGTGTCGATGGGGCTCGGCCCCATCATGGGGATCTACCAGGCGCGCTTTCTCAAGTATCTCGAATGCCGGGGCCTTGCGAAGACCGAAGGGCGTAAAGTCTGGGTGTTCTGCGGCGATGGCGAGATGGATGAACCCGAATCGCTCGGTGCGATCAGCATGGCCGCGCGGGAAAAGCTCGACAACCTGATCTTCGTCATCAACTGCAACCTGCAGCGGCTCGATGGCCCCGTGCGCGGCAACGGCAAGATCATCCAGGAGCTCGAAGGCGACTTCCGCGGCTCGGGCTGGAATGTGATCAAGCTGATCTGGGGCAGCTACTGGGATCCGCTGCTTGCGCGCGATAAAGACGGGCTTTTGCAGCGGCGCATGGAAGAGTGCGTCGACGGCGAATACCAAGTCTTCAAAGCGCGCGACGGGGCCTATGTGCGCGAGCACTTCTTCGGCAAATACCCGCAGCTCAAAGCGATGGTGGCCAACATGACCGATGAGGACATCTGGCGCCTGAACCGCGGCGGGCACGATCCGCACAAGATTTACGCGGCCTACCACGCGGCGGTGAACCACAAAGGGCAGCCCACGGTGATCTTGGCCAAGACCGTCAAGGGTTACGGCATGGGTCCTGCGGGCGAGGGACTCAACACGGCGCATCAGGCCAAGAAGATGGACTTTGCCGCCCTCAAGCAGATGCGCGATCGCTTTGGCATTCCTGTACCGGACAGCCGGCTTGAGGAGTATCCCTACTACAAGCCGCCGGAAAACTCGCGCGAGCTCGAGTACATGCGCGAACGCCGTGCGGCGCTCGGCGGGCCGCTGCCGGCGCGGCGTCGGGTCAGCGTGTCGCTGCCGGTTCCCGCGCGTTCTGCCTTCGAGAGCTTCTTCAAAGGCACCGGTGATCGCGAAATCTCGACCACCATGGCCTTCGTGCGCATCCTCAACATGCTGGTCAAGGACAAATCCATCGGGCGCCATGTGGTGCCCATCGTGCCGGATGAGAGCCGCACCTTTGGCATGGAGGGGATGTTCCGGCAGCTGGGTATCTGGAGCCAGCAGGGCCAGCTCTACCAGCCGGTCGATGCCGATCAGCTCATGTTCTACCGCGAGGCCAAAGACGGCCAGATCCTGCAGGAGGGCATCAACGAGGCCGGCGCGATGAGCTCCTGGATTGCTGCGGCCACGAGCTATTCGAACTCCAACGTGCCGATGCTGCCCTTCTACATCTTCTACTCGATGTTTGGCATCCAGCGCGTCGGGGATCTGTGTTGGGCGGCCGGTGACAGCCGCGCCCGCGGCTTTTTGATCGGTGGTACTTCGGGGCGCACGACCCTCAACGGCGAGGGCCTACAGCATGAAGACGGCCACAGCCACGTCTGGTTCAGCGCGATTCCGAATGTGCGCAGCTATGACCCGACCTTTCAGTACGAGCTCGCGCTCATCATCGAGCACGGCATCCGGCGCATGCTTGAAGAGCAGGTCGATGAGTACTACTACGTGACCGTGATGAACGAAAACTACGTGCATCCGGACATGCCCCCCGGCATCGAGGAGGATGTGATCCGCGGCATGTATCTGTTCCGCGAAGGCGGCAAGGAACGCAAAAAGGGCTTGCGGGTGCAGCTTACCGGCTCGGGCACCATCTTCCGCGAGGTGATCGCTGCAGCCGATCTGCTGCGCGAGGACTGGGGCGTGGAAAGCGACCTCTGGAGCGCGCCCTCCTTCAACGAATTGCGCCGCGACGGTATCGACTGCGAGCGCTGGAACCTGCTGCATCCGCTGGAGCCACCGCGTGTGCCGCATGTGGCGCGTTGCCTGCACTCGCGGCCCGGGCCGGTCGTGGCCGCCACCGACTACATGCGCATCTTCGCCGAGGGCATCCGGCCGTTCATCAAGAAGACCTACAAGGTGCTCGGCACCGACGGCTTTGGCCGCTCCGACAGCCGCGAAAACCTGCGTCGCTTCTTTGAGGTCAATCGCTACTACATCACGGTGGCCGCACTGGCGGCGCTGGCCGAAGATGGGGTCATCGACCGCAAGCTCATTGCCGAGGCGATCACCCGCTACGGCATCGATCCGGAAAAACCCAATCCGACGACCGTCTGATCCGGGGGGCGAGGATGGCCATTCGCGAACTCAGAGTCCCCGATATCGGTGACTTCAAAGACGTGCCGGTGATCGAGGTTTTGGTCAAGCCCGGCGATCTGATCGCCCCCGAGCAGTCGCTGATCACGCTCGAGTCCGACAAGGCCACGATGGAGGTGCCCGCCGAAGTGGGCGGGCGCATCGTGGAGCTCCGGGTGAAGCTCGGCGACAAGGTCAGTGAGGGCACGGTGATTGCGGTCGTGGAGGTGGCCGAAGGTGCCGCCTCAGCGGTTGCTGCCCCGGTTGCTGCGCCGCAAGCTTCTTCGGCTGCGGGCGATGGCCCTCACCCTCTCCCAGGGGCAGAGGGGGCTATTCGCAACGCTTTCCCAGAAGGAGAGGCGGCTCGTCGCAACCCTCTCCCAGGGGGAGAGGGTGGTCCGCAGGGCGGGGTGAGGGGAGATGCCGCTCTGCCGGAGGGAGAGGGTGATCCGCCGGGCCGGGCGAGGGAAGAGGCAGTTGCCTTGATCGATGAGGCGGGCTTCCGCCGCGCGCATGCCTCGCCCTCGGTGCGCAAGTTCGCGCGCGAGCTGGGCGTCGATCTCTCGCGCGTCAAGGGCAGCGGGCCGAAGGGGCGCATCCTGCGGGAGGATGTACAGGCTTATGTCAAAGGCGTGATGGCCGGCACGCTCGCCCCCGCGCCGGCACCGTCGGCCAGCGAGCCCGGGCCCGCGCTCGGGCTTATCCCGTGGCCCAAAGTCGACTTTGCCAAGTTCGGTGAAATCGAAGTCAAGCCCCTTTCGCGCATCAAGAAGATTTCGGGCGCGAACCTGCACCGCAACTGGGTCATGATCCCGCATGTGACGAACCACGACGAGTGCGACGTCACCGAGCTTGAAGCCTTCCGTGTGCAGTTGAACAAGGAGCTTGAGAAATCGGGCGTCAAGGTGAGCCTGCTTGCCTTCATGATCAAGGCGGCTGTGGCAACCCTCAAGCGCTTCCCCAACTTCAACGCCAGTCTCGACGGCGAAAACCTCGTGCTCAAGCGCTACTACCACATCGGTTTTGCCGCCGACACGCCCAACGGCCTCGTGGTGCCGGTGATCAAAAACGCCGATCAGAAAGGCGTGATCGAGATCGCCCGTGAGCTTGCCGAGCTTGCCAAGCTTGCACGCGAAGGGAAATTGAAGCCGGAGCAGATGCAAGGCGGCACCTTCTCGATCAGTTCGCTCGGTGGCATCGGCGGCACCTACTTCACCCCGATCATCAATGCGCCTGAGGTGGCCATCCTCGGGGTATGCCGCACCGAAACCAAGCCGCGCTGGAACGGTCGCGAGTTCGAACCACGGCTCATGCTGCCCCTGTCGCTTTCGTGGGACCATCGGGTGATCGATGGAGCTGAGGCCGCGCGCTTCCTGGTTGAGTTGGGCCGCTTCATGAGCGACTTCCGGAGGGTGCTCCTGTGAGCACGATCGAACTCAAGGTCCCCGACCTCGGGGATTTCAAAGACGTGCCGGTGATCGAGGTTCTGGTCAAGCCCGGCGATACGGTGGTGGCCGAGCAGGGGTTAGTCGTCCTTGAATCCGACAAGGCCACCATGGAGGTGCCTGCCTCACACGCGGGCGTGATCCGCGAACTCCGGGTCAAGGTCGGCGACAAGGTAAGCGAGGGCAGTGTGATCGCCGTCGTGGAGGCGGGCGCAGAGGCGGCAGCCACGCCTGCTGCCCAGAAGCCCTCACCGCAACCCTCTCCCGAGACGCGAGGGCGTACCGAGCCGAGCCCTCTCCCGACGGGAGAGGGTGGCCCAGAGGGCCGGGTGAGGGGCAACACCGCCGTGTCCTACACCGGCCGAGCCGACATCGAATGCGATCTCGTTGTGCTGGGTGCTGGGCCCGGCGGCTACTCTGCGGCGTTTCGTGCGGCCGATCTCGGCATGCGGGTGGTGCTTGTGGAGCGCTATCCAACTTTGGGCGGGGTGTGTCTGAACGTCGGTTGCATTCCCTCGAAGGCGCTTCTCCACACGGCGGCCGTGATGGATGAGGTCAAGGCGATGGCCGAACATGGCATCGTCTTCGGCAAGCCGACGATCGATCTGGCCAAGCTGCGCGCCCACAAGGAGAAGGTGATCGGCAAGCTCACCGGCGGGCTGGCAGCCATGGCCAAGGCGAGAAAGGTCACGCTCGTGCGCGGCTACGGCCGCTTCCTCGATCCGCATCATCTGGAGGTTGAGCTCACCACCGGCCCTGGGCAGGAAAGGACGGGCGAGAAGCAGGTCGTGCGCTTTGCCAAGGCCATCATCGCTGCCGGTTCGCAGGCGGTGCGCCTGCCCTTTCTCCCCGATGACCCTCGCATCGTGGATTCCACCGGCGCGCTGGAACTGGCCGCGGTCCCTGAGCGCATGCTCGTGATCGGGGGCGGCATCATCGGGCTTGAGATGGCCACCGTCTACTCGACCCTCGGTGCGCGCATCGATGTGGTTGAGATGATGGACGGGCTCATGCTGGGTGCGGACCGCGATCTGGTGAAGGTCTGGGAGCGCAAAAACAGCCACCGCTTCGATCGTGTGATGCTCAAGACAAAGACCTTGGCCGCTGAGGCAAAGCCCGATGGCATCCATGTGCGTTTCGAGGGGGAAAACGCGCCTGCGGGCCCCGAGCGCTACGACCTTGTGCTTGTGGCTGTGGGTCGCGCCCCAAACGGCAAGAAGATCGGTGCCGAGCGCGCAGGGGTCCAGGTTGATGAGCGCGGCTTCATCCCGGTTGACCGGCAGATGCGCACGAACGTCCCGCACATCTTTGCGATCGGTGATCTTGCAGGGCCGCCAATGCTTGCGCACAAAGCGGTGCATGAAGGACATGTGGCCGCGGAGGCGGCGGCCGGGCAGAAGAGCTTCTTTGATGTGCGGCAGATCCCAAGCGTGGCCTACACCGACCCCGAGCTTGCCTGGGCCGGCCTCACCGAGGAAGAGGCCAGGAAGCAGGGCATCGCCTACACGGTCGGCAAATTCCCCTGGGCGGCCAGCGGCCGCGCAATCGCCAATGGGCGCGATGAGGGCTTCACGAAGCTGCTCTTCGATGCCGAGACGCACCGGATCATCGGCGGCGGCATCGTGGGCACGCATGCGGGCGACCTGATCGGCGAGGTCTGCCTCGCCATCGAGATGGGCGCGGATGCGGTCGATATCGGCCGCACGATTCACCCGCATCCAACGCTTGGCGAGTCGATCGGCATGGCCGCTGAGGCGGCGGAAGGCATCTGCACCGATCTGCCGCCCGCCAGGAAGTAACGGCCCGCGCGGGCTGCGTTCGCGGCGCTGTGTCTAGCTGCTGCTCGGGCTGACCGAGTAGCCCTCGGCCTCGATCGCAGCGGCAAGGCGATCGACAGGCTCGCTGCTTTCGATCTCGACACAGCCGGTGGGCAGATCAATCTCAACCCGCGCCGCCGGGTCGATGGCCGCGAGCGCCTCGCGCACCGCGGCCTCGCAGTGCGCGCAGCTCATGCCGGTGACGCTCAAGCGATAAACAGGCATCGGGCGAACTCCAAGCGAAGGCGACGAGGCTCGAAGCGTAGCCCAAGCCTCACCGAGCGCGCTCGGCGCAGCCATTCAGACAAACAGATTCAAGCTTTGCACATTGAACCGCGCGAGGTTAGGGAACACCGCCGCGGTCTCGCTCGCATCGGCGCCCAGCCAGCGAGCGAGTGTTGCCAGATAGGTATCGGTCGAAAGCGTCGGCAGAAGCCGCCCCTCACCCACATCGAGTTGCCGTGCGGCCCATTGGCTCGGCCAGGGGTAGTAGCCAGTATCGGCGGCACCTGGAGCCTCGGCCCCGTAGAGCCGCCCGCCGCGCACTGCATCGCCAAGCACGAAGTAGTGCCCACCCCAGCCGTGGTCCGAGCCATCGCCATTGGAGCGCATGGTGCGCCCGAAGTCGCTCATGGTCATCGTGGTGACGAGCTCAGCCACCCCCATGCGGACAGTGGCCTGGTGGAACGCCCAGAGCGCCTCGTCGAGGAAGCGCAGCAGTTCGAAGTGTTTGCCTGCGAGCAGCGATTTGTTGTCACCCGCACGGCCAAACTGATCGCCATGGTTGTCGAAGCCGCCAAGCCCGACGAAGAAGATTTGCCGCCGCGCGCCGAGCGCTGCGCGCGCGGCGATCATGGCCGCAACCGCATGCAACTGAGCCGCAAGCGGATTGCCCGGGAACCAGTGCTCGACGTTGAGCGCTCCGTTGGGATTGTGTTGAAAGACCCAGGACGAGCCGGTTGCGCTGCCGTAGAGTGCGGTTCTGACGAACTCACCGACTTCGATGGAGGCGCGCACCACGCGCTGGTACTGCTGCTCGAGCAGGTTGTCGCGGGCATGGCGTGCGGCCTCGCGAAAGACGCGTTCGGTCTGGGCCGCGGAGATCCACGAAAAAGGCGCGGCCGGAATGCGCACGATCGGGCTGCCGGTGTTGATGCTGGCGCTTGCGCCGCTGCCGCTATAGCGCACGGGCTGAATGCTGTAGGCCTGAGAGACCTCGCCTTTGAAGAAGATCCCGCCGGCGCCGCCAACCGCGATGCCTACGGGCAGCCGTCCTTGCTGACTCAGCCGAAACTGATCCGCAAGCCGTCCGCCCCAACCGGTGTCAGCCGGCTGATCCGGAATGCCGGTCTGCCAGTGCATCTGCTGATCCGAGTGTGAAAAAAGCGCGGGCGGCAGCGGATGGGTCCCCGAGCGGTATTGCGCAAGCGTGGTTTCATCGATCAGCGGGCCGCAATTGCAGACGATCGCAAGCTTTCCTGCGTTGTAGAGGCTCGCCAGACGGGTCATCGCCGGATGAAGCGCGAGGCCGGTTGTGCCGAGGCGCTGCGTTGGGGTGTCGAGCGAACCCTGTGGCAACGCGAGCCCGTTTTGCTCGGCAGGTCCACCGCGGGCGGTGGCGTAAGCGTTGTATTCCGCGCCTTGATAGGGCACGACCGTGTTGTGGCTGTCGTTGCCGCCCCAGAGAAAGACGCAAACAAGCGCCTTGTAGCCCGTCTCGTCGGCCGCCGGGTTCGTGCCTCCGGCTGCGTGAGCGCGCGGGGCAAGAAGGCTCGGCGCGGTGGCAAGCGTCGAAAGTGTGGTCAAAAACTGGCGTCGTTGCATGGTGCTCTTCTTGTTAGCGCTGAACCGCGTAGTCGGCCGACTGCATGATTTGCCACAGCACGGCACGCAGGCGCTGTTCGCGCTGGGTGGCCGGGTTCGTGTTCGTGATCGCCGAGACCATGCGCACAAGCTCGGCCTTGAACCCGGGCTTCAGGTTGCCAGCGGTGAGTAGCAGATCGAGCCGTTCGATGAGCGCGCCCGGGTTGTCGGTGAGCGCGAGGTATTCGGTGTAGTTCGGGCGCCAGCGGTCTTGTTCTCGGCTTTCCCGTTGCCGGTAGCCGGGCCACATGCCCCAGTTCCAAAAATCGGCGAAGCCGGCAATGGTCGAAGTGGAGGTGATCTCGAATTCGGGGCCGTAGAGTGGCTCACCGAGGCGGGGGCCCCAAAGCGCGGCATCAAGCGGCCGCGACATGGTGTAGGCGGCCGGTCCTGAGGGTCCAAAATCGGGCGAGTAGTAGTTGAAGACCGAAGGCGGCGACAGCACGCCCTGGGCCAAGGTTTCGGTCTCACCGAGCCACCAGCTGTCGTAGTAGCCGCTGTCGGGACGGGCCTCAAAAGCCCGGTGATGCTGGGAGAACTTGAGCAGCGGCTCGCGCAGTTTGCCGAACCAGGGCTTGGCGGCAAAGGTCACATCGCGCGCTTCGGGGTCGAGAAAGATCGCGCGGATGACGGCGCGCAGGTCGCCGCGGATGCCATGGCCATTGTCGTTGAATCGGGCTGCCACGCGCGACACATAGCCAGGCGTCGGGTTGCTGGTCACGAGCCGCTGGATGAGCTGTCGGCTGATGAAGGGGCCGACATTCGGGTGGTAGAAGACGTTGTCGATGGCGCGTTCCAGATCCTGCAGGGCGGCGCTTCGAATGGCTTCGCGCACCGCGGGGGCGCTCCAGTCTTGGCCGGAGGGGTAGGCGAGCTCTCCATGCGCGGGCAGCGTGGCAAAGGGCGCCGGCTGACCGTTCAACTGGGTGTAGCTCAGAAGTTTTTTCGCGCCGCGGTCATGCGGCGGCGGCAGCGAACACTGCTCAAAGCGGACGTTGCACCAACCCCAGCACGGCGAGCCACTGACTTGCGGCCACCGCCCGCCCTGAGGGCAACGCCTGAGTGTCCAAGGCTGCATCGGCTGGGTCCAGTCGCGGTTGGGATACCAATACCACCACCAGGCGTTGTTCGGGTCGCTGTCGGCCCCCGCGAAATGCCAGCCGGTGAAGGCTTTCGAGAAGCCTTGAACGGTCTCCTCGTCATAGGTCGGGATGGGGCGTCCCGCGGCGTCGCGCATCGGCGTGCCGTCCTGGTTGAGCATGACGGTGCCGATCGAGAAAAGCTGCAAGAGCTCGCGCGCGTAGTTCTCATTCGGGGCATCGCGGGTGCTGCCGAGCATGTCGAGGTAGCGGCCCATCGCCGGATGCAGCGTCATATCCCGCAGCAGCTTGCGGAAGTTGCCGACCGTGTTGCCTTGCGAATCGGTTGTATGGCCGGCGAAGGCGTTGGTGCCGATCATGTCCAGGTAAGAGGGCAAAGCCACGCCCGCATCGTTGACGATGTTGTTTTCGAGCGAGACGACGAGGATTTGCCAGAGCGCGTTGATGACCCTTTGTTTGAGCTGATCTTCGCCGGTCATCACGGCGCGCCAAAAGGCCGGGCGTGCCGCGGCCCAGGGGCAACCGTCGGCCGTGTCGGTACACCGCCAGCCAAAAGCGCCGGTTTTGTTTTCGTTGATCCAGGCTTGCGCGTAGGGTGCATGCAGCGTAAGCGGCTTGGCCAATTGCTCGTTGAGCCAGGCCTCGGCCATTGCAAACGGCTCGCCGCCGCCGAGCGAGGCCACACGCTCGATTTCCGCCCAGGATGCGCCCCAAGTGCCTTGTTGAAGGAGCCGTGCCGCATGTCGTAGCGCCGAAGCTGCCGGTGCCGCAGCCGGGCAGCCCGCGGCGATGTGGGCCTCGATCTGCGCGGCCAGGGTGCGAGTGGCGCCGGGGCGCGGCGTGAGCGCTGCGGTGAGCGCCGCGCCGCGCAGCCCGAAGAGGTAGCGCGCAGCCACCGTCGCATCCCATTCGGTGAAGACCCCATCGCCGTCAAGATCGAGCTTGGCGATGGCCGTACCAATGTTTCCCTCGGCCACCGAGCGGGTGGTTTCGCGTGAGAGTCGGTCGTAGAGCTCGGGGCCGCGAATGCCGAGCGCGAAGCGGGTGAGCAGCACCCCATCAAGCGTGGCCACTGCCGCGCGCGGGGTGGGGTTGAAGACCGTATCGCGTGAAACGTCGAACAAACAGGCAGCAAGCGCGGGCTGGGCAAGCATTGCAGCCCCAGCAAGCAGCACCGCGCAACAACGGCGCAACAGCGCCCCAACGCGATCGGCGAGTGCAGCGCCTGGAGCACGCCGCGTCGAAATGCCGAACCGAAAACCACGCATGAGAGAGAACTTGGGCAGGAACTGAGCGAAAGACCGACGTTGGTGGCAATGTCAATGACACGAGCATATGCCTCACCGCTGTCTGCCTCAGCTTGGACGGACGAACGGTTGAAATCTCAGGGCGGCCTAACGTGGGTGTGGCTGCCCCGATCGGTTTCTCGACAACGGGAGATCGCCGCGTGGCATTCTTGGAAACTTCGCTATGACTGATGCCGTGTCTCTCGGGGCGGCCGAGCAGCCGCCAAGCACCCACGCCGCGCAAGCGAATCCGGCCGCGCCTCGAGCCGAACTGCGCCTCGGCGTGGCCGGCATGACCTGCGCGGCCTGCGTGAGGCGTATCGAGCGAGCACTCACCCGCGTGCCTGGGGTTGCCAGCGCCGCCGTTCACTTGGCAAGCGAAACGGCGCATGTGGTCTACGACCCAACCCAGGTCGATCCGGGCCGGCTCGCGCGGGCGATTCGCGATGCGGGCTACGAGCCGCGCCCGCTTGAGACCGCAGCCGGGCTGCGGCAGGAAGCGAGCTCCGTCTGGGCAGGCTTTGCGCCAGTGGCGCTTGCGTTGGCTTTGGCCGCGCCGCTTGTGCTGCCGATGTTGCTTGCGCCGTTGGGGCTGCAGGTGATGCTTCCGGCCTGGCTGCAAGCGCTGCTGGCCAGTGTGGTGCAGTTTGGCCCGGGCGCGCGCTTCTACCGGGCGGCCTGGAGCGCCGTGCGGGCGGGCAGCAGCAATATGGATGTGCTCGTCGTGCTTGGCGCCACGGCGGCTTGGGGGCTTTCGCTCTGGCTGTGGCTGACGGCAGCGCCCGGCGCCGAGCCGCATCTGTATTTTGAAGCCGGGGCCGTGGTGGTGGCCCTGGTGCTACTCGGCAAGTGGCTTGAGGGCCGTGCCAAGCGCGAGGCCGGCGCAGCCATTCGGGCGCTTTCCGGTCTGGCGCCCTCGACCGCGCGGCTGCTGACCCGCCGCGGTGACGAGCGAGACATTGCCGTGGCCGAACTGCTCGTCGGCGACCGTGTGGTGATCCTGCCCGGCGCACGGGTGCCTGCGGATGGGGTGGTGGTGGAGGGGCAAAGCAGCGTGGAAGAGGCCATGCTGACCGGCGAGGCGATACCCGTGCCGAAAACCGTGGGCGACCGGGTCGTCGGCGGCACCGTCAACGGCCCCGGGCGGCTCGTGGTGGAGATCACCGCCACCGGCAGCGAGACCCTGCTTGCGGCGATCGTTCGTCGGGTTGAGGCTGCGCAGCGGGCGAAAGCCCCAATCGAGCGCACGGTCGATCGTGTCGCAGCGGTCTTTGTCCCCGCGGTGCTTGCCCTTGCGGCGGCGACGCTCTCCGGCTGGTGGATCGCCGGAGCCCCTGCCGCCGAAGCCATCCTCAACGCCGTGGCGGTACTCGTGGTGGCCTGTCCGTGCGCGCTTGGCTTGGCGACACCGGCGGCGGTGATGGTTGGCACGGGGGTTGCTGCGCGCTTGGGCATCGTGGTCAAGGACGTGGAGGCGATCGAACGGCTCGCGGCGGTGCGTGTGATCGCTTTCGACAAAACCGGCACCTTGACCGAGGGGCGGCCGCAGGTGGTCGATGTCTGGGCGCATGCGGGGGTCGATGCGGCCTACGCGACCTCGTGCGCCGCCGCGGTCGAGCGTGGCAGTGAGCATGTGCTCGCTCGCGCGCTCGTCGAGTACGCGCAGGCGCAAGCGCTGCCGGTACGCTCGGCCACCGACACACGCGCCATCCCCGGCGCAGGTGCTGAAGGCGTTGTGGAGGGCAGGCGCTGGCGCGTGGGCGCGCTTGACTGGCTCGCCCGGGAAGGGGCGATGCTCGATCACGCCCGCCCATGGATCGAGACGCAGCAACTCGGTCCGGTCACACTCGTCGGGGTGGCGTGCGAAGCGCCGCAGGGCATGCAACTGCAACTCGTCTTGGCCCTTGCCGATCGGGTCAAGCCTGAGGCGCGCGAGGCCGTGGCAGAGCTCGAGCGTCTCGGCTGCGCGCTGCATTTGATTTCGGGCGACCGGATGGAGGCGGCGCTCGCGGTGGCCGCCCAAGTCGGCATTGCCGCTTCGCGAGTGCAGGCGCCTGTTTCGCCCGAGGGCAAGGTCGACGCCGTGCGTGCGCTCAGGGCTGCCGGGCGGCCGGTGGCCATGGTCGGCGATGGCTTGAACGATGCTGCGGCACTTGCGGCCGCCGATGTCGGGATGGCCATCGCCCGGGCCGGTCAGGCGGTTGAAGCCGCCATGCAGGCGGCCGGCATCGTGCTGTTGCGCAGCGATGTGCGGCTTGTTGCCGAGGCGCTCGTGCTTGCCGAGCGCACACGCCGCACGATTCGACAAAACCTCTTTTGGGCCTTTCTGTACAACCTTCTTGCCTTGCCGCTTGCGGCGCTCGGGATGCTCAATCCGATGATCGCCGGGGCGGCCATGGCCGCCTCTTCGGTCTCGGTGATGGCCAACGCGCTTCGCCTGCGTTCGCGGCTTGGCAAGGGCTGCGCCTTGGGGAAGATGGCTTGATCGTGTTGTTCAACAAGCCCTACGGCGTGCTTTCGCGCTTTACGCCCGAGGTCGGCAGCCGCTGGCGGCAGACGCTTGCGGACTTTATCCCGATTGCCCGCGTCTACCCCTGCGGACGGCTCGATGCCGACAGCGAGGGGCTGCTTGTACTCTCCGACGATGGTCGAGTGCAAGCGCGCATCGCCCGCGAGATGGAAAAGACCTACCACGTGCAGGTCGAGGGCCTTGCGGGCCCGGAGCACTGCGAGCGGCTTTGTTCGGGGGTCATGCTCCGCGACGGCCCGGGACGGGCGCTGCGGGCGCGGCCTTTGCCGGGCTACACGGAGCCCTGGCCGAGGCAGCCGCCGATTCGCGAGCGCCAGTCGATCCCAACCTGCTGGCTCGAGCTCGTGCTCGATGAAGGCCGAAACCGCCAGGTGCGGCGCATGACCGCGGCGGTGGGCTTGCCCACGCTTCGACTCATCCGCGTGGCGGTCGGTCCGTGGAGGCTTACCGGGCTTGCCCCCGGGCAGTGGCGCAGGCTCTAGAGCGTGAAACTTTCCCCGACCGCGGGTGCGTAAGCGTCGAAGCCAAGCCGCTCGCGGATCGTCTGCGCAAAGCCGGTGGCGATGTCACCCTCGCCGTGGGTGATGAAGACGCGCTTGGGCGGACGCTTGAAGTGGCCGAGCCATTCGAGCAGCCCCGCGCGGTCGGCGTGGGCTGAAAGCCCGTTGATCGTATGGATCGAGGCGCGCACCGGAATGCGCTCGCCGAAGAGACGCACCTCACTGGCACCGTCCACCAATTGACGGCCGAGCGTGCCCTGCGCTTGATAGCCGACAAAGACCACCGCATTGCCCGCATGCGGCAGTCCGTGGCGCAGGTGATGACGAATGCGGCCGGCCTCGGCCATGCCGGAGGAGGCGATGATGAGCGCCCCGGAACGGATGCGGTTCAAGGCCATCGATTCCTCCGGCGTTTGCGTGAAGCGCAGGCGCAGCCGCTCTTCCCCGCAAGCGCGGCAAGAAAGCAGTGCCCGCGCCTCTTCGTCAAGATAGTCGAAGTGCTTCCAGGTGATCCCGGTGATCTTGTCGGCAAGCGGCGAGTCCACATAGACCGAAAGCGGCGGAAGCCGCCCCGCTCGCGTGAGGCCGATCAGCACATGCAGGAGTTCTTGGGTGCGCCCAAGCGCGAAGGCCGGCACATAGACGTTGCCGCGGCCGCGCGCAAGCGCCGCGGTGAGCACCTCGGTGAGCTCCTCAAGCGTGGCCGCGTAGGGTCGATGTTCGCGATTGCCGTAGGTGGATTCGATGAGCACATAGTCGGCTTGCTCGATCGGTGTCGGGTCACGCACGATCGGCCGACCCTTGGGGCCGATGTCGCCGGAGAAAACGAGCTTTTTCGTTGCCTCGCCCTCGCTCACCCACACCTCTATCGAGGCCGAGCCGAGGATATGGCCTGCATCCTGGAAGCGCACCCGCACGCTCGGGTGCGGCTGGAACTCGGTGCCGTAATCCCGGCCGCGCAGCTGCCGCAGGCAGGCGCGCGCTTGTTCCACCGTGTAGAGCAACTCGAAGCGCTCGCGCGGTCGTCCGAAGCCACGCTCGCTGCGAATCCACTCGGCCTCCTGAATATGGGCGCTGTCGAGCAGGAGCGGCTCGAGCAGATCGGCCGTGGCGCGCGTGGTGTGGATCGTGCCGCGAAAGCCAAGCGCGGTGAGCCGCGGCAAAAGGCCCGAGTGGTCGATGTGTGCGTGGGTGAGAAGCACAAAGTCGAGCGTGCGCGGATCGAAGGGCCACAGCCGCCGGTTTTTCTCCGCTGCTTCCGGGCCGCCTTGCACCATGCCGCAGTCGACCAAGAAGCGGCAGCGCTCGGTCTCGACCAGAAAGCATGAGCCGGTGACCTCGCGCGCGGCACCGAGGAAGCTGAGCTTCATGCAAACGCCTCCGGCGGTGTTTCAGGCCCAATCGTGCGCACGCCGGGCAGGTCTGCGAAGTCGTCCGGATTGCAGGTGAGAATCGGCAAGCGATGCTCGCGGGCGCTCGCGGCGAGCCAGAGGTCGTTCACGCGGGAGCGCGTGCGACCGCGCTGGGCGAGTGCTGCAACGAGAAAGCCGAACTCTTCAGCCGTGTGGAGACCGAGCGGAAGGAGCTCCGCGCGGCGTGCTTCCTCAAGCACACGGCGGCGCCGGTGGCGCTGGGCGGCATCGCTGGCCACTTCGACACCCGCGATCAGTTCACCGAGCACGATCGGGGAGATGTAGGCCCGTGCACAGCGGTCGAGCATCGCGCGTGCCCAGGCGGTGGCAGGTTCGTTTGCGGCGCCGGACACCCACACCGATGTGTCGATGAGCGCCTCCATCAGCGGATGAGCGAATCGAGGTCTTCCTCCGGAGAGGCCGAGCGGCAATCCGCCAGAAAGGTCGGGTCGGGCTCGGGATGCTCCTCAGCGATTCGGGCAAGCGCAGCGACAAACTCCCGCCCGGTGAGCGTTCGCCGCGGTGCGCAAGGAACGAGGCGCGCAATCGGCTGCCCATGGCGGGTGATCTCGATCGGCTCGCCGGTGGCGAGGAGCCGGTCAAACACCTTCCCGGGATTGCGTGCAAATTCGGTTGCCGTGAGTTGGCTCATGGGCGGGTGCGGCATGGCGGGTGAATGTTGATGTGCGAATTTTACGCATTTTTCAAAAAACTCGAGCAAAGACTGCCTTCAGGTAGCGGCTCTCGGCCACATGGGCAAGCCACGGGTGGTCGGGGCCTGCGCCGCGCACTTCGAGCACCTGCACCGTGCGGCCGGCCTGGAATGCTGCGCGGCGCAGCATGTCAAGGAAGGCTTCTTCGGAGACGAGCCCCGTACAGGAGCAGGTCAGATAAAGCCCCCCAGGCGCCACGACCGAGAGCGCCAGGCGGTTCATGTCTAGATATTTCTTGAGCGCGCGGTCGAGCTCCTCGCGCGAGCGAGTGAGCTTGGGCGGGTCGAGCACGACGGCGTCCCAGCGCTTCCCCGCGGCGATTGCCTCGCGTAGCCACGGAAACAGGTCGGCGCGGACCAGGCGGGCCTTGAGCCCGTTTTCACGAAGGTTGCGCTCGGCCAACGTGATCGCCTCTTGATCGAGCTCGAGCGCCGTGAGCTCGCCTGCTCCCGCGCGCCCGGCGTAGACCGTGAAGCCGCCCGAGTTCGCGCACAGGTCGAGCACGCTTTTTGCGCCCATGGCCGCGACGAATTCCCCAAAGCGCCGCCGGTTGTCGCGTTGATCGCAGAAAAAGCCGGTTTTGTGCTTGCCGCCGACTGCAACGAGAAAGCGCGCGCCGTGCTCGCTCACCCAGACCGGTGCAAGCGCACGCGCGGCGGGCACCTCAAAGCCCTCTTGCTCGGCAGCGTGCTCATCCGCAAGCGCCACGATCTGGCAGCCGGGGAACGCTTCGAGCAGGGCATCAAACACCCAGTGCTGGTGCCGCCACATCCCCGCGGCGTGGAAGACCACAACCAGCACCCGGTCGTAGCGATCAACGATGAGACCCGAGAGCCCATCACCTTCGGCATGCACGACGCGCCAGGCGTTACTGACCTCATCCAGGCGCAAGACCTCGCGGCGCAGGCGCACGGCCTCGGCGATCCGGCGGCGGAAAAACGCTGCATCGATCGCCTCGTTTTCATGCTCGGTCAAAAGCCGCAGCACATAGGGCGCCTGGGCGTTCCAAAACCCGCGGCCAATGAAACCGCCCTCGGCGGTTCTGAGCTCCACGATCGATCCGGGCGGGATGCGCTCGCGCGGCTTTTCGACCGTGCGATGAAAAAGAAGCGGATGGCGATACGTGAGCTCTCCCCGTAAGGTCACAACGGGGAGCGTTTCGGAGAGAGCGGATCGACGTGCATGCGGCATGCGCGCGATGCTACTTTCTTGATCTCGACCGCGGCATGCTCCAACCAGGCTTTCGAAAGAAAGCAAACGCCTTCGACTCCTATCCTCCAGCGGACTCCGCCGTGAAGGCCAGAGTTCGCAACCGCATCCGCCACGCCGGCCGACACCCCACGCCCGAGGCAACATTCGTGGAGAAAGCTCGTGGCCGGGCCTCTTCGAGTGGCTTTCGTGCGCGCCGAGCTTATCGATCAATCCGCTTTTGCTGTGCCCTCTGAAATGGTTTCTTTCCCTTGCGCTTCCGTATCGGAACAATACCTCAGCGGCTTGCTTTTTTCCGGGAAGGCGTGCGCTCGAATCTTAAGTAGCGGTCAAAAACCACTATTTTTTACTGAAAGGGTTTTGTAGGTAAATGGGCTCAAGGCCCCACTCTACTAATTCTCTGTTCCACTGCGCTGTGAAAGTTGTCAGCGCTGTGACGATGTAAGGGATTGTCTTTACCGCCTCACTGTATGTTTCACCGAATATGGGAACACACTTCGCCAAAACAAAAGCCAGAGCCTTGCAGCCACGTTCAAAGTCGGTGTTCTTGCGATCGAGAATGTCTAAAATGTCAGAAGCAGCAAGAACGTATTCTTTCGACACTTTAGCCC
>JANWWI010000129.1 GCA_025056355.1 Casimicrobiaceae bacterium | reverse complement strand
ACCTCGCCGCGATCGATTCCCCCGCGCATGCGGGGATCGACCCTCCCCCCAGGCACTCCGCTGGCGCTCCGTGGGGATTCCCCCGCGCATGCGGGGATCGACCCATCGATCTGTCCGCCCCAGGCGCGACGATCGAGATTCCCCCGCGCATGCGGGGATCGACCTGCTTCTGCGCGCGCTTGCGCGTCCGCATTATTGATTCCCCCGCGCATGCGGGGATCGACCGCAAAAATCATGCCAATCGCGACTGGAGCAAAAGATTCCCCCGCGCATGCGGGGATCGACCTTGGCATGGCTGGCGCCCCGCATCACGCGCGCAGATTCCCCCGCGCATGCGGGGATCGACGCGAGCGAGCGAGTCGTGATCCCGCGCCGTCGATGATTCCCCCGCGCATGCGGGGATCGACCTCGTCCGAGATCAGGCTCAGGTCTTGGCTCGGGGATTCCCCCGCGCATGCGGGGATCGACCTACCCGCCTCCGCCAGGGACGCCGGGCGGCCCTGATTCCCCCGCGCATGCGGGGATCGACCGTGACGCGGGCCGACGAGCGCGTGCGCCAGAGCCACCGCCCCTGGCACAACGTCACCCTGCCGGTGGATGATCCGTGGTGGCAGACCCACTACCCGCCCTGCGGCTGGAGATACCGCTGCCGCGCCATCCCGATGCGCGCCGCCGAATACGGGCGGCGGCTT
>JANWWI010000128.1 GCA_025056355.1 Casimicrobiaceae bacterium | reverse complement strand
TCCGATTTTCATGTCCGCCCCCCTTCGAGAAAGTTCCTGAGCATCGCGTGCCCGTGCTCGGTGAGCAGGGCCTCGGGATGAAACTGCACGCCTTCGACCGCGAGGTGCCGGTGGCGCAGCCCCATCACCTCGCCGTCTTCCGCGGTCGCGCTAACCTCCAGCGCCGCGGGCAGCGTCTCGCGCTCGACCGCGAGCGAGTGATACCGCGTCACCGTGACCTCGGCGGGCAGGCCGGCGAAGACGCCACGGCCATCGTGCCGGATGGTCGAAGTCTTGCCGTGCATGACCGTTTTTGCCCGCACTACGCGGCCGCCGAACGCCTGCCCGATCGCCTGGTGCCCGAGGCAGACGCCGAGGATCGGCACGCGGCCGGCAAGCCGCGCGATCGCCTCGAGCGTCACCCCCGCCTCGTTCGGCGTGCAGGGACCCGGGGAAATCACGAGGTGCGAAGGCGCCATCGCGGCGATGTCGGCGGCGCGCCAGGCGTCGTTTCGCACCACCTTCACCTCGCAGCCGAGTTCGAAGAGGTACTGCACCAGGTTCCAGGTGAAGGAGTCGTAGTTGTCTATGACGAGCACCATGTCAGCCCCCTCGCGCGGCGATTTCCGCGGCGGCAAGGAGCGCGCGCGTCTTGGCGAGCGTCTCGCGCCATTCGGCCAGCGGATCGGAATCGGCGACGACGCCGGCCGCCGCCTGCGCGTGC
>JANWWI010000127.1 GCA_025056355.1 Casimicrobiaceae bacterium | reverse complement strand
GTCGGCGCTGAGACGCCCAACCGCGCCACCACCAGCACGCCGCCGACCCCGGCAAGCGTACCGGACAGCGCATAGGTTAGGATGCGCACACGTTCGACCGGCAAACCGGTCAGCGCGGCGCTGGTTTCATTCCCGCCAATGGCGTAGATATAGGTTCCCCAGACGTGGTACGACAAAAAGAGACCAACCAGGATCGCCAGCACGATCAGAAAGATCACCGGCACCGGCACCGGACCCACATACCCCTGCCCGAGGTTCGTAAACTCAGGCGGGAAATTGCGCACCGTCTGGCCGCTGGTCAGCCCGACGACGATGCCGCGCACCACTCCCAGCATCCCCAGGGTGGCGATGAAGGGCGCAATCTTGAGCCGGACGACCAGCGCGCCATTGATGAGACCAACGGTGGTACCGGCGAGCACCCCCAGCGCAAATGCAACCGCTGGCGGCAGACCGTACCCGGGCAACTGATAGGCAGTTGTACCGCCCTGACTGACAGCGATGGCAGCCACCAGCCCGCTGAGCGCCATGGTCGATCCAATCGAGAGATCGATCCCCCCCGCCATAATAACTAGCGTCACGCCCAGCGCCGCAATCGCAATATCTGCATTATTGCGTAGAATATTGAACAGATTGTCTGGCGTTAGAAAGGCCTCGCTGCTTTGCGACAGAAAACCGCTCAACACTGCCAGCACAATAATGATGCTC
>JANWWI010000126.1 GCA_025056355.1 Casimicrobiaceae bacterium | reverse complement strand
TCCGACGGTGACGGCGGGCACGATCGCATCGTGCTACCCGACAGTGACAGCGGCTGAGGCTGCGGCGATAGCGGCGACGACGGCCACCGATGCGTGCAGTACGCCGACAAAGACGGCGAGCACGAGCCTGAGCGGTTGCACGGCGACGATTACGGTGACGGCGACGGATGCTTGCGGCAATGCGGCAAGCACCACCTACACGACGACGATAGACAACACGCCGCCAACGGTTACAGCGGGCACGATCGCATCGTGCTACCCGACAGTGACAGCGGCTGAGGCGGCGGCGATAGCGGCGACGACGGCCACGGATGCGTGCGGCACGCCGACGAAGACGGCGAGCACGAGCCTGAGCGGTTGCACGGCGACGATTACGGTGACAGCGACGGATGCGTGCGGCAATGCGGCAAGCACGACGTACACGACGACGATAGACGGCACGGCACCGACGGTAACGGCAGGCACAATTGCCGCCTGCTACCCGTCCGTATCGGCGGCCGAGGCTGCGGCTTTGGCAGCCACAACGGCCACCGATGGCTGCAGCACGCCAACAACGGCGGCCAGCACGAGCCTGAGCGGTTGCACGGCGACGATTACGGTGACGGCGACGGATGCGTGCGGCAATGCGGCAAGCGTGACTTACACCACGACGATAGATGGCACCCCGCCAACGGTGACGGCGGGCGCAATTGCCGCCTGCTACTCGACGGTGGCAGC
>JANWWI010000125.1 GCA_025056355.1 Casimicrobiaceae bacterium | reverse complement strand
GGCAGCGTGGGTTGCCCCAGCGCCGGCGCAGCGCCTTGTTGCGACCAGGCCGAACCCAGCGCCAGCCAGCCGGCTGCTGCGATGCCGGCGCCCAGCAACATGCGTCGATCCATCACGAGTCTCCTCTGGAGGTGGACGCCCGCACCCCCCGCGGTTGCGGGCACGGCTAGGCAGCTTAGAGCCATGCGCGTGCGCCGTGGCACGGATGCGGGCATTTGCCCCCGTTCGTGATAGGGGCTTGAGGCTGGCTGGTCGGGGTTGGCCCCAAAAAAGCAAGCCTCCACACGGGAGGCTTGGCTGAATGCTGGCTGGTGGGTGATGCAGGGTTCGAACCTACGACCCCTGCCGTGTGAAGGCAGTGCTCTACCGCTGAGCTAATCACCCGGTCGTCGTGACGACGTCGTCAACAAGCGTTAGTATAGCCGATTTTCGCTGGCCTTGCGCCAGACGGTGCGGCCTTTGCTTTCCTGATCCAGGGCTGCCAGCAGCGCCTCGTGGGCCGCCAGCTCGTCGTCGTCCGGCCACAGGATCGGCAGGTTGAGCTGCGATAGATCCTGCTGGGCCACCGTGGCGGGCCCCTGCCCCGGGCCTGCCAGGTCGATCACCAACGACTCCTGCCCACGCGTCATGTAAATGTAGACATCGGCCAGCAGGCCCGCGTCCAGCAACGCGCCGTGCAGCTGCCGGCCGGAGTTGTCCACCCCCAGGCGATCGCACA
>JANWWI010000124.1:266-727 GCA_025056355.1 Casimicrobiaceae bacterium | reverse complement strand
GGGGGTTCGGGCGGTCGTCGCCGCAGCGGACATCCCCGGCGCGAACAACATCGGCCCGGTCATCGCCGACGAGCCGGTGTTCGCCGCAGAGCGCGTGCTCTACCACGGCCAGCCGCTTTTCGCGGTCGCCGCAGACAGCGTGCGCGAGGCGCGGCGCGCGGCACGCCTTGCGCGCGTGCGCTACGAGCCGCTTCGCCCGGTCCTCACGGTAGACGAGGCGCTCGCGCGCGGCGATTTCGTGCTGCCGACGCTGCGCGTCTCCCGCGGCGATGCGCGCGCGGCGCTGCTGCGCGCGCCGCAGCGCCTTGCCGGGCGGCTGCGCTGCGGCGGGCAGGAGCACTTCTACCTCGAAGGCCAGATCGCTGTGGCGATTCCGGGCGAACGCGGCGAGATGCTCGTCTGGTCCTCGACCCAGCACCCGAGCGAGGTACAGCACCTCGTCGCTGCGGCGCTCGCGCTGC
>JANWWI010000124.1:0-256 GCA_025056355.1 Casimicrobiaceae bacterium | reverse complement strand
CGGCGGTGACGGTCGAAGTGCGCCGCATCGGTGGCGGCTTCGGCGGAAAAGAAACGCAGGCGGCGATCTTCGCGGTGGCGGCGGCGCTCCTTGCGCGCGCGACCGGCCGCCCGGTGAAACTGCGCGCCGACCGCGACGACGACGTGCGGATCACCGGCAAGCGCCACGACTTCCGCTTCGACTACGAGGTCGGCTTCGACGGCGAAGGCCGGATCGAGGCGCTCGTGCTCGACATGGCCTCGCGCTGCGGGATCTC
>JANWWI010000123.1 GCA_025056355.1 Casimicrobiaceae bacterium | reverse complement strand
GGCTGAAGCTCCCGGCGAACGAGCGGCTCGAATACCTCGCCGGCCAGTATCTGGAGTTCCTGCTTCGCGACGGCTCGCGCAGGAGCTTCTCGATGGCCAATCCGCCGCACGATCAGGAACTGATCGAGCTGCACGTGCGGCATGTGCCCGGCGGGCAGTTCACCGACCACGTTTTCGGCAGGATGAAAGAACGCGACATCCTGCGCTTCGAGGGTCCGTTCGGCACGTTTTTCCTGCGCGAGGAATCGCAAAAGCCGATCATCTTCGTCGCCTCCGGCACCGGCTTTGCGCCGATCAAGGCGATCGTCGAAGACATGTTCTACCGCGGCATCGCGCGGCCGGCGGTCCTCTACTGGGGCGGCCGGCGACCGAAGGACCTCTACATGAACGCGCTCGCCGAGCGCTGGGCGGCCGAGCACGGCGAGCGCTTCCGCTACGTGCCGGTCATCTCCGATGCGCTCCCGGAGGACGGTTGGGCGGGGCGAACCGGCTTCGTGCACCGGGCAGTGATGGAGGACTTCCCCGACCTCTCGGGCCACCAGGTCTACGCCTGCGGCGTGCCGGTGATGGTCGAGTCGGCTAAGCGCGACTTCACCGCGCTCTGCGGGCTTCCCGAAGACGAGTTTTACGCCGACAGCTTCACGACGCAGGCCGACATCGCCGGCGCGCAGGCGTGAACGCGGCGCTCGGGCTCGCCGCCGCCGCGGCGCTCGTCGCGCTGCTTCTCTGGGTCATGGTCTCCGT
>JANWWI010000122.1 GCA_025056355.1 Casimicrobiaceae bacterium | reverse complement strand
CAGCCCGCCGCGCGCATCGGGCACCCGTCGCGGGGCGCGATCTGGCTCACCGTGAACGGCAAGGAGCGCCAGCGGGCGGATCTTGCCGACATGATCTGGTCGGTGCCGGAACAGATCGCGTACCTCTCGGAGTACTACACGCTCGAGGCGGGCGACCTCATTTTTTCCGGCACGCCCGCCGGCGTCGGCCCGGTGCAACCCGGCGACGAGCTGCACGCGGGAATCGACGCGGTGGGCGAGCTGCGCGTCACGATCGCTCCACCGCTTTAGGCCGCGGTGAAGCTCTACACGTACTTTCGCAGCTCGGCGGCGTTCCGGGTCCGCATCGCGCTCAACCTGAAGGGCATCGCCTGGACGCCGGTGTTCGTGCATCTGGCGAAGGGCGAGCACCGCGGCGCCCCCTACGGCGAGATCAACCCGCAGGGGCTGGTGCCGGCGCTCGAGGACGACGGCCGGCTCCTCACGCAGTCGCTCGCGATCCTCGAGTACCTGGAGGAGACGCGGCCGCAGCCGCCCCTCCTTCCGTCGGACGCCGCGGGCCGCGCGCGCGTTCGGTCGCTTGCGCTCCTCGTCGCCTGCGAGATCCATCCGCTCAACAACCTGCGTGTGCTCGAGTACCTGCGCCGCGCGCTCGGCCAGAGCGAGGCGCAGGTGAACGCCTGGTACTGCCACTGGATCGCCGACGGGCTCGCGCGGCTTGAGGCCGCGCTCGCGCGCGGCGGCACCGGGCGCTTCTGCCACGGCG
>JANWWI010000121.1 GCA_025056355.1 Casimicrobiaceae bacterium | reverse complement strand
CAGTGGTAACGGTCAACCCGCCGCTGGTAGACCTCTCCACAATTGAAGACTCAGCGCAGATTGACTTTGTGGTGGAGAATCAGGGGCTGGTGACGGCGGAGAATGTGACGCTGGAGCTGCCATCGCATCCGAACTGGCGGTTTACGCTGCTCACCGACCAGATTGGCGACTTGCGAGCGCGCGAGCGACGCGTCGTCCCCGTGCTGGTGGAGCGCGTGGCGGGCGGCTACTCTGGCAACGCGCCTTGCGAGGTAATCTCGGGCGTGCGTTGGGAACTGCTGTGCTTCGACCGACGCTACTACCGTGTGCCAATCGTGTGGGTGAAAACGAAAGGAAACTGCACTGGCGTGGGCGCCACGGGCTGGGGCGGTGGCGGCGGCGGTGATGGCGGCGGCGGTGGCGGTGGCTGGACCAGTGGCGGCAACACGGGCAGTGGTTCAGGCAACCCTTATTTCTATCCGCCCTCTTTTGACCCGCCCCAAGAGTGCGATCCGTGCGACATGCAAACCTTTGAGCCAGAAAACCTCGCGTGCGTTACCCTGGCTCAACTGGGCGACCTGGCGAAAGAGGCGTTAAAGGGAGCAGTGCTGGCAATAACACAGGGCTGGGTCGGCGTCGAAGACGATGTCGAAGCCTCCGCACAACTCTGTCTACAGACCTGTTGCAATCCAGATGGCTCTATCGGTATTGCTGGCAACGCAAGTGCAGGGTTCAGCATCCCGCTGAAACTCAATCGCCCCTCCGTA
>JANWWI010000120.1:380-750 GCA_025056355.1 Casimicrobiaceae bacterium | reverse complement strand
GTTCGTCACCGCGTGAGAGAATAGACCATGGCCGACGCGACGGACAACACGGGCGCCGACCGGCTGGTCTGGATCGACATGGAGATGTCGGGCCTTGCGCCCGAGCGCGACCGGATCCTCGAGATCGCGCTGCTCGTCACCGACGCGCAGCTGCGAGTGCTCGCCGAAGGGCCGGTGCTCGTCGTGCACCAGCCCGAGGAGGTGCTCGCGGCGATGGACGCGTGGAACCGCAGCATGCACGCGAAGACCGGCCTCGTCGAACGCGTGCGCGCCTCGCGCCTCGACGAGGCGGCGGCGGAACAGGCCGCGCTCGCGTTCCTCGCGCAGCACGTGCCGGCCGGCGTCTCACCCATGTGCGGCAACTCGGTCT
>JANWWI010000120.1:0-370 GCA_025056355.1 Casimicrobiaceae bacterium | reverse complement strand
CGCGCTGGATGCCGCGCCTCGAGGCGCATTTCCACTACCGCAATCTCGACGTCTCGACGCTGAAGGAGCTGGTGCGCCGCTGGGCGCCGGAGGTGTTCCGCGCGTTCAAGAAGGAAGGGCGGCATCAGGCGCTCGCCGACATCTACGAGTCGATCGAGGAACTGAAGTACTACCGCCGGACCGTGATGACGATCTAGCGCCGGCGGTGGGCCGCTTTACTGCGCACCGCCGGCCGCCGGCGCTCCGGCGCCACCTCGACGACGCACTCGATCTCGACCGGAATCCCCATCGGCAGCGACGCCATGCCGACCGCCGAGCGCGCATGGCGCCCCGCCTCGCCGAACACCTCGACGAACAGGTCGGAGCAGCC
>JANWWI010000011.1 GCA_025056355.1 Casimicrobiaceae bacterium | reverse complement strand
GTCGGTCTCGGCGCCGGTTTGGCAACCTGATCGCCTCGCGCTTTCCCCTCGCCTGGGTGCGCGAGCACGCGCTGCCGTGGCCGCACGACGCACAGACGACCCTGTATCCGAGCATGCCGCGCGTCGCGCTTGAGGCCATCGTGCTCGCACCTTCGGGGCCACTACGCGTGCTGACGACCCATCTTGAGTACTACCAGCCCACCCAACGGCTCGCGCAAGCTCAGGCGCTTGCGCGCATCGTCCAAGAGGGCGCCGCGGCGGCGCGCTATCCGCCAGCGGCTGAGGAGGCCGGCAGCCCCTTCGCGCCCAAGCCGCAATCACCGCACGCGATCGTCTGCGGCGACATGAACGATGCGCCGGGCAGCGCCACGTGGCACGCGCTTCGGGCGGCTGGACTGCGCGATGCCTGGTCAATCGCACATCCCGGGCAAGCTGCGCCGCCCACCTTTCGCCTGCACGAGCGCACGCTCGAGGAGTCACCCATCGCCTGCGATTGGATCTTCGTGAGCGAGACGCTCGCGCCACACGTGCTCGCCGTCAAGACCGACAGCGAGACGACGCTTTCAGATCACCAGCCGGTCTGGATAGAGCTCAACCTCGGCTGAGCTTGTCCTCAAACGCCGGTTCGCTGGCACCGATCCCGAGTGGGCGCTGCATGAGCACTGCATCCAGCCATCGGCCGAACTTCCAGCCGACCGAAACCAACGTGCCCATGTGACGGAACCCGAGCGCGCGGTGCAAGGCGATCGAGGCGTGGTTTTCGCTGTCGCCAATGACCGCAATCATCTGCCGCGCCCCGCGTGTCTCACAACGCACGATCAGCTCGGCAAGCAGCGCTCGCGCCACCCCCATGCGTTGGGCTTCGGGCGCCACGTAGATCGAATCCTCGATTGCGAAGCGGTAAGCCGGACGCGGCCGAAACCAATTGCCATAGGCGTAACCAAGGATCGCGCCGTCGCGCTCGGCAACCAGCCAAGGCAAGCCACGCGAGCGCACCTCAGCGTAGCGTCTGGCCATCTCTTCTTCAGTCGGGGCTTCAAGCTCGAAGGTTCCGCTGCCCCGCTCGACCCAGTGTGCGTAGATCGCCCGCACGGCGGACAAATCGGTCTCGCGTGCATCCCGGATCAGCATGGCCGTCAAGCCTGGCGGATTGGCTTCAAATCCAGGCTACGCCTTCTCAACGCGCCTCGAGGAAAGCGAGCAGCCGCATGAGCCGGTCATCCTGCGCGGTATCAAAGCCCTGAATGTTCAGACTGCGCAGCAGCGGCGCGTTCGGGTCGCTCGAGACCGCACGTAACGCCTCGCGCACACGCTCGATCTGCGTCGGCGTCACCGTCCGTCGCGCAATCAGGGGCAGGTAGGGCTGCGGCTCACCGCGCCAGAGAATCACGCCGCCCTTTTTCTCCCAGTTAGCAGCCACCGAGGAATACGAAGCCACACCGCCCACGGGGAAAAGACCATTCTCCACGGCAAATCCCACCGCACCCTGTTCGATGTGAAACTTGATCGAGGCCGGGCTTGCGCCGGCTTGACGAATCACCGCCCGACAGAGCCGCGCCATGTAGGAGCGTTCCTCGGGCAAAGCGAGTGCCTTGCCATTGAGCTCCCGAAGCGACGACCAAGGCTTGGCTCCCTTCGGTCCGATGAAGACGCACTGACCGTCCGGCTTTGCCGTCGCCACGAGCGTGTAGCCATGATCGCGAATCCCGCGCGCAGGATAGTCGCTTGGCCGCGCGATCACAAAATCGGCACGCTGCTCGGCAATCATCCGCTCGAGCAACCCAAAATCGCGCGCAACCAAGATTTGCACGGGCGCTCCGACGGCACGGCTAATCAGTTGCGCGAGCGGCTCGAAGCGGGTTTGAACCATGAAGGTGTCCTGGCCGCCAGATGTGCCCTCGCTGACCAGAAGCGTGAAGGCTCGAGTCTGGGCCTGCACACGCTCAGTCATCCCGACCACGAGAAAACATCCCAACACGCAGCACGCAAGCAGCGTACCCAGCCATCGAACGCAAGCGGAATCACCGATCCTCGTGTTCATTGACTCCTCCTTCGACTCGGCCATGCAGCGAAACTCGTCAGCGTGATTCGATCTTATCCTGCTGGCAACGATTCCAATGTCGGCCCCGACAAGCGCGCGCGTCCCACAACCTGCCGTGCAGCATGGACGTCCTAGCGGCTAGCGCACCGCCGTGTTGAGCGTCACGATAGGCAGCATAACCGCAAGCACGAGAAGCAGCACAATCGCTCCGAGCACGACGATCATGACCGGCTCAACGAGCGTAGCCAGACGCGCAAGGCGTTGCGCAAGCGCCTGGCGCTTGAGCTCGGCGGCCTTTTCAAGCGCACGAGCGAGCTCTCCGACCGCTTCGCCTTGCCGCACGAGCTCGAGCGTCATGCCATCGACCGCCTCGGCGTCGCGCAGCGCCTCCGTGACCCCGACGCCGCGCGCAAGCAGCTCGCGGGCAGTCAACCAGCGTGCAGCGGTCGCCTCGGTTGCTGCGACGCGAGCGCCGACCGCAAGCGCCTGCGGAAGCGGGACTGCGGCACGAACCAGCAACGCGAGGGTGGTGAGCATGCGCACTTGTTCGGCCTCGCCGGCCACGCGGCCCAGCACGGGAAGCCGTGCCAGCCAAGCCGCTCGGCGCATTCTGGAGACCGAGAAAAATCCAAAGGCCGACCCGCCGGCTGCCAGGGCGAGCAGCGCCGCAAGCACCGTGCCATGGTCGCGCACGAACTCCGACAGCGCAATGAGGACCCGCGTGAGCGCCGGAAGGCGCTGCCCGGTCTGCCCGAACGCAGCCACAATTTGGGGCAGCACAAAAATCATGAGCACGGCGATCACGCCGAGCGCCACGATGCCAACGATTGCGGGATAAAGCAGCGCGCCGATCACGCGCCCGCGCAGGGCATTGGCCGACTCCAGTTCGTCGGCCAGGCGGTTGAGCACGGCAGGCAGCGAACCCGCCGAGGCGCCCGCTGCGATCACTTCGCGCGCCAGTTCGGGCAGAAGCCGCGGAGCGCGGGCAAGCGCGCTTGCGATCGGCTCGCCCGCTTCGAGCGCAAGCACAATCGCGCGCAGTTCCGAGGCGGCACGCGCGTTGCCGCATTGCGCGGCCACTGCGGCGAGGGCTTCGGGCAGCGTGACCCCACCATCGATGAGCCCCGCAAGCTGTCGCACGACGAGCGATCGGTCTTCAGCGCGAATCCGTCCGTGCTGCCGCTCGGGCGCGACTTCGCCCTCATCGACGAGCGCCACGGGGGTGAGCCCGCGTGCGGCAAGCAGCTTGAGCGCCGTGCGCTGCTCGGCGGCCACCACCGTGTCGCTCAAGCGTTCGCCGCGCGCGCTGACCGCCTCAAAGCGAAAGCGCCGCCGCGCTCGCGGTAGAGCTGAAGACGGAAGTTCGTTCGCGGTCACGACTCAGTCACTCGTAGGAGTTCCGTCAGCGTGGTCTCCCCAGCGCGAAGGTGACGCAAACCATCCACAAGCAGGCTCGGCCAACCAGCCTGCGAGGCAAGTGCCTCCAGTTCGCTGTCCGGCGCACGCGCGTGAATCGCCTCGGCCATCGTTCGGTCCACAGGCAGCCAGCGAAAAATGCCTAGCCGTCCACGAAAGCCGCCCCCGCGGTCGCTGACCGTCCCAACCGGTTCGGGCAAGTGATCGGGCAGGGCTGCGGCCTCCACACGGCGCGCCATGAGCAGCTCTCGCTCACGGGGGAGAATGGGCCGCAAGCGTCGGGCGGCAGGATCGAGCTTTCGCACGAGGCGCTGCGCGAGCACCCCACGCAAACACGAAGCGAGCAGATACGGCTCCACGCCCATGTCGGTGAGCCGCGTCACGGCGGCTCCAGCCGAATTGGTGTGAAGCGAAGCAAGCACGAGATGCCCCGTCAGCGAGGCTTGCACCGCGATCTCGGCCGTCTCGCGGTCGCGGATTTCGCCCACGACAATCACATCGGGATCGTGGCGAAGAATGGAACGCAGCGCCCGCGCAAAGTCAAGATCGATGCGCGGATTGACTTGCGTCTGCGCCACACGCTCCATCGCAACCTCGACCGGATCCTCGACCGTGACGACGTTGAGCCGTTCCCGGTCGAGCTCCGCAATCAACGCATACAGCGAGGTCGTCTTGCCCGAACCGGTGGGGCCAGTGATCAAGATCATCCCATGCGGGGTCGCAAGCGCAGCTCGCAGCGCCTCGACCAAGGCCTCCGACATCCCGAGCGCCGTCAGCTCGAAACGCACTCGCGAGCGGTCGAGCAAGCGAAGCACGGCGCGTTCGCCGTATTGCACGGGCAGGGTCGCCACACGCACATCGACCGGACGACCCGCAAGCGTGACGCGCAGTCGTCCATCCTGCGGCAGCCGCCGCTCGGCCAGGTCGAGTCCAGCCATGACTTTCGCTCGCGCCACAAGGCTCTGATGCGTGGCGGCCTCCACAACCATCACATCTTCGAGCAGCCCATCGATCCGGCGACGGATGCGCCCCCCCGTCTCCGTCGGGTCGAAGTGCAGATCCGACGCGCCCACCGCAAGCGCTTCGCGCAGCAGTTCGGCCAGAAGTGCCACCGCACCGCCCTCGCCCGTGCTTGCAAGCAGCTCGGCACTGGCCTCGTGCGAAGGTTCTTGGGGGGCCGTTGCAACCGCCGCCTCTGCCGCGCGCCGCGGCGCGCGCGCATAGACCTCGCCGAGCAGAAGCGCGAAGCGCTCGGCGCTCACCGGCTGAAGCGCTAGCGGCCGCCCCATCCGCGCGCGCGCCGCAGCAATCGATGCCGCGGTTGCATGCGGGGCCGTTGCGACGGTGCAGACGCCACCAGCCTCTTCGAGCACAACGACGCCGAGCTCGCGCGCAAGCTCCAGCGGCAGGGCATGATCCGGCATCGGCACGGACGTGCGCCCTCCCTCTAGCGCGGCGGTGGCGCCCCCAACGGCAGCGGCGGCGGTTCGAAGTTCGGAAGCGGTGCGCGCGGCTCGGGCTGATTTGCCTCGCGTTCAAGCCCCAGCTGACGATAGCGTTCGTTGGCCAGCGCACCGAGCTGTGCCGGCGTGCGAATGACCGTCGGACGCAAGAACAGCATGAGATTGGTCTTCTGCCGCTTGCGCGTGTCGTATCGAAACAGCGAGCCCACGAGCGGCGCATCGCCGAGCAGCGGCACCTTCTCTTCGCCGCTTGAATAGCCCTCTTGAAGCAGTCCGCCGAGCACGACGATCTGGCCATCTTCGACGAGCACGGTGCTCTCAAGGACCCGTTTGTTGATGTTGGCAAGCCCCACCGCGGCTGCGGCCGATTCCACGACGTTGGACACCTCCTGGTAGAGCTGCAAGCGGATCGAGCCCCCCTCGGTGATGAGCGGACGAACTCTGAGCGTCAGGCCCACGTCGCGCCGCTCGATGGTCTGAAACGGGGTGACCGTGTTCGATGAGCCGGTTTGCGCGTATTGACCGGTCAGAAACGGCACGTTCTGCCCGCCCGAAAAGCGCGCCTCCTCGTTGTCAAGCGTCAGCAGCGTGGGCATCGACAGCACGTTGGCCTGTAAATCGTTCTGTAACGCCCGCGCGAGCAAGCCCAAATTCGTGATGCGCGTTCGCCCGATCGTGAGCGCACCGCTCACGATTCCGACGTTGAGTCCACGCCCGACCGTGGTCGGCTCGGCAGACACGCCGAGAATGTTCTGCCCGGCGCCACCGAAGTTCGTGCCGGCAAATCCGCGTGTGGCATCACGCGCAAGCGCTTCGATCGCTTGCCACTGAATGCCAAACTCCGCAGCGCGATCGGCCTGCACCTCGACGATGAGCGCTTCGATGAAGACCTGCGCGCGACGCACATCGAGCTGCTCGATCACCGCACGCAAATTGTTGTAGACCGCCGTGGGTGCGGAAATCACCAGCGCGTTGATGCTCGGATCGGCATACACGGTCGCCCCCGCCGCCGTAAAGGCGACCGGCGCCGCCGCCGGCAGTGTGGGCGGCGCGCTTGCCGCGCTGGCCGCACCCCCCGTGAGCGCCGCGGCCACTTGTGCGAGCCCCGGCGTTGCCCCAGAAACGCCTGAGCCCGCCGCCGTCGCGCCCTGGAGCGGCGCAAGCGTGCTCGCGGGCGGCGGGCCTGAGGGGGCTGCTGCGGAGGCTGCCGTAGCGCCCTCGGCCCCGAGCACGCGCCGCAAGGTTTGCGCGACTTGGGTCGCATCCGCGTGCTTCAAATACACGATGCGCAAATTGCCCGGCACAGCCGAGGGACGATCGAGCTGCTCGATGAGGGCGCGCACGCGAGACAGCCGAGCCGCATCCTCCGTGCGCACGATGATCGCGTTGGTCCGCGCGTCGGTGGCAAAAACGATGCGCTCGCGCGGCTCGGCCGGCGGTTCGGCAAAGACTCGTTGCAACGTCGCAAGCACCTCAACGGCTGAGGCGTGGGCGAGGGGGATGACCTCGGCGAAGGTCGCCTGGGGCACATCGAGCCGCTCAATGAGCGCCTCGATGCGGCGCAGGTTGTCGCTGTAGTCCGAGATGATGATCACGTTGCCGGGCGCATAGACCGTCACGGCATTGGCCGCAGCCACGAGCGGGCGAATCGCGTTGGCAATCTGCGTGGCGCTTTGGTGAGCAATCGGAATCACGCGTGTTGCAAACGCGCCGGCCGCGGTGGCCCCGAGCGGGCCGGCGAGCGTCTTCGCGTCGGCCTCCGGCACGATGCGCACCACGTTGCCCGGTCCTTCGACCGCGGCAAACCCGGCCATGCGCAGCGCGGCAAGGAAGGTCGGATACGCTGCCGAAGCCGGGATGCCGCGTGCCGACTGAATGTTGATCTTGCCCTTCGCACGCGCATCGAGCACGAAGGTCTTGCCCGTGAGCTCGCCGATGGCCTTGGCCACCACGTCCAGATCGGCATCGACGAAGTTGAGCGTGACCGGTCCGGCGGGCGCCGCAGCCACCGTGCCCGCCCAGGCAAGCGTAAGCAGGCAAGCCGCAAGAGACCGACGCCCAGCGAGCTGGGGCAGCCGCACCACCCACGCAAACATCGGTCTGACGGGATCCAGCAAGCCTCGGAAGAATGAGTCGTGTCGGAACACCGGGCAGCGCATGAGGGGCTCGACTTGGGCGGCCCAGTTCAGTTTGAGTCGATCACGCAACCGAAAGCGAGCAGTCGCGTGCGACGAGTGTAGCAGCCGCCCCGATGGAGCCGCGATGATTGCACCCTCAATTGAGCGACTTTGAGCGTTGACCGGCGTGTAGCGAAACCTCGCAGCTGCGGCGGTGTGACCGCTCAGTCAGCCCGCAAGCGAATGCGAGTCACCTGCTTGTCATACTCTCGCTCGACCTCGGCGGTGATCTCGACCCCATCAAAGCGCATGACTCGCCCGCCGCGGCGTCGGCACTGTTCGCGCTCATACTGGCAGGGTCCCATGGCTGGATGACGCGAGCACAGGCGCTCAGAACCGGTGGGCAGCTCGATGGGCGTCACAACGGCCCCGCGCTGGCAGTGGTAGCGCGGCTGCCCCTGGGGCGTTGGCGCGCTCGTCGTGGCGATCTCGGCTGGCGTGCGTGCGTTGATCGCGGTCGACGGCGTACCGGGTTGTACCTCGGGTGTTGTCACGGCGGTCACCGGCGCGTGCTCTGGCGGTGCTGCGGGACCGGCGGCGGTTGCACTCAACGAAGAAGGCGTCGCGGTCACCGACACGCGCTCGGACATCGGGACAAGCAGCGCGGTCGGAAACTCGTGGCGAACCTCAACGGAGGAGTGGGTCTTCGGCGACTCGACCGTCGGGCCGCGCGCAGCGGCGCCTGGCTGTACCGTGCCGCAGCCGAGCAAGCCCATCGCCCCAATCAGCAGGCCGCTTGAGACGAGCCGCTTTCCATGGCACGCGAGACCGTGCACCGCACAGGCCATGCGCAGGCAGTCGGTGCGCAAGTGGCGCAGTTCCAGAGTTTCCCTATGCGGATGGTATGAAAGCATCATCGCCCTGATGCCGCCGTTCGAAACGAATAAAGCTGTAGTAACCGCAAGTGGTGCCGTTCGGATAGGCGCGACAAACCCGGGGCCGGGCCGAATAGACCGTACAGCGGCGCGCCTCCTGGTCAAAAAACAGGCAGGTCGATTTGTAGATGTGGTCCTTACGATGTCTGAGCACGCGAACGCGCGCCCCTTCGTAGGAGGCCTCGCGCGTAAAACGCGCAGTTGCCTCCGATTCCTCGAGTCCGTGAAAAGCCGCCAAACGCCGAATGTCAGCTGCCGTGACTTCGATGTAGGGATAACTGCAGCAGTAACCCGGACAGTGTGCGCAGTCGTAGCGTTTCTTCGACATCGGTCGTGCTCCGTGCACGCGATGATAGTGCAGACGATGGTTTGTGCATCTGCGCTGCTTGCTTCGGTTGATCTGCACGCCACGGCCGCGCCCGCAACGACGAGACCTTCGCTAGAGGTCGAGAGTCAAGAACTGCTCGACCTCGTTTGGCTCGCCGGCCCCCGAGGGATTGAACTTCGGGTGCTCGTCCCTGGACCGCGCGCCACGCAACCCGGGTTGTATCGGCTCAGCGCGATGCCCGATTCCGCGCCACAGCTCGAGCGACTCTGTGCCATCGATGCCCCAGCCCGACTCTCCTTCGATCGTCGGCGCCTGCTCGTGCTGCATCGCTTTGCAACGCATGCCCTCCTCGAACAACGCCGCCTTGACGACTGCCGCGTCTCAAGCAGCCATCCGGTACCGCTTGCAACCTTTGACTTTGATGCAAGCGGCCACTACCTCGCGGTGGCGGCCCGCACCTCCCATGCGCAAGCCCGACTGAGCATCATCGACGCGCGTGGCGTACGCCGAGCGTCTCGAGCAATGCCCGATCGCAACGTCGAACTCGGGTTCGACCTTACCGGCCCCGTGCTGCACAATTTCGATCGCACCGCGGCGCCACCGCGCGCGTTTTCCGTTCCGGAACTCAAAGTGCTGCGAGCGCGCGAACTCTCCCCGGACGAAACCGCAATCGCAGGGACCCGTTGGCGTCTGCGACGCAGCGCAAGTGGGGTCGAACTGCACGACGGCGCCGGGCGCCGACAGCCTCTGCCCACGGCCGTGCAGCAACAGCAGCCCCTTGCCGTGACGCCTGACGCTCGCCGACTCCTCAGCTACCACCACGACGGCCTCGACGGGCGGCTCTATCTCGTCAAGACGGCAGAAGCGCGCGTCGAAGCGCTGGCCCAAGGACTGATCGATGCCGCGGCGCTCAGCGCCGACGGCTGTCGGGCCGCCTGGAGTCGGCGCCTCGGGGACGTAGTGCGCGTTGAAATGGCCGAACTCTGCCACCTCAGCGGATTGGCCTCACCCCGCGCGAGCAACCCCCGGTTTGCGTCACGCGCGAGGCATTCTGCGCGCTGATCGACCGCGATTGTCCCGACGCAAGGGGACGACTACACTCGAGCGCACGCAGTGAGACGGGGAGGGAAGGCACCATGGATTTCAAACCATTGTTCGAGCGGGTCAAAAACATCCTCATCACGCCACAGACCGAGTGGCCCAAGATCGCGGGCGAGTCTGAGACCGTCGCAAGCCTCTACAAGCGCTACATCCTCATCTTGGCCGCGATCCCGGCGCTCGCCATCGTGATCGGCTCGCTCGGCTACGGCTTGCCGTTTGCCGTGGTTGGCTATCTGGTGACGCTCGCGCTCATCTACCTCGTGAGCCTGATCGCCAACGCCCTTGCACCCTCCTTCGATGGGCAGAAAGACCCGATCGCAGCGCTCAAAGTGGTCACCTACTCGAGTACGCCTGGCTGGGTCGGAGGCATCTTCAACGTGATCCCCATCGTCGGATCGCTGCTTGCCTTCCTCGCCGGGCTCTACGGGATCTACCTCCTCTATCTGGGTCTGCCCGTACTCATGAAGAACCCACCCGAAAAGTCGCTCGGCTACACCGCGCTCGTGGTGGTCTGCTATATCGCGCTGTCGATCCTCTTTATGGTGGTGCTCATGGCCGGCGTGCTCGGCGCCGTCGGCGTGGGCGGATTGCTGATGGGCCGCTGGTAACGGGCGCGGACGGGTGGCGCTGGCTGGCCGCTTTCTGCCGTCCCGCGCGGGCGGACCGCGAACGCAGTGCTTGCAAAATCGGCGGCGATGCGTGCAAGACGCACTTTTCTAGGCAGGCTGCCGAGCGTTCGCAATGGCCCGTGCAAGCGCCTCGTAGCGCGGTTCGCCGAGGACGTAGCGAGCCAGGCCAAAGGCGCGGATGAGCGCCGCAGGACTCACGCGACGCGGCTGACCGGTGCGGTCTCGCTCGAGATTGCCGGCGCTTCGCGTACTGCCCGCCACCAAAACAACTCCGCGCGCATCCACGCGCGACTCGAGCCAAGCAAGCGCACGCACAATCGGCCGCTCGAACTGGCGACGCGCTTCGGCCGAGGCGACCTGGTCGTAAAAACGCAACAGATAGACAAGCGCCTCGGCCTGAAAGCCGACGTCGAATCCGCCACGCTCGAGGAAATAGCCTGCCTCGTGCTGCCGCCTCAACGCCTCGCGCAAATGCCGCTCCCCCGAGCGCACCAGCTGCGCTGTCTCGAGGACGCGGCCCGACATGGCCAGCGCATAGCCGACCACGATTCGGCGCGAGGTGAACAGTTCGAACTCACTGGCCATCGCGTCGTCTTCCGCCGCGCGTTCGAGCCATGACGCTGCACGTGCGAGCCGCGGTCTCAGAGCCGACCAACGCGCCGCGAGAGTCTCAGAAGCACCGGCCGCTTCGACAAGCCACAGCGAATAGGCGGCGGCAGCCACGAAATAGGCGCTTGATATGACCGGTTCGGGTGTGGCAAACCCGCCGTTCGTCCCTTGCTGCTGGAAGCCCCACTCGAGTGCGCGCAACCCGGCCTCGATCAAATCGCGCCGATTGCGATTGATGCCCGCCCCGACAAGGGTTGCCGCAAAACGCTGCTCGTCGATGAACCAAGTCCCACGCGTTGCGCCGCCTTCCTGGCCACGATTGACCCCCATCGCACCGCTGGGTGCGATCTGTCTTAGCAAGGCCTCGGGATTGCGATAGAGCGTCTCGGCGAGCAGTTCGCTGCGTTCGAAGCGCAACTCCGCCTCCACCGGCCGCGGCGTCTCGGCGGATGCCGGCGGCGGTTGAGGTGTGGGCGCCGGCGCAACCGGTGCGGCCGGTGCCGGCGCTGCCGTCGGTTGTGCCGCGGCAGCGGAACTCGCCACTGGCGCCGGGTAATCCACGCGCGGCGGCGGCACCGTGCCGCAGCCGCTCAAAACGAGCGGCAAGCACAACAGCGGCCGAGTGGCGCGCCGCGTGCAGGCAAGCCGTTCAACAAACATGGCACTGACCACAGCGAGCGCTCGAATGGTGCCGCGAAACTGCCACAGGGTCGATGGTCCAGGCTAGGAGCCCAAACCCGGGACTCGGAACGCGCAAAACACCGTCCCTTCGGCCACCCAGCCAGCTCCAGGTGCGTGGGTCGCAAGCGCTTGCTCTGAAACGTAGCGATGATTGACCAGGGTCGGGTTGAAGTAGCGATACACGGCCACACCCGGCGCGGCACAGCGGGCCCCCGTGGGCGCCTCGGCCCTGAGCACGATCCCTTCGTCCCGAGCCCAGGGTTGCGCGCGCACGAGCGCGCAGTCGGTCTCGCTCACGCTGTGAAAATGCGTATTGAGCCGGCCGCCGTCGTAGGCGTAGACACGGCACATCGGACGCCCCTGAACCGCATCGGCTCGAAACACCACGAAACGCTGTCCGGTACGTTGCCAGTGTTCGGGCAGTGCATCAAGCAGCGCGATCTCCTCGGGACGTGCTGTCAAAAAATACTTGCCCGAGCGATGGACAAACTCAACCGCCTCGGCCTCGTCGCGAGGACCCCACTCAAGCGCGCGCTGAAACACCACGCGATCCGGTGCCGGCCCCGCAATCGAGGTCAGCGCGTAAAAGGCCGCGCGCTCTTCCGGGTCACGAGACAACATGGCCCGATAAAACGCGAAGGTCCAGCCCAACAGCTCGGGCAGATCCTGCTCGCGCAGGCCGTGGGGCATGTCTTCGATGACCACGAAGGTGCGATGCCCCGCAAGTCGTTCCACCAGTTGCTGCGTACGCGCGATCGGCGCGACCCAATCGGCGCTTCCCCCGATGGCCAGATAGGGTGTGCGAATGTCGCGCACGCCTTCGTTGCTGTCGCCAAACGCAGCCAGGAACGGATAGCCCGAGAACGGCACGTAACCGACAATGGCCTTGTAACGCGGATCGCGAACCACCACACGGGTGGCTCCGCTCCAGCTTCGGGTCATCGCGGCACCCTGCGCAATCATCATGCCCATCCCCCCGAGCGAGGCGCCGAAGCCAACGATCCGATCGGCATCGACGATGGCGGCGTATTCAGGCAAGGCAAGCAGCGCATCCAGGCCCGCTTTGAGCGAAAGCCCACGCAGCGCCTGCATCTCGGCCACTTCACCGTAGCGCGTGAGCAGGAACCAGAAGTCGCTGAAGTCTTCCACTCGCGTGCGTGAAAAGCGCGCATCGCCGTGAAACGGGGCATACACGACGTAGCCTTCCGCGGCAAAGCGCTCGATCACCGAGAGGTAATCCTCTCCGAGCGGCGAGCCGCCCAGCCCGTGGGACATCACAATGAGCGGCCAGCGTCCGTCAGCCGACGCAGGGTTGCGCGCCACAATCGGCCTCTCCGCGCCGCGTTGCATCCGCGGCACCCGGCCGCCGTGGGGTAGCACGTAGTCGGAGCGCCGGTTGTCTGGGCTGGTCGGATAGCAGGCAAGGGCCGCATAGAGCAGACGTTTACCGGCCTGCTTGTCCCAGAGGTCGTTCTCTTCGCGCGTGGGGACTCGGACTTCGAAGTTGAGCCGCGCGGCCCCTCCCGTCTGCAAATCCGTGATGTAACGAGTGCCGGCAACACCACCCGGGACGCCCCGCCAGTAATCGGATGCGCTTTCGCCGGGAGGTAGCCGCGTCCAGTCGTGCTCGACGCTCGAGCAACCGACCGGATGAGGCCCCTCGCGGCCCGACCACTGAGCGTGCGAGAGCTTCGCCCAGAGGCCGATCGATCCGAGCAGCACAAGGACGAGAGGACCGAACCGGCTCATAAGCAGCCGCACGTGCGTGCCTCGCTTTCAGGGCTTTGACGACGCCTTCGCCGGCGTTTCAACACCGGCCGCAGCGGGCGAACTTGCCGCGGCGGTCGCCCGCCCGTCATTGCCCACCGTCGAGCGCACCACCGGCAAGCCTTTCAGATAGTTGACCGCCTGTGCGAACACGAAATCCTTTTCGTTGCCCCAGTCGAAGCCGCGCAGTTTTTTCGCGTCCTCGCGAGCTTTCTGCAGGCGCGCTTCGCGCGCCTCTTCCGACAAATCCTCATCGGCGGGCGTCTCCTCGCGATCCTCCTCGCGCCCGTGCAGGTGCCGCGCCAGATCGCGCTCGCGCTGGACCTTCGGCGCCATGACCCCATCCCAGGTGAGCTGCTCGATCACGATCTCGGGTTCGATGCCGCGCGCCTGGATCGCGCGACCGCTCGGGGTGAAGTAGCGCGAGGTGGTGAGCTTCATGCCCGTGGTAGCGGTCAGGGGGATGATGTTTTGCACGGAGCCCTTGCCAAAGGTCGGGGTGCCCATCACGATGGCGCGTTTGTGGTCCTGAAGCGCGCCGGCAACGATCTCGGAAGCCGAGGCCGAACCACCATTGGTAAGCACCACAAGCGGCACGGTCTTGAAAAACTTGGGCAGATCAGCCAACGGATCGGGGCCGCGCCGGGCGTAGAACTCGCGGTTGGCCAAATAGCGCACGTGCGTGCCTTCCATGCGCCCCTCGGTATAGACGACAAGGGCATCTTCCGGCAAAAACGCAGCCGAGAGTCCGACCGCGGCATCGAGAAGACCGCCCGGGTTGTTGCGCAGGTCAAGCACGATGCCCTTGAGCGGCGAACGTGCGTTGAGGTCGGTAATCGCTTTGACGGCATCAGCGACCGTGTTCTCGTTGAAGGTGCGGACGCGCACGTAGGCATATCCAGGTTCGATCTGGCGCGCTCGCACCGCGGCAATCTTGATGATTTCGCGCGTGAGCGTGATCGTCTCGGTGGTGCGCTCCTCTTTACGGAAGACTTCGAGCTTGACCTTGGTGCCGGGCGTGCCGCGCATACGCTCCACGGCTTTTGCCGTACTCATCCCGCGCGTGGATTCCCCGTCGACGCGCATGATCAGATCACCAGCCCGCAAGCCCGCACGCGCGGCCGGCGTGTCATCGATCGGCGAGACGACTTTGATGTAGCCATCCTCCACGCCGATCTCGATGCCGATGCCTCCAAAGCGGCCCGAGGTCGTTGTGCGCAATTCCTTGAACGCGCGTTCATCGAGGTAGGCCGAGTGCGGATCGAGCCCACTGACCATGCCGGAGATGGCCAGCTCAATCAGCCTGCGATCCTCAACCGGAACCACGTAGTCGTTTTTGATGCGCGTGAACACCTCGGAGAACAGGCGCAGCTCCTCGAGCGGGATGGCACCACGCGCCGTGCGGTTCGCGCTCACCGTCACCGCAAGCGTCAAGGCCACGCCCACGGCGATGCCGCCTCCGATCCAACCGAGTTTTTGTGCCATCGCGCGCATGATCTGATTCCTTCCGATAAGCCCCTCTCATTGTGCGACAACCAACCCCGCTTCGGCAAAGCCGCCACCTCCGCAGCCGACCGGCAAAAAAAGGCGGCAGGCGCGACCTGCCGCCATCAAAAGCGCCCACTCGGATCGGGGGAAACCCGAGCGGCGGAGACAGGCGCCGCCGATGGCGGCAGACCTGCACAAGCCTAAGACCACACGCGGCTCGCTGCGTTCCACGCGCAGCGATTCAGAGTTCGATGAGGGCGCGCTCGACTTCACTGCGCCGCGGAATGCCCTGACGGCCGCCAAAGCGCGTGCACTTGAGGGCCGCGGCCACCGTGGCAAAGCGAACCGCCTGAAGCGTCGGCTGACCCTCGGCCAGGGCGAGCGCTAAGGCTCCGTGCCAGGTATCGCCTGCAGCCAGGGTATCGATCACCGCCACGCGCGGCGTGGCCATATGCTGCATGCGCTCGCCATCGAACCAGAGCACGCCCCGCGCCCCGAAGGTGGCGCCGACGGCGCGGTTGACCCCGCCGAAGAGCGAGCGCAACGCCGCCTCGGGCGAAGGGTCGAACTGAGCAAGCATCGACTCGCTCAGAAACGAATGTGTGGCGGCCCGGGAAAGCCGACGCACATCCTCGAGGCTGCCCGAGTCGCCGTCGAAGACGGAGGGCAGAGCCCTGGCCTGTGCCGCGCGAAAGAGCGCCTCGGCGCCCGCGACCCAGCGCGTATCGGCGTGCACGGCCGCAACCCGGTCGAGCTCATGGAGCGGCAACCACGAGGGATCGGGCGGATAGCCTTGTGAGGGCGCCGAAACGACCAAGCGTTCCCCGTGCTCATCGACGATCACGGCTGCGGTTTTCGAGCGCGCTCCCGCGAGCCGTCGCACGTGCCTGACATCGACCCCCTCCTGCACGAGCAAGCGCAGGATCTGATCTCCGACCTCGTCGTCGCCGAGCCGCCCCCAGTAGCTCGCCAAGCCACCGAGCCGCGCAACGGCCACCGCGGCGTTGGCCGCCATTCCGCCGCCCGTGACCACGAAGTCGAGCGCGCGCACCTTGGCCGGCGGCGCGGGCAGAGCAGCCACACGAAAGACCAGATCGAGTGTGGCAACCCCGAGACAGACGACGCGCGGCGGGGAAGCAGCCGCCTGCATCAAAGACGCCCCGTGCTGCCAAAACCGCCCGCGCCCCGAGCCGTCGGTGAAAACTCAGCCACCTCCTCGAAGCGAGCCTGAACGACGGGAACGATCACGAGTTGCGCGATTCGCTCGAGTGGCTGGATGGTATAAGCGGCCGTGCCGCGGTTCCAGACACTCACGAGTAATTCCCCCTGGTAGTCTGAGTCGATCAAGCCGACCAGGTTGCCAAGCACGATGCCATGGCGATGGCCCAAGCCCGAGCGCGGCAGAATCAGGGCAGCATAGCCCGGATCAGCCAGATGGATCGCAATGCCCGTGGGCACGAGTTCGGTCGCCCCGGGCGCCAAGTCGAGCGGCGCATCGATGCAGGCACGCAAATCAAGCCCTGCCGCCCCCGCCGACCCGTAGGCCGGCAGCGCAGGTCGGACCGCTTCGCGCACGACGCGAAACCACACCCGCATCAGGAGCGCTCCTTGAACATCGCCGGCTCGAGGTTGTGCCGCTGCAGAAGCTTGTAGAACTCGGTGCGATTGCGTCCGGCGATTTGGGCGGCTTTCGCGGCATTTCCGCCCGTCAGCTTGAGGATGCGCACGAGGTAGTCGCGTTCGAAGCCCCTGCGCGCCACTTCAAAAGGCACGATCGCCGGTTCGGCCTCGTCGAGACCAGCGCGGATCAGCGAGAGCGGAATGACGTTCGTCGTGGCAAGCGCCACGGCTTGCTCGAGCAGATTCTCGAGCTGGCGAATGTTGCCCGGTAAGCGCGCGGCCACGAGCGCAGCCAGCGCATCCGGCGCAAGCGTCGGCACCGGCCGGCCGTAGCGCTGCGCGATGCGGCGAAGAAAATGCGTCACAAGCAGCGGGATGTCTTCACGCCGCGCCGCAAGCGGCGGCAGCTTGAGCGCAACGACGTTGAGCCGGTAGTACAGATCCTCGCGGAACGTGCGCTCGGCGCGCATCTGATCGAGATCGCGATGGGTCGCGGAGATGATGCGCACATCGACGGGAGTGGACTGGGTGGCCCCCACTGGGCGCACGGCCGACTCTTGCAACACGCGCAAGAGTTTCGCCTGCAACGACAGCGGCATGTCGCCGATCTCGTCGAGAAACAGCGTGCCCCCATTGGCCGCGAGAAACAAGCCGGGCTGCGCCTGGGATGCGCCCGTGAAGGCGCCCTTGGCATAGCCGAACAGTTCGCTTTCAAGCAGGGTTTCGGGAATGGCCGCGCAGTTGATCGCCACGAAGGGCTTGTCGGCCCGACGGCTCGCACGATGAATCGCCCGCGCCAGTAGCTCCTTGCCCGTACCCGACTCGCCGAGGATCAACACCGAGGCCATCGAATCGGCCACGAGCCGCGCCCGCCGCAGCAGGTCTTCCATGATCGGACTGCGCGTGACGATGTCGCGGCGCCAGGCCTCATCGCCTGCGCTCGGCACGCTGTCGACCCTCGTCTCGCCGGCCAGCGCCGCGGCCTGTGCGACCTTCTTGAGCAGCTCCTGCGGATCGAACGGTTTGGTCAGAAAACCAAACACCCCGCGCTGGGTAGCCGTCACCGCATCGGGAATCGTGCCGTGGGCCGTCAGGATGATGACCGGCAGCGTGGGATGCTGAGCATTGATCTGTTCAAACAGCTGCATGCCATCCAGCCCCGGCATGCGCAAATCGGTCACCACCACGGCAGGACGAGCAATGGCAATCTGCGCAAGCGCTGCTTCGCCGGTCTCGACGCTACGCACGCGATAGCCCGCCGCCGTCAGGCGCAGCCCGATCAGCTTGAGCAAGTCCGGGTCGTCATCAACCAGCAACACCTCGGGAGCCATTAGTTTCTCCGTCGTTCGCGCTCAAGCAACTGCCGCTCGATCGCACGCAAGGCATCCAATTTCTGCTGCAAGGCCTCGGCCTTGCGGGTCTCCTCGCGCACCTGGCGCATGCGTTCGGCGAGACTGGCCTGCACCAGCTCTGCGATCGGGCGAAGCGGGTGCGAGGGCGCCAGAGTCGCGTTTCGTCCGACAAGCGGTTCGATGAGCGCCTGCAAGCGCGCATCATCGCCGGCAGCCGGGCCGACCAGCATCGAGATCCAGACCAGCCGCAGGCGCAGAATCGGCGTTCGCTCGCGGTTGAAGGCCGCTGTGGCCGCAGCCAGCTCGCGGCGCAACTCTTCCGCCCCCGCCTGCACGAGCCGCGCCATGTCAAGCAGCAGTGCGAGGGCCTGCGCCTGCTCCTCGGGCAAGCGGGCCGGTTCGCGGATCACCACAGGTTCGGGTTCGGGGAGTTCGCGCTCGAGGTAGACCGGCACATAGACGGTCTCAACGATCACGCGCGGAGCCGGCAGCTTGGGGATCAGCGGGATCTCGGGCGCGCTTGCGCAGCCGGTAAGCGCCACGAGGGCGCTGCCCGAAAGCGCACGCAAAAACCGCCCCGGCCAATGCTTGTGCTCAGGACGCACGCGTGGCCTCCATCCCCGGGTTCACGGACGCCGGGGACGATTCGACCGACGCGGGCGCCTGCGCCGATGCCGGCAACCAGACGCGAAACCGCGCGCCCGGTTCGCCCGCGCGGACCACCTCCACGCGCCCGCCGTGGGCCGTCACGTACTCGCGCACAATCGCCAAGCCTAACCCCGTGCCCTTGACCTTGCTCGTTTCGCTCGCCGCCCCGCGATAGAACGATTCGAAGATTCGCTCGGCCTCTTCGAGGGCAATGCCGGGGCCCTGATCATGAACCTCGAACTGCACCCCATCCTCGAGGCGAGCCGTGATCACGTGGATCGTTCCGCCGCGCGGCGAATACTTGATCGCATTGGACAGCAGATTATCGATCACGATGCGCAGCCGTTCACGATCGCCGTCGAATGCAAGCGGCACGCCTTCGAGCTTGACCGTGACCTCGTTGGCAAGCAGGTCGAGCCGATGTTCGCGCACGACGCGCTCCACAAGCGCCGCAAAGTCGATGCGCTCGATGCGAAGCTGCGTGGCGCTGCGATGCTGCTGGTAGGCGAGCAAATCTTCAATGAGTCGTTGCAGCGACAGGGTGTTGTCGCGAATGATGCGCACCACCTCGATCTGCTGTCTCGACAGCTCCCCAAGCACGCGGTCGTGAAGCAACTCCGCCCCTTCGCGCACGGCCGTCAGCGGCGTCTTGAGCTCATGTGAAACGTGCCGCAAAAAACGCGACTGAGAGGACTCAAGCTCAAGTAATCGCCGCCGCATCCATTCGAGTCTCTCGCCCAGCGTGCGCAAGTCGCTCGGACCGCCGATCACGATCGGTTCGGAGAAGTCGCCTCTGCCGAGCCGGCGAATGCTGCGATCGATGTTCGAAAGCGGTCTTGCGATCAGGATCGAAAATCCCACCGCGAGCATGAGCGCGATCGCGGCCGCCCCGCCGAGAAACCAGGGCCAGTGCTCGCGCGTGCGGGCCGCCAATTCGCGCAGCGCCAACACCTCGCGCTCGATCACGCGCGTCAGTTGTGTTGCCACCTGCGCCGAGGCATCGGTCAAATCCGCGGCGCGCTGCGCGAGCTCAAGCCGTTGCGCTTCGCTTAGCGCCGAGTTCGGCAGCAGAGCGGCCAGCGCGCGCCGCTGCTCCGCAAGCGCGCGCAAGGCAGCGCGTTCGTCCTCACGGATCGGAAGGCTTTGGGCGCGCAGGAGGGTCGCCTCGAGCTGCTGATCGAGTTTGCGGTAGCCCTCGATAAGCGACAAATCCTCAAGCACGAGTGCCTGGCGTATCGCGCGTTCCATGCGCGCCGGCAAATCGCGTAGCTCGCGTGAGGCGGCGCCGGCGGCCTCCGCCTCTCGAACCGCGAGTTGGGAGCGCTTGGCAAGCGCATCGAGCCCGATGGCGAGCTCGGCAAGCGCCACCACGAGTGGCACGGCCGAAACCACGAAACAGGCCAGGATGACGTTCGTGAGCGAGCGCGGGTAGTACACGAAAACGATTGTAGGGGCGCCCCTACAATGCCCAGCGATGCCCCCCGCGCTTGCCATCATCGCAGCAGTGGCCTCCAACGGCGTGATCGGCCGAGGCGGCTCGCTGCCGTGGCATCTGCCTGAGGATCTTGCGTATTTTCGCGCGCTGACGCTCGGACACCGCGTCATCATGGGACGCCGAACCTGGGCCTCGCTCGAGCGTGCACTCGCGCGCCGCGACAACGTCGTGGTCACGGCAAACGAGCAGGCGCTCGCACTTGCGCGCGAGCCGCTGCCCGAGCAGACCTACCTGCGTCGGGCTCCCTCGCTTGAGGCCGCACGGGCGCTCGAATCGCTGCCCGGCATCGCGCGCGCGCCGCAGTTTGTCATCGGTGGCGCGTGTCTGTATTCGGAGGCCCTGCCGCTGTGCGATTGGCTCTATCTGACCGAGATCGATGCGGCCTTCGAAGGCGATACGTATTTTCCCGCCTGGCCACGAGAAGCCTTCGAAGAGGTCTCGCGCGAATCGCGACGCAGCGCCGAGGGTCTCGCGTACGCGTTCGTCCACTACCGCCGCATTCGATGAAGCCCCATCCTGAACAGCGCGACGGCGCGCGCCTGGCCTTTCTCGACGGCGCGCGACAGTCGCGCATCCTCGCGCCGACCTATCTGCCCTTCGGGATGGTCTGCGGTGTGGCCGCCGTTCAAGCCGGACTTGGCGAATGGGGCGCCGTGGCCTTGGCCGCCCTGGCCTTTGCCGGATCGGCGCAAGCCGTTCTCACGCAATTCATTCAGGCGGGCGCACCGCTCGCGGTTGCCATCCTCTCGGGACTCATCGTCAATCTGCGCATGGCCGTCTACAGTGCCGCACTGGCCCCTCGGCTGGGCCACGCGCCGCTGCGGCAGCGGCTTCTTTGGGCGACCTTTCTGGTCGACCAGACCTACCTGTCGGAGGAAGCGCGCCACGCCCGCGGCGCACATCGCGATCATGCGCTTGCCTTCTACCTCGGCGGGGCGGCCGTGCTCTGGCCGACCTGGCTGGCCGCCAACGCCTTCGGAGCCTTTGCCGGGGCACGCGTGCCGCCGGCGTGGCAACTGGAGTTCACCATCCCGCTCACGTTCGTGGCCCTCGTCGTGCCGCTCCTGCGCGACGCCAGCGAGCGGCTGACCGCCGGCGTCGGCGCCGTCGCTGGCGTGCTGCTGTTTGCGCTGCCGCTCAAACTCGGCCTGATTGTCGCATCGCTGGTGGCCGTGCTCGCGGGCCTGGGCCTTGACGCGCTTCGCCGCGCACTTGTGCGCGATCAGCCGGTGGATCGTGGGTAGCGTTGAAGGCTGGATCGCCATCGGGGCGCTTGCGCTCGGCACCTTCGCGATCCGTTTTTCGTTTCTCGGACTCCTGGCCGGCCGACGCGTCCCAGCAGGGTTCGAGCGCACGATGCGCCTTGCCGTGCTCGCGCTGTTTGCCGCCCTGGTGGTGCCGCTCGTGGTCATGCACGACGAGCGTTTTGCGCCCCTCGAGCGCGTGCCGCACATCGCGGCCGCGCTTGCAACGGCGGCCGTGGCGTGGTGGCGCGGCGGCACGCTAAGCCCGCTGCTGGCCGGCATGGCCACGCTGCATCTGTTGCTACAGGCGAAAGCTTTGATCAATTGAGGCGAGCGCTTCGGCGAAGCGCTCGGCCGCAGCCCCGCGCCCAATGATCAAGACCTTGTAGAGCTCCCCCATCTCCGAGGGCGCGGTGAGGCGCTGAACGGCTGCAAGCGCCTGAGCGCGCGCGCGTGCATCGCTGCCCGCGCGCTCGAGGGCCTCCTCGAGCACCGAAACCAATCCAAACGCGAGCAAGAGCAAGCCCTGCGGGGCGTAGCAAAGGATGCGACAGCCGCCCTCGACCGCGGCCTCGGCCATCGCCGTGAAGTCGACGTGCGCGGTCAGATCCTCAAGCCCCGGCGCCGCCAGAGGATCGAAGTGCACGCGCTGCGCGCGGTGGCACGCCAGCGTGCCCATCGAACGCTCGGGCAGGTAGTACTCACGGCGCGGAAAGCCGTAGTCGATGAACACCGCCACGCCCTCGTGCAGACGCTCAGCCACGGTGCGCACAAGCGCCTCGGCATGCAGATTGAGCTCGCTGGTGTAGCCTTCGATCGCCGGAACACGCTCGCGCGCCAAACGCGCAAGGGGAGTCTCTTCCTCGAGCCGTTCCCACTCGAGCCCGTAGCACTGCACCCCGTCTTCGAGCACGACGAACGCCCGTTCATAGCGCCCATGTCGATAGCGCAAGAGTTCGCAGGGCAGTGCATCGAGCAACTCGTTGGCAAGAAGCACGCCCTCGATGCGCTGCGGAAGCGCACGCAGCCAGCGCACGCCCCGACCGTGCAAGCGTCGGCGCTGGCGCGCTTCGAGTGAGGCTGACACTTCAAGGATCCGGTAGTCAAGCCCTGGGCATGCCTCAAGCATTGCCTCGGCCAACGCGCCCGAGCCGGCCCCGAGTTCGAGCACGGCACGGGCGCGCAGCGGCTCAAGCCCGCGCACGAGCGTCCGGCCAAACAGCGGCGTCAATTCGGGTGCCGTGACAAAGTCCGCTTGCGCACCGAGTTTGGGCAGCGTGCCCGTGTAGTAGCCCAGCCCCGGTGCGTAGAGCGCCGCGTTCATAAAATCGACGAAGGGCAGGCGCAAGCGGCCGGCGTCCGCCTCCGCCGAGGACTCGTACGCTCTCGTGCGCGCGCATGCGGCCAAATGCGCGTACATGCGAGTACGATGCTCGGCAAGCGCAGTCTGTTGCGCGGGATCGGGTTCGCGCATCGCGCAGATTTGCTTGCCTTCGACGCTCGCGCATGACATCGACCTTGCCTCCCTCACCGTCCAGCCCCGCTCAGGCTCCCGTGGCTCTGGTCACGGGCGCTGCGCGGCGCGTCGGAGCAGCCATCGCCGCGGCGCTACACGAGGCGGGCTACCACGTGCTCATCCATTATCGGCAATCGGCGCAGGCCGCCCGAGAATTGGCCGCGCGGCTCGAGGCGCGCCGCCCGGGCTCCACGGCGCTCGCACAACTTGATCTGCTCGAGTGGCGCCGGGCTCCCGAGCTCATCGAAGCGGCGCTCCTCCGCTGGGGCCGCCTCGATGCGCTTGTCAACAACGCCTCACTGTTTGCGCCAACGGCGCTTGCCACGGCGAGCGATGAGGACTGGGAGCGGCTCTTGGGCAGCAACCTTCGAGCGCCGTTCGAGCTCGCGCGGGCTGCCGCGCCGCATCTGAAGGAACGCCAAGGCGCAATTGTCAACATCACCGATATTCATGCCGAGCGGCCAATGGCCGGCTATCTTCTCTACAGCGTGGCCAAAGCGGGACTTGCCCAACTCACTCGGGCACTGGCGCTTGAACTCGCACCGCGCGTGCGCGTCAACGCGGTTGCCCCCGGGCCGATCGCGTGGCCCGAGGACGGCCAAATCGATTCGGCCGAGCGCGAACGCATCCTGAGCACGACACCGCTGCGGCGTGAGGGACACCCCGAACAGATCGCGCAAGCCGTGCGCTACCTGCTCTGCGACGCGCACTACGTGACCGGCCACACGCTCGCCGTCGACGGCGGGCGCTCGATCGTGCTCTAAGGGCCTGCCGCTGCGCTGCGAACGCGGGCGTGGCAACGCTCTTGCGGCCCAAGCTCATCGGCACTCGCCGGCGACCCACACAGGCAAGACTGCGTTCGATGGAGCGCTCGGGAAGGTTGCCCCCGTCGGCTCGCACCCGTGCCCGACAAACCCGAACCACGCAAGCAGCCGGCGCCTGGGCAGATTCTCTCGGGCGACCGAGACTAGCAGCGGCTCGACGCCTCCTCGCTTGCGCGCCTCGCGTCGCGCCGCTTCGATGAGCCGAGGACCGATTCCCTGCTACGCGGCCGCTCGCATCACCTCCGCGCGGCAGAAGCTCAACCGTGTGCCGCTCTGGCCGCCCGCGCCGACTCGCAAGCCGCGCGCAGCCAACCAGCGCATCGTTGGCATCGAATGCGCCAAGGGTGAGGCACAACGGATCGGCCAGCTTGCGCTGCCACCGTTCGAGCCGACGACCCGCGTGCTCTTCAAACGGAGGATCGCCATGCGGCCTCGCCCGCGCCGGGGCGAACGCAAGATGAGCGCGCGCTAGAGCCGGCTAGGGTCCGGCGAGAGTCAGCCACCAATGCCGAGGGCGTCGTCCGAGATCGGGCCAACACAGAGGCATGCACGCGCTAGCGAGCGTCGACCGAGCGCGTTGCCAGCAGTTGACGTTCAGCGCGCTCGACGGCTTGGGCATGCGCTCCCCGAGCGGCACCGGACAGCACGCTGTAGGCCGTCGGCACCACATAGAGCGTCAAGAGCGTACCCACCAGTAGCCCGCCCACGATCACCCAGCCGATGACGACCCGGCTCTCGGCGCCGGCGCCGTGCGCCAGCGCCAGCGGAATCGCGCCAAGCACCATCGCGCCGGTGGTCATCAAAATCGGGCGCAGCCGCAACTGGCTCGCCTGTAACACCGCCTCACTCACGCTCATCCCCCGATCGCGCAGTTGATTGGCGAATTCGACGATCAGGATGCCGTGTTTGGTGATCAGCCCCACGAGCGTGATCAGGCCGATCTGCGAGTAAATGTTGAGCGACCCGCCACTGAGGTGGATCGCTGCCAGCGCCCCGGTCATCGACAGCGGCACGGTCAGCAGGATGATCAGCGGATCGCGGAAGCTCTCAAACTGGGCCGCAAGCACGAGGTAGATAAAGCCGACCGCGAGCAAGAACACGAAATAGATGTCGCTTGAGGATTCCAGAAACTCACGCGAGGAGCCCGCGAAGTCGATTTGCACGGTGGCCGGCAGGACGCGCCGCGCCGTCTCGGTCATGAAGCGAAGCGCTTCGCCTTGGGTATAGCCAGGCGCGAGGTTGGCATTGACGGTGGCCGAGCGCACGCGCTGGAACCGGGCGATCGAGCGCGGCGAAACGCCCTCTTGGACCGTCACGAGATTGGCCAGTGGGACCATGTCGCCAACGCGATTCCTCACATAGATCTCGCGGATCCGCTCGGGTGTGTCGCGACCATCACGCGCGACCTGCACGATCACGTCGTACTGTTCGCCGTCCTGCTTGAACCGCGTCACGAAGCGCCCGCCGAGCATTGTCTCGAGCGTGCGGCCCACCGTGTCGATATTGGCTCCCACATCGAGCACGCGTTCTCGGTTGACCCGTACCCGAAGCTCAGGGGTGTTGATGCGCAGATCGCTATCGATGTTGGTAAGCCCCGGGTTTTTGCGCATCTCCTCCTGCATGCGCTGTACGAAGAGCTGCATCTGCTCGTAGGGCACCGAGGCGAGGATGACCATTTCGACCGGCTTGGCGCGCGGCGATTGCCCCAGCGAGGCTGGCTGCGCCGGAAACGCTGATACCCCCGCGAGGCTTTGGAACTTCGGCAGGAGTTCGCGCGCGATCTCGGCCTGCGAACGCGTTCGCTCTTTCCAGTCTTTGAGCCGCAGGATCGCGGTGCCGGAGGACACATCGGGAAACCCCCCGTTACCCCCATAAGCGCGCATCTCGGGCAATTGCGCGTAAATGGCCTCCACCTGCTGGATGTAGCGCAAGGTGTATTCGGCCGTGGAGCCCTCGGGCGCCGTCACAAAGCCAAAGATCACGCCGCGATCCTCTAGCGGGGCGAGTTCGGTCTTGATGGTCTTGAACAGCACAGCGCCGGCCCCGGCCACGATCAACAGGCCAAGCACGACGATCAGCTTGTTGTCGAGCGCCAACTCAAGCGAGCGCCGGTACCCTCTCGCGAGCCCCTCGAGGCCGCGTTCAATGACGCGGTAGAGCCGCGTGTGTTCCCGTTCGTGGCGCAACAGCAGCGAACACATCATCGGCGTCAACGTCAGCGCCACAAAGCCCGACACCAACACCGCACCCGCCAGCGCAAGCGCGAACTCGATAAACAGCCTGCCCGTGCGTCCGGTTGCAAAGGCAAGCGGTGCATACACGGCGGCCAGCGTCAGCGTCATTGCGATGACGGCAAAACCGATCTCGCGCGTGCCGACGAGCGCGGCCTGGATGCGGTCCATGCCCGCCTCGATGTTGCGGTAAATGTTCTCGAGCACGACGATCGCATCATCAACGACGAGCCCCACCGCGAGCACCATCGCCAACAGCGTGAGCGTGTTGACCGAGAACCCGAACAACCACATCAGAAAAAACGCCCCGATCAGCGACACGGGAATCGTCACGAGCGGGATGATCGTCGCGCGCAGGCTGCGTAAGAAAATAAAGATCACAAGCGCCACCAAAACGACGGCCTCGCCGATCGTCCAAAACACGGCCTTGATTGATTCGGCGATGAATACGGAGCTGTCATAGTTGAGCGCGATCTGCATGCCGGGTGGCAGCAGCGCCTCGATCTGCGGGAGCGTGGCTTTGACCGCTGCCGAAAGCTCGAGCGGATTGCCCGTCGACTGCCGGATAATGCCGAAGCCAACGGCGGTTTTGCCCATAAAGCGCTGAAAGCCGCGCTCCTCGGCCGCAGCGATGCGCACGGTGGCCACGTCGCGAATCCGCACCGGAAAGCCACCCGAGTGCGCCACTACGACGGCCCCGAACTCTTCAGGCGTGGACAGATCGGTCCGCGCCAGCACATTGAACTCACGGAAACGGCTTTCGATGCGGCCGGCTGGGATTTCCACGTTTTGTGCGCGTAACGCCGCCTCGACATCGGCCGGCGTGAGTCGGTACGCGGCCAGCTTTTGCGGATCGAGAAAGATGCGCATCGCCGGGCGCCGTTCGCCGAAGATGCGCAAATCGGCAGCGCCGGGCAGCACGAGCAGCCGCGGCTTGATGATCCGGTGCAGTGTCTCGGTCAGTTCGAGCTGCGAATGCCGATCCGAGATGAGCGCCAGCCACATGACCGGAAACGCATCGGCCTCGACTTTCGCGATGACCGGCTCATCGGCAGCATCGGGCAGTCGCGCGCGCACCCGCGCCACCTTGTCGCGCACTTCGGCCGCAGCCACATCCGGGTCTTTCGTCACCCGAAACGTCACCGTGATGTCCGAGCGCTCCGAGCGCGAATTCGAGGTGATGAGTTTGACCCCCTCGATGCCCGAGAGCGAATCTTCGAGCACCTTTGTGATTTGCGACTCGATCACCTCGGGCGACGCACCTTTGTAGCCCGTGGAGACAGAGACGACCGGCTCGTCGATCTTCGGATACTCGCGAACCGAGAGTCGTCCGTAGCTGATCAGCCCGAGCATCAACACCACCAGCGACAGCACGGTCGCAAAGACCGGCCGCTTGATGCACAGCGTCAGCAGGCCCACGGTTCAGCTGCCCCGCGAGGTGCCTGCTGCCGGCAGACGGACAGCCTCTCGAGGAGCGTCGCGCGGCCCTGCCCCGCCTGCGCCGGCCCCGCTTGGCGTTTCCGCGCCCTCCGCCGAAGGGCTGACCCGCACCGCGGCCCCGTCGCGCAGACGTTGCCAGCCCGCCACGACGATCCAATCCTGCGCGTTGACGCCGCTCAAGAGCTCGACTTTGCCCTGGCGGCGCTGGCCGATTTCGACCTTCGTGCGTAGCGCGCGTCCATCGACGACGCGATAGAGCACGAAGTCCTCCCCCTGCATAAACACGGCCTGCTCCGGCACAGCCAGCGTTTCGGCTGCCTCGCCGAGGCTCAAGCGCACGCGCGCGAACATGCCGGGCTTGAGCACCCCATCGCGGTTTGGCAACTGGGCGCGTAGCACCACCGCGCGTCCCGTGGCGTCGAGCTGCGGGTTGACCGCGTAGACCGTCCCGCGCACTTCGCGCCCGGGCAAGGCATCGAAGCTCACGCTCAGCGACTGCCCTGGCCGCAACCGTGCTTGAAACAACTCAGGCACCTTGAAGTCGACTTTGATCGGCTCGGTCTTTTCCAGATTCACGATGTCTTGACCGTCTTTGACGTAATCGCCGACACCGACCGAGCGTAGCCCCACCGTGCCGGAAAATGGCGCCGCGATCGTATAGCGCGCAAGCCGCGCCTCGGCAAGACGCACGTTCGCCTCGGCCACGCGCAGCGCATTTTCCGCCTCGTCCCGCGCCTGGTGCGAGATGAAGTTGCGCTCGCGCAGTTCCACGGCCCGTTTGAATTTCGCCTCGGCCAGACGCAGGTTGGCTTGCGCCTGCTCGAGCTCGGCACGCGCGACGCTGTCGTCGAGTTGCACGAGCACCTGTCCGCGTTTCACGGGTTGCCCTTCTTGAAAGTTGAGCGCAACGATCCGGCCCGAGACTTCCGAGCGAACGCTCACCGACTCGTCGGAGCGCAACGTCCCGACCGCCACCACGGTCCGCGGCCAAAGCACGCGTTCCGGCCGCGCAATCTCCACCGGCGCGGGCGGCGCAGCACCGCCCGCCCCCTTTGCCGCACCGGCCCCGGAGGCTCCGGCAGCGGGGTTGGAGGCTTGCGCCGACGCCCCTGGCTGGCCCGCCCCATCCGCCTTGCTGCTCGCCGCGCCTGTCGGAGTCGCCGCCGATGGGGCGGCCGGCGCACTGGGCCGAAACAGCCCCGCGAAGTGCACGGCCCCCGCCCCGAGAATCGCACCAAGCAGCGCCGAAATCAGGCCATAAATCGCTTTGTTCATCGAAACCTCAAGACGGATCGGTCGGCACGATGCGTCGCGCCGCTTCGTGCGCAATCATCCGGCGGTGCGAAACGGCAGGAGAGTCCTATGATTGGAGGCCACTTGGTTTTGAGGGGCGCGGCCATGAAGCTCACATCGAACTGGCTCGGGGGGTCTGATCGTGCATTTTGTCGGCGCAAACAGCGCGCCGTCGTGCTGCTCGCGCCTATTTTGCTCGGAGTCGGTCTGGTCTGGCCAAGCCTCGCGCAGACCGCCGCGGGCAGCCCGGGGTCGGCCGCTTGGCCCACGAAGGCCGTTCGGATCATCGTGCCTTTCCCGCCAGGCGGTTCAGTCGATGTCACCACGCGCCAGCTCGCACAAAAACTCGCGGAAAGCCTCGGTCAGCCCGTCGTGGTCGAAAACCGCCCGGGCGCCGGCGGCAACATTGGCATGGAGGCTCTTGCCCGCTCGGCGCCCGACGGTTACACGCTCGGTATCGGTGCATTGTCCACGCACGCGGTCAATCCGTGGCTCTACCCGAAGATGCCCTTCGATCCGCAGCGCGATTTCGCGCCGGTCTCGCTGCTTGTGGTCACACCGAACGTGCTCGTGACCAACCCAAACGTGCTGCCGGCAAACGACGTCTCCGGCATCGTCGAGTTCGCAAAGCGCAACCCCGGCAAGGTCAACTGCGCCAGTGGCAGCGCCGGCAGCGCCGGGCATCTGGCCTGTGAGTTGTTCCGTCTGATCACAGGCGCTCCGATCGCGCACATCCCGTACAAGGGTGCGGCGCCCGCCGTCACGGACCTGCTCGGCGGCCAGGTGCAGATGATGTTTGACAACCTGGCCAACGCGATGCCGCATCTGAAAGCGGGCAAAACGCGCGCCTTTGCCGTGACCACGCCGCGCCGAAGTGCGCTTGCGCCCGAATTGCCAACCATGGCCGAGATTGGTTTTCGCGATTTCGACGTCTACACGTGGTGGGGGCTGTTTGCGCCGGCTGGGACGCCAAGCGAGCTGATCCGCCGTCTCAACGCCGAGGTTCAGCGCGCCCTCGCCTCGACGGATCTGCGCGAGAAGTGGCTTGCCAACGGTGCGGAGCCGTCGCCGACAACTCCGGAGGGCTTTTCCGCGTTCATCGCGCGTGAGCTGCCCAAATACGCGCGCATCGTCAAAGAGTCGGGCGCCAAGCTCGACTAGCGCGCCATCCGCTTGCGCGACACCGGCGCGGGCTGCTGCGCAAGGGCTTGTGCTATGCCGCGCCAACGCGGCTAGAATGCGAATCCGCATGAAGTTTGCCTCCTATATCTTTGCTTTTGCTCAACTATTCGCGTTCGTAGCGGCCCCTCAGGGGCATGCGGCCGGCGGGCCGAACGTGCTGGCGCAGGTCGCGCTGATTGTCGATGCCCGTTCGGGCGAGCCGATCTTTGCCAAAAACGCCGATCGGGTCGCCCCGATCGCCAGCATCACAAAGCTCATGACCGCGATGGTGGTGCTTGATGCGGGGCAGCCGCTCGATGAGCTGCTCAGGATCGAGATCGACGACGTGGACTTTTTGAAGGGCTCTCGCTCGCGCCTAGCCATCGGAACCCAACTCACGCGCCGCGAGATGCTGCGCCTTGCGCTCATGTCCTCGGAGAACCGCTCCGCTCACGCGCTTGCGCGCTACTATCCGGGCGGCGTTTCGGCGGCCGTGCGAGCGATGAACGCGAAGGCCCGCGCGCTCGGAATGCACCGGACGCGCTTCGTCGATCCGACCGGTCTGTCGCCGGAAAACGTCTCCACCGCCGAGGATCTGACGCGCCTCGTAGCCGCCGCCGAGGGCTATGCGCTGATCCGAGAATTCAGCACGCAGCGCGAAAGCGAGGTTGCACTGGAGCCCGGCGGCCGCACGCTCCTGTTTGGCAATTCGAACCAGCTGGTCCGATCCGAAGGCTGGAACATCCTGCTCCAAAAAACGGGCTTTATCCGCGAAGCGGGCCGCTGCATGGTCATGCTTGCGCAGATTGCCTCGCGACCGGTCATCTTGGTGCTGCTCGACTCCGCTGGGCGATTGGGTCGCATTGGCGATGCGCAGCGCATCCGGACCTGGATGGAGACCGGCGAGGTCCTTCCGCTGCCGTCGCCAGAGCCGGTGCGCAAACTCCTCAATACCGGCAAACGCAGCAAATACCTCCTCAAGGCCGGGATGAAGCGCGGCAAGGTCGCCATCAAGCACAAGAAACGTCGGCGCTGATCGCCTGGTTGCCGGGCAAGGCTTCTGTGCATCGCGGGCACAGCGCAGAGAGCGCTGTTGCCGGATCACGGCGAAGCTGGACGGGCCGCTTCGCGCAATAGCTCTTGCGCGAGCCTTCGCGTCGCCTCGCTAACCCCGGCATGACCGCTCAGCATGCGCGCAATCTCGCGTTCGCGTTCGGCTGCCCCAAGCACGCGCACGCGCGTCACGGGCAACGAACCCTCCTCGCGCTCAACGAGCAAATGATGATCGGCATGTGCAGCCACTTGCGGCATGTGCGTGACCGCAAGCACTTGCCGCGCCGAGGCAAGCTGTTGCAGTCGTCGCCCGACTTGCGCAGCCACCTGCCCGCCCACGCCCACGTCGGCCTCATCAAAGACGAGCGCGGGTCCGGCGGCGGCTTGACCCGCCGCCACGAGAATGGCCAGAGCAAGCCGTGCCCGCTCGCCGCCTGAGGCCACACGCGCAAGCGGCGCAAGCGGCAAGGTGGGATGCGATCGAAAGCAGAATTCGACTCGCTCCGATCCGTGCGCAGTCGGCGCCGGTTCCGGCTCAAACGCAATCGAAAACTCGGCCTCCGGGAGCGCAAGTGCCGGCAAATCGCGCGTGACCGCTTCAGAAAGCCGTGCGGCCGCCTCTCGGCGCGCTCTGGACAGCGCCTCGGCGACCGTCTCGAGGGCTTGCCGCGCGGCCTCCGCCCGCGCTTCGAGGCCCGGGATATCTTGGGCTTCGCAGAGGCGCTGCCACTCCACCTCGCGCCTCTGCCACTCGATCTCAAGCGCTTCGGGGCGGCTACGGAGCCGACGCGCCAAGTCGAAATAGGCCGACACGCGCGCCTCCACCTCTCCGAGTCGCTGCGGATCGAGGTCGACGCGCGCGGCCTCGCGGCGCAGCCACTGGGCTGCCTCCGTGGCTTCAGCGCGCGCCGCCTCAAGATAGGAACGCGCCTCGGCCAAGCGCGCATCGAAGCGCTCCACCGCGCCCATCCGGTTCGCCAGCGCGGCGAGCCGATCGATCAACCCTTCCTCCTCAGCGAGCGCGCGCTCGACCTCGTTCATCGCCGAGAGAATCTCGCGCGCGTGGGCGAGCCGTCGTTGCTCGAGGTTCAACGCCTCCCACTCCGAGGCGCGCGGCGCAAGCGCACGCAAGGCGTCAAGCTCGGTTTGCAGACGCTCACGCGCTCGCTCGATTGCCTCGCCTTCGCGGCGCGCCGCTTCCAGCGCCTCGACGGCCTCGCGCCACGCCGCATGCGCCTCGCGTACACGCATGGCGAGGGCGCCGAGCGATCCAGCGCGGTCGAGCAGCTCACGTTGCGTTCGCGGCTGCACGAGGGCTTGATGCTCATGCTGTGCATGCAACTCAAGCAGCAGCTCCGAGAGCTCGCGCAATTCGCTCACGGCGATCGGTTGACCATTGAGCTGCGCGCGCGAACGCCCGCCTGCCTCCACGATGCGCCGCAACACGATCGAGTCGCCGCGAGCGACCAGACCGCGCGCTTCAAAAGCCGCCCACGCCGGGTCGTCGGACTCAAGCACGAACTCGGCGCGGATATCGGCCTGCCGTTCGCCCGGGCGCACCATGCCCGCCTCGGCCCGTGCCCCAAGGGCCAGACCGAGCGCATCGAGCACGATCGATTTGCCGGCTCCAGTCTCACCGGTGAGCACGGTGAGCCCCGACCCGAACTCAAGATCGAGCCGATCGATGAGCACGAAGTGTCGAATCGAAAGCTGGCGCAGCATGCAAAGGCGATGCGGATGACCAGACGTCCCTTAGCGCGCAAGCGTCTCGGGTGTTTCGGTCCAGGCGAGTTTCTCGCGCAAGGTGTGGAAGTAGTCGTAGTCGAGCGGATGCCAGATGCGGGCCGTGGCCGAAGCTTTGGTGATTTCGATCGCCTCGCCCTCCGCGAGCGCAAGGAGCGGATGCCCATCGAACCGCGCACACGCGTCGCGCGCATGCGCGACGCGGATACGGATCCGCGTCTCATCGCTCAGCACGATCGGGCGGTTGGTCAGCGCATGCGGCGCAATCGGCACAAGCGCGAAGGCATTGACCCCCGGCGCGATGATCGCACCGCCCGCCGACAAGCTGTAGGCAGTCGAGCCTGTGGGGGTGGCCACGATCAACCCATCGGCCCGCAAGCCGAATGCAAAGCGGTCGTTGAGCGTGACTTCCAGGTCGCACAACGACCCATGTCCACTTCGGCCAACCACGATGTCGTTGACCGCCAGGAGCAGCTCCTCGCTCGCCTCGTTGCGCGCTGCAAGCAGCGTGCGCCGCTCCTCGCGATATTCCCCGCGCAGAAGCGGCGGCAGCACGACCTCAACCTGTTCGAGGCGCAGGTCGGTCAAAAAACCGAGCCGACCGCGATTGACGCCAACAATCGGCACATCGTGACGCGCCACACTGCGCGCGAAGGTGATAAAGGTGCCATCGCCGCCGATGGCAACCACGAGCCGGCAGTGTTCACCGAGCGCTTCGGCCGGACAGCTCTCCCAGAGCGTCTGACCCACCTCCTGCGCGGTGCGCTCCTCAAGCACCGGCGTGTATCCATACCGAGCAAGCACATCGGCCACGAGCGCCACGGCTTCGCTCAGGTCGCCGTCGCGGTCGCGCGTCGAACGGCGCGCCGCAATCGCAACGGGGCCCGGTGGCAGCGGCGCGTGCATGCGCGTGCCTTCCCGCCAGGGTTCCTGGGCAAGTTCGGTCAGTTCGAACGGCGCCGCTTCCGGAGCGTCCGTTGGCGCGCGTCGGTCGCGGTGGCCAGTGCGGGCCGGGCTAGCTCGTCGTGGCATCATGGGCATTACATCACAGCCCTGAGCCACCACTTCGCGCGCGCGCGTCTCCTACGCGCGCATCCTAAAATTGCGCGGCATGGACGAACGGGCCCGAACGCTGCTGCGCGCGCTGATCGAGCGCTACATCGCCGACGGCGAACCCGTCGGGTCCCGCACATTGGCCAAGCACGCCGGACTCGAGCTCTCGCCGGCCTCGATCCGCAACGTCATGGCCGATCTCGAAGAACAGGGCTTCATCACAAGCCCGCATACTTCGGCGGGTCGGATCCCCACGGCTCGCGGCTACCGTTTTTTTGTCGACACCTTGATGGTGACCCAACCGCTCTCGGCGGTCGAAATCGACGAAGCGCGCGCCAGTCTCGTCGGTCATCAACGTCAAGAGCTCGTCGCCTCGGCCGCGCGGCTGCTCGCACAGCTCAGCAGTTTTGCCGGCGTGGTGGCCGTCCCGTACAAGACCCCCGCGTTCCGACACATCGAATTCGTCCGACTGGGCGAGCGGCGTGTGCTCATGGTGCTTGTCACCCCTGACGGAGACGTGCAAAACCGCTTCTTGACCCTCGATCGACCGCTTTCTCAGAGCGCACTCAGCGAAGCGGCGAACTACTTCAACGAACACTTCGCCGACACGCCGATCGACCAAGTCCGCACGCGTCTTGCCGACGAGTTGCGACAACTTCGCGAGGACATCACCACGCTGGTCAAAGCCACACTCGAGGCCGGCTCGGAGCTTGCACGCAGTGACCCCGTCGTGATCGCGGGGGAGCGGCACCTTCTGTCCACGCCCGATTTCACAAGCGATATGGAACGCCTGCGCAAGCTCTTCGACCTGTTCGAGGAGCGCACGCGGCTCATGCGCTTGTTCGAACTGGCCTGTCAGGCCGATGGCGTCAAGATCTTCATCGGCGGCGAATCAAACGTGGTCCCTCTTGAGGAGTTGAGTGTTGTCACCGCGCCGTTTCAGGTCAATGGCCAAGTCTTGGGAACGCTCGGTGTCATCGGTCCCACGCGGATGGCTTACGACCGCGTCATTCCCATCGTCGATATGACCGCGCGGCTGCTCTCCTCGGCCCTCGAACGCGAAATCGGTCCAGCCTGATCGGTTGAGTCGCGGCAGCCTGCGCCAAGTGCGCCGCGACGGACCCACTTGATCGCACGGACGTGCCCGTTATGGTTAGTCGCTTCGTCGCAGAACCGCCCCATGGCCAGGCCAGCCGGATCGGCATCATCTTGTGCAACCTCGGCACGCCCGCAGCGCCGACCCCACGCGCAGTACGCGCCTATCTTCGGGAATTTCTCTCCGATCCGCGCGTGGTCGAAATTCCCCGGCTCCTTTGGTGGCCGATCCTGCATGGAATCATCCTCCCCACGCGTCCGAGCAAGAGCGCGGCCAAGTACGCCAAGGTCTGGCTGCCAGAGGGCTCACCGCTGCTGGTCTGGACCGAACGTCAGGCGCAATATCTTCGCGGGGAATTGGGCGAGCGCTTGAAGGCCCGCGGATTGCCCTGGGATCTCGTGCACATCGAAGTGGGCATGCGCTACGGCGAACCCTCGCTGGCAAGCGCCTGGGAAAAGCTGCGCGCGCAGCGGTGCGACCGGCTGCTGCTCCTGCCGCTCTACCCCCAGTACGCCTCAAGCACAACCGGCAGCGCCTGTGCGGCACTGTTTCGCCTGCTTGAGCGCGAACGGCACGTCCCGGCTGTGCGCACCGTGCGCAGTTGGCATGATGATCCCGACTATATCGGCGCGCTTGCTGCAAGCGTGCGCCGCGCCTGGCAGCAGTACGGACGTCCCCAGGTGCTCGTCATGAGCTTTCATGGCGTGCCGCGCTTCGCGCTCGAGCGCGGCGATCCGTATCACTGCCTGTGCCAGAAGACCGGCCGCTTGCTCGCCGAGGTGCTCGGACTCGACTCGGGACAGTACCGTATCGCCTTTCAATCGCGCTTCGGCCGTGCCGAATGGTTGCGTCCGTACACCGACGAAACACTCGAATCGCTTGCACGAACGGGCGTGAGAAGCGTGCACGTCATCTGCCCAGGGTTTCCCGCCGACTGCCTTGAGACCCTCGAAGAAATCGCGATCGAGGGTCGAGAGCGCTTTCTGGCAGCCGGTGGAAGCAGCTATTACTACATCCCCGCACTCAACGACAGCGCTCAGTTTGTGCGGATGCTCGCGCGCCTTGCTGAAGACCACCTGAGCGGCTGGCTCGCCGCGCCGCCCGATCGCGAGCAGCTCGCGCTTCAGCTCGCGCGGGCGCGCGCGCTCGGCGCACCGGCCTAAAGCGCAAGGCTTGCTCGCGTGACCGGCTGCAGTCACCCTCCGTTTCCGGCGACTGCGCGTTTGCGCTTACTTTCGCTCGAAACGATGCCCCGCTTCGATCAGCGCAGCGACCCGGCGCTTGAAGGCCGGCGAGGCGTCGGTGTCGCCGCGCAGATAAACATCGAGAAACTGCACGCTCAAGTCGAGCGCAACCGGGGGCGGGTCCGTGCTCGCTCCTTTGAGGATGACGCGCCACTTTCCGCCCGGCGGCATCGCTTCGTGAAAGCCCAGCCGTCGGCCGATCGGGGCACCCCCCGTGCTGGGAACCACTCCTGCAGGGCTCTGCGTATCGCGTCCAAGCACCGATAAAAACGGGCGGTCGATTGAGCCGTAGCGCTCAGGCCAGCTCTTGCGCGTTCCCTGCGCGAGCGGCTCAATGCCGATGAAGGCGCGAATCCGAGGCTCGGCAAGCGAGGGGATCGGCCCGGGGAAGCGCTCGCCCGCAAGCGCCTGGGCCAGACGCGCGCCCACGCCTTCGCCAGCCAACGCGATGCGTGTCGGATCGATGCGTGCTCGCCACACTTCCGCAAGGGCATCCACGTCGCGGCGCTCAAGCTGGGCAAGCACGAAGCGCACGTCGTCGCTGCGGCCGAGCAGCTGCTCCGCGCCGATCGGGCGCACGCGGCGCACGCTCGGGGCAGGCTCCACGCGGGCGCGCTCGGCGGCAGCTGCCTGAGCACCGCGATGCTCGATGTGGATGACGAGATAACCCGCACGGGCCCAGCGTTCACCCCAGACCGAAAGGCTCGCCCGCGTGCCGCCGTGATCATGCGAGACGAGCACGACCGGCGCAAGCCCCGCGCCCTCTGGCACACGAATGCGCAGCGGAATCGGGCGATCCCGCGCTTGATCGAACCACTCGAGATCGAAGCTCGTAACACGCGCCCACCCTGTCGCACTTGACAGCGCGACCGCCAGTGCGCCGATGAGCAAGCCCGTGATCGCCACGGCAGCGCTAGTCGGCCTGCCGGCGCAGGAAGGTCGGGATCTCGAAACTGCCGCGGGTAGCCGGGCGCGCTCCGCCCCGTAGCCCCGGCGGCAAATCGAAATTGACCCCCTCAAGGCCCGCGGTTGAAACGGCCTCAAGGCCCGTGGGCAGCGCCGCATCATCGGTTCCGGTGCGCTGACTCACGCTCGGCATGCGCGCAACCGCCGACAGACCGCCAGCCACCGCCTGCATGCGCCGCTTCGCGCCAAGACCGGTCGCCACGATCGTGACACGGATTTGATCGCCCATGGCCTCATCAAAGGAGTGCCCCCAAAGCAGGGTTGCATCCGGTGCGACGAATTCCTGAACCTTATCGGCGATGTCTTGAAGTTCGCCGAGGGTGATCGAGGCGCCACTGGTGATGCACAGCAGCACGCCGCGCGCGCCTTGTAGATCGACCTCTTCGAGCAGCGGGCTTTTCACGGCCGCCTCTGCCGCAGCCTGGCCCGCACCCTCGCCGCTGGCGGTCGCCGTACCCATCATGGCCATGCCAAGCTCGGCCATGACCGTGCGGACGTCGGCAAAGTCGCGGTTGACGTAGCCCTCGCGGTGGATGATGTCGGAGATCCCAGAGACGGCGCTAAAGAGCACATCGTTGGAGGCTGCGAACGCCGCCGGCATCGTGATGTTGCGCCCGAGCACTTGCAGGAGCTTTTCGTTGGGCAGGATGATCAGCGAATCGACGTGGCGCTGCAGTTCCTCGATGCCGGCCGCGGCGATGCGCTCGCGCTTTTGCAGCTCGAAGCGAAACGGTTTGGTCACCACGGCAACGGTCAAAATGCCCATCTCCTTGGCCAGTTGGGCCACCACCGGTGCGGCCCCGGTACCGGTGCCACCGCCCATGCCGGCGGTGATAAACAGCATGTCGGCGCCACGAATCGCCTCCTGCAGTTCGGCCTTCGATTCCATGGCGGCATCGCGCCCGACCTCGGGCTTGGCGCCTGCACCGAGTCCCTGGGTCAACTCGCGGCCGAGCGCGATGCGCCGTGGGGCTGGATTTCGGTTGAGCGCCTGCGCGTCGGTGTTGGCCACAATGAACTCAACCCCCGGCACGCCCTTTTCGATCATGTGGCGCACGGCGTTTCCGCCGCATCCGCCGATGCCGATCACCTTGATGACCGCTCCTTCCCGCTTCTCCTCGACGATTTCGAACATGTTTTCTCCTTTCAGGCTACAGACCAAACACGTCGCGCAATTTGCCGACTAAACGCCACCCCGCCCGCTCGCGCCGCTCAAGCGCGCGCCGACGTCCGTAGAACTCGCTCGCATGCCGTAGAAGCCCGATGGCTGCCGCATACTGCGGCGCCCGTAACAGCTCCTGCAGGGCACCGGAATAGACGGGCCGCCCGATCCGCACCGGCGCATGCAGCACCTCTTCGGCTAGTTCGGCCAACCCCGCAAGATGCGCCGTGCCACCCGTGAGCACATAGCCCGAGCGCAAATACGGCTCTAGTCCCGAGGCGCGGATCTGCTCATGCACGATTTGCAGCAGTTCTTCCACGCGCGGCTCGACGACTTCGGCAAGCAGATGACGTGCCATCGTCTTGGGTGGTCGATCGCCCACGCCCGCCACCTCGATCCATTCATCCGTAGGCACGAGCTTGGTGAGCGCACAACCGTGCCGGTGCTTGATGTCTGTGGCCTCCCGACTCGAGGTTCTCAGGGCCATCGCGATGTCGTTGGTGATTTGGTCGCCGGCGATCGGCACCACAGCGGTGTGTCGAATCGCGCCGCTCACATAGAGAGCCACATCGGTCGTGCCGGCGCCGATGTCGAGCAGTCCGACACCGATGTCGATTTCCTCAGGCGTCAGACACGCGCGCGCCGAGGCTAGCGGCTGGGCGACGACCTCCTCCACCGTCAGTCCCGCGCGACGCACGCATTTCTCGACGTTGTCGATGGCCGACTGCGCACCGGTGATCAGATGGGCCTTGACTTCGAGCCGACGCCCACTCATGCCGAGCGGCTTGAGCACTCCCTCCTGCCCGTCGATGATGAACTCCTGCGGCAGCGTATGCAGCAGATACTGGTCATTCGGAATCGCCACGGTACGTGCGGTGTCGATGGCCCGTTCGACGTCGAACTCGGTCACCTCGAGCTCCTTGATGGCCACCATGCCCGCCGAGTTCTGGCTGCGCAGATGCGCCCCGCCTAAGCTCACAAACACTTGCGAGAGCTTGCAGTTGGCCATTGCCGCGGCTTCCTTGACCGCCGTTGCAACGGCGGCTGTGGTCGCATCGATATCAATGACCATGCCTTTGCGCATGCCCGAGGCCGGGGTTTCGCCAAATCCGATGACGGACAGTCCACCGGTCTCGTTGAGCTCAGCAACGAGGGCCACGACTTTCGAGGTGCCGATGTCGAGCGCGGCAACCAGCTGTGTCATGCTCCCCCTCCCCGTGTGACGCCCTGGCGCGCCTCAACGGCCACCGCTGCGCGATAGCGCAAATCGACCCGTGCGATCTGAGCGCGTTCGGCTTCGCTCCACTGCGCCCAGGCCTGAGCGAACCGCTCGAGCCGTTCCGCGAACTGCTCACGTCCGAATTCCACGCGGAGGCCGCCCTCGGCCTCGGCCCAAACCGCTCCGCGGTCGGTCATCCCGAAGCGTTTGACCTTCAGACCAAGCCTGGAAAACACCCGACGCACGTCGCGAAAACGATTCAAGGCCTCAAGCGGATTGGCCGAGCTCGCTTCAAAACGCGGCAGCGGCCGACGCGTCGTGGCGCGAAACACCGTGCCGTCCTCAGCAAGCAGCTCCTGATCGCTCCATTGCGCCACGGCGCGATACTCGACCAGCGCGATGCGCAGCGTGCCCGGCCAGTGGCGACTCACGCGCGCCTCGCGCACCCATGGCAGCTTGAGCAGCGCCGCGCGCACGGCCTCAAGCGAAACGGAAAAAAACGTGCCTCGCACGTCGTTGCGCAGGACCGCTTCAAGCAGGCCCGGTTCGAGCTCGACGGGGGCAGTGGTCACCTCGATGCGCCGAAGCGCAAAGGCAGGCCAATCTTTGACCCAGGCAAACAGCGCCGTTGCCACGGCCAGCAGGGCAAGCCCGAAAGCAGCGCTCGCGCTTCGCTGTAAGAGCGTTGTCTCGGCGCTCATGCGTTGCCCTCCGTCGCGCTCTGCTCGGCCAGCCGCGGCGCGAGACTCGCAATCGAGCCTGCGCCCATCAGCAGCACGACGTCGCCATCGGCCAAGCTGTCGAGCACAAGCGCTTCAAGCGCGGCCAGATCCTCGGCAAACAACGGTTCCCGGCGACCGCGAACGCGCACGGCTCGCGCCAGCGACCGGCCATCGGCTGCCGGAAGTGGGGCTTCGCCGGCCGGGTAGACCTCGGTGAGCACGAGCTTGTCGGCACGTTCGAGCACGGCCACGAAGTCATCGAACAGATCGCGCGTGCGCGTGTAGCGATGTGGCTGAAACGCAAGCAGAATCGGTCGCCCTGGAAACGCGCCCCGCACCGCAGAGAGCGTGGCCTCGATCTCGCGCGGGTGATGGCCATAGTCATCGATCAGGTGGAAGCGTCGTGCCCCCAGGAGGCGCTCGCCGTAACTTTGCAGCCGTCGCCCGACGCCAGCGAATTGTGCGAGCGCGCGCTGAATCGCGCGGTCGGCCACGCCCAAATCTTGTCCGATCGCGATGGCCGCCAGCGCGTTGACCACGTTATGAAGACCGGTCAAGCGCAACTCGACCGCAAGCGGCGCTGAGCCGCTACGAAGCGCGGTAAAGCGCATGCGCGCCCCCTCGCTTTGGATGCCGACCGCGCGCACATCGGCCGTGGCGCTGGTGCCATAGGTCACAATCGGGCGGCTCACCGCGGGCAAGATGCGGGCAACGCCGGGATCGTCCGCGCACGCGTAAAGCGCACCGTAAAACGGCAAGCGGTGCGCAAAGTCGATGAAAGCGCGATCGAGGCGCGCAAGCGATTGCTCATAGGTGTCCATGTGATCGCGATCGATATTGGTGATGACCGCGAGCGTCGGCGTGAGATGCAGAAACGAGGCATCCGATTCATCGGCCTCGGCCACGAGCCATTCGCCCGATCCGAGCCGTGCGTTGGTGCCGGCCGCAAGCAGCCGTCCGCCGATCACGAAGGTCGGATCAAGCCCGCCCTCGCCAAGCACAGACGCGATCAGCGAGGTCGTGGTGGTCTTGCCATGCGTGCCTGCCACCGCGATGCCGCGACGCATGCGCATGAGCTCGGCGAGCATGAGTGCGCGCGGAATCACCGGAATACGCCGTGCGCGGGCCGCTTGCACCTCGGGGTTGTCCTCGCGCACGGCGCTTGAAACCACCACGGCTTGCGCCTGCCCGACGTGCTCGGCGGCATGCCCCACATGCACTTCGATACCGCGTGCACGCAGCTGCTCAAGGACCGGCGAGGCCACCGCATCGGAGCCGGTCACGCGCGTGCCCTGCGTGGCCAGCACCTCAGCGATTCCGCTCATGCCGGCGCCGCCAATGCCAACAAAGTGCACGTGTCGCGGAGCAAACTTCATCGCCCGCCTCCAACGTCTCGTCGCACTGCGGCCACGATCGCCTCGCAAATGCGCTCGGTGGCATCGAGGCGGGCACAGCGCCTCGCGCGTTCGGCCAGTTCGAGGCAGCGCGCGCGATCCAGACGCAACAAGCGGGTCGCGAGCGCCTCTGCACTCGTGGTGAGCTGGTCGAGCACTTCGGCCGCCCCGGCGCGCTCGAGCACACGGGCGTTGTGAAGCTGCTGCTGGTCTCGGTGGTGCGGATAGGGCACCAGAATGGCCCCGAGTCCCACCGCGGCCAACTCGCTCACGGTGCTCGCCCCCGCGCGCCCGACCAACAAATCGGCTTCGCACATCGCAGCCAGCGAGTCGCCGACAAACTCCTCGACACGAGCGCGCACGCCGGCCCGGCGGTAGGCTGCCTCGGTTGCTTCGCGGGCTCCGCGTCCACACTGATGCAGCACCTCGGGCCGCTTCGTCTCGGGCAATTGCGCAAGCGCCAACGGCACCGTCTCGTTCAACCACGCCGCGCCACGACTGCCCCCGAGCACCAGCAGGCGCAGCGGCCCGGTGCGCTGGGCAAACCGCTGCGCCGGCGTGGGCGCGTCTGCAAAGCCCGCGCGCAGCGGATTGCCCGTAACGATGCGCTTGTGTGCATGTTCGCGAAGGGTCTCCTCAAATCCGACCAAAACGCGCGTGGCCAAGCGCGCAAGCAACCGATTGGCGCGCCCGGCCACAACATCGGACTGGTGAACGAGCAAGGGCACTGCGTGAGTCCAAGCCCACAGCGCCCCAGGAACGCTTGGATAGCCGCCAAAGCCGATGGCCACGTCGGGTCGATCCTGCCCGAAGCGCGCTCCGATTGCGCGCCAAGCGCGAAGCAGACAGATTGGCAGGGCAAGGCGGGCTCGCCAGCCCTGGCCGACCCAAGCGCTGAACTCCACGGTGAGAAGCGGCCAATGGGCCGCTCTGACGAGCTCTTCCTCCATGCCGCCGCGCGTGCCGAGCCAGGAGATGCGCCAGCCGCGCGCGTGCATCCGCTCGGCCACCGCAAGGCCGGGCATGATGTGGCCGCCGGTGCCGCCGGCCATCACGAGCAGATGCGGCGCAGGCGCACTCATACAGCAAACCCCCGCTCACGGCGCCGGTTCTCCCAGTCGATCCGCAACAGGATCGCAAGTGCGCAGAGCGTCACGACCATTCCGCTGCCGCCATAGGACATGAGCGGCAGTGTGAGCCCCTTGGTGGGGGCGAGTCCCAAATTGACGGCGATATTGATGAGCGCCTGCCCGCCCAAGAGCACGCCGATTCCGCGGGCCACGCCCGCGGCGAAGGGTTGCTCGAGCCGCTCGGCATCGCGTCCGATCCGAAACGCTCGGACGGTGATGAACGCATAGGCGGCGATGACCAGCAGCAGCCCCACCAGTCCCAGCTCCTCGGCCGTGATGGCGAGGATGAAATCGGTATGGGCTTCGGGCAGGTAATAGTGCTTGGAGACGCTTGCGCCGAGACCGAGGCCGAACACGCCACCGCGCCCAATCGCGATGAGCGACGTGGTGAGTTGGTAGCCCTGTCGGTACTCCTCTTTCCAGGGATCAAGTAGCGTCATGATGCGCTCGAGGCGATAGGACTCCGTGGCCACAAGCGCCACGCCCGCCGCAACGGCCAGTACCGCAAGTGGCACGATCACCCGGTGGTCGAGCCCAGCCATGAACAAAATGACGATCCCCGTCGTCACCACGATGAGCGTGGCGCCGAAATCGGGCTCGCGCAGCAACAGCACCGCGGCAAAGAGCATCACCAGCAGGAAGGGACCGAGCCCGTGCAGGATGCTTTGCAACAAGGGCTGCTTGCTCGACAGCCGCTCCGCCTTACGCACGGCGTAGCGAGCCGCAAAGAGCACGACGGCAAGTTTCATGATCTCGGAGGGCTGCAAGGAAAACGGACCGAGCGGAATCCAGCGCCGCGCCCCGTTGACGACCTTGCCGATGGAGGGAACGAGCACAAGCGCGAGCAAGCCGAGCGCCACGGCGATCACCAGGGGCGCGAGCCGCTCGAGCAAGCGCACCGGCACATCGAACACAAACACCGCCAGTGCCAGCCCAAGCAGGACAAACAGCGCCTGTCGCTGCAAGTAGTAAAACGGGTTGCCCTGGGTGGCCTTGGCCACGCTTGCAATCGGAATCGAGGCCGAATAGACCATCAGCAATCCGAGCGCAAGCAGCGCGACGAGCACGATGAGCAGCGTGACATCGATCTCGGGTTCGCGCCGGAGGGCCTCCTCGCGATGAGGGCGGCCGATCCAGCGCTCGCGCAGCTGCGTCACCCACTGGGCGATCATGGCCGATCCTCTCGCGGCGGCTCGAGCGCCTTGCCGCGCGCGTTGGCCCACTCAACCACGGCGGCGTGAAAGACCTCGGCGCGTTCGCGATAGCTTTGAAACATGTCCCAGCTCGCGCAGGCCGGCGAAAGCAGCACGATGTCACCAGGCCGCGCGCGTTCGAGCGCCGCCCGCGTGGCCTCCTCAAGGCGCGCAAACTGCTGCGCCTCGATGCCATACGGGGCGCTTGCCGCAGCAAGCCGCGGCGCGTCGCGTCCAATCAAGTACAACCGGGCGCCCGCTCGCGCCACCGCCTGACCGAAGTCGCGGAAGGATTGCCCTTTGCCGTCGCCGCCGGCGATCAGGTGAATGCAGCCGACGCCCGGCTCAGCCAGGCCTTCGAGGGCCGCTTGCGTTGCCGCTTCGGTCGTGGCTTTTGAATCATCGATCACGCGCACCCCATCGATCAAGCCGAGCAGCGCCATGCGATGCGGCAGACCGCGAAAGCTCTTGAGCAGCGCGGCCGCCCGCTCGCGTTCGGAATCGCTCCAGCCGCCCGCGGGCTCGCAAAGCGCAAGCGCCGCAAGCGCGTTGGCCCACTGGTGGCGTCCCGCAAGCCTGAGTTCATCGGCACGGCAGAAGGCGCGCTCGCCCTGCACGAGCCACGCGATCGCGTCGTGACCGGCAAGCCCGTAGTCCGTCAAGCGCTGCGGCCGATCGAGCCCGAAGCGACGCACGCTCGGGTCGTACTCGGCCACCATCTGCGAGGCGTACGCACAGTCGCGGTTGGCAACCCGTCGCTCGGCGCGCGCGTAGATGCGCGCTTTGCTTGCCGCGTAGTCGAAAAAGCTCGGGTAGCGATCCAGGTGATTTGGACTCACGTTGAGCACCGTGGCCGCGGTCGGTGCGAGCGATTCAGTCGATTCGAGCTGAAAGCTCGACAGTTCGAGCACCCACGTGCGCGTGGCCGGCGCACGCGCGAGTGCCTCAAGCACGGGCTCGCCGATGTTGCCCGCCGTTTGCGCCGAAGCATCCTGCGCGCGTACGAGCACGCCGGCAAGCGCGGTCGTGGTGGTTTTGCCATTGCTGCCCGTGATCGCCAACACGCGCGTCCCCGGATCGAGCTCTCGGGCAAAGAGTTCGATGTCGCCCCAGACCGGCCGGCCCGAGGCAAGGGCGCTCTGCACGATGCGCTTTGCACGTGGAAACCCCGGCGAGAGCGCCACCCAGTCCGTTGCCGCCGGCAGCCGGTCGCGATCGCCGTCGATACGCTCAAGCGGCACGGCCTCGGGCAAGGCAGCGCGCGCCCCTTCGAGCAGCTCCGGGGCCCGTTCGTCGAACACGCGCACGCAAGCGCCCCGCGCATGCAGATGCCGCACGAGTGACATCCCGGTTGCGCCCAGTCCGAGCACGGCCACGTGTTGCTGGTCGTAGCGAAGCGCAGCCATGGCGATGCCTACCTCAGTTTGAGCGTCGACAGCCCAGCCAGGACGAGAAACATCGTGATGATCCAGAAGCGCACCACGACGTGGTTCTCATGCCAGCCGAGCAATTCGAAATGATGGTGGAGCGGTGCCATGCGGAAAATGCGCTTTCCCTTCGTGTACTTGAAGTAGAGAACCTGCGCCACAACCGACAGGGTCTCCACAACGAAGATGCCGCCCATGATCACCAGCACGATCTCCTGACGCACGATCACGGCGATCGTGCCCAGAGCCGCCCCGAGCGCAAGGGCCCCGACATCACCCATGAAAACGCGCGCCGGATGCGCGTTGAACCACAAAAAACCGAGCCCGGCCCCTGCCATCGCAGCGCAAAAGATCATGAGCTCGCCAGCACCGGGGATGTACGGAAACAGCAAGTAGCGCGAATAGTCGACGCGGCCGACCACATACGCAAACACCGCCAGAGCCGAGCCCACCATGACCACGGGCATGATGGCCAGTCCGTCGAGTCCGTCGGTCAGGTTGACGGCATTCGAAGTGCCCACGATCACAAGCCAGGTCAGCGCAATAAAGCCGAACAAGCCGAGCGGATACGCCACGTGCTTGAAAAACGGCACGATTAGATCGGCGCGCGACGGCAGCTCGGTCGTAAAGCCGCTCTGCACCCAGGTCCAGATCAGGCCAAAGATTTGCTTCGAGTTGGGCGCCGATATGGCAAAGACCAGATACACCGATGCGACCAAGGCGACAATGGCCTGCCAGCCGAACTTTTCGCGCGCGCTCATGCCTTTGGGGTTGCGATGGACGACTTTTCGGTAATCGTCGACCCAGCCGATGAGTCCGAAGCCGCCCATCACGAAGAGCACGACCCAGATAAACCGATTGGTCAGATCGGCCCACAGCAGCGTTGAGAAGGCAATCGCGATCAGCACCATCGCGCCGCCCATGGTCGGGGTCCCCTGCTTGGCCAGATGACTCTGCGGTCCGTCGTCACGCACAGCCTGACCGATCTTCATGGCAAGCAGCCAGCGAATCATGCGCGGCCCAATCGCCAGTGCCACCGCCATGGCGGTCGCGCACGCAAGCACCGAGCGCAGCGTGATGTATTGAAACGCCGACATGCCGGGCACGTCGCGCAAAACGGTGATCGCAAGCCAGTAGAGCATCAGCCTTGCCTCCCGAAACGGCGCTCGAGCGCCATCACCACGCGCTCAAGGCCCATCGCTCGCGAGGCTTTGACGAGCACGACCGCGGTTTCGTCGAGGCAGGGGAGAAGGGCCTCGATCAGCGCCTCGATAGTGGTGACGCACTCGAAGGTGATGCCTTGCGGCACGCGCTCGGTCGAGAAGGCCTCACGCATGGCCTCGCCCAACACGAAGATCCCGTGAATCGGGGCTGAAAGCGCGGCCCGGGCCACTTGGCGGTGTCCTTCCGTGCTTGCCGCGCCGAGTTCCGCCATGTCGCCGAGCACCAGCAGGCGGCGTCCCGGCTCCTGAGCCAGCACCTCGATGGCGGCAAGCATGCTGGCCGGATTCGCGTTGTAGCTGTCGTCGATCACGACAGTGCCGTTACCGAGGCGCTTGCGCTCGAGTCGCTGCGCCTCGAATCGGGCGCTCTCGATACCGCGTTGAATCGCGGCTGGGTCGATGCCCAAGGACCACGCTGCGGCAACGACGCCCAGTGCGTTGCGCGCGTTGTGAGTTCCGGGCAGCGGCATGCGCACGGCCAGCCGGCCCTCGGGCAAGATCACGCTCAGGCGACCATCGGAGGAAAGACTGCCGCACACGTCGGCGCGAGCATCAAACCCGAAACTGACCTGGCGGAACTCGCGCGTGAGCACGTGCCAGTACGCATAAAACGCATCGTCGCGGTTGAGCAGCGCCACCCCACCGGGGCGGAGCGCCTCAAAGATTTCGCCCTTGGCTTTGGCCACGCCCGCGAGCGATCCGACCCCTTCCAGGTGCGCCGGGCCGGCATTGGTGATCAGCGCCGCGCTCGGCTCGGCAAGCCGCGTGAGCTGTGCGATCTCGCCAAAATGATTCATCCCCATCTCGACCACCGCCGCGCGATGCTGCGCCGTCAGCTCAAGCAAGGTAAGCGGCACGCCGATGTGATTGTTGAGATTGCCGCGCGTTGCGCAGATCGCATCCGGGCCAAAGGCCGCCGCGAAAACGCTCGCCGCCATCGCCTTGGTCGTGGTCTTGCCATTGCTTCCCGTGATTGCGAGCACAGGTAGACCAAAGCGTCGCCGGTGCGCCTGCGCGAGTCGCTGCAAGGCAAGCAGCGGATCGCCGACCACGATTTGCACGACCCGCTCGGGCAGAGCAAGCCGGCGTGCAACCACGACCCCGAGTGCGCCGCCTTCAACCGCCGCGGCAGCGAAAGCATGCCCATCGTGCCGCTCACCGACAAGCGCCACAAACAGCGCGCCGGGACTGATCCTACGGCTATCGGTGCTCACCGACGTAAATGTCGTCGAGGCATGCATCGGCCCTGCCAGCAACGCACCGCCGACCACTTCGTGCACGAAGCGCAGGTCAAACATGACGCCCCTCCGGGGTTGCAGAGGAACCGAAGCGAGCCATGAGGATCTCGCGCGCCACTTCAACGTCGTCGAACGGGTGCCGCACTCCGGCGACTTCCTGATAGGTCTCGTGCCCCTTGCCGGCGATCAAAACCGTATCGCCGGCTGTGGCCAAGCTGAGCGCGCGGGCAATGGCGCTGCGTCGATCCGGTTCAATGAGCGTGCGCGAGCGCGCCTCGCCGGCAATACCCGCAGCCACGTCGGCAAGAATGGCCTGAGGATCCTCAAAGCGTGGGTTGTCGGTCGTCAAAACGACACGATCGGCGCACGCGGCAGCAATGCGCCCCATCGGCGCGCGCTTGCTGCGGTCGCGATTGCCGCCGCAGCCAAACACGACCCACAGCTGCGCGGCGGTTCGCGGACGAAGCGCGAGTAACGCCTTTTCCAACGCATCCGGCGTATGTGCGTAATCGACGTACACCTCCGGCGCGCTTGCCGCGGAGCCATCAGGCAGTCTCACGCGCTCGAGCCGCCCCCGCACGGGCGAAAGCATGGACAGGCGCGCGGCGACCCGATCAAGCGGCAGCCCCCGCCCGAGCAGAACGGCGGCAACCGCAAGCAGATTTGAGACGTTGAAGCGGCCCACGGTCGGCGATTGCACGGGAGCGCTTTGCTTGGCGTAGACAAGGCAAAAGCTCTGCCCCATCGCGTGCTCGCGATGTTGGGTCGCGCTGACCTGCGCCGACTCGAAGCCGTAACTCAGCACGGGCAAGCCGGTGGTGGCAGCCAGGTGCCGACCGAAGGCATCGTCGAGATTGATCGCGGCAAGCCGCGCTGGAAAGTCGGAGAAAAGCCGTGCCTTGGCCGCGCCGTAGGCCTCCATCGTGCCGTGGTAATCGAGGTGATCGGGCGAGAGGTTGGTAAAGACCACCGTGTCGAAGTCGACGCCGGCCACGCGCTCCTGCGCGAGCGCGTGCGAGGAGACCTCCATGGCCACAGCGCGCGCTCCCCGATCGGCCAACTGGGCAAGCAGGCCGTGCAGCGTCACCCCATCGGGTGTGGTGTTGAGCGTCGGCTCGTGTTCGCCCGCGAAATCGACTCCCAGCGTCCCGATCACGGCGCAGGGTTCGCCTTCGGCCGACAAGGCCTCGGCTAGCCACTGCGTGACGCTCGTCTTGCCGTTTGTTCCGGTCACGCCGATCACGCGCAGCCGCCGCGACGGATGGTTGTAGTACGCGTTGCACAGCTGCGCGAGATAACGCGCCTCGTGGGTCGGCGCGACGAACCCCGGCACCGACAAGCCTGCCGGCAAGCGCTCCGCGATCACGGCGGCAGCGCCGCGCGCCACCGCTGCGGCGATGTAGTCGTGTCCGTCGGCCGACAGTCCCCGCTGGGCCACGAAAATGTCGCCCGGACGAATGCGGCGCGAATCGAGAACCAGGCGCCGACCACCCAGGCCGAGTGCGGCGAGGCGCTGCGCGAGCTCACTCATCGGGCAGCTCCCTCGGGACCGAGCGCGACCAAGGGCTCGACGGGGCCGCCGCGGGGCAACGGCGCATCGGGCGCCACCTCAAAGAGGCGAAGCAGCTGACCCATCACGGCAGAAAAAACCGGCGCTGCCACCGCGCCGCCATAAAACGCGCCCGCGGAAGGCTCATCGATCATCACCGCCACCACGTAGCGCGGATTCGACACCGGGGCGAGCCCAACAAAGGAGGCCACGTAGCGGTCCTCCGCGTAGTCGCCGGCCACGATCTTTTTTGCCGTTCCGGTCTTGCCGGCCACGCGGTAGCCGGGCACTTGGGCAAGCGGCGCTGTGCCACCCCGCTGGGTGGCGCGCTCGAGCATCTCGAGCACACGCGCAACCGTCTCAGGCGAATACACCGTCGTGCGCCGCCCGGTGCCGCTGCTTTTGAGCAGCGTGACCTCGACGAGCTCGCCACGGTTGGCAAAGACCGTGTAGGCTCTTGCCAGCTGCACGAGATTGACCGAGAGCCCGTAGCCGTAGCTCATTGTGGCCTTTTCGATCGGTCGCCACGATTGCGGGGCCCGCAAGCGGCCGTGCGTCTCGCCTGGAAATCCCGTCTGCGGCGAACGGCCAAAGCCACTTCGATGCAGGAAGCTCGCCATGGCCTCCGCGGAAATCTTCTCGGCAATGCGCGCGGTGCCGACATTGCTCGATTTGATGAGAATTTCGCTCACGCTGGCAAAGCCCCCCTGCCCAATCGGGTGAACGTCGCGAATGGTGGCCCCGTTGAGCGTGTAGAGGCCGCCCGTCATCGGCAGCAGGCTATTGGGGCCGACCACGCCGAGCTCGAGAGCCGTTGCCACCGTGAAGGCCTTCATCGTCGAGCCGGGTTCGAACAGATCGGTAAGCGCCCGCGCACGCAGTCCGCTGCCGAGCCCCGCGCTGCGCTCGCCCGGTTTGGGCGTGGGCGCGCTGACCATGGCGAGAATTTCGCCTGTCTCGGCATCCAGGACGACGATCGCGCCGCCTTTGGCCCGATGCCGCTCGACGGCCGAGCGCAATTCGCGGTGTGCGATGTGCTGCACTCTCGAATCGATCGCCAGATGCAGATCGCGCCCGGGCTGGGGATGGCGCAGCAGCCCGAACTCTTCGACCACGCCGCCGCGGCGATCGATCATGACACGACGCACGCCGGCCTTCCCCGACAGCCACTCGTTCTGCGCAAGCTCGATGCCCTCGGTGCCCTGGTCATCGATGTTGGTGGCCCCGACGATCTGACCGGTCACCTCATAGGACGGATACTCGCGTCGGAACTCATGCTGAATCCCGATGCCCGGAATGCCGAGCGCCCGGATGGCCTGTGCCTTCTCGGGACTCAGCCCGCGCGCAAGAAACACGAAATCGCGATCGACGGCAAGACGCTGCTTGAGCTCGGAGACGGTCATGCCCAGGGCGCTGGCCAGTTGCTGGGCTTTTTCTGGCGTCTTGAACTCGACCTCATCGGGCAGCGCATAAATACCCCGGGTCGGCAGACTCAGGGCGAGCACCTCGCCCTCGCGGCTCAGAATGCGTCCGCGATGCGCGGGGCTGACCACATCGCGGATCGTGCGCGCTTCGCCACGCCGCGTCAAATCTTCATGGACGACCACTTGCAGCCAGAGGCTGCGGCCCGCCGCGATCAAGAAACCGACCACGAGCCCACCGAGCACGAGGCGAACACGCCAGGCCTCGTTTGAGCTCGCCGGCCGGCCCCGAGCCGACTGTCGTGCCGATGCGTCGCGCAGGATCATCGTGCCGCCACCCCCACGGGTCGTTCCTGCGTCGGCACGTCAAAAAACCGGATTTGACTCGGCGCGGGCAAATCGAGCCCAAGCTGCGTCCGCGCCACCTGTTCGATGCGCGAGGCCGAGGACAGGCGCGATTGCTCGATACGCAGGCGATTCCACTCATTTTCCAGCTGGTAGGCCTGATCACGGGCCCGGTTGATTTCGATGGTCAGTTGACGCACGCGATACTGCGAGGTCACAAGCGCAAACGCCGAGACCCACACGAGCAGCGCCAGCAGCAGGTTGGCCCTTACCATGGCAGACGCTCCGCGACGCGCAACCGCGCGCTACGGGCACGCGGATTGCGTGCGATTTCCTCGGCACTCGGCGCGCGGTCTCTCCCGATCGGCTTGAGCCGCGCTCGGGCAGGCTGCGACGGCGGCAGCGGCAGGCGGCGCAGCGCCGGATCGAGTGCCATGGCCCCGCTTTCGCGACGCATCCAGGTCTTCACACATCGATCCTCAAGCGAGTGAAACGTGATGAAGGCCACGCGGCCACCGGGTGCGAGCAAGTCGGGGACCTGATTCAACGCCATCTCCAGCTCCTCAAGTTCCCGGTTGATGTGAATCCGAAGAGCCTGGAAGGTGCGCGTGGCCGGATGGTGCCCGCGGCGCCGCGTTGGGACGCACGCTTCGACGAGCGCCGCAAGCTCTCGAGTGCGCCGAATCGGTTGGCGACGACGTTGAGCCGCAATCGCCTCTGCAATGCGCGCAGCAAACCGTTCTTCGCCGAATTCACTCAGCACCCTCCGAATTTCGGCGGGATCGGCCCGGGCAAGCCACTCAGCTGCTGTCTCGCCCCCTGATCGATCCATGCGCATATCAAGCGGACCGTCGCGAAGGAAACTGAAGCCGCGTTGCGCCTCTTCGAGCTGAGGCGATGAGACGCCCAAGTCAAACAGCAACGCATCGACGCGGCCCTGTGCCTCAATGCCAGCGCGGCGCAGCGTCTCGATGAGGGTACTGAACCGCGCGCGCACAAAGGAAAAGCGCGGATCCTCGATGCGTGCAGCCTCTTGTTCGGCAGCCTCGTCGCGGTCGAGCGCAATGAGACGCGCGTCGGAACGCATGGCCGCAAGCAACGCTCGAGCGTGCCCGCCGCGCCCGAAGGTCGCATCGACAAGCAGCGTGCAACGCGACGGTTGCAGCGCCTCGACCACCTCGTCGAGCAAAACGGGTGTATGCGCGGCCATGCCTGCCTCATAGCGACGTACGCAAAAGCTCTTCGGGAATTGCCTCGCTTGCCTCACGCGCCATGCGCACGACGTTGGCCCAGCCCTCGGCGCTCCACAACTCAAAGCGATCAAACATGCCTCGCATCTTCACGAGGTCGCCAAAGCCGGCGTGCTCACGCAAGTCGGCCGGGATCAGAAGCCGACCCGCCGAGTCGATTTCGGCATCGCACTGACAGCCAAGCCAGACCCGCTGCAGGGCGCGAATCTTTGGATTCATGTTCGGCAACGCCGCCACGCGCTCGGCGAAGGTGGCCCAACGCTCAGGCGTAAACAGCAACACGCAGCCACTCGGATCCGCCGTAAGCACCACGTGCCTGCCGAGCGGCTCGCGATAGCGCGTGGGAATCGCGATGCGCCCCTTCGAATCAAGACTCAGGCTGGAGGGCCCCGTGAACATGGGCCGATTATTCCACTAACTTCAACGAATCCCCACTTTTATACACAAATCGCCCGAATCTGAGCGCTTCGAAAAACGCGCTTTATTTCAATTGGTTAGAGAAGAAATCTGAAGCCAGCCCAGCCCGGATTTCTTTCTAAAGCAATGGGTTATGCACAACTGTGGAGGTGTTGCATCGACCCCCACACCGTGCGGAGGCTTTCGCCGTCAGTCCGCCCGGCGCTCGATCCGGCCATCGACAGCTGGTTACAGACTGCGGCTTGCCAAGGAGCGCGTGCGGCCGCAGACTTCTTGATGGCTCCAACTCGCAAGGAACCCTTCGCGATGTCACGTCTCGGCCTTGTCCTGTCTGCGTGTCTGGCTTCGGCGCTTACGGGTCTGGTGGGCGGTCAATCGCTCACGATCGTTGAGTACCGACACGCTCCGACCAACAAGTTCTTCTTGACGGCGAGCGATTCGGAAAAGGCTCTACTCGACCGCTCAGCCCACGTCGGCTGGAGTCGAACCGGCGTCACGTTCTCGGCGTGGGCTGCCGGCGAATCGCCCGAGGCGATGCCGGTCTGTCGGTTCTTTGTGCCCGCCGTGGCCTCGCACTTCATGAGCGTGGATCCTGCGGAGTGCGCCCAGGTCGGCTCGCTGCCGGGTTTTGTTGACGAAGGCATCGCCTGGTACGCCGCCCGTCCGCAACTGCCCGATGGCCGGCCGGCGACAAGCGGCGCCGAGAGGGCGCGCTGCGCGCCGGGTTTGATCGGCCTCTACCGCGCGTTCAACAACGGCCACACCCATCCGGCCAACGGCCAAGCAAACCACCGCTACTTCACCGACTTGACGCTCTACCACGACTACGGCGCACGCGGTTATGCGCTCGAGGGGCTGGTGATGTGCCTGCCGCTCTCGGAACGCGAGAAGCGCGCCGATGCGGCTCGGCTGCTTCTGCAGGCGACCTTCGGTCCGCGTCCCGGCGATACCGAGGCCGTGCTGCGCCAAGGCGTGTCGGCTTGGCTTGAGGCGCAGTTTTCCGCCCCTGTGACGCGCTACACGCCGCGCGAGTGGATGCCGGCAAACCGTCCCGACACCTGCATCAATCAGACCAGCGGTCCCCTCACGCCGTCGAGTTATTGCCAACGCGACAACTACACACTCTTTCAGCCGCAGCGCGAGTTTTTCGCGCATGCGATCAACGCCACGCCCGACCAGCTGCGGCAACGCCTGGCCTGGGCGTGGTCACAGTTTTTTGTCGTCTCCAGCGTCGACGTCCCCCAGATTTACGGGATCGTCGACTATCAGCAGATGCTGCGCGATCACGCGTTTTCAAACTTCCGGGAGCTCTTGACGCGTGTGACGTTGCACGCAGCGATGGGGCGCATGCTCGACATGGTCAACAACCAGAAGGCTACCGCCACGTCGCAACCGAACGAGAACTTCGCGCGCGAGCTGCTGCAGTTGTTCTCAATCGGTCTGTATCAGCTCGGCCCCGATGGGCGGCGCGTGCTCGATGCGAGCGGTCAACCGATTCCGGCTTTCACGGAAGCCGACGTCAAGGCACTGGCCGCCGTGCTCACTGGTTGGACCTATCCGACGGTCCCGGGCAATCGCCCGCAACCGCTCAATCGCATCGTCAACGTCAAGGGCGAGATGGAAGAGCGGCGCGACTATCACCATTTCGGCGAAGAACGCATCCTCGGCCAAGTCGTCAGCAGCACGCTCACGCAAAGCGAGCGGCTCCACCGCGTCCTCGACATCATTTTCAGGCACCCGAATGTCGGCCCATTCGTGAGCCGATTCCTGATCCAGCACTTCGTCACGGGCGACCCCTCGCCTTCTTACGTCGAGCGCGTCGCAAACGTTTTCAACGACAACGGTCAGGGAGTACGCGGAGACATCAAAGCCGTCATCCGCGCCATCCTGACCGACCCCGAGGCGCGCGGCCCGGCGAAGTGGAGTCCTCACTACGGTCATCTCGCCGAACCGGTGCTCCTGATCACGCGTCTGGCGCGCGCCTTGGGGGCAAACACCGATGGGGTCTTCTTCCGCACGCTGCCGAGTGCAGCGGGACAAAACGTCTTCAATGCGCCTTCGGTCTTCAACTACTACCCGCCGGGCTATCGGCTCGCAGCAAGCGGCATCAACGCCCCCGAATTTGCGATCTACCACGCCTCAACGGCCATGGCACGCGCAAACCTCATCTACACGATCACAAGCGCTGGCCCAAACATCGCACCCGATCCCACGGTGTATGGGGCAACCGGCACACAACTCGATTGGGCCTCTTGGAGTGCGCTCGCAGCAACACCTGCGGCGCTCTTGGACCGGCTCGATGAGTTTTTCTTTGCCGGCCAGATGAGTGCCACCACGCGCGAGACGATCGAACGCGCGATGCTTGCCATCCCTGCGAGCGATGCCTTGAACCGGGCTCGGCTCGCACTCTACCTTGCAGCGGTGGCACCGGCCGCGCAGGTCCTGCGTTAGGGAGAGGCCGAACCATGACCCACATCGATCACGCCCGCCGTCACTTCCTGCGCCGCAGCGCTGCATGGGGCACCTTGAGTGCCTTGGCCGCCCACGGGCTGTCCGCAGCTCAAGCGCAAACGGTCAACGACTACAAAGCCCTCGTCTGCGTGTTTCTCTATGGCGGAAACGACGGCTCGAATATGGTGATCCCGGCCGACTCGGCCGGCTACGCCGAATACGCCGCCGTACGCACCAGCGCAAGCGGGATCCAGATCCCGCAGAGCGAGCTGCTGCTTTTTCAACCGAAAAACAGCACGCGCGTCTTTGGCTTTCATCCGGCCCTCGACCGGCTCCATCCACTTTTCGCGCAAGGCAAGCTCGCGGTGCTCGCCAATGTCGGTCCGCTCAATCGCCCGACGACCAAGGCCGACTACCAAGCGGGTCGCGATCTGCCGTATCAGCTCTTCTCGCACCCGGATCAGCAGGCGCAGTGGCAATCGGCCGCTTCGCGCGCCCCCACGAGCCACGGCTGGGGTGGACGGATCGCCGATGCCGTAGCAGCCCGCAACGCCGGCGCGGCAATCCCGTCGGTGATTTCCTTCGCCGGGGCGTCGCGCTGGGGACAGGGCCAAACGATCAGCCCGCTGACGCTGCCTACAAGCGGCAGCTTGACCCTGAACGGCGTCTCAGGCAACGACGCGGTGAGTCGCGCGCGCCGGGAGGCACTTGCCGCCCTGCTCGGTGAGGCAAGCGAACACGTGCTCGTGCGCGAAGCTGCCGATGGACTGGCCAACGCGATCAACGTCTCGGCCCTGGTCAACCCGGTACTCAACAGCAGCCCGTCCGCCGTGGCAGCCGCCTTTGCCGGGTCGACGGGCAGCCTCGCCACACAGCTCCAGCAAGTGGCCAAGATGATCGCTTCGCGCTCAAGCTTCGGCCTCAAGCGGCAAATCTTTTTTGTCTCGCTCGGCGGATTCGATACGCATGCCAATCAGGCCACGACCCACGAAGCCCTCCTCACGCAACTCGACGATGCCCTGCGCGCTTTCTACGACGCAACCGTCGCACTCGGTGTGGCCGATCAAGTCACGACATTCACGCTTTCAGACTTTGGGCGCACGCTCAAACCGGCCGCGGGCGCCGGCACCGATCACGGATGGGGCAACCATCATCTGATCCTGGGCGGCGCAGTCAAGGGTGGAATGCTGTATGGCCGCTTCCCAAGCCTTGCGCTCGGCGGCCCGGATGAGGTCGGCGAGGGGCGTCTGCTGCCCTCAACGAGCGTGGATCAGTACGCCGCGGTGCTTGCGCGCTGGTTCGGCCTAGACGATGCCGCGCTTGCCACGGTACTTCCGAACTTGAGCGCTTTCCCGGAGCCCCTGCCCGCATTTCTCTGAGCGCAACCGACGGCTCGGCTACAGTGTTGAGCCGTCATGAAGCTCGAGATCTCGGTCGAGCGCTTCGCGCTCGCGCAAACCTTCACGATCAGCCGCGGCAGTAAGACGGAAGCGGTGGTGGTCGTTGCCGCCCTGCGCGACGGTGAGCACGTCGGCCGGGGCGAGGCGGTACCCTACGCGCGTTACGGCGAATCGGTCGAATCGGTCGTCGCGCAGCTCGCAGCGATCGCACCGCGCCTGAGCGCCGGCCTCACGCACGCGCAGATCGGCTCCTGGCTCCCCGCGGGCGCAGCGCGCAACGCGCTTGATTGCGCCCTCTGGGATTTGCGTGCCAAGCAGCTAGGCTCACCGCTGCACCGGCTGATCGGGCTACCACCGCCCTCACCGACGCTGACCGCCTACACGATTTCGCTCGATACACCCGAACGGATGGCGCAGGCGGCGCGCGCCGCGGCTCGTCGCCCTCTGCTCAAGCTCAAGCTCGGCACGGCCGATGATCGGGCACGTCTCGAGGCGGTCCGACAGGCCGTCCCTGATGCCCGGCTCATCGTCGATGCCAACGAGGGCTGGCGAACGCACAACCTCGCGCAGCAGGTGGCCGCCTGTGTGGCGGCGCGGGTCGAGCTCATCGAACAACCGCTGCCGGCCGACGATGACGAGGCCTTGCGCGAGCTGACCGCCCCGATCGCGATCTGCGCCGATGAAAGTGCGCATGGCGGCCCGGAGTGCCTGCCCGCACTCTCGGGCAAGTACACGGCCATCAACGTCAAGCTCGACAAAGCCGGCGGGCTCACGACGGCGCTTGAGCTCCTTCATGCGGCACGCTCGCGCGGAATGCACGCCATGCTTGGCTGTATGGTTGCCACTTCGCTGGCGCTGGCGCCGGCGGTGTTGCTTGCGCCGCTTGCGCGCTGGGTGGACTTAGACGGAGCACTGTGGCTTGCGCGCGACCGCACCGAAGCGCTTCGCTACGACGAGCTCGGGCGCGTTCATCCCCCGAGCCGCGCCTTATGGGGCTAGTCGTGGAGACGCTGCGCCTGCGCCCGTCTGCCTTGGCGGCACTCGCCGCGCTGATCCGCACGGCACAGGCCTTCGATCGGCCAGCCGATCGGCTGCTCTCGGAGTGGCTACGACGGCACCGCGTAGGCTCGCGCGATCGTTGGATCGTGGCCGAGGGTTTCTACGCGTGGTTACGGTATCGCTTGACCATCGAGTCCGTCGCGGCCGCGGGCCGCTCAGGGTCGCCGGCGCCCGAAGCGCTCGCGCTGGTAGCGTTGGGGCGACAGTTCGGCGCTTCGCTGTTGCCCCCCCGGGCGGAGGTTGACCGCTACGCAAAGTGGCTCTCCGAACTCCGCGAGCGGTCGCCCCATCCACGCCGCGAGCTGCCGGCGTGGCTTTGGGATCGGCTCGGTCGTGTTGCGGGCGAGCGCCGCAGCGCCTTGGCCGAAGCGCTACTCATGCCCGCACCGCTCGATTTGCGCGTCAACACGCTAAAGGCCAAACGCGACACCGTACTGGAGCAACTCCGTGCCGAGGGCCTGACCGAG
>JANWWI010000119.1 GCA_025056355.1 Casimicrobiaceae bacterium | reverse complement strand
CGGTCGATCCCCGCATGCGCGGGGGAATCCCGGCGCGACTATGCCGTCGCCCGCGGCGGGGGGGTCGATCCCCGCATGCGCGGGGGAATCGCAGGGGATGACAACAAAGGCGCCTCACCCGCCGGTCGATCCCCGCATGCGCGGGGGAATCCCATGTAGCCATTGCGCGAGCCGCTGCCTGTGCGGTCGATCCCCGCATGCGCGGGGGAATCCCTCGCTCTGGCGTGCCCGCGCGCTCACACCCAGGTCGATCCCCGCATGCGCGGGGGAATCCGGCATTTTTACTCGCCCCTTCCTCGCCGGGGCGGTCGATCCCCGCATGCGCGGGGGAATCCCGGTCGCGATCGGGGCCGACGTCTTCGTCACTGGTCGATCCCCGCATGCGCGGGGGAATCGGTGGGCGCAAGGTCAAGGCCGTGCGCTTCGACGGTCGATCCCCGCATGCGCGGGGGAATCGTGGACTCGAAGCGCATCAAGAGCTCGAGGAGCGGTCGATCCCCGCATGCGCGGGGGAATCTTGGGCACGCCTGTGCCGCTCAATCGTGCCGAGGGTCGATCCCCGCATGCGCGGGGGAATCTCCGTGCGATCCGTCCCGTAAAGCCGTGCGAACGGTCGATCCCCGCATGCGCGGGGGAATCACCACATTCATTCGTGCTGCCAGCGGAACGGCGGGTCGATCCCCGCATGCGCGGGGGAATCGGCATCTGACACAGGAGCGGGGGCCTCGGCGGGGGGGTCGATCCCCGCATGCGCG
>JANWWI010000118.1 GCA_025056355.1 Casimicrobiaceae bacterium | reverse complement strand
GCAGCCGCGCTGGAGGCGATCCGGAGCGAGAGGCCGCAGTGTCTCGAAGCCCCTCTCGTGTGCCGACCGGGCGAGTGCCTTTGCCCGCCTTGCCGGCATTCGATCGCCGTTCTCGGATCGTGACGGGGGACGGGTCGGGGGCGGTGGCGACCGTCCTCAGCGGCGCGCCTTGGCGGTGATGGCCCCCCCGGCGCGTCACCGGGGTTCAGCCCGAACGCCGAGCGGCGCTCTCCTCTGGCCCCGGCCCGGTGCCGTCGCAGGCCAAAGCGAGCGGCCGGCCGCGCGGCCAGCGACGGCCCTAGGTCGGCACCCTATCGGGCCTTGGACGCCCGGGAAAAGCGAAGCCAGGCCGCGGGCCTGGCTCGGGGGTTCATGGTGGAGCGGAGGAGGATCGAACTCCCGACCTTCGCATTGCGAACGCGACGCTCTCCCAGCTGAGCTACCGCCCCACGCGAGCCGCCCATGTTAGCGCCAGCTCCCGCGCTTGGAAAGCGCCCCGGCATCGTCTTCGCGCCCGTCGGCACGCCGGTCGGGGAGCCTCGGGACGCGAGGGCCAGCCCTCGCGTGGAGGGATGCGGTCCGCGCGGCCTCGCCGGCTCTCGCCCTGCGAGGCGTGCCCTTGCCGGGCGGTGGCCACCCCCTCCTCCTCGCCGGCGGCTCGGGGGTCGCGCTCGGCATGGCGCTCGCGCCTCGACCGGGCGTCGCCGTTCGCCGTGCCTTGGACGACCGCGTTCGCCCCGTCGCCTGTAGGCGGCGCGGCCGGCCGCGCCGGCTTCAGCCATCGAGCA
>JANWWI010000117.1 GCA_025056355.1 Casimicrobiaceae bacterium | reverse complement strand
CGGCACCGCGGAGATGGGCCATTCGGCCGCCTACTACTGGAAGGGGAAGGCCGAGGCCGCGCCCTACTTCTGCACCGTGCCCTTCGGCTTCGATGCCGAGGCGATGAACGCCTGGCTCCACCACGGGGGTGGCCTCGAGCTGTGGCGCGAGCTCTACGCGCCCTTCAACCTCGTGCCCTTCCCGGCCGGCAACACGGGCATGCAGATGGCCGGCTGGTTCCGCCGCGAGATCCGGGGTCTTGGCGACCTCAAGGGACTAAGGATGCGGATTCCCGGCCTCGGCGGCGAGGTGATGGCACGGCTCGGGGCGGTGCCGGTCAACCTGCCCGGCGGGGAGATCTTCACGGCGCTCCAGACCGGCGCCATCGATGCCTGCGAGTGGGTCGGGCCCTACAACGACCTGGCCTTCGGCTTCCACCGCGTGACCAGGCTCTACTACGCCCCGGGGTGGCAGGAGCCCGGGCCGACGCTCGAGTGCGTGGTCCATCGCCCGGCCTACGAGCGTCTCCCGGAGGAGCTCCGCGAGCTGATCGCCGCCTGCTGCGCGGCGGTCAACGAGGCGATGCGGATCGAGTACGCGGCCCAGAACGGCCGCGCGCTGCACGCGCTGATCGAGGAACACGGGGTGGAGGTGCGGGAGCTGCCCGGCGAGGTGCTCGAGGCGCTGCGCGAGCAGACCGAGCAATTGCTCGCCGAAGGCGCCCGGCGCGACCCGATGAGCGCCAGGATCCGCGAGTCGATGATGGCCTTCCGCGCGCAGAGCGAGCCCTGGCGCCGCATCGAGGAGGGC
>JANWWI010000116.1 GCA_025056355.1 Casimicrobiaceae bacterium | reverse complement strand
TTGCCGGAGCAAATCGTCGTCGCCGTCCATCCGTCCACCGTGCGCCGCGCGCGGACGGATCCGCATGCGCTCGAACTGTTACGGGCAGCCCTGGCCGGCAGAGACCGTCCGACGGACGATCCGTTCGGCCGATTTCGCCGCCCGTGGGATTGGGCGCAGGACCGCCTGTTAAATCGGATCATCCCGCGTCCGTTGCCGGAGGCATATCGATCGGCATACGGGAGCACCTTGGGGTTGATGCACGCCCTGGAGCGCTCGAAGGGCTTTTTACCGGCACGATCGGCTGGTGAACGACCCAAAGTTCGGGGTCGGGCCGAATACTGGATATCGCCGGAACTGGATCCCGCGCTGCGGGCATTTCGCGATGCGGCGTCGGAAGCAGCCATTTGGATTGTGCTCTCGCCGATTCCGCGATCTATGGCGCTTCGGGACACAGAAACTGAATTACGGCGTCTGGCCGATTCGATCGCGGCGCATCTGATGCCCGCCCACGTGCTTCCGACACCCGTCCTATGGGAGGACGCCGACTTCATCGACTCGATGCATCTCCACGAGCGTGCGGCTCAGGAATTCTCAGCCGCCGTCGGCCAAGGAATTCAGCGATTTTACTCCGATCGCCCGCTCACCAGTCCGTAGTTCCACTCAGACCCGCTTGATCTCACCGATCAGGTATTGATGAAGACGGCGCGGGTGGAACGGCGCCCTCCTACAATCTCTATCTGGAGGGTCGGGTTCCACCCCGACCTATCCGGCCCGCGTGGAACCAGGCCCTCCATCCTGAAACGGCGCCGGTGGAACGGCGCCCTCCAAGACGTTCG
>JANWWI010000115.1 GCA_025056355.1 Casimicrobiaceae bacterium | reverse complement strand
CGCGATTGCCGATCCTCGGACGCAGGGACTCGGGAATCGGACCGCGGTGCTCGATCGTGAGGTAGCTGATGCACAGCCGCGCGTCGAGCTGGTACGGGGCCACGATCGCCCCGGTGGGGCAGGCGGTGAGGCAGCGCGTGCAGGAGCCGCAGCGGTCGGGAACCGGCGGGCGGTCGGGGGCGAGGGGGAGGTCGGTGTAGAGCTCGCCGAGGAAGAACCACGAGCCGCCGCGGGGGTGGATCAGGTTGGTGTGCTTGCCGATCCAGCCGAGGCCGGCCTCGCGCGCGAGCGCCTTCTCCAGCACCGGCCCCGAGTCAACGAAGACGCGGTAGCCGAAGGGGCCGTATTCCGCGGCGATCGCCCGCGCCAGGGCGCGCAGGCGGCCGCGCAGCACCTTGTGGTAGTCACGGCCGAGCGCGTAGCGCGAGATCGCCGCCCGCTCGGGGTCGGCGAGCAGCTCCTCCATCGGCCGGGCGGCGGCGTGGAGATAGTCGAGACGCACCGAGATCACCGACAGCGTGCCGGGCACCAGGGCCTCGGGATCGACGCGCTTCTCGCCGTGGCGGGCCATGTAGGCCATCTCCCCGTGGCGGCCGAGGGCGAGCCAGCGCGCGAGATGCGCGCGATCGGCGGGCGGCACCCGGCGCGCGAAGCCGAGGTCGGTGAAGCCGAGGCCGGCCGCGAGCTGGCGGATGCGGCGGGCGAGGACCTCGGGCGGAGGGAGGGTCGGCATCGGCGTATAGAATGCCGCGCGTGCGGCGTCCGCTCGGGCCACTCCACGCGGTCGCGGCGGTGCGCGAGCTCGACCGCCGCGCGATCGCCGCC
>JANWWI010000114.1 GCA_025056355.1 Casimicrobiaceae bacterium | reverse complement strand
GTCTGCGCTTTCACCCGGGCCTTCGGGCGACCCTTTCCCGGTGGGAGAGGGAAAAAAGCACCGCGATCTTTCGATTCGCGTTTCTTTGGCCTGCGTGCGATGCCCCCGTCCCTCTGGCTACGCCTTGCGCCGCAGGGGAGAACAGAGTCTAGCCCTCTTCTTCGCGTGCGACGGGGAGGTTCGCGCGCAGCGTGGGGAGGGGTTGACAATGCACCTGATCCCCCTGCCGACTTCTGCGTCGTGTCCCTCGCCGAGCCGTTGCCGAGGTAGGGCCCGCGAAAAGCCTCAGAATCGCTGCGCCAACAACATAGCCGCCTCCGAGGGTTTTGCGTGCTCGGTCTTGCCGTCACGCCTCGGAGCCCGCAGTCACACCCGGGTTCAGAACCACCGAGACCTGCCCGCGCAATCACACTCCCACACTAGATCGCACCACCGCACGAATGCGGCTCGGCTGCAGCCGTCCGCCCAACCGAAACCGCACCCGCATTCCGTGGATTCGTGCCAGCATCGGGCACGCCTCTAAACCAAACTCAGACCTTGCGCGAACAACGGTTCACCCCTGCCGCAAGACCAGCAAGCAGCAGCGCCAGCAGCCCGAGGCCGAAAGACCCTAAAGCAGGCACCGCCGTGGCGACCGACGAAGCCGTACAAACGATGCCGATGTTGCTCACGTTGCCGGTGGCCGTGCCGGTGCCATTCGAGACCGTACACGTCTGACCCACAGGCTGCGTAGACACAGTCACGGTGTAGCTGCTGCCATGTGCCACCGGATTCGGGAAGCTAAACAACCCATTGGCATTCACAGTCACCGTCTGCGCACCCCCATTGAGC
>JANWWI010000113.1 GCA_025056355.1 Casimicrobiaceae bacterium | reverse complement strand
CGTACGCCGCCTCCTGCTCGGCGCGCCGTACCGTCGTATAGACGCGAAATCCGCGGCTGTAGGTCGCCTCGCCGTACTGCTCGTAGAGCGCCTGCCGGACCATCTCGGCGAGGTGATCGGCGCGCACGCCGGCGGAATCCTCCGCCGCGCGACGGACCTGCAGCGGCGCAGAAAGCGCCTCCGCGTACTGCGCCTCTGAAATGTGACCGAGTTCCTTCATGCGCCGCAGCACGTACTGCTGGCGCTGGCGCGCGCGTTGCGGATTCGCAACCGGGTTGTAGGCCGACGGCGCCTTCGGCAAGCCGGCGAGCACCGCCGCTTCGGCGAGGGTCAGCCGCTCGAGCGGCTTGCCGAAATAGATCTGCGCTGCAGCGGCGAATCCGTAGGCGCGCTGCCCGAGGTAGATCTGGTTGATGTAGAGCTCGAGGATCTGGTCCTTCGTGAGGTTGTTTTCGATCTTGAAGGCGAGCAGCGCCTCGTAGAGCTTTCGCGTGAGCGTCTTTTCCGAGGTGAGGAAGAAGTTGCGCGCGACCTGCATCGTGATCGTGCTTGCGCCTTGGCGGCGCCCGCCGTGCACGAGATTCGCGAACGCGGCGCGCGCGACACCGAGGTAATCGACGCCGGTGTGCTGGTAGAAACGCTCGTCCTCGGCGGCGAGGATCGCGAGCTTGAGGACCTCCGGAACCTCGCGGATCGAAACGACCGAGCGGCGTTCCTCGCCGAACTCGGCGATCAGCGCTCCGTCGGCGGTGTAGACGCGAAGCGGCACCTTCGGCTGGTAGTCGGTGAGGATTTCGAGCGAGGGCAGTTGCGGCCAGGCGAGCGCGACGACGAGCGCCGCAAGAAACGCGGCAAC
>JANWWI010000112.1 GCA_025056355.1 Casimicrobiaceae bacterium | reverse complement strand
CGTTGGGCGGGACTGACGCCACGCAGTCCGCACGACTGCCTGATCGCGGCCACGGCGGTGGCCGCACGCGTGCCGCTGCTGCACGACGATCGGGACTTCGCCGTGCTGGCGCGCGTCGAGCCGGGGCTGCGGCTGGCGCCGGTCTGATACGGCGGCAGAGGCCGGGCGGACTTCATCGGGCGACGGGGGCGAGAGCGGCGGCCGGTGCGCGGAGAAAGGCGTGCACCCGGCTCCAAACGTCTTCGATGACCGGCCGATCTGGATTGAACGCAGGCGGCGGCAGGTGGGGCATGTGAAAGATCACGCCGACGAGCCCGCCGTTGTCTGTCGCACGCACCCTGAAGCGCAGCTGGTTTGGCAGCCGTGCACTTCGATCCCACGCGCGCGTCGCATGCGTCGTGATCGGGTATGAAAGCCAGTGCCGCGGCAAAACGCTCGCGTGCGGAGGTTTAACCTTCGGAAAAAGGAACTGGGCGTTGTCCCGCTCGCTGTTGAACCGCGGCCGGTGACGGCTCCTCGTTGAACATGCTACGCGGCCTTCAAGATGGCGCCGTCGACGCTGTCCGGGCGGCGGGCATCCAAGGCTTTGCACAAGGCACGCATCTGGCCGCAGCCACGCAGCTTGCGCATGCGCGTGGACGCGTCGCTGAGCGCACTGGCCACCCAGCGCAGCACCATCTGCCCATCACCCCAGCGCTTGACGTTGCGGCTGTAGTGCGCCACCGAGCCGTTCAGGTTCTCGATCGGGTTGGTCGTGCGCAGCGTGCGGTACAGCGCACCGGTGATGCCCAGCGCCTGGACGGTCAGCGTCTCCTCCAGGCCTTCGCGCAGGCTGGCAGCAGCCCCTGGATGCTTGCCCTGCAGCATTGAGGCCAGG
>JANWWI010000111.1 GCA_025056355.1 Casimicrobiaceae bacterium | reverse complement strand
CCCCCGCGCATGCGGGGATCGACCGCCCCAGCGAGTGAGGGGCGAGAAAGACAGACAGATTCCCCCGCGCATGCGGGGATCGACCTGCTCCGCGCAGCGTTCGACACACTGCGCACGAGATTCCCCCGCGCATGCGGGGATCGACCCTTCTGGCCTGCCGCTCAGGATCGCGAACGGGCGATTCCCCCGCGCATGCGGGGATCGACCCGCGCCGGGCGAGCGCTCGACTATTCTTCCCAGGATTCCCCCGCGCATGCGGGGATCGACCTCACGCCGATGTCGGCAAGTCCGTAGCGGATTGGATTCCCCCGCGCATGCGGGGATCGACCTCATGATGATGCGCTTCTCGGCCAGTGTTAGCCGATTCCCCCGCGCATGCGGGGATCGACCGCCCATGAGGTGCGGCACCACCTCGTGCCACCAGATTCCCCCGCGCATGCGGGGATCGACCCGGAGAGCGGCCTCGAGCGCCGCCCTCTCGCGGGATTCCCCCGCGCATGCGGGGATCGACCCGACGCCGACCGCCACAGGCCGGCCGGCCTCGTGATTCCCCCGCGCATGCGGGGATCGACCCCGGCCAGAAGCGAAACTGGGCGACCATAGCCGGATTCCCCCGCGCATGCGGGGATCGACCCAGCATGGGCGCGATCGATTTCGACCACCCGGCGATTCCCCCGCGCATGCGGGGATCGACCTCCATATGTGTACTGGTACTCGACCGACTCGTCGATTCCCCCGCGCATGCGGGGATCGACCTGGCGGCGCTCTGGCCGGCGGGGATGGCGGTGGGATTCCCCCGCGCATGCGGGGATCGACCGTTTTTGGACAAGCTCGAAGAACACCACATCTGGATTCCCCCGCGCATGCGGGGATCGACCCTTCGCCTTCGCC
>JANWWI010000110.1 GCA_025056355.1 Casimicrobiaceae bacterium | reverse complement strand
GCTCGGCGGTGCGCGTCGACATGGTGCTCGGCAGCCGCGAGATCGTGGTCAAGCCGGTGGGGCCCCAGATCAGCTCCGTGCCCTGCGTCTTCGGCGCGACCATCCTCGGCGACGGCTCGGTGGTCGTGATCCTCGACATGGCGCCGCTGGTGCGCCGCGCGGCGGCGCTGCGCGAGACCACCGAGGCCGCGCTCGCGCCGCTCGCCCAGCCGGAGCGTGTCCGGGCGGCACCCGCGGCGGCCGAGAAGCGGCCGCGCCTGGTCATGGTGGTCGACGACTCGATCACCATGCGCAAGGTGACCGGCCGCACCCTCGAGCGCCACGACTACGAGGTGGTCACGGCCAAGGACGGGCTCGACGCGGTGGAGAAGCTCCAGGAGCGCGTGCCGGACGTGATGCTGCTCGACATCGAGATGCCGCGGATGGACGGTTACGAGCTCGCCACCTACGTGCGCAATGATCCGCGCCTGCGGCACATCCCGATCATCATGATCACCTCGCGCACCGGCGAGAAGCACCGCCAGCGGGCCTTCGAGATCGGCGTCAACCGTTATCTGGGCAAGCCCTACCAGGAGGCGGAGCTGCTGCGCACCGTGGCGGAGATGCTGCAGGAGGCGAGGGAATGAGCGCGCCGGCCGTCGTGCTGGTGACCCGGCCGGGCGCGGCCGCGGACTGCCTCAAGGAGGCGCTGCGAAGCGCCGGCGCGGTCCTCGCCTGGATCGGCGAGCCCGAGCAGCTCGACCCTGGGCAGCCCCCGGGCACGGTGGTGGTGCTGAACCTGGACCCGGCGATCGAGGCGGATCTCGCCCGCTTGTCCCCGCTCTGGTCGCTGCCGGAGGTCCGGGTCGTGTTCAACGACGCCACGGTCACGCAGGGCCTGAGCGGCTGGGACCTCAAGCGGTGGGCGCGACACTTGGTGGCGAAGGTCTTTGCCCGCGACGGGCATCCCGAGCTGC
>JANWWI010000010.1 GCA_025056355.1 Casimicrobiaceae bacterium | reverse complement strand
GACACGCTTTTCTTGGATGGCACGAAGCAGCTTGACTTGCAGATTGAGGGGCAGATCCGCCACTTCATCGAGAAACAGGGTTCCTCCGTGCGCGGCTTGGAAAAAACCCTCACGGTCGCGCTCGGCGCCTGTGAAGGCCCCCTTGCGGTAGCCGAAAAATTCGCTTTCCATCAGGGGTTCGGGGATGGCGCCGCAGTTGACGGCGACAAAGGGTCCGTTGGCTCGCGGGCTGGCTGCATGCAAGGCGCGTGCGGCGAGCTCCTTGCCGGTGCCCGATTCGCCGTAGATGTGTACGGCTGTGTTGCTCGGTGCAAAGCGCGCGATCGCTTCACGCACCGCTTGCATCGCAGGGGATTCACCCAACAGCGGCATGAGCGCGGGCGCCGACCGGCGCTCGTCGGCCGTCTCGAGGCGGGCGGCCTCCCGGGTTCGCTCACTGAGCTTGAGCGCAGACTTGACCAGGGTGCGCAATTGATCAAGCGAGACGGGCTTGGCAAGGTAATCGAAGGCACCGGCTTTGAGCGCGGCAACGGCGTTTTCGGTATTGCCGTAGGCGGTGATGACGGCGCAGGGTAGGTCGAGGCGTCGGGCGTTGATCTCGGCGAGCACGTCCAGGCCCGAGCCGTCGCCGAGCCGCATATCAGTCAGGCACAGCGAATAGGTGGCCTCGCGAAGCGCCTTGCGCGCGCCCGCCACGGAATCGGCCGTGACCACTTCGAGCCCGAGTTTGGTCAAGGTCAGCTGCATGAGTGTGCGCAGGTCTTCCTCGTCATCGACCACCAGGACTCGTTGATTCGCATTAGCCTTGCTCATACGCGACTTTTTCCGAACTTGGCAGTTCGAGCACGAATGAAGCGCCTACGGGGCTTGGGGCGAGCCGCACGCGTCCGCCGTTAGAACGCACGATCTCGCGCACGAGATAGAGGCCAAGGCCCGTGCTGCCGCTTCCACTGTAGAAGGGCTCAAAGAGCTTGTCGCGATGCTCGGGGGCTACCCCCGGCCCATCGTCGCGCACGGTCACGGTGATCGAGTCGTTGCTGCGTGCGGCTTCGACGCGAACGCTGCCCGGCTGTTGGCGCGAGTGTCGCCAGGCATTGCCGATCAGATTGGCGAGCATCTCTTCAAGTTGACCTTTGCCGACGACCACCACCATCGGTCCCGCCACCTCGACCGAGATTGCTGATTCGGGCGCGCCGATCATGCACGCGATCTCTGCGACCATCGAGGGCAGTTCCTGATCGAGCCGGATCGACTCCCGCTCTCGCCGATCGCGACGGCCGAGCATCGAAACGTCGCGGATGATGCGGTCGATCCGCTCGGTGTTTTTGTCGATGATGCGCGTGAGCGAGCGCGTTTCCTCGGAGCTGGCTGGATTTTCGCCGAGCAGTTGTGCGGCTTGCTTGATCGCGGAGAGGGGATTGCGGATCTCATGGGCGAGGCTTGCCGACAGGCGTCCAAGCGCCGCGAGCTTGATCTGCTGGGCGTGCTCCTCGATGAGGGTGACGTCCTCAAGCAAAATGAGCGTGTCGTGTTGGCCTTCCAGTGAAACGGTTACCATGCGGGGCAGCACGGTGATCTTGCCGCTGCCGAGCGTGAGGGGCTGGCCATCCCAGCCGCCGGGGTCTTCGAGGAAGCGCCGCCATTCGGCGTGCAACTCCGGTGCGAGGCGTTCGATCGGTTGACCCTGAATAAGCATACCTGTGTCGCCGACCAGCCAGCGTGTGGCCTGGGGGTTGGCCAGGACAATGTGACCCGAGGCGGACAAGAGAATGACGCCGCTGTCGAGTTCGTTGATGACGAGCTCATTGACGTAGGCCATACGCGTGAGCGCCTCGCTGCGCTGGGCTGCGAGGGCCTCGGCCTCCGAAAGGTTTCGTCCCAGCAGTCGCCCCATGGCGGCGACGACGAAAAAGCCCGCACCGAGCAGTGCCGCGGTGGCCGTGCCCGGCGTGATTTGCGGACGCCATCCCGTTTCGGCCCCCAGTAGGACGAGGGTTGCACCGGCGGCATGCGCGAAGGCGAGGCGCGAGCGCAGCAGATAGCCGTGCACAGCCACGATCAAGAGCAGATAGCCGGCCACGGCGGTCGGTACGCGCGGCGTGGCCACCAAGACGGTCACGAAGAAAGCGAGATCGACTGCCAGCAGGATCGCGAGCAGCGTGGGGATATGGGCACGCAGTTTGGGTAGCAGCGCGAAGCTGAAGGCAGAGACGCCGGCATAGGCGATGGCGCCGGGCGTGGCGCTTGGCGCCTCGGCATCATGAGCCATGAAGGCCAGCGCGATTGCCACGACCGTGCGGTAAAACGCCAGCAAGCGCAGCACACGGACGGGGCCCGAGATCGATGTTTCTTGCGTCCTCACCGCTTGCGACCAGCGCAGTCGGGATCCGCGCAGCGATAGCCCGTTAGCCGGAGCACCGACGCCGATTTGGGAATGAAGCTGCCGCAGACCGAGCAGCGCACGGTCGGTATGCCGGGCGGGAAGGGCGCGCGCTGCTGATGCGTTTGAGACGATTCAGGCGGCGGCGGTCCTCGTCGCTGCTTGCGCTGGGCGGCGAGCGAAGCCAACCGCAGCGCGAACAGCAGGACGAAGATCACGACGATCCAAAAAATAAATTTGCCCATCTCCTCCAATCGTGGCAAGCGAGACCGCGAGGCAAGCGGGCTAGCCTGCACTGCGCAGGTCAAGCGCTACTTCGTACACTGACAAAGCAAACCGAGTCTAGCAGTCGGATCCCGGATGATGAGCAAGCAGCACGAAAACGAGCAGAGCGCGCCGGCCGAGGCTTGGTCGATGTGGTCTGAGGCGGTGCGGGCGTGGCTGACCCATCCTGCGGCCCTCAACCCATTCGCGGGGCTTCCCGGGGTCATGCCGGCGATGACGGGACCTGGAGCCGATGCAAGCGCGTCCTCGGCTGGATCTTGGTTGGCGAAGGAGTGGTTGAAGCTCACCGATCCCGAGGCGATCGGGAAACGCATCGAAGAGATGCGTGTGGTCGAGGCCTGGTTGTCGATGACGCTTGCGGGGGTCCAGGCGACGATCAAAACCCTCGAACTCCAGCGGGCGGCCTATGCAGCCTTGCGACCAAGAAGCGAGCCGAGCCCCGCACCAGCCCCGTCGACGACGCAGGGCAGCCACCGCCCGGCCGAGCCTGCGCCGCACCCGAGCGCACCATCGCCCAGCGCGTCTGCCGCATCGATTCGCCCTCGCACGACGGCCACCGCGGGCGCCCCCGCCGCGCAGCAACGCGCGACGCGACCGCTCGCGCGCAAGGCCGCCCGTCGGCGCAGCCCCTGACCGCCGCCTCAAGACCCCGTTGCGGGCGTTGCCCCAGAGCCCCGATGTCTCCTCAAGCGCGGGCGATTTGGTAGCCATACCAAGCTATTTGCTCCGGCCTTGGTAGAATTACCAAGCCGTGAGCGGCGTACGTTGTTGTTCTGGTCCGAAGCGCCGCACGACTTGAAATTCGCGCGGGCTTTGGCGTCGCGATTGGGTGCCGATGTTGCGAGAGGAACGTTCTGAGCCACCCTCCGCTGTGGGGCGGGTTGGCCAAGCGCCGATGCCGCGAGGCATGATCCCGCGGAGGCTTCCGAGGCTAGCCGATCTTGCCCCCGATGCGCCGGTGCGCGAACGCGTCCTGACCGCCGCGCTTGAGCTTTTGCAGACCGACGGCTTTGCCGGGCTCACCACCAGCGCCGTGGCGCGTCGGGCAGGCATCCGCCAGTCGCACCTGACCTACTACTTTCCGACTCGCGCACAGCTTGTGCGTGCGACGGCGCAGTTCGGCGTGGAGGCCGTGCTCACGCCCATCGTTGGCGCGGCGCTCGGTGGCGAGCTGACGCTCGAGCAGTACAAGGCGCTGCTGTTGCCAAGCTTGCAAGACCGCGGCTGGTGCCGGTTGATTCACGAGATGGGCTCAGCCTGCTGTGAGGATCCCTCGATCCGCGATTGGCTCGTGCGCTTCGATGAGAGTATTCGCGCGCGCATCCGCGAGGGCTTCCGTGCGCTTGGCGTGCCAGCGAGCGATGAGGACATCCTCGTGCTGCACATGAGCTACATCGGCGCCTTGCAGATCGACATGCTCTGTGCGAGCGAGGCATCGCTTGAGCTTGCGCGGCGCGGGGTCGCGCATGCGATCGACACCTTGATCGAGGCCATCCGCGCCCGTCAACGATCGCTTGTACGGGCGCCCAAGCCACGCATCCGGGCGCGGACGCGGCCACCGAGCCTCGGAGCAAGCCATGCGCGCTAGCCTGCCCAACCGGGCGCGCTGTTTGCGCGGTGCGCTGGCCGGCACCTGGGTGGCGCTTGCTTTGGCCGGTTGTGCGGTCTCGCCCCTGCCGGCACCGCAGCCGCCGAAGGTTGCGCCGGGCTGGTCGGCTCCTGTCTCCCAGACGGTGGCCTCCCTGCCGATTGCGGACTGGTGGTCGTCCTGGAACGATCCGCTGCTTTCGGCCTTGATCGGTGCGGCGCAAGCCAACTCGCCGCGTGTGGACATCGCGCAAGCCCGGCTTGCGCAGGCGCGAGCGGCGCTCGGCCTGACCCAAGCCGCAGCCTGGCCGCTGGTGGTCGGCAACGCGCAGGCCTCGCGGGCGGATGCCGGGCCGACCACGCCCGGTCCGATCAGTCAGGTCGCGCTTTCGACCCAGGCGCGTTGGGAGATCGATCTCTGGGGCCAAAACCGGCTGGCCCGGGACGCTGCGGCGCGCCGCATCGATGCGCGACAGGTGGAGGCGGCCGCCCTGGCACAAACGCTTGCGGCTGAAGTGGCCACGCTCTATGTCAACCTTCGGGTGGCGCAGGCGGTTTTGCAGGGCCTTGAGGCGGATTTGCAAAGCCGCTCGGCCACGGCGCGCTTGCTGCGACGCAAGATGGAGGCCGGCTTCGAGGCGCCGGCTCAAGCCAGCCTGGCCGAAGCGGCCGAGCGCGAGGCGCAGGCACGCGTGGCGCAGCAGCGCGCGCAGATCGAGCAGCTCACACTGGCGCTTGCGGCGCTGACCACGCTCGAGGTGGGCGAGCTTCGCGCGCGCTTGATCCCGGCAAGCCGTGTCGATGTCCACGCCGGGCTGCCTCGGCCGCCGATGCTTCCGGTGCCGGGGTTGCCAAGCCTGCTGCTGCGCCAGAGACCGGACCTGCGGGTGCTTGAGTTGGAACTGGCGGCACTTGCGGCCGAGGTCGGGGTGGCCGAAGCGGATCGCTATCCCAGCCTTACCCTGACCGGGACGATCGGCTACGGGGTCGGCAGAACGCTGGGCCTCACCGGCCAAGGGGCCACCTGGGGCTTTGGGCCGGCCATTACCTTGCCGCTGTTCGATGCCGGGCGTCGGACGGCGGCGGTCGAACTGGCGCGGGCGCGGCATGAGGAGCTTCGAGCGCAGTATCAACTGCTTGCCACCCAAGCCGTGCGCGAGGTCGAAGAGGCGCTGCTTGCGCTTCGCGATTCGGAGGCGCGTCGCGAAACGCTCTCGGCCGCGCTTGCCGGCTACGAAGCCTTCGAACGGGCGGCCGAAGCGCGGCATCGCGCGGGGGTGGGTTCCCTGCTTGAGCTTGAAGAGGCGCGACGGCGGGTGCTCGGTGCGCGCCTTGCGTTGCTTGCGCTTGAGCGGGAGCGGCTGGTGGCCCTGGTGAGCCTGCACCGCGCCCTTGGGGGCGGGGTCGACGCCGAACGTGTGCTTGCGGCCGACACCGATCGGCCGCCGTCTTCCACTTCGGGATCCACACCATGAAGCTTCTGCGGCCATCGATCGAGTCTTCGCGTTGGGCGGTATTGCGACCGTGGGCGCTCGGCCTGACGGTGGCAGCGGGTGTGGCGCTTTTGGCCCTCGGTGTGAAGGGGCAAAACGCCCCGCGGGCCCCGGCAGCAAGCGCCGCCAGCGTGCGTCCGGCGCTCACCGTGACGCTCGCTTCGGTCGAGTCGAGCCCCTGGCCACTCACCTTGAGCGCCAACGGCAACATCGCTGCGTGGCAAGAGGCGGTGATCGGGGCCGAAGTGCAAGGCCTTCGCATTGCCGAAGTGCATGTTCAAGTCGGCGACCGTGTGCGCAAAGGCCAAGTGCTTGCCACCTTCGCCGCCGAGACCCTCGAAGCCGAGCGTGCTCAGGCGGCCGCCCTCATCGCCGAGGCCGAGGCCCAGCTTGCGCAAGCCGAGGCCGATGCCGCGCGAGCGCGTCTGCTGGCCGACTCCGGTGCACTCTCGGCCCAGCAGATCAATCAATTCCAGACCGCCGAGAAGACCGCGCGGGCACGGCTTGCGGCGGCGCGTGCGCAAATGCAGCTCATCGAGGTGCGGCGTGCGCAGACCCGGCTGGTGGCGCCTGACGATGGGGTGATTTCGGCGCGTTCGGCAACCCTCGGGGCCGTGGTGGGACCCGGCGTGGAGCTCTTCCGCCTGATCCGGCAAGGGCGGCTTGAGTGGCGCGCGGAAGTGACCGCCGCCGAGCTTTCGCGCCTGCGGACGGGGCAGGCGGCGCTGGTGACCTTGCCCGATGGTTCACAGCTGCGCGGCAGGGTTCGGCAGCTGGCACCCACGGTCGATCCACAAACCCGCAATGCGCTTGTCTACGTCGACCTCGAGCGCTCACCCCAAGCGCGTCCCGGGGTCTTTGCGCGTGGGGAATTTGAGCTCGGTCGCACAAGCGCCCTTCATGTGCCGCAGAGCGCGCTTGTGCTTCGTGATGGCTTTGCCTATGTGTTTCGCGCTGACGCATCGGGCCGGGTCTCGCAGGTCAAGGTGGAAACCGGCCGTCGGCTTGGCGATCGGGTCGAGATTGTCTCGGGGCTGAAGCCCGGCGAGCAGGTGGTTGCCTCGGGTGCGGCCTTCCTGAGCGATGGAGACAGTGTGCGCGTTGCCGCGCAGCCTTCGGTCACAGCGTCTGGGCCTGAGCGCGCTCAAGCGCCTGCAGGCGCTCTCGGGCGCCCCTAGCGGAACCTCCCATGCTCAACGTCTCGGCCTGGTCGATTCGAAATCCGATTGCGGCAGTCACTGCGTTTGTGCTGCTCACCCTGGCGGGGCTCTACGCCTTCAACACGATGAAGGTGCAGAACTTCCCGGATCTGGACCTGCCGACGATCAACACGGTGATTGCCTATCCGGGGGCGGGGCCGAGCCAGCTGGAGACCGAAGTCGCGCGCAAAGTCGAAAACGCGATCGCCTCGATACAGGGGCTCAAGAACCTCTACACCCGCATTCAGGATGGCGGGGTCACGGTCACCGCTGAGTTCCGGCTCGAAAAGCCGGTGCAGGAAGCCCTCGATGATGTGCGCTCCGCAGTCACTCGCATCCGTGGCGAACTGCCGGGCGATATCAAAGAACCGATCATCAGCAAGCTCGATTTGGCCGGCACCCCGGTGCTTGCGTATGCGATTGCCTCCTCGCGGCTTGATGACGAAGCGCTCTCCTGGTTTGTCGACAACACCGTCACCAAAAAACTGCTCGGCGTGCGTGGGGTCGGCGGGGTTTCGCGGGTCGGAGGCGTCTCCCGTGAGATCGTGGTGGAGCTCGACCGCGAGCGCATGCTGGCCCTGGGTGTGTCGGCCGCCGATGTCTCGCGCACCCTTCGTCAGGTGCAAACCGAGGCGAGCGGCGGGCGCACCGACTTGGGCGGCCGCGAGCAATCGATTCGGGTCATCGGTGGGGCAACCACGGCCGAGACGTTGCGCGTGCTCGAAATCGCCCTGCGGGATGGGCGAAGGATCGAACTTGCGCGCGTGGCTTCGGTGCGTGACACGATCGCCGAGCCGCGCTCGCTTGCCTTGCTCAACGGCGAGCCGGTGGTGGGCTTCGAAGTCAGACGAAGCCGCGGCGCAAGCGAAATCGAAGTGGGCCGCGGCGTGCGGGCCGCGTTGGCCGAGCTCGAGCGAGAGCACCCGCACATCCGCCTGACCGAGGCCTTCGACTTCGTCACCCCGGTCGAGGAAGAGTTCGACGCCTCGATGCTGCTTCTCTACGAGGGCGCGCTGCTTGCGGTACTGGTGGTGTGGTTTTTCTTGCGCGACCTGCGGGCGACCTTCATCGCCGCGGTGGCACTACCCATGTCGGCCATCCCCGCATTCGCGGGCATGGACTACCTGGGCTTTTCGATCAACGTGGTGACGCTCCTGGCGCTGTCGCTCGTGATCGGGATCCTGGTCGATGATGCCATCGTTGAGATCGAAAACATCGTGCGCCATCTGCGCATGGGCAAACCGCCGTATCAAGCGGCCATGGAAGCAGCCGATGAAATCGGCCTTGCCGTGATTGCCACCACCTTCACGCTCATTGCGGTCTTTTTGCCCACCGCATTCATGAGCGGTATCGCCGGCAAGTTCTTCAAGCAATTCGGCTGGACCGCATCGCTTGCGATCTTTTTTTCGCTCGTGGTGGCGCGGATGTTGACCCCGATGATGGCGGCCTACCTGCTCAAACCCTTTGTCGGCGAGCATCGCGAGCCGCGTTGGCTTGGCCTGTACATGCGTTGGGCGCAATGGTGCACCCGCCATCGCTGGACGACCTTGATTGCAGCCACGCTCTTTTTTGCGGGCTCGCTTGCGCTCATTCCGCTGCTACCCACCGGGTTTCTGCCGCCCGACGACAACTCGCAGACCCAGGTGTTCCTCGAGTTACCGCCCGGCAGCACGCTGGCCGAAACGCGCGCCGCGGCCGAGGCCGCACGGCAGGCGATCGCCCGTGTCGAGCATGTGCGCTCGGTCTACACCACGATCGGCGGCGGCGCTGCCGGGGCGGATCCCTTCGTTCCGCAGGGCCTCGCCGAGGTACGCAAGGCCACCTTGACCGTCTTGCTCAGCCCGCGAAGCGAGCGCCCGGTGCGCAAGCAGCCGATTGAGGCCGAGATCCGCAAGGCGCTCGAGGCCGTGCCGGGCGTGCGCTTCAAGGTCGGCTTGGCAAGCGGCGGCGAAAAATACCAACTGGTCCTCACAAGCGACGACCCGCACGCGCTCACGGAGGCCGCCCGCGCGGTGGAGCGTGAGTTGCGGACGATTCCGGGTGTGGGCAACGTCCAGTCCAGTGCAAGCCTCGTGCGTCCGGAAGTCATCGTCCGGCCAGATCCGGCCCGCGCCGCCGATCTTGGGGTCAGCACCGCGGCCATCGCCGACACGCTGCGTATCGCCACCGTGGGCGACCACGACGTGGCGCTCCCCAAGCTCAATCTCTCCGAACGGCAGGTGCCGATCGTCGTGCGCTTCGACCGCGACTTGCGCAGCGATCTCGCGGCGATCGGGCGGCTCACCGTACCGGGCGCACGCGGCCCGGTCATGCTCGCTCAGGTGGCCTCGCTTGAAGTGGGCAGCGCTCCGGCTGAAATCAGCCGCCTGAACCGCGCGCGCAACATCGTCTTCGATGTCGAGCTGGCCGACACCACGCTCGGCGAGGTGGTGAAGCAGGCCGAAGCCCTACCGAGCGTGGCCAATCTCCCGCCCGGGGTGCGCAAAGTCGAAATCGGGGACGCCGAGGTGATGGGGGAGCTCTTCGCGAGCTTCGGCCTGGCGATGCTCACCGGCATCGTCTGCATCTACCTCGTGCTCCTGCTTCTCTTCAAGGACGTGCTGCATCCGATCACGATCCTCTCGGCGCTGCCGCTCTCAATCGGCGGGGCCTTCATCGGGCTGCTGCTTGCCGGCAAGAGCTTTTCCATGCCTTCGCTGATCGGCATCCTCATGCTCATGGGCATTGCGACCAAGAATTCGATTCTGCTTGTTGACTACGCGATCGTCGCGCGACGCGAGCATGGCTTGTCCCGCTTCGATGCGCTTATGGATGCCTGCCACAAACGCGCGCGGCCGATCCTCATGACCACAATCGCCATGGGTGCCGGGATGCTGCCGATCGCCCTTGGCACCAGTGGCGCCGATGCGAGCTTTCGCTCGCCGATGGCGATCGCCGTGATCGGCGGGCTGATCACCTCGACGATTCTTTCGCTTATCGTCGTGCCGGCGGTTTTTACCGTGTTCGATGACCTCGAGCACGGCATCCGCCGCGGCTGGGGTTGGCTGCGGGCTTTGGCGGGCGGGCTCAAGCGGTCCCGCCGTCACTCGAGCGGCATCTGAAGTGCTCGCATCAGGTCCCGGGCAGTAGGCCCTGGACGCGGACGGTACCGCGGGAAATTCAGCGCAACGGCAGGGAATCGAGAAACCGCGGCCAGGGGATCGCTCGCACACCGGGCAGGATGGCTTCGCTTTGGAGCGCGGAGGGCGAAGGCTCGTGCACCAGATGTGCGGTGATGTTGCTGGCGGGCAGCGAGCGCGCCGCAAGCGCATCGGCCAGTCGCATTAGCGGAGCCGCCATCGCAGGCTGCACGGTGCGGGCTGCCTGGCATTCGATGAGCGCAAGTCCGCCTTGTCGGGTCGGCACGATGAAGTCGACTTCGAGCCCCTTGGCATCTCGGAAGAAGTAGAGCTCGCGTCGGCCGCCCGCATGGACTTGCCGCTTGGCGATCTCGGCGGCGATGAAGCCTTCGAACAGCACGCCGCGAAACGGCGAGCGGGCGAGCTCGGCGGCGGATTCGATCCCGAGCAGATGGCAGGCCAGCCCCGAGTCGAGCCAATAGATCTTGGGCGACTTGATGAGCCGTTTGCCGAGGTTTTCGTAGAACGGCGGCACGATCAGAATTTGCGCCGTGATTTCGAGCACCGAAAGCCAGGCGCTGATCGTCGGGATCGACACACCCAGCGGTGCTGCAAGATCGGCTTTGTTGAGGATTTGCCCATGCCGCGCGGCAAGGAGCGCGAGAAAACGCCGGAAGGTCGAGAGGTCGCGCACCGAAAGCACCGCACGCACATCGCGCTCGAGGTAGGTCTGGAGGTACGCCGAAAACCAGAGTCGGGCCGATTTCGGTCGTGCGATGACTTCAGGATACCCGCCCAAGAGGAGTGAGACCTTCGGGCTTTCGTCCGTAGCAAGCGGAAGCAGCTGCAAAACCGCGGCACGCCCAGCCATCGATTCCGAGACGCGCTGCATCAGGGGCGCTTCCTGAGAGCCGGTCAGAAACCACTGTCCCCGTCGCCGCGGTGCGCGGTCGATCCGCGCGCGCACATGGGCGAACACTTCCGGCACGTTCTGCACTTCGTCCAAGATCACCGGCCCGCGCAAGCCATCGAGGAAGCCCTGCGGATCGGCGCGCAACCGCGCGACCGTGTCCGGGTCTTCGAGCAGATGGTAGGTCGCGTTCGGAAAGAGATGCCGGAGCAGGGAGGTTTTGCCCGAGCGACGCGGGCCGGTCAGCACGACGGCCGGGAAGGCCCGAGCGGCCGCGCGCAAAGCGTCGGAGAGCTTGCGTTCGACGAAAGCCATGCGTGCAAATTCTAAAGTGCAACTTTAGAAAATGCACTTGTGGGAAGTTGCGTCGCAGCCGCTCCGACCTCAACCACTGCCAGGGTTCACGCCGCTTCGAAGTAGTCCCCGTCAATGCGCTTGATTTCGTAGACCAGGTCGCGAGCCACGCCGACACCGTGGTCATACATCAGAGCCGCGAGCGTTTCACCGTCGATCAAGATGATGGTGCTCGAAATCGAGCGCGCGTACTCGATCGCATCTTTCGTGAACGACGAGGTCGTGATGAACACGCCCTTGGACGCTCGCTGACCCTGCAAGGCCCCGGCGAACTTCTGAATCTCGGGGCGTCCGACCGTGCCGTCCCAGCGCTTGGCTTGCAGGTAGATCTTGTCCAGCCCGAGCCGATCTTCGTTGATCACACCGTCGATGCCGCCGTCGCCGGACTGTCCAATCGCACGACCGGCTTCCTGCCGCGAGCCGCCGTAGCCCATCGCGAGCATGAGATCGACGACCAGTTGCTCGAAGAAGCGCGGGCTCGCCTTCCGGACGAGCGCGAGCAGTTCCGACTCCACCTCATCACGCAACTGGCGGTAGGCTGCGGACAAAGCCTCCGCGGGAGAGACTGAGGAACTTAGCTCTGCGACGCTTGTTGCGTTTTCATCCGAAGGCAGGCCCCGTTTGGCCTCCGGTCGCGATCGCGCACGAAAAGCGCGAAATTCCGGGAATTGATTGAGGAGATTGAGGTCGATCCGCGGCGGCGCTTTGGCGAGGAGCTCTCGCCCGGCATCGCTGATGCGAAACCAGCCTCTGCGGGTGATTTCGAGCAAACCGGCCTGTTTGAGGTAGGTTTTGGCCCAACCGATACGGTTTTCAAGGATCGTTTGCTGTCCGCTTTCCAGGAGAGCTTTACGCTCCTCGGTGGAAAGTTCGAATTGATCGGCAAGTGGCGTGATGACCTCGGAGAGCTTTCGCTCCTGTCCGTCGGCCATGAGCCGCAACAACGGCAACATAAAGTCCTGGTACGAAGGAATCATGCCTGAGCTTCCTCGACGAGGCCCTAGGTGAATCTTGTCCCTCGCTTCTCCAAAAACGCCCGCACACCCTCCGCAAAATCCTCCTGGGCCGCGCAGTGCGCGAAGCTCTCGGCTTCCGCCGCAAGTTGCTCGGACATTGTTTTGCTCATCGAAGTCGAAAGCAGGCGTTTCGCACCCGCCATCGCATGGCGGGAGCCGTGGGCGAGCCGGCGCGCGATTGCTTCGGTGGTGGCATCGAGCGCATCGGCGGCCACGACGCGGGTGAGTAGCCCAAGCGAAAGCGCCTCGGTCGCGCTGATTCGTTCGCTTAGAAGCAAAAGCTCAAACGCGCGCTTGAGTCCCACCATGCGCGGCAGGAAGTAGCTCTGGCCACCATCCGGGGTCAGACCGATGGAGGCGTAGGCCGTCGTGAAGTACGCCTCCTCCGAGGCCAGCGTCAGATCGCAGCCGATGGCCAGCGAGAGCCCGAAGCCGGCACAGGCGCCGCGTACCTTGGCGATCGTGATGAGCGGTGCGCGCTGCAAGAGCTCGATCGCGGCATGGAGCCGATGAATCATCGCGCGGAAATGTTCCCGGCGTTCTTCGCCAGGCTGATCGAGCGTGCGCGCGAAGTCTTTGAGGTCGCCGCCGGCCATGAAGTGTTCTCCGGCCCCCTCGAGGATGAGCACCCGGCGCCTGGGATCGGCCAGAACGAAGCGCACGGCATCAACGAACGCCTCGGTCATTGCGTGATCGAGCGTGTTCATCGCTTGCGGGCGATTGAGCCTGAGCGTGAGGATGCGCTCCTCGCCTTCATGCTCGAGAAGAAGCACCGGCGCATGGACATCGTGTTCAAAGCCTGCCAGCGGGTTCATCGATACACCTCAAGTGCCAGGGAGACCGTGGAAAAGTGTATGGCCACGATATCTTCGATGGCCTCTGCGTAGCCCCCAGCCATTGCAATGGCTACCGGTAGCCCGCGGCGGCGCGCGCTTTCCAAAACGAAGCGATCGCGCGCGGCAAGCCCCGCGCGGGTGAGCGCAAGGCGACCGAGCCGGTCGCCCTCGTAAGGATCGGCGCCGGCAAGATAGATAAGCGCCTGCGGGCGAAAGCGATCGAGCAACTGCGGCAGGTGCTCGGCCAGAAGCCGAAGGTAGGTCTCATCGTCGGTGCCGTCAGGCAGTTCGACATCCAGATCGCTTTGCTCCTTGCGTACCGGGTAGTTTTTGGCCCCGTGCATGGAAAAGGTAAACACGCGCGGGTCGTCGCGCAGGATCGCAGCGGTGCCGTTGCCCTGATGCACATCGAGGTCGATGATGGCGATGCGTTGGAGGCCGCTCATGCGCTCAAGGGCCACACGCGCGGCAACGGCCGCATCGTTGTAGCAGCAAAAGCCCTCGCCATGATCGCGAAAGGCGTGGTGTGTGCCGCCTGCGAGGTTGATGCCGCAGCCGCCGGTTTCGATGGCAAAGCAAAGCGCAGCGATCGTGGCACCGGTTGAACGGCGTGCCCGTTCGGCCATTTGCGGGCTCCACGGAAAGCCGATCGCGCGGATTTCGGCGGCCGAGAGCGTGCCGGTGGACAGGCGTTCGATGTAGGCGGCATCATGCGCAAGCAGCAGTTGCTCGTCGCTTGCACGTGGGGCCTCTTCGAGCAGCGTCGGATCGAGCGCGGCCACCCGCTCGCGCAGCAGCCGGTACTTGGCCATCGGAAAGCGATGGCCCTCCGGCAGCGGCAAGACAAAGTGGTCGCTGTAGAAGCAGCGCACGCTCATGCGACCGTTGGCGCGGTTTTGAACGGCGCGGATTCGGCCAATTCATCCAGCGTGTGAGCGACCCCGATGCGCTCGCGTGCGCAGAACTCCTCGATCGCGTCACGAAAACGCGGCTCGGCGATCCAGTGCGCTGAATGCGTGGCCACCGGCAATAGCCCGCGTGCGAGTTTGTGCACGCCCTGAGCGCCGCCTTCGAAGCGTGTGAGGCCCTCGGCGATGGCCCATTCGATCGGGCGGTAGTAGCAGGCTTCGAAATGAAGCGAGCGCACCGCCTCGAGCGTGCCCCAGTAGCGGCCGTGGAGCACCCGGCCGCTTTGCACGCAAAGGGAGGCGCACACCGGCTCGCCGGCACGCTCTCCGATCCAAAGGCGAAGCGCCTCGGGCATCGCCCGAGCCAGCGCGAGGAAAAAGTCGAGGTTGAGATACGGCGTCGAAAAATGGGTGGCGTAGGTGCGCTCGTAGCAGCGCGTGAAAAAGGCCCAATCGGCGTGGCTCGCGGTGGCGCCATCGAGCATGCGCCATGCGCTGACGCCCGCTTCGATCACGTAGCGGCGGTCTTGCCGGATCTTTTTGCGCTTGTCGTGGCTCATCGCGGCAAGCATCTCCTCGAAGTCGCGCCAGGGCGCAGGCTCGCGGCGGTTGTGCCAGTGAAACTGCACGCCGCGGCGAAGCAGCAGACCCTGTCGGGCCCAGCGCTCGGCTTCCGGAGCGTCGGGAAAGAGCACATGCAGCGAGGAGAGACGGTTTCTCTGGACAAGCGCGAGCGCTTCCGCGATCAGCGCCTCGGCAACCGTTTCGCAGGCCGCAAGCACGCGCGGGCCTGGGCAGGGCGTAAATGGCACTGCAGCCACAAGCTTGGGGTAGTAAGCCAGTCCTGCACGCCGATGGGCATCGGCCCAAGCCCAATCGAAGACGAATTCACCATAGGAGTGAGCTTTGAGGTAGAGCGGCACCGCACCAACCAGACGCCCGCCGTCCTGCGCGATGAGGTAGCAAGGCTGCCAGCCGGTGCGGCCGCCAACGCATCCGCTTGTTTCAAGGGCGTACAAATAGGCGTGGCGCAGAAAGACCCGGCCGCCGCCGTCTGCAGGCCCAGGCGTTTCAGCAAGCAGGCGATCCCAGGCCGCGGGATCGATACCGGCGAGCGAGCTGAGCACACTCAACGTCACGGCCGCACTCATGCCGCACTGGCATGGAGCTTCGCGGGCAGTCTTACCCAGCCGCGAAAGCGTACGCGGCGGCTGCGCTCGGCGGCTGCCAGGTCAATCTCGTAGCGCGGAAAGCGTTCAAGAAAGCGCCCGATGGCGATACGCCCCTCCAGACGGGCCAGCGCGTGGCCGGCACACAGGTGCGGCCCCGTGGCAAAGGCCAAGTGACGGTTCGGTTCGCGCTGGATGTCGAAGCGGTCGGGATCGGGAAACTGGGCCGGATCTCGGTTGGCTGCCCCGATGACCAGGGTGATGCGGGTCTGCGCGGGCAGTGTGACGCCTCCAAGCGTGACCTCGCGCGTGGTGATGCGGTTGCCGAGCTGGTTACTCGACTCATAACGCAGGCACTCTTCGACCGCGTGACCGATCAGCGAGGGCGTTGCGCGCAGCGCTTCACGCGCGAAGCGGTACTCGCAAAAAAGCGCAAGCGCATTGCCGATGAGGTTGGTGGTCGTTTCATGCCCGGCGTTGAGCAGAAAGATGCAGTTGTGGAGAAGCTCGGTTTCGGTGAGACGCTCTTCGCCTTCGCCCACAATCAGCCGTGTGAGCACATCGGTTGCGGGATCGCCAGGTGCTGCGCGTCGGCGTGCGACGAGCGTGCGAAGGTAGGCGAGAAAGTCGGTCACAGCCCGGTTGCCGCGTTCGAGTTGTTCGGCGGTGGGGGCCGGCTCGAGCGCTCCGAGAATCGCCAGTGACCACGCCCGTAACGGCCCGCGCTCCTCGCGCGGCACAGCAAGCAGGTTGCCGATGATCTCCACCGGGATGGCGGCGGCATAGTCTTCGATCAGATCGATGGGTTGGCCGGTGCGTGCCTTGTCCTCGAGGCGGTCGAGCAGTGTTTGCACCAGCTGCTCAAGCCCGGGGGTCATCGCCTCCACCGCACGCGGCGTGAGCGCACCGATGATGAGGCGGCGCACGCGCGTATGAAGCGGCGGATCGTTGAAGACCAGGCTTGTGGTGTGATGCTCGTAGAGCGGGCTTGGCCCGAACTTCGGAAAAAACTCCGCGTGCTTGTCGGAGGAGTAGCTCAGCGGATCCTTGTAGACGGCAACACAATCCTCATAGCGGGTTAGAAGCACGCTGCCATCGGGCATGCGACGCAGCGGATCATGCTCACGCAGCGCGTGGTAGTAGGGGTAGGGGTTGGCCACGAAATCCGGCGGCAGGGCGCGCAGATCAAAGCCATCGAGCCAGGCGGGGCGAGGGGAAGCCATCGGTTGCACCCACACGTGCGAGCGTTCAGGAAACGGCGGCAGCGTCCGCTTTGAACCGGTGATCGTACACGCGCTAAGCTTTCGCGACATGAAAAGCCAAGACCTCAAACTACGCACACTTCCGAACGTGCGCGCTTGGGTGGAGGGCGTGCCGGTGGAGCCCGAGGCTGTCGAGCAAATCGCGCGGGTGGCCTCGCTTCCGATTCTTGCCGGGCCGGTTGTGGTGATGCCGGATGTGCATGTGGGCATCGGTGCCACGGTGGGCACGGTGATTGCCACCGGCCACGCGATCATCCCGGCCGCGGTGGGGGTGGATATCGGCTGCGGCATGTGCGCGGTGCGTACCGATTTGCGGGCCGAGGATTTGCCGAGCTCGCTCTCGCGTGCGCGAAGCCGCATCGAAGCGCTCGTACCGGTCGGCTTTGCCATTCATCGGGAGGTTCCTGAAGCCGGGGAGGAGGGCCGGCTTGGGCCCGAACTGGCGCGGCGGCTGCGCGCACTTGAACGGCGCTTCGAAAAACTTGCGATCCTTGAGCGGCTCGGTCGCCTGGATCGTGCGCGCATCTGGCGGCAGGTGGCGAGCCTCGGGGGAGGCAACCACTTCATTGAGCTCTGCCTCGATGAGGACGGCGCCGTCTGGATCATGCTGCATTCGGGCTCGCGCAACATCGGCAAGACGATCGGCGAGGCGGCCATCGAGATGGCGCGTAGCTACGCGCGGCAGCGTGGATTCGATCTACCCGATCGCGATCTGGCCTGGCTCGAGGAGGGCACGCGCGAATTTGCGCACTATGTCGAGGCGCTCGAGTGGGCGCAAGACTATGCGGCCCTCAACCGCGACTGGATGCTTGCGCGTGTGCACCGCGCGCTTGAGGAGGCGTTCGGTCGGGCGATCGAACGCACGCTCGAGGCGGTCAACTGTCATCACAACTACGCCGCCCGCGAGCGGCATTTCGGGCGCGACGTGTGGATCACCCGAAAAGGCGCGGTGCGGGCGCGGGCCGGTGAACTCGGCATCATCCCGGGTTCGATGGGGGCGCGCTCCTACATTGTGCGCGGGCTCGGCCGCGCGGAGAGCTATTGCTCCTGTAGCCACGGCGCGGGGCGGCGCCTGAGCCGCGGCGCCGCGCGACGACTCTACGACCTCGAGGCCCTCAAGCGCCAGACCGAAGGGGTCGAGTGCCGAAAAGACGCCGGCGTGCTCGATGAAATCCCGGCGGCCTACAAAGACATCGATCAGGTCATGGCCGCCCAGCGCGACCTTGTTGAGATCGTGCACACGCTCAAGCAGGTGCTTTGTGTGAAGGGCTAGCGGGCCTCGGCCAAGGGGCTCGGTGTGTGATGCCTCCCGGGCGGCGGCACGAGAGGGCCCCCGTGCCGCACCGGCGCAAGCTGCTAGCCGTTGGTTTGCGAGCAGACCGAATCGATCCCGGCTTCGCTTGCGCTTGACGAGGCCGAGAGTGCCTCATGCGCTTGCGCCTGCGTGGCAAAGATCCGTCCGGTGAGCCAGCCGGTGCCGAAACGCTCGAAGCGGTCGCGCAACGGGCCCTTGAGTTCGGACAGATGCAGCCTCACCCCGCGCGCGGCCAGGGTCTCGGCCAGCTGTTCGAGCGCTTCGAGGCCCGACAGATCGATGTCGTTGACGCCAGACATCATGAGCACCACATGGCGTGTGGCACCCGATTCGAGCGTCTGCGCAGTCACCGTGTCCACAAGCCAGCGCGAGTTGACGAAGACCAGACTCTCGTCGATGCGAAGCACACGCACGCCCGGGAGGGTCTCGGCTTCGGGGAAGCGCTTCACGTTGCGGAAGGTTTCGGTTCCGGGCATGCGGCCGACCTCAGCCCAGTGCGGCCGCGCGGTGCGTTTGAGCAGGAGCGCGATCGAGCCGACCACGCCGAGGGCTAACGCCGGCTCCACGCCCACCAGCAGCGTGAGCGCCGCCACGAGGAGCATGAGCCAGAACTCCGCGCGCGACCAGTGCCAAGCCTGGCGGAACGGATGACTTTCCAGCAGGGAGAGCACGGCGATGATGATGGTGGCGGCGAGGACCGCTTTGGGCAGCTTTTCAAGCCAGGGGCCGATGAGCGAAATGGCCGCGAGCAGGCCGATGGCGGTGAACACACCGGCCATGCGGGTGCGGGCGCCCGCGTCGAAATTGACGATCGAGCGTGCAAAGCCGCCTGTGACCGGAAAGCCGCCGGTCAGGCCCGCGGCGACGTTTGCCCCCGAAAGGCCAATCAGTTCGCGCCGCGGTGAGACCCGCTCGCCGCGCTTTAGCCCGAGCGACTCGGCCACCGCGAGGCTTTCGACATAACCGACGAGCGCGATCAATGCGGCCGCGGGCATGAGCGCTTGCCACACCGCCCAATCGGCCTGCCACGGCAGAGGCGGTGGCCAGGCACTGCCGAGCGAGACACGGCCCGCCAGTGCGACGCCCTGGCTTGCGTGGGGCGCGGCCAGCACCCAAAGGATGGCCGCAACGATCACGAGCAGCGGCGAGGCGCGGGCAAGCAGGCTGGCCTTGCGCCGCGGCAGGCCCAGCGCTTCGAGGCCGCGCGCGGCGTACTTGCGAAGCAGCCACAGCGCGGCGAGTGCCGCCACCCCGACCATGGCCGTTGCCGGATGCGGGGCGAGGGTCGGGGCGGCCATGGCCGACGGCACGAGCTCAAAGAGCGTGTTGCCTCGCACGGGCAGTCCAAGCAGCGCCGGCAGTTGACCCAGCGCGATCACGAGCGCCGCACCGGCGATAAAACCGTGCAGCACCGGCGCGGCAAGCAGCGCCGCCAGCACCTCGAGCCGCAGTAGGGCCGCTACGGCAAGCAGCGCCCCTACCTCGATGGCCAGCACCACGGCGGCCAGCTCGACGCTCACCCCGTGCGCCGAAGCGACCGGCACGATCGCCTGCGCAGTCATCATCGCAAGCACCGCCACCGGCCCCACCGCAAGCGTGCTGGAGGAACCCAAGACCGCATAGACCACCACCGGCGCGAGGCTTGCAAGCACTCCGGCCGTCGGCGGTAAACCAGCCAGCAGCGCATAGGCCATGCTCTGCGGCACGAGCAGCACCACCACGATGGCGGCAGCCACCAGGTCGTCGGCGAGCGCCGTGCGCAGATAGGCCGTGAGGCCAGCCTGCCGTGTGGCGGGTTGAGCGCTCATGCCGGCAGACGTGGCCGTAGCTCTTCGAGATCGCAGCCGGCCTCACGCGCGGCGCGAAGCACCGCTTCGGTGCCACGCTCGGGCGCGCGGGCGAGCGCCCAAAGCGCCGCGCAGCGGCGGCCCGTGCGGCAGTAGGCAAAGATCGGCTTCGGCGCCGTCTCAAGCCAGCGTGCAAACACCGCGCCGTCTTCGGCGGTGAGTTTGGAAAAAAGCACCGGCTGGCTGATAAAGGTCAACCCGTGCCGCTTGGCCTCGGCCTCGATTTCAGCCGCCGGCACCGCTCCCTCTTCACCGTCGGGTCGGTTGTTGATGATGGTCTTGAAGCCGGCCTGAGCGATCTCGGCCACGTGCTCAGGGCGAATCTGCCCCGCAATCACGAGCCGGTCGCCGGCCGGATCGATGATTTGCGTCGGAATCACAGCACGTTCAAAGGAATCTTGAGATAGGACACACCATTGTCTTCAGGCGGCGGGAAGTGCCCCGCGCGCGCGTTCACTTGCACCGAAGGCAACATCAGCACCGGCATCGCGAGCGTCTTGTCGCGCGCGGTCCGCATGGCCACGAACTCCTCTTCGGTCACGCCGTCGTGCACATGGATGTTCGAGCGGCGCTGTTCGCCGACTGTGCTGACCCATTTCGGCTCGCGTCCGCCGGGCAGGTAGTCGTGGCACATGTAGAGCTTGGTGTGCTCCGGCAGCGACAGGAGTTTGCGGATCGAGCGGTAGAGCGTGGCGGCATCCCCGCCCGGAAAGTCGCAGCGCGCGGTGCCGTAGTCGGGCATGAACAGCGTGTCGCCGACGAAGGCGTTGTCGCCCACCAGGTAGGCCAGGCACGCGGGGGTGTGGCCCGGGGTGTGCATGACGCGAAACTCGAGCTCGCCGACCCGGAAGGTTTCACCATCCTTGAAAAGATGGTCGAACTGTCGACCGTCGGCATTGATGTCCTTGGCGTTGAAGATCCCGGCAAAGGTCTTCTGCACCGTCTTGATGTGCTCGCCGATCCCGATACGGCCGCCCAGGCGCTCCTTGAGCCAGGGCGCCGCCGAGAGATGATCGGCATGCGCATGGGTCTCAAGATGCCATTCCACCGAGAGTCCGTGCGCCTGCACGTAGTCGAGCACTTTCTGCGCCGAAGCGGTCGAGGTACGGCCCGACTTGGGGTCGTAGTCGAGCACGCTGTCGATGATGGCCGCCTTGCGCGTGACCGGGCAAGACACCACATGGGTGACCGTGTAGGTTTCCGGATCGAAGAAGGACTGGATGTTCGGGTCGATCGTCATGGCTCACTCCGAGTTGTTTCCGGGCTGTTGATCTACAAGAAAATATTATATAATTACCGAAATTGTTCCAAGTCCAGAAGTTTCAAGGGCTGATCTCGCGCAAGCGACGACGACGGTTCGGCAAGACGGACCGGAGGGTCGGTGGGGCAAGGGCAGCGAGAAAGGAGCGAAGCAACATGATCGACACGGAAATTGAGGTCGGGCCATCGCCAACGGCAGCGGCCCAGGCACTCAAAGGCCGATGCGCGCAGGCAGCGGGGCTGCTCAAGCAGCTTTCTAACCCCGACCGGCTGCTGATCCTGTGTGTGCTAAGCGAGGCGGAGGCCTGCGTGAGCGCCATCGAAGCGGCCACCGGCATCGGGCAGCCGTCGCTGTCCCAGCAGCTCACGGTGTTGCGCGAAAGCGGTCTCGTGGCCACGCGCCGCGACGGCAAGTTCATCTACTACCGCATTGCCGATCCGGCCGTCTACGTTCTCTTGCGCACCTTGCATGGACTTTTCTGTGATGTGGAGGCGGGCTCCATGTCACGCTCAAGTTCGTCTCAACCAACCGTTGGAGGAAAACGCAATGAGCATTGATTGGGGATCGTTTACGCCTATCGCCGCCCTCGTTGGGGGTGTTTTGATCGGCCTTTCGGCGGTCATCTACGCGCTCGGTGTCGGGCGAATTGCGGGTATTGCCGGGATCTTGGGCGGACTGCTTCAGGGCGCCACCGCTGGCGATCGCATCCGCTGGGGCTTCGTGCTCGGGCTGATCGTGGCCCCCTGGCTCTGGAAGGCTTTTGCCGACATGCCGCCGACGGCCACCGATGTGGGGCTGCCGCTTGTGATCCTCGCCGGGTTGCTCGTGGGTATCGGCGTGCGCATGGGCAACGGCTGCACCTCAGGACACGGGGTCTGCGGCCTGTCGCGCTTTTCCCTGCGCTCGCTGGTCAATGTGCTCGCCTTTATGGGGGCGGGATTCGTGACCGTGTTTGTGTTGCGTCACATCCTTTCGATTGGAGGTTGATTCCATGGCATTCGTCGTCTCTCTCGTTGCGGGCCTCATCTTCGGCATTGGTCTCATTGCAGCCGGCATGACCAATCCGATGAAGGTCAAGGGTTTTCTGGATCTTTTCGGCAACTGGGATCCGTCGCTTGCGCTGGTGATGGCAGGAGCCATTGCAGTCGGTGTGGTCGGCTTCACGCTTGCGAAAAAGCGGGAACGCTCCTTGACCGGCGAGCCGATGCAATTGCCCAACAACACCACGATCGATGGGCGGCTCATCCTGGGCGGCATCCTCTTCGGCGCGGGCTGGGGGATTGCTGGGCTCTGCCCTGGTCCCGCGATCACGGTGGCGGCGACAGGTTCGATTCCGGTGATCGTGTTCGTCATTACGATGCTGGTCGGGATGGCGATTCACGATCGCCTCATCACGCGCTAAACCGCGGGATCGTCGCAAGCGCGTCGACCAAACATGCGGGGAAGGATTGCGAGCGCTCGTCGTCGCTTTAGCCTCCGCCCCGCTGCAGATCGCGATCGAAGCGCTGCATCCATTCCGATCGAGCCTCGGGAGCGAGGGCCGTGAGGTCAAAGGCGACTCTAAGGCGCGGCAGCCGCATGCTTCCGAGTTTGAGATCCTCGACCCGACGCCAGCGCAGCACGATGCGCTCTGAACCGTCCGCGGTCGCGACGGTCACAACGATTGAATCGGGCGACAGACGCTCGTGGGGCAGCCCGAGCGCCTCGGACAGCGCTCGACACCACTCGGCTTCGCTGATCGTTATCAGCCGCTCGAAGGCGGCCGGATAGTCCCGCTGCACGCCGCTTAGCGACCGAGGCTTGGCACTGCGCGTCAACCGCCGGCAATCGGCGGCCAAATCGCAAGCACATCGCCGTCGGCCAGGCGCCGGGCGTCCCGCTCGTCCGGATTCACGAAAGCCCCGTTGACGAGCACCAGGTGCACCGACTTTTGCGGCAGCCCGAAGCGGGTGATGACTTCGCCCACCGTCGGTGGCTCGGCGTAGTCGAGGGTGACCTGGTTGGCCGCACGCGCCTCGGGCGGCAGCCAGTCGGTCAGCGAGGCAAAGAGTTTGAGCGTGATACGCATGAACGCGCTTAGCCAGCCCGATGCGACTCAACGCCGCCGTGCATCGGCTGCACCCGCCCAGGCGTGCTGGGCTTGCGCCGCGGCGAGATAGGCCTCCGGCAGTCGCGTCGGATCGCGCAGCAGTTCATCTTTCCAGCGGCCGAGGCGCACCCGGCCTTCGATCAGGCCGCGCAGCACCCCGACATGCTCGGTCCAGCCGATGGCGTTGGCCCCAACAAGCATGTCGCCTTCGAACTGCAGGCTCAGGTGCCGCCCGGCTTCGGTGTCGGTGAGTTCCACGTGCTGGCCGCCCGGCACACCCTGCCAGTTGCCGAAGGAGGCCGAGATCATCCCGAGCGTATCGAGGATGTTGATTTGTGTGACCTGCGGCAGCTTGGCGGGCCGGCCGACCATGTTGAGCGCTGCCACCCGGGCCTGATCCGCCGCGTTCGGCTGGATCGCGCTGACGATCGTCTTGCCGGTCATCGCATCGAAGGCTTCGGCACAATCGCCTGCAGCATAGATGCCGGGTATGTTCGTCTGCATATGCTCATCGGTCAGCACCCCCAGGCCGCAGAGAATGCCGGAGCCTTCGAGGAACTGGATCGCGGGCTTCACGCCGGTCGCATTGATGACGAGATCCGCCGCGATGCGCTCGCCGCTTGAAAGCCTCACCGACAGCGGGCTATCGGCATCGATCGCCTCGACCCGTGTGCCGGTTTTGACCGCAACCCCTTTGGCTTCGCACCAAGCCTTGATCATGCCGCCTGCGGTCGGCCCCATCATGCGCGGCACCATGCGATCGCCCATCTCGACCACGGTGAGCTTGACACCGCGCAGCGCAAGCGCCTCCATGATGATGCAGCCGATGAAGCCGGCCCCCATCTGCACGACCCGCGCGCCGGGCTGTGCAAGGCGCATGATGTGCCGCGCATCCTCAAGCGTCCAGCAGCTGTGTACGCCTGCGCGGTCGATGCCCGCGATCGGCGGCTTGGAGGGCTTGGAGCCGGTGGCAATCAGCAGCCGGTCGAAGCTGAGGCGCTCGCCGCCTTCGAGCGCGACTTCCCGCCGATCGACATCGACCGAGACGGCGCGGCCGCGGCGCACCGCGATGGCGAGCTTTTCGAAATGCCCCGGCGTATGCCGGAGGTGAGTGCCCGATTCGCCGATGTTGCCCGCAAGCAGATAAGGAATGGCCATGCGCGAGTAGGGCGGCTCGGGCTCATCGCCGACGATCGTGATCGCGTCCTCCGGCGCGTGTTTACGGATCGTCTCAGCCGCAATGACACCGGCGGGACCGGCGCCGAGGATCAGGTGCTTGGGCATGATGAGAAGACCTCGCTGTGGACTGGACTTTAGGTCGCGATCTCGCATCAAGACGCCGATGAACGCAGATTCAACGCAGATGCACGCCGATCACCACAGGGTTGTCGGCGCCCTTCGAAGTCTTCATCGGCGTTCATCGGCGTTGAAAGAAATCGAAGGCCGCGCGGCGATCGGCCTGACGCGGCGCCGCGAAACAAAGCACTACCTCAAAGCCCAAGCCGCGCGCGGGTTTCCGGCTTGAGCGTACCGTCTGGATTCCAGCCGCGGATTTCGTAGTACTTGGGCAGCATCTCTTTGAGTCCGTTGACCTTGCCCTTGGCAGGGCCGGTCTTCGCGGGCTCTTCGAGCAAGCGCCTCGGCAAGGTGTCGTCCTTGGCCGTGAAACCCGCGCGGTTGTTGAAATCGCGCTCGAGGTTCCAGATCCGCTCGCCGATCAAGGCGAGCTCTTCGGTGGTGAATTTCTCGTCGCAGGCGGCCTGGAGCTGAGGCGCCAGATCCGCGAGACTCCAGGCAAAGGTTGTGAAAATGCACAGCCCCGAAGAGTCGAAGGCGGCGGTTGCATCCTGGAAGGCTTTCACAAGCTCCGGCTTGCCTTCGGTCGTGAGCGGGTCGGTCTTCATCGGGATGCCGAGGATCTCGGAGGCGACCGTGTAGCTCCGCAGGTGGCAAGCGCCGCGGTTCGAGGTCGCGTAGGTCAGCCCCATGCCCTGGATGCCGCGGCTGTCGTAGGCCGGAAATTCCTGGCCCTTCACGCTCATCGAGAGTTCTGGGTGGCCGTACTTGGCACAGAGCCGCGCCGAGCCTTCCCCGATCTCCTTGCCGAAGCCTTCGCCGTTGGCTGTGATTTCGGCGAAATAGCACAAGGCCTTGGCCGAGCCGAACGGGGCCTCGATCCCGAGCTGCTCTTTGCTCAGCACGCCCATTTCGTAGAGCTCCATGACCGCCCCGACCGTGGCACCGAAGCTGATCGGGTCCATGCCGTGTTCGTTGCAGATCATGTTGGCGTACTGAAGCGCTTCGAGGTCGTTGACCCCGTTGGCCGCCCCGAGCGCCCAGGCGGCTTCGTACTCGAGGCCGCCCGAGGCGCCCCAGTACTGGGGCTTGTTGACCACCGAGAAATGCGTCTCATCGATCTTGCTGATCCTTCCGCAGGCGATTGTGCAGCCGAAGCAGGCCTGGTTGGTGACCAGATGCGTCTTGCCGTCGCTCTTGCGCGGGGTCAGCATCGCCTCGGCCGAGATGTCCTTGGCCCCCTCGAACTGCACATCGCGGTGGTTTCGGGTCGGAAGCGCCCCGACCTCGTTGATCACGTTCATGAGCACCTGCGTGCCGTATTTGGGCAAGCCCTGACCGGTGACCGCGTTCTCGGCGAGGATCTTTTTCTTCTCGAAAGTGACCTTCATAAAGGCCTTCGGATCGCGGATGTTGCCCACGCCCTTGGTGCCGCGCACCGCAATCGCTTTGAGGTTCTTCGACCCGGCCACCGCACCCACGCCCGAGCGGCCGGCCGCGCGGTGCAGGTCGTTGACCACGGCGGCAAAGCGCACGAGGTTTTCGCCGGCGCGCCCAATGGAGGAGATGCGCACGAGCGGATCCTGGAGTTCCTTTCTGATCGTCTCCTCGGTCACCCAGACGCTCTTGCCCCACAAGTGCGAGGCGTCGCGCAGTTCCGCGTGATCATCGTTGATGTAGAGGTAGACCGGCTTTGGGCTTTTGCCCTCGAAGATGATCATGTCCCAACCGGCCATCTTGAGCTCGGCGCCCCAGTGGCCGCCCGAGTTCGAGCAGGCGATCGCGCCGGTGAGCGGGCCTTTGGTGATGACCGTGTAGCGTCCGCCGGTGGAGGCCATCGTGCCGGTGAGCGGGCCCGTGGCCCAAATGATCTTGTTGCCCGGCGAGAGCGGATCGACCTTCGGATCGATCTCTTCGACCAGGTACTTCGAGCCAAGGCCGCGCGAGCCTAAATAGTCGCGCGCCCATTGCATGTTGAGCGCTTCGCTCTTGATCGTGCCCTCGGTCAGGTTGACACGAAGCAGTTTGCCAGCCCAGGCCATGGTGTTACTCCTTCCTTCGTTTCCGGTTCACGCTGCGGCGGGTTGGTTGCCGAGTTTGTTCGCCCACTCGGCCATGCGAGAAAGTCCCGTCCAGTTCGCATCGATATAGGTGATCGCCCCGGTCGGACAGGCTTCGGCACAGGCCGGCTGCCCGCCGCAGAGGTCGCACTTTTGCACCTTGCCGGTCTCGGCCACATAGTTCACGGTGCCAAACGGGCAGGCGATCGTGCAAACCTTGCAACCCACGCAGGTGGCCTCATTGACGACCTTGGCACCGGTTGCTTTGTCCACGGTGATCGCCTCGACCGGGCAGGCGTGCAGGCACCAGGCCTCATCGCACTGAGTGCAGGTGTAGGGCACCTTGCGGCCGGTGTGGTGGAAGTCGAACACCTTGATGCGCGACTTCGAAGTCGCGAAGACGCCGTAGTTCTCATAGGAACAGGCCATCTCGCACTGCAGGCAGCCGGTGCACTTGCTCGCGTCGATGTGCAGTACTTTTTGCATCGGATCTCCTCCTTGGGTGTTTGCGCGGCATTGTGCTACGGCCTCGTCAGAAGTGCAATCGCGCATTTACTCTCTAGCGGCGTGGCGGTTCGCTTACAGATACGTCGGCGACGCGGTCGCTCGCCGGAGCAGAATTCGCACCATGGACGATGAAGCCCTGACCCGCTACTCGCGTCACATCCTGCTCGAAGAGATCGGCATCGAAGGCCAAGAGCGCCTGCGCCTTTCACGGGCGCTCGTGATCGGGGCGGGCGGCCTCGGCTCACCCGTGGCGCTTTATCTCGCAAGCGCCGGTGTCGGACGCATCACGATTGCCGACCCTGACACGGTCGATCTGACCAACCTGCAACGCCAGATCGCCCACGACACCGCAAGCATCGGGCAGGCAAAGGTCGCTTCGGCTGCCGCGCGCATGCGTGCGATCAATCCGACAATCGAGGTGCGGCCGCTTCCGGAGCGGCTCGAGGGCGAGCGCCTGGCCGAGCTCGTAGCCGAAGCTGATGTGGTCATCGATTGCACTGATCGCTTAGCCACACGCCATGCGATCAATCGCGCCTGTGTGGCGGCGCGTGTGCCGCTTGTCTTCGGCGCGGCGGTGCGCATGGACGGACAGGTGAGCGTCTTCGACCCACGCCGCGCGGATTCGCCCTGCTATGCCTGCCTTTTTCCCGAAGGCGCTCAGTACGAGGAAGAGCGCTGCGCGGTCATGGGTGTGTTCGCACCGCTCGTTGGCATCGTCGGCACGATTCAGGCCGCCGAGGCGATCAAACTCCTCGCGCAGGCGGGCGAACCACTGCTCGGCCGACTTCTGCTCATCGATGCGCGGCGGATGGATCTGCAGACGGTGCGGATCGCCCGCACGCTCGGCTGTGCCGTCTGCGGCACGCGCGTTTAGGTGCGCGGACCCCTCTGTCGGCTCTGCCGACCTCTCCCCTACGCCTTGCGGCGCAGGGGAGAACGGTTCAAGTCCTCCCCCTACGCCCGTGATGAATTCCGCCTTGCTCTGGCTTGTGGCGCAGGGGAGAACGGATCAAGTCCTCCCCTTCGCTTGCGAAGGGGAGGTGGCGCGCGAAGCGCCGGAGGGGTTGAGCGTACGGCTACGAGTTCGGCGGCGATGGCCAGGGCGATCTCTGCGACGCTTTTCGCACCGATATCGAGCCCAACCGGAGCGCGCAGGCGCGCGAGCTGTTCGGGGCCAAGACCGAACTCGGCAAGCCGTTTGCGGCGCGCCTCTTGGGTGCGCCGCGAGCCGAGCGCGCCAACATAAAAGGCCTCGCTTCGCAGCGCCTCGATGAGGGCGAGCTCGTCGAGCTTCGGATCGTGGGTGAGTGCGACGACAGCCGTGCGGGCGTCGGGCACGAGCGCTCGCACGAGGTCGTCCGGCATCTCGTGGCGGCGCTCGACGTCGGAGAGTCCGCGCCATGGCTCGTCGTAGTCGGTGCGTGGGTCGCAGACCATGACCTCAAACTCGAGCGCAAGCGCGAACTCGGCAACCCAGCGGGCAAGTTGCCCGGCGCCGATCAGAATCAAACGCCAGCGCGGGCCGTGCACGGTGACGAGGCGCTCGGCATCGAGGATGAGCACGGCATCACGCGCCGTCGACCGCACGGTGGCGCGCCCGGAGGCCAGGTCGACCTCGCGTGCAACCACTTCGCGGCGGGCAAGGGCAGCAAGCACCGCCTCGATCGCGCTGTGCTGGCCCAGGCGCTCACGCACCAGTTCGACCGTTCCGCCGCAGGGCAGGCCGAAGCGATGGGCCGTCTCTGCATGGACGCCGTAGCGCAGCCGCTCGGTCGGCGTTGCGGCAAAGGCGCCCGTACGCACGCGGCGGATCAAGTCGTCTTCGATGCAGCCGCCAGAGACCGAGCCGACCGCTTGTCCGTCCTCGCGGATCGCCAGTTGCGCGCCGACCGGGCGCGGGCCGCTGCCCCAGGTGGCAACCACGGTGAAGAGCTCAACCGAGGCGCCTTCAGCGAGCCAGCGTGCAGCCGCGGAAAGCGGCTCGTCTTCCGCGCTCGATCTCATGTGGGGTTGCGTGCGCTCATCAGGCGCAGCAGCGAGCGCGGCATCGGTGGCGGTTCATCGCACCAGGTGGCGGCAAGGGTCTCTGCGCAAAGCAGGGCGAGCGTCAAACCCCTCGAGCCGAGCGCGGTGAGATATCCGACGCCGGCCAGGGGCCCTTCGCTGAGCGTGCCCAGGCGCGGCAAACGGTCCGTGGTGGTGGCCCGCACCGCGGCAAAGCGGTTGAGACGACCCGCTGCACGCGCCCTATCGAGTGCGGCCTGGGCCGCGGCCGGTCGACGCACCGCTGCCCCCGAGCGCCCGTCGAGCCAGTCTTGCCAGATGCCTTCATCGGCTTGCGCGCCGGGCTCGTAGGTGCTTCCGAGCACCCAGATCGCCGAGCCGTCTTCCCGGGGCACGTGGGGCAGCCAGTGACCAAAGCCGTGGCTCGGTACGGCAAAGCGCGAGGCAACGCCTGCCTCATGCGCTGCCCAAGCGAGTTGACCCACCACCGGCCGAACCGCCGCAAGCCCCGGGACGAGTGCGCGCGTGGCCGGGCCTGCCGCAACCACCACACGATCGGCGACCAAGAGCGGCTGCCCGCGCTCGTTGACGAGCTCAAACCGGCGCGAGCCCTCCGCGCTTGCATCGGCCGGGCGGATGGCGGCCACCGCGGCGTTGAGGATGAGCTTGGCTTTCGCCTCGCTGAGCAGCGCTTCAACGAGCCGTGCCGGTCGCAGCCAGGCCGCATGCGGGTGCCAGAGGGATTGATCGCGCGCTTCGGCGTCGCTGAGTCCTGCGGCCTGGCCTTCGCTGGCTGTGGCCGCGCGTGTCCATTCGGCCTGCGCGGGTTCGCATGAACCCAGAAGGAGTGGCTTGACGACCCGTTGCAGCGAGCCGCTTGTGGCAAAGTCGCATCCGGCCACCAACAGACGTTGCGCCTGGGCCAGGGTCAGTCGCAACCCCGCGCGCGTGAGGCGGGTCATGGCCGAGCTGTCCCGTGAATGTTGAGGGGCGGCCAAGCCTGCCGGGATCGCCGAGGCTGCATCGGCCGGTTGCGCCCCGGCGCTTACGACCTGCACCAACGCGCCGCGTCGGGCAAGACTGGCCGCAACCGCTGCCCCGGCAAGGCCGGCACCGACGATGGCAAGGCGCTCTTGTGGCCTGAGCGGGACGGCTGCGAATGCCGTTTCGTTGCGTGACGGACGCCAAGGTCGATAGGTCGCCACGAGCCGCTCGCGTTTGGGCGGCAGGCCGGGGGCGCGATGCACCTCAAAGCCGGCTTCGACCAGCGCACGGCGTACCTGCCCGGCCACACACCAACTGGCAGCACGGGCGCCGGGCCTGAGCGTCCGCGCCAGTGCCCGCAGAAGCGGCGCTTGCCACATCTCGGGGTTACGCGTGGGCGCAAAGCCGTCGAGGTAGAGGCAGTCGAACGGTCCCACGAGTTCGGGCGCAACCGACCAGGCCTCGCCGATCCAGAGCACAAGACGGACCTGCCCGTCATCGAAGTCGATCGGATGAACGCCGGGCGTGAGGCCCCACCAGGCCGCCTCAAGCGCTCGAGCCAGGGGCGCGAGGGTTGGCTCGGCCGCGCAAAGATGGGAAAGGTGGCGCGTGAGATCGGCGCGCTCGACCGGGTGGGCTTCGATGGCGCTGTAGAGGAGCCGCGCGGGGCGAAGCGGATCAGCACGCCATGCAGTCCAGGTGGCCAGAAAGTTGCTGCCGAGTCCAAAGCCATTCTCAAGGACGGCCCAATGCGCCCGGCCGCGCCAGGCCTGCGGCAGCCCGCAGCCGGCCATAAACACCGCACGCGCCTGCGCGAGCGGCGCTCCGGCGTGGTAGCGGTCGCCGTAGCGGCGGCTGATCGGCGCGCCTGAATCGGACCAAGCGATTGCCTCGGCATTCATGGTTGCGACACGGCAGCTGAGGGACGGAACAAAACCCGAGCAAAACAGTCAACTATGTGCGACAATCCCGACTGAAGCAGTCAACCATTCGCTGGCTCAGCGGAGTTTGAGGACTCGACCCGTTTGACCATGAAGCTCACGACCAAAGGCCGGTTCGCCGTCACGGCAATGATCGATGTGGCGCTGAACGATCACGCTGGCCCGGTGAGGCTTGCCGAAATCTCGGAGCGGCAGGGGATTTCGCTTTCCTACCTCGAACAGCTGTTTGCGAAGCTGCGTCGGCATGGCTTGGTCGAGAGCGTGCGCGGTCCTGGCGGAGGATACGTGCTCGCCAAGGCTCCGCGAGCGATTTCGGTCTCGGATGTGATTTTGGCGGTTGATGAGCCCATCGATACGACGCAGTGCGGTGGCGCGCGCAATTGCCACGACGACCATCAGTGTCTGACCCATCATCTCTGGGAGAGCCTGAATCGGCATATCTTCGCGTATCTGCAGGGTGTGAGCCTGCAGTCGCTTGTCGATGACGCGCGTGCTCGGCGCGCGCCAACCATTCAGCTGATGCGCGATTTGCGCAGCCCGCCCCGGGCGCGCGTGAGCGCATGAACCTCGTACGCGTTGGAGTTGACCCATGACGCAAAGGCTCCCGATCTACATGGACTATAGCGCCACGACTCCGGTTGATCCGCGCGTGGCAGCCAAGATGATCCCGTGGTTGACCGAACACTTCGGCAATCCGGCATCGCGTTCCCACGTCTACGGCTGGGAGGCCGAACGCGCCGTCGAGGAAGCGCGCGCGGAAGTGGCCGCACTGGTCGGTTGCGATCCGAAGGAAATCATCTGGACCTCTGGTGCGACCGAATCGATCAATCTGGCGCTCAAAGGCGCTGCGCATTTCTACAAAGAGCGCGGCCGGCACCTGGTCACGGTCAAAACCGAGCACAAGGCCACGCTCGACACCATGCGCGAGCTCGAGCGGCAGGGCTTTGAGGTCACCTATCTCGACGTCCAACCGAACGGGCTGCTCGATCTCGAGGCCTTCAAAGCGGCGCTGCGGCCCGACACGATCCTCGCTTCGGTGATGTTTGTGAACAACGAGATCGGCGTGATCCAGCCGATCCGCCAGATCGGTGAAATCACCCGCGAGCGCGGGGTGCTCCTGCATGTGGATGCGGCGCAGGCCACGGGCAAGGTTCCGATCAATCTGGGCGAGCTGCAGGTCGATCTGATGAGCTTTTCGGCGCACAAGACCTACGGTCCGAAAGGCATCGGGGCGCTCTACGTGCGCAAGAAGCCGCGCGTGCGGCTCGAACCGCAAATCCACGGTGGCGGACACGAGCGCGGCTTGCGCTCCGGCACGCTTGCCACGCACCAGATCGTGGGCATGGGCGAGGCGTTCCGTCTGGCGCGGCTTGAAATGGCCACGGACAACGAGCGCATCCGGATGCTGCGCGATCGCCTGCTGGCGGGACTGCGCGATATTCCCGAAATGGAGATCAACGGCGATCTCGAAGCGCGCGTGCCGCACAATCTGAACGTCAGCTTCCACTACGTCGAGGGCGAAAGCCTGATCATGGGCATCAAGGAAGTGGCCGTCTCTTCGGGCTCGGCCTGCACAAGTGCTTCGCTCGAGCCGTCCTATGTTCTGCGGGCGCTGGGTCGTAGCGATGAGCTGGCGCACAGCTCGATCCGCTTTACGCTCGGTCGTTTCACGACCGAGGAAGAGGTCGATCGCACGATCGCGGCCGTCAAGCGTACAGTGGAAAAGCTGCGTGCGATGAGTCCTCTTTGGGAAATGGTCCAGGAGGGAATCGATCTGTCAAAGGTACAGTGGGTTGCCCATTGACAGGGCGCCAACCGAGGCGTTCGGAATCAGGAGTTTTTGCCATGGCCTACAGCAAGCAAGTCATCGATCACTACGAAAACCCGCGTAACGTCGGCTCGCTGCCCAAGGATGCACCCGATGTCGGCACCGGCATGGTTGGCGCTCCGGCCTGCGGCGACGTGATGAAGCTGCAAATCCGCGTCAACGAACAGGGCATCATCGAGGATGCGAAGTTCAAGACCTACGGCTGCGGATCGGCGATCGCTTCCTCCTCGCTGGTGACCGAGTGGGTCAAGGGCAAGAGTATCGAGGAGGCGCTTGCGATCAAAAACACGCAAATCGCCGAAGAGCTGGCGCTGCCGCCGGTCAAGATTCACTGCTCGATCCTCGCTGAGGATGCAATCAAGGCCGCAGTGGCCGATTACCGCGCCAAGCGCGCCGCTGCGGAAGCGGCCAGGCACGCTCAGGCGACGGCCGCCGAGCAGTCGGCTTGAGGGCCGCCGGAGGGGCAACGCTCATGGCCATTACGCTTACCGAAGCGGCGGCCCGCCACATTCAGAAGTACCTCGCCAAACGCGGACGCGGCATCGGCGTGCGGCTCGGCGTCAAGACCACGGGTTGCTCGGGCCTTGCTTACAAACTCGAGTATGCCGATCACTGCGAGCCGGACGACGTGGTCTTCGAGTGCCACGGCACGAAGGTGATCGTCGATCCGAAGAGCCTTGTCGTGCTCGATGGCACGGAGCTCGACTTTCAGCGCGAGGGACTCAACGAAGGTTTCAAGTTCAACAACCCGAACGAGAAGGCGCGTTGTGGTTGCGGTGAATCCTTCACCGTCTGAGCGCGTCAATCACTTTGCGGTGTTGGGACTGCCGCCTGCCTTCGCGCTCGATCGGACGGTGCTTGATGAGCGCTACCGAACCCTTCAGGCGGCCGTGCATCCGGATCGCTTCGCAACCGCCAGCCCTGCTGAGCGGCAGGCGGCTATTGACACGGCCCTGCGGGTCAATGCGGCCTACCGGGTACTTGCCGATCCCGTCGCGCGCGCGGCTCATTTGCTCGAGCTGATCGGCATCGAGGCGCTCGGCGAAGGCAGCGCGGCGCTGCCTTCGGCGTTTCTGGCAGAGCAGATGGCGTGGCGCGAGCAGCTCGAAGAGGCGCGCGGCGACGAAGCGGCGCTTGAGCGCTTGCGAGCACAGTGCGCAGCGGCGCTCGAACGCGAAGCCGCGGCCTTTGCGGCGGCCTATCCGGTCGAGGTCGAGTCGGCCCGTTTTTGCGTGCGCAAGATGCGCTTCATCCAACGGCTGATCGAGGCGCTCGATCAAGAACTCACTGCGCTGGCGGGCTAACTCGCGAGCGATTCAAGGCTTTCGATCCGTGGCGCTGCTTCAGATTTCCGAACCGGGTCAGGACCTCAATCCGCACGAGCGGCGGCGCGTGGTGGGCATCGATCTCGGCACGACGCATTCGCTGGTGGCGGCGCTGCGGCACGGGCAGCCGGAATGCTTGCCCGATGCCGACGGGCGGGTGCTTTTGCCTTCGGCCGTCCACTATGGCGAGGATGGACGCATCGCGGTGGGCGAGGCTGCGCTTGAGGCGCGTGCCGTCGATCCGCTCAACACGATCACGTCAGTCAAGCGGCTGATGGGCCGGGCGCTGGCCGATGTGCCCGAGGCGCTGCGTACTCGCTACGACTTCGTCTCCGAAACGACCGAGGGGCCGGGGGTGCTTCGTCTTCGCACGCGCGCGGGCGAGGTGACTCCGGTGGAAGTGTCGGCCGAAATCCTGCGCGCGCTTCGCGCACGGGCCGAGGCAAGCCTTGGCGGATCGCTGTACGGGGCCGTGATCACGGTGCCCGCTTACTTCGACGACGCTCAGCGCCAAGCAACCAAGGACGCAGCGCGGCTTGCGGGCCTGAACGTGCTCAGGCTGCTCAATGAACCGACCGCGGCAGCGCTGGCCTATGGACTCGATCAGCGCCGCGAGGGACATTTTCTCGTCTACGACCTGGGCGGCGGCACGTTCGACGTCTCAGTACTTCGCCTCGACGGCGGTGTCTTTCAAGTGCTCGCCACGGCAGGTGACACAGCGCTCGGCGGCGACGATTTCGATCAGGCGCTTGCCCAGCATGCGCTTGAGCGTTGGGGGCTTGAGGCTAAGCTCTCGCCACGCGGCCAGGCGGCGCTGCTTGCCGCGGCGCGGCGCGCCAAGGAAGCCCTGAGCAGCGCTGAGACCACCGAGTTGCGTGTGCGCTGGTCATGCGGCTCAGAGAGCGTGCTGGAGGTTAGGCGCGCCACGCTCGAGACGCTCATCGAGCCGCAGCTTTCGCGAACGGTGGCGCTCGTCAAGCGAGCCTTGCGCGATGCGCAGCTTGGTGTCGGGGCGATCGATGCGATCGTGCTTGTGGGGGGCTCAACGAGATTGCCGCTCGTGCGGCGGCGGCTGGCGGAGGTCTTCGCACGGCCGCTATTTACCGAACTCGACCCAGACCAAGTGGTGGCTCTGGGCGCGGCCCTTCAGGCCGAACAGCTTGCCGGAAGCCTGCAAGCAAGCCGCACGGGACACGTGCTCATCGATGTGGTGCCGCTGTCGCTCGGCATCGAGACGATGGGTGGACTGGTCGAAAAAATCATTCCGCGCAATTCGACGATTCCGGTCGCGAGAGCCCAGGAGTTCACGACTTTCAAAGACGGCCAGACGGCCATGAGCCTGCACGTCGTGCAGGGCGAGCGCGAGCGGGTGGAAGACTGCCGCTCGCTTGCGCGCTTTGAACTGCGCGGCATTCCGCCGATGGTTGCCGGCGCGGCGCGCGTTCGGGTGACCTTCCAGGTCGACGCCGATGGGCTGCTCTCGGTGAGCGCGGTTGAAACCACGAGCGGCGCACGCGCTCAAGTGACTGTCAAGCCCAGCTACGGGCTCACTGAAGAAGACATCCTTGGGATGCTTCAGTCGGCCTATGCCCATGCGGCCGAGGACCTTGAAGCACGCTCGCTCGCGGAGGCTCGCGTCGAGGCCGCAGCGCTTGCACAGGCGCTCGAGGCGGCGCTCTCCAGTGACGCGGACTTGCTCTCGGAGGCCGAACGCGCAACGCTTGAAGCGGAGTTGGCGGCGTTGCGCCGCAGCACTGAAGGCACGGACGTCGCGGCCATTCGGCAGGCGATTGAGACGCTCAACGCCGCCAGCCGTGAGTTTGCAGCACGCCGCATGGACCGCGCGATTCGGCGGGCGCTGGCCGGACGACATATCGATCAGGTAAGCTGAGGACGATGCCGACGATCAAAGTGTTGCCGCACGTTGAGCTCTGCCCCGAAGGCAAAACCTTCGAAGCTCGGCCTGGAATTTCGCTTTGCACGGCGCTGCTGGAAAACGGCGTTCCGATCGAGCATGCCTGTGAACAGTCGCTCGCCTGCACGACCTGTCACGTGATTGTGCGCGAGGGCTTTGAGGCCACCGGCGAGATGAGCGAGCGCGAGGAAGATCTGCTCGACCGCGCCTGGGGCTTGACGAGCGTGTCGCGCCTGTCCTGTCAGGTCAGGCTTCACGAGGCGCCCCTGACCATCGAGCTACCACGCTACACCATCAACCACGCACGGGAGCGACAGCGATGAAATGGATCGACGTGCACGAGATCGCCCAAGCGCTGGCTGAGGCGCACCCGGAGGTTGACCCGCGCACGGTGCGCTTCACCGACCTCATGCGCTGGGTGCTTGCCCTGCCGGGTTTTGACGATGACCCCAAGCGTTGCGGCGAGCGCATCCTCGAGGCGATCCAGCAAGCGTGGATCGAGGAGCTCGAGTAGCGCTCGGCTTGGCGCAAACGATCGTTTCAGCTCACAAGCAACGGCCGCGGCTCGTGCCAGCTCTACTTGCGCGTTGTTTCGACGAGCTGCATCGGCTCCTCGTTGACGGGGGCCCGCGGCGGGCGCGGACGACCGAGGCGAGGGGCTGGCTCGTCGCGGAGGACAAGCTCGGCCGGAAAGCGTGTCTCGACGACCTGAACGCCCGCATCGGGCGGTAGCGTGAACGTAAACGGCTGCACGGGCGGACGCTCGGCCGATGCTGGCGAGGCCTCGGGCCGGGCAGCGCTACGAGCCGCCATGGGCTGCGCAGGCGCCGCGGGTGCGCGCGGCTCAACGCTTTGTGGCGCACGCGCCGGCGGGGCGTCTGTCACAGGCTCAGGCGTTGCGGTTGCGACCCGCGCTTGGCCCGCTTCGCTTGAGACGTGAGGGCGAGTTTCGCTTGGCTGGCTGCGCTCTTCACGTTCGCTGCGCTCGGCTCGCTTGGCCTCAGGCGCATCGGCGAGGGACGGTTGCGACGGGGCACGCGATGCCTCGTTCGGACCCGACTGAGTGCTTGGCGTGGACTGGTTGGCGTGGTTCGTCGTTGCGCGCGGCGTGTTGCGCGGCGAGCGCTCGCCGCGCTCGCGGCGTCGATCGGCGCGAGCATCCCGTGCGCTTTGGCTACCGCCGGCTTCTGAGCGTTGCACCTCCGGCGAGGCGGCGGTGTCGGTCTCACCACGCCCGTCGCGCACTTTGCTGTCGGCGGGCCGTTGTGGATCACCGACAGGCCGACGTTCATTGCGTGGACCCCGACCAGGTTTCTCGGCGCGTTCGTTTCGTTCACGGCGTTCGGTGCGATCCTGGCTTCGTCCATTGCGGCCATTCGAGTTCTGGCGCTCGCGCCCGGCGCGCGCGTCGCGATCGGCTCGCTCGCGCCCGGCGCGCGCCGTGCGTTCCCGGGAGGGCTCGGCGTCGGGGCGATTCGAAGCAGGCTCGGCAGGCACAGGTGATGGGTTTTTGCTCAACCCGAGGATCGCCTTCACCTTGGCCCAAAGACCAGCCTTGGGTAACGCGCCCGGCGTGGCCTCGGCAGCCTTCGGCAGTGTCGGATGGCTTTCCGCGCCTGGCGTGTGGGGGTCGTCCGATGACGGGGCCACGGGTGCAGGCTGTGCCGGGAGGATGCCCTTGACAGCGGCCTGTGGACGTACCTCACTTGCTTCCTGCTTGATGCGCTGGACGGGATCTTCCACCGGTGGCCGTTCGACCATCCGGTAGCTCGACGGCAACGGTTCCGACTGGTTGAGCTCTTCATGCTTGAGTCGCTTGACCGTGTAATTGGGCGTTTCCAGGTGCACGTTGGGGATAAGCACCACCGTGACCTTGAGCCGCGTCTCCAGCGACTGCAGATCGAAGCGTTTTTCGTTGAGCAAGTAGGTGGCGACCTCGACAGGGACCTGTGCGATGACCTGCGCGGTGTTTTCTTTCATCGCCTCTTCCTGCACGATGCGCAGGATATGCAGGGCAATCGACTCGGTTGAGCGGATGTGTCCGGTTCCATGGCAACGCGGACACGGAATGTGAGCCGATTCGCCGAGCGAGGGTTTCAACCGCTGGCGCGACAGCTCGAGCAGGCCGAAGCGTGAAATTTTGCCGATTTGGATGCGCGCTCGGTCGAGTTTCATCGCTTCGCGCAGACGATCTTCCACTTCGCGTTGGTGCTTGGGCGACTCCATGTCGATGAAATCGACCACGATCAGGCCGCCTAAATCGCGTAGGCGTAGCTGCCGCGCGACCTCCTCTGCTGCTTCGAGATTCGTGTTGAGCGCCGTCGTTTCGATGTCCGTTCCCTTCGTGGCGCGGGCGGAGTTGACGTCGATGGCCACAAGCGCTTCGGTGTGATCGATCACGATCGATCCGCCCGAAGGCAGGTTCACGGTACGGCTGAACGCGCTTTCGATCTGATGCTCGATTTGAAAGCGTGAAAACAGCGGCACATCGTCGCGATAGTGCTTGACTCGCGTGACCATGTTCGGCATGACGTGCTGCATGAAGCCGCGCGCCTGCTCGTAGATTTCTTCGGTGTCGATGAGGATTTCGCCGATGTCGGCCGTGTAGTAGTCGCGGATCGCCCGAATGACGAGGCTTGATTCCTGGTAGATGAGAAGCGGCGCCTGGTTGGCTTGCGCGGCGGCTTCGATGGCCTTCCACAGTTGCAGCAGATAGTTCAAGTCCCACTGCAACTCTTCGACCGTTCGGCCGATGCCGGCGGTGCGGCCGATGATGCTCATCCCCGGCGGCACTTCCAGCTGCGCGAGCGTTTCACGCAGCTCGTTGCGCTCTTCGCCCTCGATGCGACGGGAAACCCCGCCGCCCTTGGGGTTGTTCGGCATCAGCACGAGATAGCGCCCAGCCAGCGAGATGTAGGTGGTCAGCGCCGCCCCTTTGTTGCCGCGCTCGTCTTTTTCGACTTGAACGATCAGCTCCTGGCCGACCTTGAGCGCTTCGGCGATTTTGCCGCGCGTGGCCGCTTCGCCGTCGCTTAGGACAGACCGCGCGACTTCCTTGAACGGCAGAAAGCCGTTGCGTTCGGTACCGTAGTCGACGAAGCAGGCCTCAAGCGAGGGTTCGATGCGGGTGATCGTGCCTTTGTAGATGTTGCCTTTACGCTGCTCTTTGGCAGCCGACTCGATGTCGAGGTCGATGAGTTTTTGACCGTCGACGATCGCAACGCGCAGCTCTTCGGCTTGCGTCGCGTTGAACAGCATGCGTTTCATGCGAACCTTTCCGGTTCGGCCGCGGCGGCTCGAACAGGTCAAGGGAAGCGGACTCGCACTTCGTGGCCAGCGGCTGGCGCGGGCCGACCGCGTCGATCGCTACACGGAGCCGACGCAGGTCACGAAGAGGTCAGTCATCGCCGCTGGAGACGGCGCCATCGCATCGACTGCGTGAGGCGCGACCGTTTCGAGGCCATGAGGGAAGCATCTGCCTTCCTCGAGGATGATCCGCGTGGCCCGTTCCCCGCCCGGTGGAGGCCAAGGATCAGGGGAGACTCGAAACAACGGTTGCACGGAGATTCGATGGCTTGCCCGGGCTCGGAGTCTGCGGGTCGGGGCCCGCGGGGCGTGTTCGAGACGGTGGGCAGTGTTGAAAAAAGCGGTTGACTGTGCGAGCCGCAACCCTACCTGTTCGGAGGCGTGCGGCAGAACCCTTAACTGAAACGTCGTCATTGCGGCGACGACGAACCGCTCGACCGCAAACGTATGGCATACACCTTTCAGACGCCGAAGACCCCAGGTGCGGGCATTTGCGACGTCCGAGCGTCGGAGCCTCAACGCTTTCGAGGCTAGCTGCGCGAATTGCCACCGATAATTGCAGTTCGAGTCGTTCGAGAGGCAACGGGAAGAACCGAGAGCAACCTGTTGCAATCCGTGGCGCATCCACAGCTCGCCCCGGGTTCTTCCAACCGAAGGCGGGCCCGCTCTGCGGGCGCCCCGAAGCCGTCGCGAGACGTAGTTGAAGTATAAGGCAAATGAAGGACTTAGCGCGAAAGCCTCGCTTCGAGCCGGCCGCGAGCGGCTCCGGCGCGGCACCTGAGCCGCTCGGGCTGAGTGGCACGCCGCAAGAGGCGCTCGAGCGAGTTCCGGCCAGACGGATCCGGGTCGATGCCGCCTATGCCGGGCAACGCATCGACAATTTTCTGATCCGGGAACTGCGCGGGGTGCCCAAGACGCACATCTATCGAATCCTGCGCTCGGGCGAGGTGCGCGTGAATGGCTGCCGGGTGCGGCCAGAGACCAAACTGGAGCCGGGAGACGAGCTTCGCCTGCCGCCGCTCAGACTGCCGCCCAAGTCGGCGGCCGGTCTCGGCACACTGCAACACGTGCCGTTGCCCGTGCTCTACGAAGATGCGCACCTGCTTGCGATCGACAAGCCGGCCGGCGTTGCCGTTCACGGTGGCTCTGGCGTCAGCGTCGGGGTCATCGAGCAGTTGCGTGCGCAACGCCCGCGCGCGCCGCTGCTTGAACTTGCGCACCGTTTGGATCGTGAGACCTCGGGCGTCTTGCTTGTGGCCAAGACGCGAGCGGCGCTGGTCGGATTGCACGCGCTCATGCGCCAACGGGCCGCCGATAAACGCTACGTGGTGGCTGTGCGCGGCGAGTGGGTCAACGAGCGGCAGCATGTCAAAAAACCTCTCATCCGTTTGACGCGGCACGATGGCGAGCGGCGCGTCGAAGTCGATCCCGAGGCGGGACAGTTCGCGCACACCATCTTCAACTTGCTTGAGCGGCGCAAAACGATGAGCCTGCTGGAGGCTGAATTGCGTACGGGACGAACGCATCAGATTCGGGTGCATCTCGCCTATCTCGGTTTTCCGGTCCTTGGCGACGACAAGTACGGCGATCGCGCACTCAACCGGAGCCTGGCGCGGCGCGAGCCTGTCGCGCTCAGGCGCATGTTTCTTCACGCGGCGAGTTTGCGTTTGACGCATCCGGTCACGGGCGTCGACCTCCGGATCGATTCGCCGCTGCCCGAGGCCTTGGCGGCTTTCTGGCACGCAAGCCGTGAGGTTTCATGACCGGCTACGAGCTCATTGTGTTTGACTGGGACGGGACGCTCGCCGATTCGACTGCGGTGATCCGGCGCGCGCTCCAGGCTGCGGCTGTCGACCTTGGCTATCCCAAGCCGAGCGATGCGGTTGCCAACTACGTTATCGGTCTGGGCTTGCGCGAGGCGCTCGCGCACGCGGTACCGACGCTGCGTGCGGGCGATGTTGCGCGATTGGTCGAGCGCTACCGGATGCACTTCCTCGCAGCCGAAGGCGAAATCGTGCTCTATGAGGGGGTCGTTGAGATGCTCGATCGCTTGGCTAACGCCGGTTTCCGATTGGCCGTGGCCACCGGCAAGACGCGCGAAGGGCTCAGGCGTGCCCTCGAACGCACGGGGCTGGTCGGGCGCTTCGAAGTGACCCGTTGCGCTGACGAGGGGTTTGCCAAGCCGCACCCCGGCATGCTGGAGGCGATTTTCGATCAACTGGGCGTGGCTGCGAGTTCGGCAGTCATGGTCGGCGACACGACGCATGACTTGCAACTTGCAGCAAACGCCGGGGCGGATGCGGTCGGTGTGACCTACGGAGCGCACGATGCGACGTTGCTTCGGCCCTTTCGGTCGCTTGCTTTGGTAGATTCGGTTTCTCAACTCGAAGCCACCTTGCTGAATCTGTCTGCCTATGAATGATGAGCATTTGCCTGCACGAGACGGCTGGGAACGCGAGCTGTTGAGCAAATTGGCGTTCGAACAGTTGCGCGAGTCTCGTGCGCGGCGGCGCTGGTCCGTGTTTTTTCGGCTGTCGTGGCTCACGCTGGCCATTGTGGTGCTCGCGCACGCTTTCGATTGGTGGCCCGACGCCTCGCGTGAGGGATCGACAGGCCGGCACACGGCTCTGGTCAAGCTCGAGGGGGCGATTGATGAGCAAGCACGCGCCGATCCCGAGCGCATCGTTGAGGCGCTGCGAACCGCATTCAAAGCCACCGAGAGCGCCGCGGTGGTGCTTTCGGTCAATTCTCCCGGTGGTTCGCCCGTGTACGCGGCGCGACTCTACGCCGAAATACGGCGTCTGCGCACCCAGTATCCGGACAAGCCGCTGTTCGTCGTGATTGATGAAATCTGCGCTTCGGGCTGCTACTACGTGGCCGCAGCTGCGGATCGAATCTATGCGGCGCCAGCGAGCCTCGTGGGCTCGATCGGCGTGGTCTATCAAGGAATCGGCGCAGACAAACTGATCGAAAAAATCGGCATCGAAAACCGAACGTTGACGGCGGGCGAGCACAAGGCGTTTCTCGATCCCCTGGCGCCGCTTCGACCAGAACATCGGGCGCACATGGAAAGTGTGCTCGCTGAGGTGCATCAGCAGTTCGTTCGGGCGGTCAAAGAAGGCCGAGGCAACCGACTGCGGGAGTCTCCGAGCCTGTTCAGCGGTCTCGTCTGGAGCGGCGCGCAAGCGCTCCAACTCGGACTTATCGACGGACTTGCGAGCGTGGATGAGGTCGCCCGCGAGGTTGTCAAAGCCGAGGACGTGCTCGACTACACCCCCGAGGAATCACCGATTGACCGCTTTGCACGTCGGCTCGGCGCAAGCTTCGGCCAAGGCCTCGTTGAGGTCCTGAGCCGCGCAACGGTTCGCTAAAACATGGACGAATCGGCCATCCTCGATCAAGGCGCGCGTGCGGCGTCGACGGACGCGCGGCGACTTGAGCTAGAGCTGGTAGCGGCGCACGTGGCGTAGGTCGAGCCGGTTCTTGGCTACCCACAGCCAACCGCCGTCGACGGCAAGAGGGCCCGCCCTCAGCAGGGCGCGTCGCTCGCCGAGCGCAAGTAGTGAGACGGCCCTGTGCGTGGGCGTTCGGCGCGGTAGCGGACGCTGCCGGAAGTAGGCCGTAAGCGATGCCCAAAGGATGGCACCCTGGCGTGCCGCAGCTCGCGCCGACTCGACGGCTCCGGCGCCGGCCACATTGGCGCATTCGCCCGCGGCAAACACGTTGTGGGCCGAAGCTGAGCGCAGCGCAGCGTTGACGAGCAAGCGGCCATCGGGCGCGAGCGTGAGGCCGCTGCTTGAAAGCAGCGGCGGTGGGGCGTACTGCGTTGCCAGGATCGTGAAATGACTGCCCTGACGCGAGCCGTCGGAGAGTTGAAGATGCGTGGGCGTTGCGGCCACAACGCCCACGCCTTCGATGAGTTCCACGTTCAATCGGCGAAGTGCTTGGCGCAGCCTTCGTGACACGGCCGCCGAACGAAAGCCGAGAAGCGGTCGGTCACTGATCAGGGTGATGGGTCGAGCCGCGGCGCGCCAGCGATACGCAAGCGCAAGCGCGATTTGCACTGCTGCAGGGCCACTGCCGACCACCGTGGTGAGAAACTGCGAATGCGCGATCTTCTCGCGCGCCTCAATTGCTTGAAGCAGCGGCAGCGTTGGCCGTGCGGGCACGACATAGGCACCCGGCTCGACCGTGATCGCGGATGCAGCACCACCGACGCTGAGGGACACGACCTCGTAGTGATAGTGCTCGCCGTCCGCGGTGAAGAGGTGTCGCTTGTGCGGGTCGAGACGAGTCACGGCGGTCTCAAAGAACCGCACGCGTGCCCGTTGACAAAGCGCCCAGAGGTTGATTCTGGCTTGCGCGGCACTCAAGTGGCCAGCGATGACCCCAGGAACCATGTCCGCGTAGAGTGAAGAGGGGTGCGGGCTGAACAACACGACGTCGACGTCGTGGAGCGGCTGTGTTGCGAGCCGACGCACGATCTCGAGGTGAGCAAGTCCGGCCCCGACCAGCGCGAGCGTCCGGCCCATCAGAGTTGTCTCCGCTCGATCATGAATACCGCATCAGCGGCGCCTTCGGTTTCGATCCAAACAAAGGGCCAGTCGGGGAATGCTTGCTCGACGAATCGTCGGTTGTGTCCGACGTCAAAAAAGGCAATGCCTTGCTCGGTCAGGTGGTTGCCGAGCGAGGGCAAGACGGCACGAAGGAAGTCCATGCCGTCACGACCCCCGGCCAGTGCCTGCCTCGGCTCCCAGCGAAACTCGGGAGGCAAGGCGTGCATGGACTCGCTTGTGACGTAGGGCGGGTTGCACACGATCAGATCGAAGCGCTCGCCTTCAAGCCCCGCAAAGCCATCGGCTTCGATCAGGGCAATGCGCTCGTCGAGCCGATGGAGCGCCACATTCTCTCGGGCGACGGCAAGCGCTGCCGAAGAGATATCGGTGGCCCACACGGTCGCCTCGGGAAAGGCCAGCGCGGCAAGGACGGCAAGACAGCCGCTACCGGTGCAAAGATCGAGGATGCGTGCAGGCGCTGTCGAAAGACCCGGCGGCGATTCGGCGCAGAGAAGCTCGGCAAGGGGCGAACGCGGAATGAGGACCTCAGGGGTCACCTTGAAGCGTACGCCCTGCAGTTCGGTGAATCCGAGAACATAGGCTGTGGGTCGTCGCTCGACGACACGCGCGTGGAGCGCCGCCGCGAGCCGGCGTCGTTCGCTTCGCGTGACGCGGGCCTGTGAAAACGGTGCGACATCGCCGAGCGGCAAATCGAGTGCACCGAGAACGAGAAACGCCGCGTCGTCGGCAGCATTGAGTGTCCCCTGCCCGAAAGCCGCGCCGGCTCGTCCGAGCGCGGAGACAGCGAAGCGCCACCAATCGAGCACGGTGACCAGCTCGGCAAGCTCGGAGGCGGACCATGGGGGACGGATTGCCGTTGCAGTCCTCGTCCGCCGGACGCGATGAGAGGCGGCTTCTTTCATCGTCGGTTGAACGAGCGTGTCAGCTCGATCGCGTCGAAGTCGACCTTTGGTGTGTTGCGCCCCGCGGCCGGGTCGGTGGCCTGCGATTGATTGATGATCCAGGCGAGGTTGGTCGGAGAGTCCGCCGCCGCGAGCGCTTCGTCGTAGCTGATGACGCCAGAGAGGTGGAGGCGCGCCAGTGCCTGTTCGAACGTACAGGTATCCCCTGAAATCGATTGCTCCATCGCTTCCTTGATTTTGTGCAGTTCGCCGAGCGCGATGTATTCGGAAATGAGCTTTGAGTTGATCAGAATTTCGACCGCGGGCTGAAGCGTGTTTTTCGTCGTGCGAACAAGACGCTGGCCGATGATCGCTTTCAAGCCGTAGGCGAGGTCCGAAAGCAAGCCCGCACGGGCCTCCTGTGGGTACATCGTGAGGATTCGCGACAACGCATGATAGGCATTGGTGGCGTGCAAGGTGCTCAGACACAGGTGGCCGGTCAGGGCGTGCGTGAGCGCATGTTGCATCGTTTCGCGGTTGCGAATTTCGCCGATGAGCAACACATCCGGCGCTTCGCGGAGCGCATTCTGTAGGGCGTTTTCGTAACTGAGCGTGTCATGGCCGATCTCGCGTTGGTTGACGATGCAGCGCTTGTGCCGGAACAAATATTCGATGGGGTCTTCGATGGTCAGAATGTGCCCGGTGGTCGTGCTGTTGCGATGGTCGATCATCGCCGCAAGTGTGGTGGACTTGCCGCTGCCCGTTGAGCCCACGATGAGAATGAGGCCGCGTTGCTCGAGTGCAAGGTCACGCAGCACCGAGGGTAGATTGAGGCTGTCAAAGGGCGGAATGACCGTCCGCACGTAGCGAATGACGCCGGCCACGGAGCCGCGCTGACGGAGCAGATTGACGCGAAAGTTACCGAGTTCGGGTTCGACGCGCGAGAAGTTCAGCTCGTGTGTGCGTTCGAATTGTTCAATCTGCTCTGGCGTGAGCATCTCGTACAAGATCCGTTGACTCGTCTCGGCGCTGATGACCTCCGTACTGACCGGCAGCGTCTGACCGTTGACCTTCATGTGCACGGGCGCCCCGGCGGAAATAAAAAGGTCCGAGGCCTGCCGATCGGCCATGAGTTTGAGCAGTTTGGAGATGAACATGGGTGCTTGAGATGTTAGGCGGTGCGCGGAAAGGAAAACGCGAGAATACTAGGGCGGACGGCCGTCGCTTCGCGGCGGTTGCCTCGATCAGGAACGATCTGGGAGGTTTCGGGTGCTGGCAATCATCGGCGGCAGTGGTACTGGACGGCTCTTTACGGGGCCAGGCAGGCAACGTCGCATCGTGCGCACGCCCTATGGCGAGCCCTCTGGCCCAATCGTTCGGGCTGAGGTTGCGGGCAAAGCGCTGTTGTTTTTGGCACGACACGGGGTTGGGCACGTCCTGCCGCCCCATCGGATCAACTATCGGGCAAACCTTTATGCGCTCAAGGAGTCCGGCGCAAGTGCTATCGTCGCGCTTGCTGCCGTGGGCGGCATCAGTGCCGACAGTGGACCCGGCAGGTTGGTCATTCCGCACCAAATCATCGATTACACCTACGGACGCGAAGCGACCTTTTTCGATGGGGCCGACCGTCGCGTCTTTCACATCGATTTCACCGAGCCCTACGATGAGTCGTTGCGCGCCCGACTCGCAACTGCCGCACAACAGGCGCAGGTGGATGTCCTCAAGCACGGCGTCTATGCGGCAACACAAGGGCCGCGGCTGGAGACGGCCGCGGAAATCGAGCGTCTGCGCCGGGATGGTGCCACGGTTGTCGGCATGACGGGGATGCCCGAGGCCGCCCTCGCGCGCGAGCTCGAACTACCATACGCCCATCTGTGCCTTGTCGTCAATTGGGCTGCGGGCGTGGCCGACAGCACGCGTCGGATCGACCTAGCGGCGATCGAGCAGGTCATGAGCGATTGCGTGAGGCGCGCCGAGGCAATCGTCACGGCACTTGCTGCCTCGAACGAGTAGCCTGCCGCCGAGGTTTGCGCCCTCAAAGAGGTCTTGCTTCCCGTCAGGCAAGTGCTTCGGCCAGTTCGGTCTCGAGGGCGATCCGACTGGCCTCTTCGTTCAAGCGGCCGCCTGAGATCACAAAGACATCCTCGGCGCGGGCCCCGAGCGTATTGACACGCGCGCTGTGAATGGAGACGCCGTGGTCGGCAAGGATTTTTGCGGTGTGCGCGAGTAGCCCTGTGCGGTCAGCGGCGACGATCTCGAGCGTAAAGCGCTCGCTGTTTTCGTCACCGGTGATGGTGATGCGAGGGGTGATGGACTGATGCCGTTGTTGACGAGTTACTCGTCCGAGCGGGGGCAACGTGAAGGATTCGTCGCTGAGGGCTTTGGCGAGTTCGTGCTCGATCAACGCAGCAAGATCGCGATCGGCAACCGTCCCGGGCGAGGGCTGGACAACCGTGAAGGTATCGAGCGCGTAGCCGATCCGGGTCGTGTGGACACGGGCATCGAGCACGGAGAGGCCAAGGCGTGCAAACACCGACATGACGCGCAAAAACAGTCTGGGCGCATCCCGGGTGTAGATGAGCACCTGAATGCCCTCGCCGCCGGCAACGAGACGACCGCAGACGACGGGCGTTTGGGTCTCGACGCGCCAGTGCAGATGGCGTGCGTGCCAGGCGATTTCATCGGCGTTGTGCCGCTGGAGATAAACCGAGTCGAGCGTGTTCCAGAGCCGATCAATGCAGGAGGGATCGATCGCTTGCAGTGCCAAGCGCTCGCGGGCCTCGACCCAGCGCTCGGCCAACAAATCGAACACGCTCCGGCGCTCACTGGCAGCACGCAGCTGCGCGCGCGTTGCGTAGAAAAGCTGTTCGAGCAAGTGTGCTTTCCAGCGATTCCAGACCTTCGGGCTCGTGCCGCGAATGTCAGCCACCGTGAGCAGGTAGAGCGCGACGAGCCGCTCCTCGGTCCCGCAAAATTGCGCGAAGGCTTGCACGACCGCGGGATCGGCGATGTCTTGTTTCTGCGCAACGGCGGACATGCGCAGGTGATGCTCGACAAGCCACGCCACCAACGCACTCTCCTCGTCGGAAAGTCCGAGCTGTTGGCAATAGGCGCGCGCTTCCTGCATGCCGAGCAGGGAATGGTCGCCACCCCGGCCTTTGGCGATGTCGTGAAACAAACAGGCCAAGTAGAGAAGTACTGGCTTGGGGAACTCAGCGATCAGTTGGCTGCAGAGCGGATATTCGTGCACATGCGCCGGGTCGAGAAAGCGCCGCATGTTGCGCAAGACCATGAGAATGTGCTGGTCGACCGTGTAGACGTGGAACAGATCGTGCTGCATTTGCCCGACGATGGCGCGCCAAGGCGGGATCAGACAACCCAGTACGCCTAATTCATTCATGTCGCGGAGGGCGTGGTAGACGCCCTGATCGGCACTCAGCATGGCGCGGAAACGCGCCAGTGCCTGCGGCTTCAGAAAGGCACTCTGCGGCAGCTCGCGGACGCTTCGCACGATGGCCCGACGCAGATCAGGCGTGAAGGCACGATAGCGACGGTCGTGGTAGAGCAACTGGTAGGCGTGCAGAATCTCTTCGGCGGAGAGGGGTTCCCCCGCCCGGGCAAGGTCGAGACAGTCGTCGGACTCAACAAACGGCGTCCCGGGAAGGGGGATTCGCTGGCCCGCGGGATCGCTCGTGAGCGCATCAAGCAGGATCTCGTTGGCGAGCCGGATCCGACGTGCGTGCTGGTAGTAATGCTTCATGAGCACTTCGCTCGAGCGCAGATCGCGCTCGGGTGCAATGCCAAGGTGCTCTGCCAACTGCGTCTGAAGTTCGAAGACGAGGCGATCTTCGCGACGCCGCGCGAGGCAATGCAGATGCACGCGCAGGTAGCGCAGTTGGTCGACGTCGGCGGCGAGCTGCTCGCGTTCGGAGCGTTCGAGTTCGCCGGCCTGTTCGAGCGCTTCGAGGCTTGCGCCTCGTCCAAGCGCTTGGGCGATCCACAGAACGGTTTGGATGTCGCGCAGCCCTCCGGGGCTTTCTTTGACGTTGGGCTCGAGGTTGTACGCAGTGTCTGCGTAACGCGCGTGCCGTTCTTGTTGTTCAAACCGCTTGGCCCGGATAAAGTGCAACGCATCGAAACGGGCCTGCCACTGCTGATCAAGTTCGTGCCATAGCTCGATCGTCCCGGTGAGCCAACGCCGTTCGAGCAGCGCTGTGGCCACCGTGACCTCCGCCGCGGCCTGACGGAGACATTCGGGCACGCTGCGCACACTGTGGGCGAGGTCTAGACCTAAATCCCAGGCGCGGCTCAGAAAGGCTTCGATGCGCTCGCGATCCGCCGCGGGAAGTTCCTCGCTTCCAGTGAGAATCAAGACGTCGATGTCAGAGTGCGGATAGAGTTCGGCGCGTCCGTAGCCGCCGACCGCCGCCAGTGCGAGCCTTGAGCCGTCGAGTTCGAGCGTCTGCCACAGCTCGATGAGCATGCGATCCACGGCTGCGGCGTGCTGCCTAAGTGCTGCGGTGACCTGGGCCGGCGAAGCGAGGGACGAAAACACCGACTGCACGAGCGCGCGATGTTCGTTGCGGCGCTGTGCGAGGGGAAACGACATGCGTCCGAAGGGCTAGTCGGCGAGCGGTGGCGGTGGCGGGCAGCCGTCCGAAATCGTGATGACCTCGAAACCCGTTTCGGTGACAAGCACCGTGTGTTCCCATTGCGCCGAAAGGCTGTGATCGGCCGTCACGACCGTCCAGCCGTCGGCGAGGATGCGGATGTCCGGCCGCCCGGCGTTGATCATCGGTTCGATTGTGAACATCATGCCAGGTTCGAGGGTCAGTCCCGTGCCCGGTTTTCCATAGTGCATGACTTGCGGCTCCTCGTGGTACTTACGGCCGATGCCGTGGCCGCAAAATTCCCGCACCACCGAGTAGCCGTGGGCTTCGGCGTAGCTTTGAATCGCGTAGCCGATGTCGCCGAGCTTGGCCCCTGGACGAACGGCGCGGATGCCTCGCCACATGGCGCGATAGGTGACTTCCACCAGCCTCTTGCCCTGGATGGTCGGTTTGCCGACGAAAAACATGCGGCTCGTGTCGCCGTGGTAACCGTCGAGGACCATGGCCACGTCGATGTTCAAAATGTCGCCCTCTTTGAGCTTTTTGGGCCCCGGAATGCCGTGGCAGACCACATGGTTGGGCGAGGTGCAGATCGACTTCGGAAACGGCCGATGCCCGGGCGGCGCATAGCCTAAATTCGGTGAGTAGCCTCCCTGCACCCGCGTCAGAAAGTCCGCGCAGAGCCGGTCGAGTTCTTCCGTAGTCACCCCGGGTTTGACGTAGGGCGCGATAAAGTCGAGGATCTCGGCCGTTTTGCGACCGACGCGGCGCATGGCCTCGATGTCCTCCGGCGTTTTGAGTTCGACCGGCATAGGGCGGTTAGTCGCCACGCAGAAGCTCGTTGATGGCGGTCTTGCTGCGCGTTTTCGCATCGACCTGCTTGACGATCACGGCGCAGTACAGGCTGTAGCGTCCGTCCGGCGCCGGCAGGGACCCGGCGACCACGACGGACCCCGCCGGAACGCGCCCGTAGAGGATTTCCCCCGTAGCGCGGTTGTAGATCTTGGTGCTCTGCCCAATATAGACCCCCATTCCAAGCACGCAGTTCTCTTCGACGATCACGCCCTCGACGACCTCCGAGCGCGCGCCGATGAAGCAGTTGTCCTCGATGATCGTCGGGTTGGCTTGTAGCGGCTCGAGTACCCCGCCGATGCCAACCCCACCAGAGAGGTGAACGTTTTTGCCGATTTGCGCGCAGGAACCCACGGTGGCCCAGGTATCCACCATCGTACCTTCGTCGACGTAGGCTCCGACGTTGATGTAGGAGGGCATCAACACGACGTTGCGTGCGATGTAGGCGCCGCGTCGCGCAACCGCTGGGGGCACGATCCGCACGCCTGACCGCGCAAGCTCCTCGCTCGAGAGATGAGAAAACTTGGCGGGCAGCTTGTCGTAGAACATCAAATCGCCCGCCTGTATCGGGCTGTTGTCGCGCAGGCGAAACGACAGCAGTACCGCTTTTTTGATCCACTGGTGCGTCACCCAACGCCCGTCGATCTTTTCGGCCACGCGCAACCGACCGGCATTGAGATCGGCCAAGACGGCCTCTACGGCCTCGTAGAGTTCTCGCGGATGGGAACTCGGCGAGAGCTGTGCGCGCTGTTCCCAGGCGGCTTCGATGATCGATTCAAGAGGATTTGACATGGTTGAGACTCGCTTGAAGGCGGGAATCAGGCTGCGTCGCGAAGGGGGAAGGCGCCCCGGGAGCCCGGGTTCACGCGGGCTTTGAGGCTTGCATCCCGTGCCAGAGCGGTCATGGCGCCTGAGGGATGACCGCAACTGCTCGCTGGCGCGTCTTGCACGGCGAGCTCGGTCGCCAGGCCGCACGACCTCCAGCAGAGCAGGGCGCCTCGAGTGAGCCGGCCAAGGCCCGGGGCGAGTTCGAACGCACCCCTCCTTCTGCTCGCTCGTGGGACGACGCCTGGCCGTGGCATTATAGGAATCGATGTTGCGTTTCTTTTCGCGATCATCGTCCTTCGGTGCAGGAACGCGTTCGGAGGCTTGGCTCGCTCCGATGGTACTTTGCGCAGTGGCGGCAGTTGTTGCGCTGACAATTGCGCAGCTTCTCGAGCTTTGGGGCCAGCGTCGTCTTGCCGTGCGGGCGCCGTGGCAGCCCCCAGCGCTAGCCGTGCTCGTGGCCGATCGTGAGGGATCAAATCCACCCATGGCACGGCCGGCCGAATCGGCCCGGCTCATGGGGATCGTCAACGATCGTGCGTACTTTCGTGCCGGCCCGGCCGTGCTTTCCGTCCAAGCCGGGGGGCAATTGCCGAGCGGGGCGCAGGTGGCGGCCGTCGAGCGCGAAAGCGTTCGTACCTCGACGGGCGAGCGCATCTTGTTGTTTGCGGCCCAGCCGGCAACCGGTAAAGCAGCGGGCGCTCAAGAGGTTGCGCGGGCAACTTCGCCAGCCGCCGTCGAATGCGCTTTGTCCGCCTCAGATCGCGCGCAGGCGGTCTACATCGATCCAGCGGTCGCTACGGCACTGATCAACGAGCGGGCAACGCTTTCCCGAATCTTTACGCCCGAAGGCAACATGGTGCGTGCACGTGCAACAGGAGGGCTTGCGTCGATGTTTGCGGTGGCGGACGGGGACCTGTTGATGCGCGCCAACGGGACGCCGCTGACGGATGCGGGGGCGGTGATCAGCGCCATCATCGAGCGCGTCGCGCGCGGTGGCGCCGTGGTGATCGAAGGCGAGCGCCACGGCCGACCGCGGCGCTGGGTGGTTGCCTCGACCAGATGCCGGAGCTAGACCTCTCGACCTGCTGCCAAAAAACTTGAGCTCAGGGCACCGAGAAGGCGCGCCTTGCCGCGGGCGGTACGGCGGGGAGGTTCCTGGAGCCGACGCCGTTTGTCTCTCTCGATCGCCCCCAAGGCTTCAGGCTACTGCGCTTGGCGCTTGGCAAGCGCGGTCGAGCAAGGCCACGAGCTCGGCCGGTGAGTCAAGGCGAAGGGCCTGGTAACGCTCGAGCCAGATGGAGATGACACTCGGCTCCGGCAGGTAACCGTAGGTCGCAAGTACCGGCGTCATCCCGGCGCGCTGGGCCGCAAGCAGATCGTTTTCACCATCCCCGACGAACCAACAGGCTTCGGTCGGCACACCGAGCCGCTCGGCCGCGACCACAAGCGGCAAGGGATCGGGTTTCGGCGCTTGCGTCGAATCGCCACAGATGACCACATCCGGCATCAGGCCGACTGGCTCCAGAATGGCTTGGATGATGGGATTTGCGAAGCGTGACAACTTATTGGTCACAATGCCCCAGGCCACGTTCTGGGCGCTTAGTGCCTCAATGGCAGCGATCACCCCGGAAAAAAGTTGGGTTGAGAGCAGCTTGCAGTCGTCGTAGTGCGACAAAAAGCGCTCGCGTTGACGGGCGTAGTCGGGATCATCCGGTCCGAGGCCCAAACCTGCTCGCAGCAGGCTACGGGCGCCGTAGGTCGCATGCGGGCGGAGACTTTCCGGGGCCATCGGCGGTAGGCCCGCTTCGGCGCGCACGCGGTTGATGGCATGAGCAAGATCGGGCGCGCTGTCGACGAGCGTGCCGTCGAAATCGAAGAGCACGGCGCGCGGCGCGCAGCTTCGGGCAGCGGGGTCGAGCCGTGGGGCGCTTAGCGGCGCATCGGACGCTTGACTCGGCTGTGCGCTCTTATCCATAGCGGTTGCGTGGCGGAGAAGGGCTCGGTTCGGTCGCTTGAGATTCCCGCGCAATCGCTGCGAGTTAGGACTCGGGGCGCCGGCAGGCGAGCCAGTAGTTGACGCTGGTGTCTTCAGACCACGAGGCTTTGAACGTGAACGGGTTGTAACGCATTCCGACGATTTCGCGCAGCTCGAGGCCTGCCGCACGGGCAAACGCAGCAAGTTCCGAGGGGCGTATGAATTTCGCGTACTCGTGCGTCCCGCGAGGGAGCAGCCCTAGGAGATATTCGGCACCCAGGATCGCCAGCGCATAGGCTTTCGCCGTTCGGGAAATGGTGCTGAAAAACACATAACCCCCGGGACGCACGAGCCGGGCACACGCCGCCACGGTTTGCGCGGGATCGGGCACGTGCTCAAGCATTTCGAGACAGGCAACCAGATCGAAATTCTCTGGCTCGAGTTCGCTCAGGGCTTCGGCTGAGATTTCGCGGTAGTCGATCGTGAGTCCCGACTCGAGCGCATGGAGTCGGGCCACTGCAAGGGCCTTAGGCGACAGATCGATTGCGGTCACCTCTGCGCCGCGGCGTGCCAAGCCTTCCGCAAGCAACCCGCCGCCGCAGCCAACGTCGAGGGCACGCTTTCCGGCGATCCCGCCGAGGGGCTTGAGCGTCGCCTCGATCCGCGCCAGCCGTAGCGGGTTGATGTCGTGCAAGGGGCGGAACTTTCCGTGCGGATCCCACCACTGGCTGGCCAAGACGGAAAAGCGCGCGAGCTCATGTGGATCGGCGTTCACGCGCGGGGTGTCGGCGCTTTTCATGCGAAGCGGGTGCGAAGACGGCGAGCGATGGTTGCGATTGGCCCGAGGCATTCTGCCAAAGCGCGTGCGGGTTTTTCGGTCAGTTGCCGTGCTTCGACGAGTTGCTCTCCATGGACCCAGACGTCCGTGACGTCGTGACGTGAGGCCACGTAGATCAAGTGCGAAACGGGGTCGAAAAGCGGCGTCGAGTGAATCGCAGCGACTGACACCGCGATGAGATCGGCGGCCTTTCCGACCTCAAGCGAGCCGCAGACTTCGTCGAGCCGTAGCGCTCGCGCGCCGCCGAGGGTTGCAAGGGTGAGGGCCGTTGCGGCGCTCAAACCGGCCGCATCACCGCTTGCGACCTTGCCCAGCAGCGCGGCGAGCCGCATTTCCTCGAACAGATCGAGCCGGTTGTTCGAGGCCGCACTATCGGTGCCAAGCCCGACGTTGAGGCCGGCTGCAAGCATCGCGGGCACATCCGCGATACCGCTTGCCAGCTTCAAGTTCGAGCTCGGACAATGAATGAGGCTTGCCCCGTTCCGCGCGAGCAGTGTTCGATCCGCTTCGGAAAGATGCACGCCGTGCGCGGCGATCAATCCCGCTTGCGTGATGCCAAGTGCGGCCAGCCGCTGCGTCGGTGAGCAGCCGTATTCGCGCTGGCTCTCGGCGAGCTCATGGCGCGTCTCTTGCAGGTGCGTGTGGATCGGCAGATCGAGCTCGGAGGCAAACGCGAGCACGCGCCGAAAACTCGCATCGCCGACCGTGTACGGGGCATGCGGCCCGAGCGACCAACTGAGCAGCGGCTCGTTGCGCAAGGCGTCGCGCGCTGCGAGGTTTGCTGCCAGATAGCCATCGGCATCGCTGGCATAGCGCGTCGGAAAGTCGAGCACGGGGGCCGCGAGTTGGGCGCGCATGCCCATGTTGAGAAATGCCCGCGCCGCCTCGCCGGGATAGAAGTACATATCGGCGCAGCAGGTGGTACCGCCAAGCAGCATCTCGGCGGCAGCTAGCGTTGTGCCGAGGCGTACGAACTCCGCATCGACAAATTCGGCCTCGGCGGGCCAAATCCGCTCGTTGAGCCACGCCTCAAGCGGAAGGTCATCGCCAAGACCGCGAAAGAGCACCATCGCGGCGTGCGTGTGGGCGTTGACCAGCCCAGGCAGCAGGATGTGCTCGGAACGTTCGATCCGCTGCCAAGTCTCGTGGGGCCATCGTTCGGCGATGGCACATTCAGCGGCTGTGCGGCTGCCACAAAAGACGATCCGGCCGTCTTTGACGGCGACGGCACCTTCTGCAATCACCGCGATCGCGCCGCGATCCTCGGGAGTGACGAGCCAGCGGCCACTGATGAGGCGGTTCATAGGCGTTTGCGATCACTTGAAACGAAAAACCCCGCCGAAGCGGGGTTTTTAGGCGAGCCTTCCGCTCCCTCGCACTGACGATCAGCGCCGTCCCTCGCCCTTGACCTCGACCTCGACGCGGCGGTGCGGCTGCAAGCAGGCAATGAGCTGCTTGCGGTTTTTCTGCTCGCAGACCACCCCCGGTACCGGTTGGGTCTTGCCCATGCCAAGCGTTTCGATCTTGTCCTTCGGCACGCCTTTGCTCGCCAGATACGCGGCAACAGCCGCTGCGCGACGCTCCGAAAGGCGCTGGTTGTACTGCGGCGAGCCGAGTCGGTCGGCGTGCCCCGTCACGAGCACGAGCTCGATCTTCTGGAACTGACCGATCCGAGACACGATTTCGCGGTCAAGCACCGCCTGACCCTCAGGCTTGAGTACCGCCTTGTCGAAGTCGAAGAGCGCCTTCGACGCGATCGTAATCTTCTGAACCGCTGGGGCCGCCGGCGCAGGCGCCGGTGCCGGAGGCGTTGCCGGACGCGCGGGCGCCGCTGGCGGAGGCGGCGGCGCTACGGGCGCCGGAGGCGGTGGTGGCGGCGGTGGCGGTGGTGGTGGAGGAGGAGGCGGCGGCGGTGGTGGCGGCGGCGGTGGCGGTGGCGGCGGTCGACGCACGAGGTCGGGGTCGCACTCAGCAATCGCCATCGCCGGCGTCCAGTAGCCCGTGCGCCAGCAGAGGTTCGTGATTGCGTTGTTGTTGCAGTAGCGTCCGCTACGAACAACGTTGTTATTCGGAGCGCCCGTTGCCGAGAGCACGTAGCCGCTGTTGGCGGGATTGGCCTGTGCCAGGGCGGCGCCTGCCGACAGCGCTGCCACCGCTCCGGTGACGGCACTCGCTATGAGGCGAAGTTTCATCGTCAAGATACCCCTTGTTGGCTGAGTCAGAATGGTGCGGCAATTCGACGAGCTCGGACGGCAACGACCCAGACTCATCAAATTTCCCTCAAAGTCAATATATATATCACCGGCTTTTCAAGCTGCAATGCCCACGCGGCGCCTCGCTTCCCTTGTGGCGAGAATGTTTGCCGGGGTGTGGCGCATCCACAACGACCACTCGCTCATTGCCGGCGGCTAAGCGGCAAGGCGCGGCCAGTAGAATTGGGAAGATTCCCTTTCTGATTCTCGCCTGAGAACGCGGGCGCGCGCTCTCAGGCTTTTCATTGTTGACTGCGAGCTGCCCGACGGCAGCCGAAGCCCGAACGATGGATTCCTTCGCCAAAGAAACCGTCCCGATCAGTCTGGAAGCCGAAATGCGCTCGTCGTATCTCGACTATGCGATGAGCGTGATCGTGGCGCGGGCCCTGCCGGACGTTCGCGACGGCCTGAAGCCGGTGCATCGCCGCGTGCTCTACGGCATGCACGAGGCCAACAACACCTACAACCGGCCGTATGTGAAATGCGCGCGGGTGGTCGGCGATGTGATGGGTAAATACCACCCGCACGGCGATGCGGCAATCTACGACACGCTCGTGCGCATGGCGCAGGATTTCTCCCTGCGCTATCCGCTGGTCGATGGGCAAGGCAACTTCGGCTCGGTCGATGGCGACAACGCCGCCGCGATGCGCTACACCGAGTGCCGCCTCGAGCGCATCTCGGCCGAGTTGCTCTCGGATCTCGACAAGGAAACGGTCGACTTCCAGCCCAACTACGACGGCAAAGAGCGCGAGCCCACGGTTTTGCCGGCGAAATTTCCGAATTTGCTGGTCAATGGGGCTTCAGGCATCGCCGTCGGCATGGCCACGAGTATTCCGCCGCACAACCTCGCTGAGGTGATCGATGCCACACTGCTGCTGCTCAAGAAGCCCGAGGCCTCGATCGATGAGCTCATCAGAGTGCTTCCAGCGCCGGACTTTCCTACCGGTGGCTACATCTACGGGCTGGAGAGCGTGCATCAAGGCTATCGCACGGGCCGTGGGCGAGTCATCATCCGCGCCAAGACCCACGTCGAACAGATCGGCAAAAGCGAGCGTCAGGCCATCGTTGTCGACGAGATTCCCTACCAGGTCAACAAAGCCGCGCTTTTGCAAAAGATCGGCGAGCTGGTGCGGGACAAAAAGATCGAGGGCATCAGCGACCTTCGTGATGAATCAGATAAGTCTGGGATGCGAATCGTCATCGAGCTCAAGCGTGGCGAGATCCCGGACATCGTTCTCAATAACCTCTACAAAAACACCCAGCTCCAAGACAGTTTCAGCATCAATACGGTTGCCCTGGTCGATGGGCGGCCGCGCACGCTCAACCTAAAGGAGCTGCTTGAGGCCTTTCTTGAGCATCGGCGCGAGGTGGTCACCCGCCGTACGCGCTATGAGCTCAGGCAGGCGCGTGCGAAGGGCCACATCCTGGAAGGACTCGCGGTGGCCCTCGAAAACGTCGATGCAATCATCGAGACCATCAAGCAGAGCGCTTCGCCCGAGGAGGCGCAAAACGCCTTGACCTCCCGGCTTTGGCAAAGCTCACTCGTCAAGGAGATGGTGGCCCGTGCTGGGGCGGACTTTTTGCGTCCCGAGGAGGTTGGCCCCGAGGCGTGTTGGCAGGACAAAGAGCAGGCCTATCGGCTCACCGTGGCTCAGGCCAAGGCGATTCTTGAGATGCGGCTCCAGCGGCTCACAGCGCTCGAGTCCGACAAAGTCTTCAGCGAGTACAAGGAAATCATCGACACCGTTCGGGATCTGCTCGACATCCTGGCCAAGCCCGAGCGGGTCACCAAAATCATTGCCACCGAGCTCGGCGAGATCAAGAAGCAGTTCGGCGATGCAAGGCGAAGCGAAATCGTTTTGAACGCCGAAGAGACTTCGATTGAAGACCTCATCAAGCCGCAGGACATGGTGGTCACCCTGACCCACGGCGGCTATATCAAGGCGCAGCCGGTTGAGGAATATCGCGCTCAAAAACGCGGCGGTCGCGGCAAACAGGCCACCGCGACCAAAGAGGAAGACTTTGTCGAGCGGCTCTTCATCGCCAACACCCACGACACGCTGCTTTGCTTTTCAAACCGTGGCCGGGTCTATTGGCTCAAGGTCTATGAGGTGCCCGAAGGCGGCCGAAGCAGTCGCGGCAAGCCGATTGTGAACCTCTTCCCGCTTGCCGATCGGGAAAAGATCACGGCGGTGGTGGCGGTCAAGGATTTTGACCCCGAGAAGTTCATCTTCATGGCCACCAGCATGGGCACGGTCAAAAAGACCTCGCTCGAAGATTTCTCGCGGCCGAAGAAGAGCGGCATCATCGCAGTCGATCTGAATGATGGCGACTATCTGATCGGTGCGGCGCTCACTGACGGCAAGCACGATGTGATGCTGTTCTCCGATGGTGGCAAGGCCGTGCGCTTCGATGAAAACGATGTGCGCCCGATGGGGCGAAACGCCCGCGGCGTGCGCGGCATGATGCTCGAGCCCGGGCAGCGTGTGATTGCGATGCTTGTGGCCGACGATGAAGAGCAACAAGTGCTCACGGCCACGGAGAATGGCTATGGCAAGCGCACACCGATTGTCGAATACACCCGCCACGGGCGCGGCACCAAAGGCATGATCGCGATCGACCAGTCGGGCCGCAACGGCAAAGTCGTGGCGGCGACCCTTGTACGGCCGCAGGATGAGGTGATGCTGATCACCACCTCGGGCGTGTTGATCCGAACCAAAGTCGCCTCGATCCGCGAATCCGGCCGCAACACCAAGGGTGTCACACTCATCAAGCTCGATGACGGCGTCAAGCTCTCCGGGATCGAACGAATCGCCGAGCCGGAGGACGAGGGTGAGGAGGAGCCCGGCACCCAGGGCGAGTTGCTCTGAGGAAAGGCAACGAGTCGGGCGGCGCACGGCGTGATGCCCCGCGCTCGGGGGCGTCTCGCAGACCCTTTTGCTCATCCGCGTGGTTCGCTGGGCGGCTTTTCGGGAATAGCCCTCACCCCAACCCTCTCCCGGCGGGAGAGGGGGATTCGAACGCAACAATCCGCAGCCTGAGGTGCGGCTTTTTGCCCTCTTCCC
>JANWWI010000109.1 GCA_025056355.1 Casimicrobiaceae bacterium | reverse complement strand
GAATCACATCGCCCATCGAGGACATGCGCACGATCAGGACGCGCATATCCCCTCAGAACGGCAGCGCGGCATCGGGCTTGACCGCCTGCAGCGCGCGGCGGAAATCGTGCTGGATGCGGGCGAGCGCCTGCGGCGTGTCGGCTTCGAAGCGCAGCACCACCACCGGCGTGGTGTTCGACGGCCGCGCCAGGCCGAAGCCATCGTCGTACTCCACGCGTACGCCATCGATCGTGAGGATGCGGCGGGCGCTGGGGAAGGGCTTCGCCTGCTGAAGCCGCGCAATGAGCGCGAGCGGCTCGCCCTCGGCGAGCTTCCAGTTGAGTTCCGGGGTGGCCGGCGCATCGGGAAGCGCCTCCAGTGCCGCGCCCGGATCGGCCTCGCGCGAAACGATTTCGAGAAGCCGCGCGCCGGCGTACAGACCGTCGTCGAAGCCGTACCAGCGCTCGCGAAAGAAGATGTGCCCGGACATCTCGCCCGCGAGCAGAGCACCGGTCTCTGCCAGTTTCGCCTTGATGAACGAGTGCCCGGTCTTCCAGATGACGGGGCGCCCCCCGTGGCGCTCGATCCAGGGCGCAAGAAGCCGCGTGCACTTGACGTCGTAGATGATCTCGGCGCCGGGGTTGCGGGATAGCACATCGGCCGCGTAGAGCATCAGTTGCCGGTCGGGCCAGATGATCGCGCCGGAAGGCGTCACCACCCCGAGCCGGTCGCCGTCGCCGTCGAGCGCGATGCCGAGGTCGGCGCCGCGCTCCCGCACCCGCGCCGCCAGCGGCTCGGGATGGAGGGCGCCGCAGCCCTCGTTGATGTTGAGCCCGTCGGGGCTCACCCCGATCGCCTCGACCTCCGCGCCGAGCCCGGCGAAGAGCTGCGGCGCGATCCGGTAGGCGGCACCATGGGCGGCATCGACGACGATCCTGAGCCCGGAGAGACCGCCGGGCGGGGCGGCGGACTCGAGGTGCGCGCGGTAGCGCGCCGCGGCATCCGTCACCCGCCGCGCGCGCCCGAGCCGATGCGAGGGC
>JANWWI010000108.1 GCA_025056355.1 Casimicrobiaceae bacterium | reverse complement strand
AAGGAGCGTCAGCTTGAAGCCGCGCCGTTCTGTTTCGGCGGCGTTCGCGCGCCGGAACGCCTCCAGCTCGGTGACGTCGGCTTCGTCGTGCTGGGTGACGTGCGGGATCGCCACCCAGTTGCGGTGCAGGTTCGCGCCCGAGAGCCGCTTGATGCGCGACAGGGGCTTCGTCTCGACCGGCCCGAATTTCGCGAAATCCACTTCCGGCCAGGGCGGCAGATCCAGTCCGATGCCGCGCGCGCTCGGCGCGGGCGCGGCGGCCGCCTGCCCGGCGAGGATGCCCTTCACGAACGCCTGGACGTCGGCGTGCAGGATCCGCCCTTTCGGCCCTGTGCCGCGCACCTTCGCAAGGTCCACGCCCAGCTCGCGCGCGAACTTGCGCACCGAGGGGCTTGCGTGCGGTTTCGATTGCACCGCCTCGCTCGGCTCGTGTGGCACCGGCGCGGGCGGCCGGATGGCGGGTGGCGCCGTCCGGATCTCCTCGGCAGCCGCTTGCGCGGGCAAGGCGCGCGGCGCTTCCTCCCGCTCCGGCGCCGGCGCGGCGGTCGCGGGCTGCGCCCCGGCGTCCTCCAGCACGAGGATCGGCGAGCCCTCCGAGACCCTGTCGCCCACCTTCACCCGCAGCGACTTGACGACGCCCGCTGCGGGGGAAGGAATCTCCATCGTCGCCTTGTCGGACTCGAGCGTGATCAGCGACTGCTCCTTCGCCACCACGTCGCCGGGCTTGACGAGGACCTCGATGACTTCGACATCCTTGAAGTCGCCGATGTCCGGAACCCGGACTTCCGTCATACGGTGACCGGATCCGGCTTGTCGGGGTCGATGCCGTATTTGCGGATCGCCTCGGCGACGGGTTTCACCTGGACGTCGCCCGACTCCGCGAGCGCCTTGAGCGCCGCCACGGTCACGAAATAGCGGTCGACCTCGAAGAAGTGGCGCAGCTTCGCGCGCGTGTCCGAGCGGCCGAAGCCATCGGTTCCGAGCACCCGGTAGACGCGCCCGCGCGGAACGAACGCCCGGATCTGGTCGGCGAAGGTCTTGATGTAGTCGCTCGCGGCGACGACCGGTCCGGGGCGCTTTTCCAGGCAGCGCGTGACCCACGGAACG
>JANWWI010000107.1 GCA_025056355.1 Casimicrobiaceae bacterium | reverse complement strand
CATCACGTCGACGTCGCCACGCCACGCGACAACTCCACCGCCCGCCGTGGTGAAACGGTCTACGGTTTCATCGCCCGCGCACTGCGTCACAATGTGCCGCGCGCGTTCGAGCTGGAGCGCGAGCGCGCCAAACGTCTGGGTCGGCGTTACAGCCCCTGGCGCGGGGAACTGGCCGTGTGGTTCGCGCTCAGTATCGCGTTTGCCGCGGCATGCGTGTGGGTCGCCGGTCATTGGCTTGGGCTGGTGTATTTCGTCGGGCAGGCTTTCGTCGCCGTCTGTCTGCTGGAAATCATCAATTACGTCGAACACTACGGCCTGCAGCGGCGCCAGCTGCCCAACGGTCGGTACGAGCGCGTCGATCCCAAGCACTCTTGGAACTCCGACTATCTGGTGACCAACATGTTCCTCTTTCACCTGCAACGGCATTCGGACCATCACGCCTACGCCGCGCGACGCTATCAGGTGTTGCGTCACTTCGACGAAAGCCCGCAATTGCCCTTCGGCTACGCTGCGGCGGTCGTCGTTGCGCTGTGCCCGCCGCTGTGGCGGCGCATCATGGACCCCCGTGTGGATCGCTATATGAACATGCTGCACATGCAAAAGCCGCAGGCGGCGGCTTGACCGGAGCCATGCAGATTTGCGTGGCCGGCGGGCTAACGACCTGATACGAGCGCTGCGCGGGGATCATTGCCTGCGATAGTCGAGGCGCACCCCGCTGCGCCAACTCCGGTTACAGAGGCGCTCGAATCTGGCAGTCGGCAGGCTGGTTCCCGGCTGAGAGTCGAGGTTCGACGTTGCCGCCTGTTTCAACGCGGCAACGCGCGACGTCGAGGCCGGCCGCGCTGCTGGCGTGCGCACGGTGGTCGCGCGCTATGGCTACCTGGGGCCGCAGGCACGGCCCGAGTCCTGGGACGCCGATCATGCGATCGACGCACCGGCCGACCTGCTGCGATGGCCCGGCCTCCTGCCTTGAATTCCGGCCGCGCACCCGCATCTGCGCCTACAATGCAGACGCTGGGGGCGACCTGGTTTCGACGCGGGTCGTGCAGCAGCCAGGGCATGCCGAGGACCAGTCCCCTCGTAAATCCACTGGAAACCAACAAACGCCAACGACGAGCGTTTCGCTCTCG
>JANWWI010000106.1 GCA_025056355.1 Casimicrobiaceae bacterium | reverse complement strand
GCGAGCGTCTCAAGCAAGAAATCCGTGAACTCAACGCTTCGCTGCGGGTTCAACCGCAGCGCCAACGTGAAGTGACTGATGTGCTCCCCAGTGCTCCTTCTCCGTAGATTCATGATGTCTTCTGACCGCTTTCATCGGAGTGTTCCGACCGCCGGTGTTGAAAGCTCGGCTGCCAGAGCGTTCGTCAAGCCTCTCGCAGTCGTGATTCCCTTCGTTTTGGTCGCTTTGGTCGCGAGTGTTGCATTCGCGCAACATTCTTCGTCTGGAAGCTCTTCCACCGCCTCAACGCCGGAGAGCGGCTCGCAAGCCTGTCCGGACGACCTGCCCCCGCGTTGGAAGCGCGCTTGCGAGGAGGCGCAAAAAAGAAAGCAAAACGAACCTCCGCCGAGCGAGCAAGATCTGCGCGACGAGGCACTCGTCCGTGCCCGCGCCCAGGCGCGCTGGACGGCCATTGCCGAGCGTCGGTTCGATGACGCCTATGAGTTTCTCAGTCCGGCAAGCCGTCTGGTTGTCAGCCGTGAGCAGCATGCCTGGGGCTATGCGCGCCTCGCCTACCGGGACATCGAGCTCGAAAAGGTCGTTTGCCGCAACGGCAGCTGCCGGGTCAGCGTATTCGTCACCACGGATATGGAAATCCCCCGTGTTGGAAAAACGCCACTGCGCACCATCGTGACAGAGCCTTGGGACGTCCAAGATGGCACGGCATGGTTGCGCGCCCAATGATCATTCGCTAACATCCCCTCAGAAGGGCGCTCGTTCGGATCTCTCAGGTTGGAGCTCTGGGCTCAATCGATGCCGGAAAAGTGCGCTCGCAAGTTTCACACCAATCCTCCTATAAAAAGCATTGCTGTTGGTTCTAAGTCGGTTCAACTCGTCCTTGGAGACATCATCCACATGAACATGCCCAAGAAAAAACTTCTTGCCGCTGCAGTAGCCGCCGGCGCATCGGCGCTCGCCGGCACCGCGGGTGCTGTTGCGATCAACGCGGACGGCCTCGGTCAGGCTCTCATCTACCCGTACTACACCGCGCGTGACGGCCAGACCACCTTCGTTTCGGTCGTCAACACCACGACCCAGGGTAAGGTGGTCAAGGTGCGCTTCCGTGAGGCGCTCAACACGGACGACGTGCTTGACTTCAACCTCTTCCTCTCGCCGCAG
>JANWWI010000105.1 GCA_025056355.1 Casimicrobiaceae bacterium | reverse complement strand
GGACGGCGCATCGAGGCAAGCCAATGGCTCGGCTGGGGGCGAAACACCTTGACGCGCAAGATCCACGAATACGGCCTTGACGAGGAGTTTTAGGCCGGTCGCGTCGAGTAGCATCGACACACGCCCTTTCAGACAGGCTGCTGACAGCCCCTGCTACGATCACAGGAGTGCCCTTCCGATGGCCACCGGAGAAGAACGAGCTATTGAAGGCTGAACGCGGGATTTCCTTTGAGCAGATCACTGTGGCCGTCGAAGCCGGAGCGCTTTTGGATGTGGTTGCCCATCCGAACGCGAAGAAATACCCTCGACAAAAAATCATGGTCGTTGCGGTATTGGGTTACGCCTACTTGGTTCCCTTCGTCGAAGAAGACGATCACTACTTTTTGAAGACAATCATTCCGAGCCGAAAGGCGACGCGAGACTTCATCGCGTAGGAGTTGGGGCGATGCCTAAACTGGACCCTTATGAAGCCGAGATTCTTACCGCGTACGAAGCCGGGAAGCTGACGTCGCGTGCAGGCAATGCCGAGCGCCAACGTCTTCGCGCAGCGGCCTCCGCGACCGTCGTCAGGGACAGGCGCGTGAATATCCGCTTGTCGGCCGCAGACCTGCTAGGCCTTCAGGCTAAGGCGCTAGAGGAAGGCGTGCCGTACCAAGCCCTCATCGCGAGCGTTTTGCATAAATACGTCACGGGCAGGCTGGCCGAGTGCAAGCCGTCTGTCTCTGCTGCGAAGCGGCGCCTGCCCTCGCGGTCCAACTGACGGGTATCGGCCACACCGGGCGTTTCGATTCGTTTGAATTTTTGTGTCATGGCCGTGGCCAATCGCAAAGGTCTACACGTCGGTATGCAGCCGGCGGCGCGACGCTCGCTTGTGGGCGGGGCGCCGGATGTCGGGGCGTTTGACGGGGGCGCTGAGAGCGCCATGAAAGCGCGAGGCAGCCTTGCATGGGCTGCTCGGCTTGCGGTGCCAGAGTGAACGATGTCGGGGCACGAGTCACCATTCGTTTTGGCGGGCGAACCGCAAGCCGGTTTCGTGAACGAAAATGTTCTAACGCTTGGAGGTTCGCGAGCCGGGTCAGGAACGGTCGAGCAAATCGACGCCTGCCTGCCGCAAACGCAGTGCCGGCGCTGCGGGTATGCCGACTGTCACGCCTACGCCGAGGCAATTCATGCCGGCG
>JANWWI010000104.1 GCA_025056355.1 Casimicrobiaceae bacterium | reverse complement strand
GGGCGCACAAAAACCTACGTCTACCCAAGAGCATCAACAAATCCCGCAGTTCACGGACGTTGTGCAGACCTTCCTTAACGACTGTGCAAGTCCAGCACCCAAAACGGGGGGAGGAGGTACCGCACGATGGTGCGTCTGACTTGGCGGTGACCACAGGACATTCACCGCCCCCTGAATCCCGATACAGCTTAATCAGCCTGGCATGGGACCCGCCCCATGGCGGCGCCTCACTCCCCAAAAAGTCCCATATGTCATCAGTCGTAAGGTCAACGATTGGGCGGAAAACCCAGCAACCGGGAAGATCGTTGTGCCGGTTTAGTCGTTCACCGTTGTCATAGCGAGAAACTGATGCCGCACGCGCTGCGCTCTCGGCGCGTCTAACGCCAAGTAATAAAATGACAGATCCGCTGCTATCGACTTCACGCTTGATGTACTGAATCGTTGGCTGAATCTTCATCCGATCGGTACACCAGCGGAATGAGCGGTTTGGGGGCGGGTACCCCCTGCCGATTAGATTCACCCAGAAGGTCTGGTCGACATCCGGCGCAGTTGTCGCGACAACGACGGGCAGATCGAAGGCAGTCGCCGCACGACGTATTTCGTCAAGAACCGCCTTGACGTGACCGATGACGAGTGGACTTTCAACGAGAGTATCGTTGGCAACGATATGGACCTTTCGCTTACGTTCGCTCCGCGGAAGCGATAGCAGGTGCTCGAACACGAGATGGGCAACTACCGTACTGTCTTTCCCTCCCGAGAAGCCGACAATCCACGGAATTGCATGGTCGGCTGCGTACTCCTCTGCTAACGCCCGTCTGCAAGCTGCCCACGATGCCGTCCCCGTGGCAACGTGGTCTAAGTGGGCACTTGAAGCGAGTGTTGCCATGCTTTGACAGGATAACGACATGTGCCCGGACATGCCGAGCCGCGATCAATACGAGGGCACAATTTTGGTACCTGGAGCGTAACTCGAACTGAACGAAGCTTGCACAATCGCACAGTACGCCCCCACGCCTTCACCCTAATGGTCGGGGGACGCCCCTCGGCTGGGGCCTCCGCGGTTACCGTGCGTCTTAGCGCCAAGAGCGGCACGGTGCCTTTGGCGGAAGCGGTGAGATTCGAACTCACGGATGGCTTGCACCATCGCCGGTTTTCAAGACCGGTGCCTTAAACCACTCGGCCACGCTTCCAGACGGCTATCGATTGTCGCCGGTTTTAGCTCCGGCTCACATCGCGCCTCACGGCGCGATGATGACCCTACGCTGGCGCCTTCGGCGCAACTCCGGCTCACGTCGGGTCGTGCGCTTTCGCTTCCGCCCCGACGATGACCCTCCGCTAGCGCAGCCGCGCTCACCGCGCGGCTTGGCGCCAAGACCGGTGCCTTCAACCACTCGGCCACGCTTCCGGGCGGGAGTCAATTGTCGCCGGTTTTAGCTCCGGCTCACATCGCGCCTCTCGGCGCGATGATGACCCTACGCTGGCGCCTTCGGCGCA
>JANWWI010000103.1 GCA_025056355.1 Casimicrobiaceae bacterium | reverse complement strand
CCGGGGCAAAGCGCACGACGATGCGCACCGGCTTGGTGGGCCAGGCCGACTGGGCCTGCAGGCCGGGCGCACAAGCCAGCGCAAGAGCGGCCAGACACAGGCCGCGGCGGGTGAGGCGTTTCATGCAGTCTCCATCATCGATCGGGGATGCCGTGCAGTGTGGGCGAAGCCGCCAGCGCCGGGCATCGGGGCGATCCCCTGGGTCGGCATGCCCCTTGCATGCCGCCGGCTGGGCCTTGCGGCTATCGGTAGGAGATATCGGTAGGAATTCACGCCAGGGCCCGGCCCCTGGGGCTGGCCAGGCTTGTCCTGGGGTGATCGCCTAGGGAAACGCTGATCAAGTCCTGCGCCTGGCAGTAGTCCGTCTTGTCGCCCTGGTGATGGGCGGCGATGATTACGGTCATGAAGCAGATGACCTTGGCAGCGGCGGCCGATGCGTCCGCGGGATTCGAGCGTTTTCGCAAGCCCACCCGGCGCGACGCATTCTTGGCCGAGATGCAGACGATCGTGCCGTGGAATCGGCTGGTGGCGTTGATCGAGCCGCACTACCCCAAGCCCGGCAATGGCCGTCCTCCCGTGGGCTTGGAACGCATGTTGCGCATTCACTTGCTGCAGCACTGGTTCAACCTGGCCGACGCTGCGTGCGAGGAAGCGCTGTACGACTCGGCGGCGCTGCGCGCCTTCGCAGGCATCGACCTGGGCCGCGAGCCGGTGCCCGATGCGACCACGATTCTGAAGTTCCGCCACCTGCTGGAGCGTCACCACCTGGGCCAGGCCCTCTTTGCCGAGGTCGGGCGCATCCTGCAGGAGCGCGGACTCAGGTTGAGCGCGGGCACGATCGTGGACGCCACGATCATCGCTGCGCCGAGCTCGACCAAGAACGCCCAGCGGCAGCGGGACCCCGAGATGCGGCAGACCCGCAAGGGCAAGCAGTGGCACTTCGGCATGAAGGTGCACGTGGGTGCCGACAGCCAGACCGGGCTGGTGCACAGCGCGGTGGTCACCAGCGCGAACGTGCACGACAAGCACCCGCTGCCGAAGCTGCTGCACGGTGCCGAGCGGCGCGTCTACGGCGATCGAGGCTACCAGGGCTGTGGGGACATCATCAAGGCTGCGGCGCCGCAGGCGCGCGACTTCACGAACCGGCGTGTGCGCAAGCCCGGCGGCGAGGACGAGGCTGAGCGGCTTCGCAACCGCACCAAGAGCCGCACCCGCGCGCGGGTCGAGCAACCGTTTCATGTGCTCAAGCGCCTGTGGGGCTTTGCCAAGGTGCGCTACCGAGGCCTGGCCAAGAACGCCAACCGCGCCTTCACGGCGCTGGCGATGGTCAACCTGTACATGGCCGCACGGCGCGTGCCGGCATTGGTGCGCCCGTAATGGGCCCATCATGGCCCGGGCGGGCGCCGAAGGGCCCGCCAGTAAGGCCCTCGAGGCCGTAGAACGCGCCAAAAACGCTCCGTTTCGCCCCGCGCAGGACAATCTCGCCGCGGCGCGGGGCTTGATCAGCG
>JANWWI010000102.1 GCA_025056355.1 Casimicrobiaceae bacterium | reverse complement strand
TGCCGTACAGCGCTGAGCACCGCGTGCATCTCGGCCCTTCCGGGCTGTGGACCTACACCACGCGTTGGGACACGATCTCGATCTCGGCCCACGGCATGCGCGAAGCCAGCACCGCCAGCGGATGGCGCAGGTCGATCATCGTGTCCAGGCGCGCGCGGAAAAAGTCGTCGGTGGCCATCGGCAGCAGTCCCAGAACTCCCAGAAACTGCCACCTATTAGGGAAACGCTGATCAAGTTGCCGCAGGACGGCGATGCGGGCCGTGACGGGCTTCGGCGGCACGACTTTGCTCGCCATGGCGGCCCCTCCGCGCCCGTTTGCGGGCCACCTGGCCCGCATCGGGCGCACTATGGGCGCACCAATGCCGGCACTCGTCGTGCGGCCATATACAGGTTGACCATCGCCAGCGCCGTGAAGGTGCGGTTGGCGTTCTTGGCCAGACCGCGGTAGCGCACCTTGGCGAACCCCCACAGGCGCTTGAGCACGTGAAACGGGTGCTCGACCCGCGCGCGGGTGCGGCTCTTGGTGCGGTTGCGCTGCCGCTCGGTCTCGTCCTCGCCTACGGGCTTACGCACACGCCGGTTCGTGAAGTCGCGCGCCTGGGGCGCCGCGGCCTTGATGATGTCCGTGCAACCCTGGTAGCCGCGGTCGCCGTAGACGCGCTTTTCCGCACCGTGCAGCAGTTCGGGCAGCGGGTGCTTGTCATGCACGTTGGCGCTGGTGACCACCGCGCTGTGCACCAGCCCCGTCTTGCTGTCGGCGCCCACGTGCACCTTCATGCCGAAGTGCCACTGCTTGCCCTTGCGGGTCTGCCGCATCTCGGGGTCGCGCTGCTGCTGGGCGTTCTTGGTCGAGCTGGGCGCGGCGATGATGGTGGCGTCCACGATCGTGCCCGCGCTCAAGCGCATCCCTCGCTCCTGAAGGATGCGGCCGACCTCGGCGAAGATGGACTGCCCCAGGTGGTGCCTCTCCAGCAGGTGGCGGAACTTGAGGATCGTGGTGGCATCGGGCACCGGCTCGCGACCGAGGTCGATGCCGGCGAAGGCGCGCAGCGCCGCCGAGTCGTACAGCGCCTCCTCGCACGCCGCGTCGGCCAGGTTGAACCAGTGCTGCAGCAGGTGGATGCGCAGCATGCGCTCCAAGCCCACAGGCGGGCGGCCGTTGCCGGGCTTCGGGTAATGCGGCTCGATCAGCGCCACCAGCCGATCCCACGGCACGATCGTTTGCATCTCGGCCAGGAATGCGTCGCGGCGCGTGGGCTTGCGAAAGCGCTCGAATCCTGCGGACGCGTCGGCCGCCGCTGCCAAGGTCATCTGCTTCATGACCGCAATCGTCGCCAACCATCGACACAGCCGCAAGACGGGCTACTACGATGGTCGGCACTTGATCAGCGTTTCCCTAGATCAATGCCGGCCTTCGCGAGGCGGCCCGCGAGCGCGTTGCCGTTCGTGAGCGTCATGCCACGGCCGTAACGCAGCACGTCGAGGAAGTGCCGGCTCAGGCGCTTGGCCACATACACGAAGGACTCGAACGACTTCA
>JANWWI010000101.1 GCA_025056355.1 Casimicrobiaceae bacterium | reverse complement strand
CTCGCCTTCGATCAGACCAAGTGCGATCGCGCGTTCGTCCAGGGCATGCAAGATTTCGGGCGTGGTCAGCGTGCGCAGGTCACAGCGGATGTTCGGGTAAGCAGCGCTGAAGTCGGCGATCCATTCCGGGAGCAGGTATGTGCTAATGCCCGGCGTTGCACCGAGGACGAGGTGAGCGTGCTTTTGCTGCCGCAGGTCACCGACAGCGTGCTCGGCCTCGGCGACCATGCGGAGGATGGCCGCGGCGTGTTCTTGTAGCAGCATCCCGGCATCCGTCAGCTCGATGCCGCGCCGCCCCCGTGAAAACAAGCGCACACCGAGCGCGGATTCGAGGTCCTTAATATGCTGGCTGACGCCCGACTGTGTCATGTTCAATTGCTCGGCGGTGGCAGTAATGCTGCGCTTCTCTGCGGCGAGCAAGAAGATCTCGAGCTTGTGCAAATCGAGCATCTCGGGATCACCTCGACCCAACGGCTTTTACATTATAGAAAAGCATTTTGAAAGGCAATGCGAGCGGGGATAGGGCGAATTCGTCAGCAGGGGCAAATATGAAGGTCGGGTAGCATCATCGGCGCGGAACGGCGCCCGCGGCCCTACGCGCGGCATTTTTGCCTCTCTACGCGAATACACCTGAGGGATATGCGCATGACCACGACCGCGATTCAGACGACCACGGCCGCAATCCCAGCCGCGAGGTCTCGGCGCTGGACGGCACTGAGCACCGGCGAGCGCCGGACCGGACGTGCCTGAGGCTGGAGACGGCGGCGATTGGGCGCGCTCGGCAAGGAAAGGATGTCAAGGCTACTTGGGCTGCGGCTTTGTCTGCTGCGATGGTGAAGCAGAAGTCTGAAGGCCATCGCCTGCGACGCTGTAGCAAGCGGGCAACGGGACTCGAACCCGTGGTCTTCTGCTTGGAAGGCAGACGCTGTACCACCTCAGCTATACCCGCGCAGCTTGGATTATACCGCTTGGCGTCTTGGAAGGGTGCACGCGCGGATATCGTCGCAAGTAGGGCACGGACGCCGTTCCGTGCCTGTGTGCTTGCCCCTGCCGGCAAATGCGCCTGCCGCTTGACGCTGCCTTGCTGCTTGTGCGTGAGCCAAGCGGGCAGCCATGCACCGGCCTACGGCGTCAACGTCAGTTTCTCGCGCCCGCTGCGTTCCACGGCCTCGCGCGTCCAGGGCAGCGGCAGGTTCTCGCCCCTCAGCCACAGCGGGATCATGTCATCGTAGTGCGGGTGGTAGGTGTGGCCGCTCTGGCCGGTGGTGTGAATGCCGAGCGACCGATCCCAGTCACCCAGGTCGTAAATCGCTCGCCAGGACGGCCCGGATCGCACGGCGAACGTCTCGGGATCGCCACTCACGGCGTTGACCAGCCCCATGCTGCCCGGCGCCGGGAACGGGCCGCGGTTGAAGATGCCCTCGATGAGTGGGGTGCCGCTCCGGCCAAGCGTCTGGTTGGCGAATGTGACGGCGTGCAGGTCTCCCCAGCGCCATCGCGTATGGTCGCGACCGAGTCGCGCCTCTAAAAACCGAACGGCGCGGTCGAGGGCGCGCGCAATGATCTGCTC
>JANWWI010000100.1 GCA_025056355.1 Casimicrobiaceae bacterium | reverse complement strand
AACGAAGTGCGCGCTATCTGCGACCGCGTCGTCGTGCTGCGTGACGGCCAGAACGCCGGCGGGCTGCCCATCGCCGAAGCCACCGACGACCGGCTGATCGCCATGATGGTGGGCCGCTCCATCGAGAACCTCTACCCCAAGCGGCCGGCCGAGCCGGGCGAGGTGGTGCTCGAAGTCGAAGGGCTGACGCGCCAAGGCGTGATCGAGGACATCTCGTTCTCCATCCGCGCCGGCGAGGTGGTGGGGCTGGCCGGGCTGGTCGGCTCCGGCCGCACCGAGGTCGCGCGCGCCATCTTCGGCGCGGACCGGATTGACCGTGGCACGATCCGGCTGAACGGTCGCCCCGTGCACATTCGCTCGCCGCAGGATGCGCGCATGCTTGGCATTGGCTACGTGCCCGAAGATCGCAAGGTGCAAGGGCTGGTGCTGGGCATGACCGTGCGCGACAACACCGCGCTCACCGTGCTGCGGCAACTCGCGCGCGGCGGGCAGTTCATCGCCTGGCCGGACGTGGAGCGCACGGCGCAGCAGTATGTGCAGGAGCTCCAAGTGCGCCCGCCGCGCACCGATCTGATCGCCGGCTCGCTCTCCGGCGGCAACCAGCAGAAGGTCGTGCTGGCCAAATGGCTGGCCGCCAACCTGAAAGTGCTGCTGCTCGACGAACCCACGCGCGGCATTGACGTGGGCGCCAAGGCCGAGATCCACGGGCTGATTGACGAGTTGGCGCATCGCGGTATGGCCATCCTGCTGATCTCGTCGGAGCTGCCCGAGGTGCTGGCCATGAGCGACCGCATCCTGGTGATGAGCGAAGGCCGGCTGGCCGGCGAACTTTCGCGCGAGGAGGCGACGCAGGAGCGCGTGCTGGCATTGGCGAGTGGGAAGAGGTGAAGGAATTGAGAATTGAGAATTGAGAAATGAGCACAAACGTTGCAGTTGAGAGCAAAGTCGCAAAGGCTGCGGCGCAGCAACCTTCTCTTTTGCGCCGGATTATCCAACGCCCGGAGACCAGCATCGTGCTGGTGCTCATCGCGCTCGGGCTGGTGCTGTCGCAAAGCAGCAGCGCGTTTCTCACGTCGGACAATCTCTTCAACATCCTGCGCAACAACGCCGACATCGCCATCGCTGCGCTCGGCGTCACCTTGGTCATCTTGGCCGGCGGGATTGACCTCTCGATTGGCTCGACCATGGCCTTCAGCGGGTTGATCGCAGCCATGGCCGTCAGCCTCGGCGGGACGACGGCCTACCAACTGCCGAGCTTCGGGCTGCCGCCGGTCATCGCGTTCGTGCTCGGCGTGCTGGCCGGCGCGACGGTCGGGCTGGTCAACGGGCTACTCGTCGTGCGGCTGAAAGTCGTGCCGTTCATCGCCACGCTGGGCATGCTGGGCGTGGTGCGCGGGCTGGTGGTTGGCCTCACCAGCGGCCAAACGGTGCGCAACTTCCCGCAAGAGTTCATCGCGCTTGGGCAAGGCTACATCGGGCCGGTGCCGGTGCCGGTGATCTTCCTGATCGTGCTGGCCATTGCCGTCGCCATCTTCCTCTCGTATCACGTGTGGGGCACCTACATCTACGCCATCGGCGGCAACGAGACCAGCGCCATGCTCACCGGCTTGCCGGTCAACCGGGTGAAGCTGTTGACGTATGTGCTGTCGGGTGCGCTGGCCGGCGTGGGTGGCGTGCTGGTGGTGGCCCGCCTGGGCGTCTCTGCACCGACGCAGGCGCTGGGCTACGAGCTGTTCGTGATTGCCTCGGCGGTGATCGGTGGCGTCAGCCTGTCC